>DASVQR010000143.1:0-1775 GCA_036389055.1 Longimicrobiaceae bacterium | reverse complement strand
CGGGACGACAGGCGCATTGCGCCGGGTGGCGCGCCAGGAGAGCGCGACGCCGTTCATGGCGCTGCTCGCCGCCTGGCAGACGCTGCTGGGGAGGTACGCGGGGCAGGAGGACGTGGTGGTGGGCACCCCCATCGCGGGGCGGATGCGCCCCGAGGTGGAGGGGGTGATCGGCTTCTTCACCAACAACCTGGTTCACCGGGCGGATCTGTCCGGGGCGCCCGGCTTCCGCGGGCTGCTGGGCCGGGTGCGGGAGGGGGTGCTGGGTGCCTTCGCCCACCAGGAGCTGCCGTTCGAGCGCCTGGTGGAGGAGCTTGCGCCGGAGCGCTCGCTCGGCTACGCGCCGCTCTTCCAGGTGCTGTTCTCCCTGCAGCCGAACGACGCCGCGGAGTCGCGGCTCACGGCGACGGCGATCGAGCCGCTGGAGCGCGGGAGCGAGGTGGCCAAGTTCGACCTGGCGCTGTACCTGGAGGAGGCGGGCGAGCGCTACGCGGGCGCGCTCGTGTACCGGACGGAGCTGTTCGAAGCGGCCACCGTCGAGCGGATGACGGGCCACTTCGTCGCGCTCGTGGACGCCCTGGCCGCCGAGCCGGACCGGCCCCTCCCCGAGGTGGAGATGCTGGGCGCCGCCGAGCGGCGGCAGCTGCTGGAGGGGTGGAACCGGACCGAGGCGGACTACCCTCGCGAGCGCTGCCTCCACGAGCTGTTCGAGGCGCAGGCGGGACGCACGCCGGCTGCGGTGGCGGTGGCCTTCGAGGAGGAGGCGCTGAGCTACGCGGGGCTGAACGCGCGGGCCAACCGCCTCGCGCACGCCCTGCGGCGCCGGGGCGTGGGTCCGGAGGTGCGGGTGGGCGTGTGCCTGGAGCGCAGCCTGGAGATGGTGGTCGCGCTGCTGGGCGTGCTCAAGGCCGGCGGCGCCTACGTGCCGCTGGACCCCGCCTACCCGGCGGAGCGACTGGCGTACATGCTGGCCGACTCCGGGGTGAGGGTGCTGCTGACGGGGGCGGCGGTGCCGGACGCGCTGGCGGTGCCGGAGGGAGTGGAGGTGGTGGACGTGGCGGGTGCGGAGGCGGAGCTCGCGGACGGGGCCGGCGAGGCCGAGGAGACCCCCGACAGCGCGGTCTCGCCGGCCAACCTGGCGTACGTGATCTACACCTCCGGCTCCACGGGACGGCCCAAGGGCGTGATGAACGCGCACCGCGGCATCGTCAACCGCCTGGCGTGGATGCAGGCGGAGTACGGGCTGGCGGCCGACGACGTGGTGCTGCAGAAGACGCCGTTCAGCTTCGACGTCTCGGTGTGGGAGTTCTTCTGGCCGCTGCAGCAGGGGGCCCGCCTGGTGATGGCGCGCCCGCAGGGGCACCTCGACCCGGCGTACCTGCGGGAGGAGATCGAGCGGCGGGGCGTGACGACGCTGCACTTCGTCCCCTCGATGCTGCAGGCATTCGTCGAAGCGGCCGGGGCGGAGCGCTGCGCCACGCTGCGCCGGGTGATCTGCAGCGGCGAGGCGCTGGGCGCGGCGCTGGCGGAGCGCTTCCACGAGCGCTTCGCGCCGCCGGTGGCGCTGCACAACCTGTACGGGCCGACCGAAGCCGCGGTGGACGTGAGCTTCTGGGCGTGCGAGCGGGTGGAGGGTAGGGCGGGGGTGCCGATCGGGCGGCCGGTGTGGAACACGCAGCTGTACGTGCTGGACCGCGCGCTGGGGCCGGTGCCGGTGGGCGTGGCGGGGGAGCTGTACATCGGGGGCGTGCAGGTGGCGCGGGGCTACCTCGGGCGGG
>DASVQR010000142.1:0-120288 GCA_036389055.1 Longimicrobiaceae bacterium | reverse complement strand
GTGTGAGCGGGGGGCGAGGTCCGGACTTCCATCTTCAACGTGCAAGATCATGATACCCGACAAGATCCGTGTTCTGCTGGCCGACGACCACGCGGTGCTCCGCGGGGGGCTGCGCGCGCTGCTCGGCCTGGAGCCGGACATGGACGTGGTGGGCGAGGTGTCCACGGGCGAGGAGGCGATCGAGCGGGTGCGCGCGCTGCGGCCGCACGTGGTGGTGATGGACCTGGCGATGCCGGGGATGGGCGGGATGGAGGCCACGCGCCAGGTCACCGCGCTCGACCTGGGGACGCGGGTGCTGATCCTGACCTCGCACGCCGAGGAGGAGTACCTGCTGCCGGTGTTGGAGGCCGGCGCCAGCGGCTACGTGCAGAAGACCAGCGCCGACAAGGACCTGATCCTGGCGGTGCGCACGGTGGCGCGCGACGAGGTGTTCCTGTACCCCAGCGCCACGCGGCTGCTGCTGCGCGGCTACAAGACCGCGGGGCACGGCGAGGACGACCCGCTGCACGACCTGAGCGAGCGGGAGCGCGAGGTGCTCAAGCTGACCGCCGAGGGGTACGGGTCGGGGGAGATCGGCAAGAAGCTGTTCCTGTCGCCCAAGACGGTGGACACCTACCGGTCGCGGCTGATGCAGAAGCTGGGGCTCACGCACCGGGCGGAGTTGGTGAGGTTCGCGCTGGAGACGGGGGTTCTCAAGGCGCAGCACTGATTTTTTGAACGGATTTGAACTGCGGGGATGGGCGTGCCCCTCGCTGTCGCTCGGGTCGGGCTGCGCGCTGCGTAGCAGACGAAACTACCGTCTGCAACGCAGCCGAGCCCCCGCGGAAACTGCCCCGCGGGGTCTCGGCCCTGCCGGGCGCGCATCCCTCACGCAACTGCTTACGCGGCCTCAACATCCAGCCGCTGCCCCCTCTCCCAGAATTGGGAGAGGGTGGCGGCTCTCAGGCCGCCGGGTGAGGGCCCTGCCGGGCGCGCATCCCTCACGCGGCTCCGGTGTGGGGGCGGGGCCCCGGCTGACGCCGGGGCCTTTTTCGTGTTCGGTGGGCGCCGCAAGGGGCACCGGCCGGCGGCCGGTCCCCCGCTCCGCCCGCGGAACGCGGATTGCTCAAAAACTTTACAACCGCCCGCCGCGCCCGGCCGTCCACCTGCCGACAGGAGGAGCCACATGCCCCCGATCTCCACCCCGGTCCAGCCTCCCCGCGGCCTTATCCTGGTGTCCGGAGGCTGAGCCGCGCTCCCGGATACAAAGAGCACGGCGCCACAACGCGTGCGGCGCCGCGTCCACAGTCGGCCCCCCGCCCCCCGGGCGGGGGGCTATTCGTCGTCGGGGGCGGCCTCCGCGGCGGGGAGGGTGAAGGCGAAGGTGCTCCCCGCCGCGAGCCGGGACTCCACCCCGATGCTCCCGCCGTGCGCTTCGACGATTCCCTTGCAGATCGCCAGCCCCAGCCCGGCGCCGTGCCGGTTGCCGCCCTGCGTCTTCCAGAAGCGGTCGAAGACGTGCGGCAGGTTCTCCGGCGCGATCCCCGGCCCGGTGTCGGCCACGGCGATCCGGACCCCCTCCGGCACCCGCGCGGCGGACAGCTCGATGCGCCCGCCCGCCGGCGTGAACTTGAGCGCGTTCCCCACCAGGTTGGCGAGCACCTGGAGCACCCGCTCCCGGTCGGCGACCACGGGCGGGAGCTCCTGCTCCGTGCGGGTCTCCAGGCACACCCCCTTCTCCGCCGCCACGGGCGAGAAGTGCCCGCGGGTGGCCTCCAGCAGCTCCCCCGGCTCGTGCCAGTCCGGCTCGATGGAAAGCCGCCCCGCCTCGATGCTGGCCACGTCCAGCAGGTCCTGCCGCAATCGCTGCATCTGCTCGGCGAGCTGGCGGATGCTCGCCACGCGCGGCCGCACCTCGCCGTCCTCGGGGAGGGAGCGCAGCAGCAGGGTGGTGGTCACCAGCACGGCGCTGAGCGAGTTGCCCAGGTCGTGCGACACCACGCGCAGCACGTCGTCGCGGGCGCGCACCGCCGCCTCCGCCGTGGCGCGCGCCTCGCGCTCGCTGCGCAGCAGTTCCACGCGCTCGCGCTCCAGCCGCTTGCGCTCCATGGCGTAGCGGATGGCCCGCGCCAGCAGCGTTCCGTCCAGCCGCCCCTTCGCCAGGTAGTCCTGCGCCCCCGCCTGCACCGCCGCCACCGCCGTCGTCTCGTCGTCCAGCCCGGTGAGCACGATGATGGGGACCTCCGCCCCCGCCGCCAGCGTGCGCCGCACCGTCTCCAGCCCGTGCGCGTCCGGCAGCGACAGGTCCAGCAGCACCACGTCGAACGCCTCCGCCGCCAGCCGCTCCTCCGCCGCCGCCAGCCGGTCCGCGTGCGTCAGCTGGAACGGAAGCGACTCCGCCTCGCGCAGCGTCTCCCGGATCAGCCGCGCGTCCCCGGGGTTGTCCTCGACGAGCAGGATGCGAGTGGGCACTACAGGGAACAGGGAACAGGGAACAGGGAACAGCCTGCAACGGCCCTCACCCGGCTCGCTTGAGGCTCGCCACCCTCTCCCTTCCTCCGGTTCACGCGCAGCGTGAAGCGCCATTCTGGGAGAGGGGACAACTGCGGATGCGCGTGCAGTGCTCCCCCTCTCCCGCTTGCGGGGGAGGGGGCCGGGGGGAGGGGGCCTGCCACGGCACGCCGATCTCGCCTCCCGGGAAGCCCTCCCCCGGAACGGGGGAGGGTGGCGGCTCTCAGGCCGCCGGGTGGGGGCCCCGGACGACGCCAGCGCGGAGCCCGCGTGAGGGATGCGAGCGCGAAGCGGCGAGACCGCGCGGCTGTTTGCGTGGGCTCGCCTCCGTTAGCGAGCGTAGTTTGCTCGCTTACGGAGCCGCAGCCCGACCCCGCGCCAGCGGGGGCACGCCCGAACCGGCCGTTCAAAGCCGTAGAACCCGTCACTCGGGAGGCAGCTTGACCACGGTGAACCAGAAGTCCTCGATGGACTTGACCACGCGGATGAACTGGTCCAGGTCCACCGGCTTGGAGATGTAGCAGTTGGCGTGCAGGTCGTAGGCGCGGCAGATGTCCTCCTCGGCCTGCGAGCTGGTGAGGATCACCACCGGGATCTGCCGCAGCGCCGGGTCGCCCTTGACCTCGCCGAGCACCTCGCGGCCGTCCTTGCGGGGGAGGTTGAGGTCCAGGAGGATCACGTCGGGCCGGGGGGCGTCGGCGTGCCCGCCCTCGCGCCGCAGGAAGGCCAGCGCCTCCACGCCGTCCCGGGCCACGTGCAGGTTGTTGCGGATCTTGCCCTCCTTGAGGGCCTCCCGCGTCAGGCGCACGTCGCCGGGGTTGTCCTCCACCAGCAGCACCTCGACGGGGCGGGAGACGGTCTGGCTGCTCATTCTCGGTCGATCTCCCGGTCGGGAAGGGTGAAGCGGAACACGGTGCCCCCGCCCGGCGCGGGCTCGAACCAGATGCGCCCCCCGTGGCGCTCCACGATCTTCTTGCAGATGGCGAGCCCGATCCCCGTGCCCGGGTACTCGGCGCGGGTGTGCAGCCGCTGGAAGATGACGAAGATCCGGTCGGCGTACTCCGGGTCGATGCCGATGCCGTTGTCGGCCACCGAAAAGGTCCACCCGTCGCCGTCGCGCTCCGCGGACACGTGCACCCGCGGCGGCGCCTCGCCGCGGAACTTGACGGCGTTTGCCACCAGGTTCTGCAGCAGCTGCCCCAGCTGCACGGGGTCGCCCGGCACCGTGGGGAGCGGGTCGTGGGTCACCGTGGCGCCGGCGTCCTCCATCGCCGGCCCCAGGCTCGCAAGGACGCGCTCCAGCACGGCGTCGACCTCCACCGGCTCGAAGGAGCCGCCGCGGGTGCCCACGCGGGAGTAGGCGAGCAGGTCGTTGATCAGCGCCTGCATGCGGGTGACGCCGTCCACCGCGTAGCCGATGAACTCCTCGGCGTCCTCGTCCAGCCGGCCGCGGTAGCGGCGCGCCAGCAGCTGCGTGTAGCTGGCCACCATGCGGAGCGGCTCCTGCAGGTCATGCGAGGCCACGTAGGCGAACTGCTCCAGCTCGCGGTTGGAGCGCTCCAGCTCCTCGCTGCGGGCGGCGAGCTCCTCCTCGCCCCGCACCCGGTCCGTGACGTCGCGCAGCACGGCGGTGTAGATGCGCCGCCCGCCCAGCTCCAGCTTGGAGATGGAGGCGTCGGCGGGGAACACCTCGCCGCTCTTGCGCCGCCCGGCGATGCGCCCGCGCTCGCCCATGCGGCGCGACACCACCGGGGAGTCGCCGAAGCCGCGGACCTGGGCGGCGTGGCCGGCGCGCGACCGCTCGGGGAGGAGCAGGGCCAGCGGCCGACCCAGCACCTCGTCCGCCGTGTAGCCGAAGACGTTCTCGGCGCCCTGGTTGAACAGGGTGATCCTCTGCTCCTCGTCGGTGGAGACGATGGCGTCGGAGGAGATGGAGATGATCCCGGCGAACTTGGCCTCGGAGCGGCGCAGCGCCTCGCGCGCGCGGCTCCGCTCCACCACCCGCCCCAGCTGCACCCCGATCTGGGTCATCGCCTCCAGCAGCGGATGGTCCGGGCGCGCCGGCTCCTCGCGGAAGAACTCCAGCACCCCCGCCACCTCGCGCCCGATCAGCACGGGCAGGGCGAAGGCGGCGCGCACCGGCACCGGCCCCCCGCGGCCGCGGACGAAGTGCGCGTCGCCCTCCAGGTCCTCCACCCACACCGGCTGCCCCGCCGCCAGCACCTCGCCGGGGAGCCCCGTCCCCGCCGCGAAGCGCAGGGACTCGGACATCTCCCGGAAGGCGCGGAAGCGCTCGGGATCGTCCAGGTGCCAGATGCCGGCGGACACCAGCTCGCCGCCGGGCGCGGGGAGCCAGGCGTGCCCCACCGGCCAGCCGGTGTAGGCGCACACCTCGTCCAGGGTGGTGTGCAGCGCCCCCTCCACGCTCTCGGCCTCGTTGGCGGCGGTGGACACCAGCTGGAGGAGGCGCACCAGCCCGGTGCGCTGCTGCAGCGCCCGCTCGGCCTGCTGCCGCCCGGTGAGGTCGCGGGCCACCACCCCGAAGCCCACCCGCCGCCCCCCCTCGCGCAGCTCGGTGACGGCCGCGTCCACCCGCAGGCGCGTGCCGTCGCGCCGGGCCCACTCCTCCTCGGCCTCGAAGCGCCCGTGCTCGGCGGCCAGGCCCAGCGCCCGCCCGGCCAGCTCCCCGGCCGCGCGCGCCTCCGCCCACAGCGCCGCCAGCGGCCGCCCCAGCGCTTCCGCCTCGGGCCAGCCCAGCATCCGCTCGGCGCCGCCGCCCCAGGCGGCGACGCGGCCCTCCGGGTCCAGCGCGAACACGGCGTCGTCGCACACCCGCTCCAGGAGCAGGCGGGCGAGCACGTCCCGGGTGGGTGCCTCCGGCATGGGCGATCGCAAAGGGTGGCGGACGGCGGCGGCGCGGGCCGCGGCGGCACCGAAACGTATGCGCCGCACGCGCCTGGGGAAAGTGCCGCCGGGGCCGCGCGTGTCGGGTTTTTCTCGACTCCGCGCCGGGAAAACCGGTGGCGTTCCCCTACGCCCCCGGCCCCGACCGCCCGACGTGCCGCCGGGCGCCGCGGGCTAGCTTTCCATCCTGACGGCGGGGGAGGTCCCCGGCCCCGAAGGGTTGCCCGAAAGATCCCGGCTGCACCGAGGCACCATGCTCCACCCCATGCGAAAGATCGTCGCCGGCGTCGCATCGCTGGACGCGCCGGACCCCCTGCTCCCCCACGCCGCCGAGACGGCGCGCGCCCTGGGCGCGACGCTGCACGTGGTGCACGCCTTCGACGCCCTCCACGGGGAGGACGGCGCGCCCGGCGCCGCGGAGCTGCTGCGCCGCCTGGAGGCGCGGGCGCGCGCCGACGCGCCGGGAGCGGAGGTGGTGTGCCACGTGGTGGAGGGCCCGGCCACGGAGTGCCTGCCCGCGGTGGCGCGCGCCGTGGGCGCCGGCCTGGTGGTGGTGGGCGCCACGCGCAAGAACCGCATCTGGCGCCACTTCCTGGGAACCACCGCGGAGGGGGTGGTGCGCCGCGCGGAGGTGCCGGTGCTGGTGCAGCGCTCCTCGCTGGCGGACGGGCCCCGGCGCGTGCTGCTGGCCACCGACCTGTCGGAGGCGGGGGTGGAGGTGCACGAGCGCGGGCTGGACGCCGCCGGGGCGCTCTGCCCGGGGTGCGCGCCGGACGTGCGCTCGCTGCTGGTGGTGGAGGACGCCGCGCCGCCCGCGCCCCGCGCCGCGCGCGAGCAGGCGGCGCAGCGCCGGCTGGACGCCTTCGTGCGCGGCCGCCGGCCGCGCGCCCGCGGGGTGCAGTGCAAGGTGCGCCTGGGCGTGGCCGCGGACGAGATCCTGGCCGAGGCGTCGGAGTGGGCGGCGGACCTGGTGGTGCTGGGCACCAACGGCCACGCGGGCCCCCCGCCCCACCACCTGGGGAGCACCGCGGGCGCCACGCTGCGCGGCGCACCCTGCAACGTGCTGGCGGTGCCCTCGGCGGCGCGCGCGGCCCCGCCGGGCGATGCGCTCCGCGCGCCCCTCCCCGCGGCCTGATTCACCCCGCCGGGCGGATGCCCCGCCCCGGCCGACACGGAGACACGGACCATGACGACGAGAGTGGAGAAGGCGGCGCCCTGCGCCGGGCTCGCGGTGCGGGACGTCCTGTGGCCGCAGGTGGTGTCGGTGTCCCCGGACGACACGGTGCGCGACCTGGTGGCCACCCTGGCGCGCGAGGGGATCAGCGGGGTGCCGGTGCTGGAGCGCGGCGGGCGGATCGCCGGGGTGGTCTCCGCCACGGACGTGGTGCGGCTCGCCGCCCGCGCCGTGGAGGTGCCGTCCGGGCACCCCTCCTGGGAGCAGCCCATGCTCCCCGAGGAGGCCAACGACGACGCGGTGGCGGCGTACCTGGCCGCCGCGGGGATCCCGGTGGACTTCGGGGAAGGTGGCTTCGGCCCGGCGGAGGACGACCGCCCCCAGGCGTACCGGGTCCGGGACGTGATGACCCCCGTGGCGTTCAGCGTGGGGCCGGACGACTCCGTGGCGGAGGCGGCCCGCTTCCTCCTGCGCGGCCGGATCCACCGGGCGCTGGTGGTGGAGGACGGACGGCTGCTGGGCATCGTGACCCCCTTCGACATCCTGCGGGCGCTGTTCGACGCCCCGCGCTGAACCCCGGCAACGGGAGGACCCCATGCAGCACCTCCGCGCGCACCGCCCGGTCCTGGCCGCCTCCGACCTGACCGCCGCCTCCGACGCCGTGGTGCGGGCGGCCGCCCGCATCGCCGCGGCCACCGGCGCGGAGCTCCACCTGCTCCACGCCATGGAGGCGCTCTTCCCCTCGCACCCGGACCCGGCGGCCGCGCCGGAGCTGGCGGAGACGGAGCGCGTGCCGCTGCGCCTGCGGCTGCGGGCCACGGAGGAGGCGCTCCGGGCGCAGCTCGGCCGCGCCGTCCCCGGGGCCCCCGCGCCCGACGGCTCCGCGGTGCAGGTGGACGCGCCGCACCGCGCCGTGGTGCGGCGGGCCCGCCGGCTGGGGGCGGGGCTGGTGGTGCTGGGGCCGCACCGCCTGCGCCGGGTGGCCGACCGCCTGCTGGGCACCACCGCCGACCGGGTGATCCGCGCCGCGGAGTGCCCGGTGCTGGTGGTGCGCGGCGAGCCGCGGCTCCCCCTGCGGCGCATCACGGTCCCCATCGACCCGCGCGACCCGGCCACGGGCGCCCTGGACGTGGCGCTGGACATGGCCCGCGCGCTGGGGGCGCACGCCCGCGACGGCGAACTGGCCGGGGTGGAGCTGCGGGTGCTGCACCTGGCGCGGCCGGCGGGCGGGGCGGAGGGGTGGACGCCGGCGCGCGCCGTGGTGGGCCCGGAGATGAGCCCCGCCGTGGAGGCGGCCCTCGCCCGCGCCGGCGGCTGCGCCGACGTGGAGGTGCGCGAGGAGGTGGCGTGGGGCGGCCCGCCCGCGCGCGAGATCGTGCGCCTGGCCGCGGAGGACGGCACCGACCTGCTGGTGCTGGGGACGCACGGCCGCGGCGCGCTGGGGCGGGCGCTGGCCGGGAGCGTGGGGTCGGAGGTGGCGCGTGCGGCGCCCTGCCCCGTGCTGCTGGTGCCCCCGCGCATGTGGCGACGCCCTCGCCGGGCGGCCTCGGAGGCGGCGCTCGCGGCGGAGGCGGCGGGGCGGTAAGTCCTCCCGAAGTCGGGGCTCCTCGTCGGCCGGGTGGGGGGTTCTCCTACACCCGGTCTCCCCGCTCCCCCTACACCCTTCCCCGTCCCGCCCCGACACCCCGGCGCCCCCCGCGGGCCTAGCTTGAAGCGGAAGAGGAAACGACCGCACGAGCGAAGGAGGGCAGGGTGAGCGACGGAACCGGCAGGAACGGGTGGACGGCACGGCGCGCGCGGCGGGGGATCGCGCTGGCGCTCGCCGCCTCGGCGCTCGCGCTCGCCCCGGGGCTCGCGGCGCAGGCGGCGCGGGTCCCCTTCGGCGTGGGCGAGGAGCTGGTGTACCGGGCGAGCAGCAGCCGCTTCGGCAGGCTGGGCACGGGGACCCTGCGCGTGACCGGGCCGGAGGAGGTGGGCGGGCGCCGCGCCTTCGTGCTGGGCTTCGACTTCGACGGGCGGATGGGGCCCGCGGTGATCCGCGACCGGACGCGCTCCTGGTTCGACTCGCGCGCCATGGCCTCGGTGCGCTACACCAAGACGGAGCGAAGCCCGCTGGGGAGCCGCAGCGAGGACGTGCGGATGGACCTGGCCGACCGGCGCTGGGCCTCGGCCGGGGGCGAGCAGGGGGCGATCCCCACGGCGGCGCCGCTGGACGAGCTCTCGTTCCTGTTCTTCATCCGCACCCTGCCGCTGGAGGCGGGCGCCGCCTACGACCTGAACCGCCACTTCGACACCCGCCGCAACCCGGTGCAGGTGCGCGTGCTGGGCCGGCAGCAGACCACGGTTCCCGCCGGCACCTTCCGGACGGTGGCGGTGGAGATGCGGGTCCACGACCCGGAGCGCTACAAGGGCGGCCGCCAGGCGGTCATCCGCCTGTTCCTGACGGACGACGAGTGCCGCATCCCGGTCCGCATCGAGTCGTCCATGCCGTTCGTGGGTTCGGTGACCATGGCGCTGCAGTCGGCGACGCACGCGGACCGGGCGGCGGGGTCGGCGAACTGAAGTGCGGGAGTGCGGGAGTGAACGGCAGTACGAAGTACGAAGTGCGCTGAACGGCGGGGCCCCTCCACTTTGGGTGGAGGGGCCCCGCCGTTTTCCGCGGCGTCGTCCGCCGTCGCGGGCGTTGCGTCGGCCCAACGGCCGGCGCATATTGTCCGCCATCAATTGCATCGCCCACGCGCTTCCCCCTTCCGCGGCGCCCAATGGAATCCACCCCCGTACTCACCCCCGGCACCGGCCGCGCTCCCATCGCGTTAGGCGACGACGCCCACCGCGGGCGCCGCGGCGCCGTGTGGCTCGCTGCCGCGGCGCTGCTCGCGGCCGTGCTGGCGCTCGCCGCGTGGGCGGACCGGCCGCCCGCCCCCGCGTCCGCCGACGTCCCGGCCACCGGGTTCTCGGAGGCGCGCGCGCGCCCCGTCCTCCAGCGCCTGGCGGGCGACATCGGGCGGCGGGTGATCGGCACGCCGGGGCGCGACGAGGCCGCGGCGTACCTCGCCGCCACGCTGGGCGCGATCCCGGGGGTGGAGG
Source organism: Longimicrobiaceae bacterium (assembly GCA_036389055.1). Classification (GTDB taxonomy): domain Bacteria; phylum Gemmatimonadota; class Gemmatimonadetes; order Longimicrobiales; family Longimicrobiaceae; genus JAFAYN01. The sequence continues at coordinate 110,633 of DASVQR010000142.1, read as the reverse complement.
TGCAGGTGCAGGACCACGCCGACGCCGAGCCGGCCATGTGGCGCCCGGGGACGCTGGAGCTGCGCCGCACGCGCAACGTGCTGGCCCGCATCCGCGGCGACTCGGCCACGGCGGTGCTGGTGTCGGCGCACTACGACTCGCCGCCGGAGAGCGTGGGCGCGGGCGACAACGCCGTGTCCGTGGCCACGGCGGTGGAGATGGCGCGCGCGCTGGCCGCCGGGCCGCGCCCGCAGCACACGGTGGTCTTCAACTTCAACGACGGCGAGGAGGCCGGGCTGCTGGGCTCGGACGCCTTCCTGGAGCACCCCTGGGCCGCGGACGTGCGCGCCTTCGTCAACCTGGAGTCGGCGGGGCCGCGGGGGAAGGCGGTGCTCTTCCAGGCCGGCCCCGGCAACGACTGGCTCACCGAGGAATACGCCCGCTCCGTCCCGCTCCCCTACGGGACCGTGCTGGGGCAGGACATCTTCCAGAGCGGGATCATCCCCTCCGACACCGACTTCCGCGTCTACCGCGACGCGGGGCGGCTGCGCGGGCTGGACGTGGCGCTGTACCAGGACGGCTACGCCTACCACACCGCGCTGGACCGGGTGGAGCGGGTGCAGCCCGGCTCCATCCAGCACATGGGCGGCAACGCCCTGGCGCTGGTCCGCGAGCTCGCCACCGGGCCGCTCCCCGGCGACGTGAGCCGCGCGCCCTCCATCTACTACGACTTCCTGGGGCGGACCATGTTCGCCTACTCGGCCGGCACGGCGACACTCCTGGCCGTCGTGGCGCTGGTGCTGGCGCTGGCCGCCGTGGCGGTCGCGGCCCGCCGCACCCCGCTCACCTGGGGCCGGGCGCTGGCCGGGGCGGGCGTCACCCTGCTGGCGACGCTGGCGGGGATCCTGGTTCCCGTGGTCGTGGCCGGGGTGCTGGGGATGGCGCTGGGGCGGCCGCACGGGTGGTTCGCGCGCCCCGGGCTGGGGTGGGCCGCGTACGGCGCGCTGGCGCTGGCGGCCTTCCTGTTCGTGCACTCCGTGTGGGCGCGCCGCGCCGAGCGCCGGGGCGCCGGCGACGCAGCGCTCGCCGCGCTGGCGGGGGCGACGCTGGCCTGGGCGCTGCTCCTGGCGCTGCTCACCGCGGGCGGGATCGGCACCGGGTACCTGGCGCTCTGGTGGACGCTGGGGGGATCGCTGGGGCTGCTGCTGTGGGCCTTCGCGCCGCGGGCCTGGTGGGCGGCGCTGCTGGTGGCGTGGACCGTCCCCGCGCTGCTCACCGCGCAGGTGCAGACGGTGCTCCTCAAGCTGGCCGCGCCGCTGGCCGGCCGCTTCCCGGCGGCCGTCTCCTTCGACCCGGTGCTCGCGCTGCTGGTTGCGCTCCCCACGGTCTGGCTGGCGGCCACGGGCGCCGCGGCGCTGCACCGGGGCGGGCGGCTGCGCCTCGCCTCGGGCGTGCTGGCGGCGGCGGGGCTGGCCGGCGTGGTCGCCCTCGCCCTCGTGCACCCGTACAGCGCGGAGCGGCCCAAGCGGCTGGCCGTGCAGCAGCTGGTCACCGACACCTCCTCCACGCTCACCGTGTCCGGCGCGGACTGGATCCCCGCCGCCGCCGCGCTGGGCGGGGTGCCGGGGCCGCGCTTCGCGCCGCGCGGGCCGGGGTGGGTGCGGCCGGCGGAGCGCCCGGCCTTCCCCGCCCCGCCGGTGACCGCGGCGCCGGAGGGCGCCGCCGCGGGCGGCGAGCGCACGGTGCGGCTGCGCATCGCCCCGGGCGGGCAGTACGCCGTCAACGTGCGCATCCCCGCGGACCGGCTGGCCGGGTGGTCGTTCAGCGACAGCCTGCCGCCGCTCCCCCCGGGGGGGCAGGCACCCGCCGGCGCCGCCGCGCCGCCCCGCGTGTACGTGCTGCGCGCCTACGGCAACGCGCAGGGGTGGGACGGCACGCTGCGCATCCGCGGCGCCGAGCCGGTGGAGGCGGAGGTGGTGGAGAGCTACTCCCCCGGCTCCTCGCCGGCCATCGAGCAGGTGGTGGGGCGCCTCCCCGACTGGACCACCACCGCCACCAGCCTCGCCCGGATCACGAAGCTGGCGCTCTGACGGGGCGGCACGCGGGGGGGGGATGGCCGAAGGGGGCCGCGCGGCGCGCGGCCCCCTTCGTGCGTCCACGGACCCGGAAGCGGACGACCGGGCCGCACGGCGTGCGACTACCCCGATGTCGGCCCGGGGCGTTAGCTTACAGGCGAAGCGCATCCGCCCCCTCCACCGCGTCCATGGCAACTTCCCAGATCGCCATCCCCGCACCCGCCCCCCAGGCGGCCGCCCCGCGCAAGGTGTTCAGCGTGTGGCGCGTGGTCAGCCGCGCGGACGAGGTGATCCGCCAGGCCGCCGGGTCGGTGTGGGTGCGCGGCGAGGTGTCCGGGTGGAAGAAGCACCGCTCCGGCCACTGCTACTTCAACCTCAAGGACGACCGCGCGGAGCTGTGCTGCGTCCTGTGGGCGAGCACCGCGCGCCACCTCCCCGCCCTGCCGGAGGACGGGATGCAGGTGGAGGTGATGGGGCAGCTGGGGATCTTCGTGCGGCGCGGCCAGTTCCAGCTGGACGTGACGCGGGTGGAGACCACCCGCGCCGGCGGCCTCTGGCAGGTGGCCAAGGACCGGCTGGTCGCCGCGCTGCGCGAGGAGGGGCTGCTGGACGACGGGCGCAAGCGCCCGATCCCCCTCTACCCGGAGCGGGTGGGGGTGGTGACCTCGGCGCAGAGCGCCGCGCTGCACGACATGCACCGCACCATGCGCCGCAAGGCGTGGTGGGTGCCCATGCTGGTGTCGCACTGCGGCGTGGAGGGCGCCGAGGCCGCCGACGGCGTGGCCGCAGCCATCCGCCGCTTCGGGACGCGGCGCGAGGAGTGCCCGGTGGACGTGGTGATCGTGGCGCGCGGCGGCGGGAGCATGGAGTCGCTCTGGGCCTTCAACATGGAGCCGGTGGCCCGCGCCATCGCCGCCTGCCCGGTGCCGGTGATCTCCGCCGTGGGCCACGAGACGGACTACACCGTGGCGGACATGGTCGCCGACGTGCGCGCGGCCACCCCCACCGCCGGCGCCGAGCGCGCCGTCCCCGACGGGCGCGAGATCGCCGCGTACGTGGGCGGCTTCGCGGACGACAACGCGCTCCGCCTGCGCCGGGCCGCCGCCCGCCGCGGCGAGCTGCTGGACGCGCAGGCCCGCGCCGCGGAGCACGCCTTCGGGCGGCGGACCGCGCTGCTGGAAGCGGGCGTGGCCGGCGCGGCGCTGCACCTGGAGGCTCGCTCCCCGCGCCGCCTGCTGGAAGGCGTGGAGGAGCGCCTGCGCCGCGCCTCCGGCGACCTGCACGCCGGCATGGCGCGCCGCCTGGACGCGCTCACCCTGGACACGGCCGCCGCCGAAGAGGAGGCCGCGGCCGCCCTGCTCGGGCGCCTGGAGGAGCACGAGCAGCGCCTGGCGCTGGGCGCCGAGGGGCTGGACGCGCGCTCGCCGCTGCGGGTGCTGGCCCGCGGCTACGCCGTGGTCTCGGGCGAGGACGGGCGCCCCGTGCGCTCCGCCGCCGAGACCGCGCCCGGGCAGCGCCTGCGCGTCCGCCTGGCCGAGGGCTCGCTCGGCGTCCGCGTGGAGGACGCCGCCCCGGAACCCGTCACCGATCTCCCCGTTCCCTGACTCGTAACGATGGCCCGCACCCCCGCCGCACCCGCCGCCGACGCGTCCGCCGAGCCCCGGCTGGGCGCGCTGCTCGCCCGACTGGAGGAGATCCGCCGCGAGCTGGACCGCGACGACGTGGACCTGGAGGACCAGCTCGCGCTGTACCGCGAGGGGTGCACGCACGTCCTGGCCGCGAAGCGCATCCTCAACTCGGTGCGCTCCGAGGTGGAGATCCTGATGACGGAGACCGGGGAGGCGCCGCTGCGGGGGATGGGGGAGTAGGGACGGAAGGTTACAGGTTACAGGGGACAGGGGACAGCGTGCGACGGCACGGCGCCCCCGCCGGGAGATCCCGGCGGGGGCGCCTCGTCGTGCGGGAGCCGGCTTTACGTCCGGGCCTGCTCCGTCCGTGCGGCGGCGTGCTTCAGGGGAGGGGGCCGCACTGGCAGTAGCCGAAGGTGTTGCAGAACCCGGGGCCGTAGCAGTACGCGTTGCACACCGGGGTGACGTACTCGTAGTCCCTGGGGGTGCACGTCGCGGGCGGCGGCCACGCCCCCCGGCTCGCGGACGCCTGTCCGGCGCCCAGGCTGAGGGATCCGGCCAGCACCACTGCGGACAGCGCGAGACGCAGACGGAGATGCGAACGGCTCATACGTCCTCCGGGGAGAGAGGGAGACCCGCCGGACGCCCGCGGTGCGCGGGACGCCCGCCGCATTGTACCCGCCAATTTTCGCGGAGTCAACCTTCGCTCCCGGGTGGACGCGGCCGGTCTACGTCAGGACCTTCGCCACCTTCGCGGCGACCCGGGCCTTCGCGGCGGCGGGGGCGGCGTCGACGAAGGCCTGCTGCGCGGCGGCGGAGAGGGGCTGGCCGTAGGGCGGGCGGAGCGGGAGCACGGCGCGATAGGCGCTCGCCATGGCGTCGCGGCCGAGGAGGGCGTACACGTCGAGCAGGGCGTGGACGCCCTCGTTCTCCTCGCGCCCGGGGACCCAGCCGCGGGTGAAGGTCCAGTCCCGCAGCTCCGGGGAGCCGGTGCGGAGCAGGTTGTAGCCGTACAGCTCCAGGAACTGGGTGAGCGACTCGCTCCCCACGAAGCTGTGGCCCAGCTCGTGGACGATCATGGCGTCGTGGGGGAGGCGCGTCGCCGGGGTGCGGGCCTCGTACGTCGCACGGTCCTCGGCGTTGATGGTCCCGCCGCCCCCGGAGTTGCCGATGCGGAAGCCGTACCAGATCCGCACGGCGGGCGTGGGGAACGCCGTGTCCAGGAACGCCTCCAGCACCGGCACCGCCGACTCCGCGTAGCGCACCGAGTGCGCCGCGTCCGCCCGCATGGCCTCCACGGGGAACACGGCGGTGATGGGGGAGACCCCTCCCGCCCGCGACGTCACGCTCCCCTCCACGAAGCGCCCGTTCTCGATCACGTCCCCCCCGAGCCCCGGCGCCCGCAGGGTGGCGATGCGGCCCTCGATGTAGCTGGCGATGCCGGGGTTCCGGGGGATGTCGTCGTACATGGCCGCCACGGCGGCCCGGATGCGCTCGCCCAGCATGCCGAGCATCGGGACGGCGGCCGGGGGCACGGCGATGGCCCGCGCGCTCGGCCGCGCGGCCGGCACCCCCTCCACCAGGGCGGCGGCGGCCTGCTCGCCCTGCGCGCCAAGGGTCCACATGGCGCTCGCGTATCCCTCGCCGTCGGCGTTGATCACCTCGGGCGAGATGGTGCCGCCCCCCGCGGTCACCGAGAACCGCACCAGCACGCTGGGGACTCCGCGCCCGTGCCGGTCCACGACGCGGACGATAACGGAGTCCGGCAGCCGCTGGCCCGCCACGCCCCGGTGCGGGTCGCGGGAGACGAGTTGCACCTCGGCCGGGCCCACCCGGTCGGGCGGCAGCAGGTCGTCGGAGCAGGACAGGAGCAGGCCGCACGCGAGCGCGGCGAGGAGCGGGCGGGCACGGAGTGTCGGGTGGATCATGGCGAGACGTGCTGGCTTGGCGGTGGAATGGTGGGGCCGGCCGCTCGGCGGCCGGGAATCGGTCCGGGTAGAACGCGCGGGCGGCCGGTCCTGTGACGTGGACCGGCCGCCCCGTCCCCCGCCGGCCGCGGCCGTGCGGGTCAGAACGCCGAGAAGACCAGCCGCAGGTCCACCCGCTGCACCCCGGAGTGGCACTCCAGCTCCCGGCTCGTCTCGGACGAGACGTTGGGGTTCCGCCAGTCGTCCACCGTGGCCTGGAGCACCAGCCCGTCGCACTCCCCCTCCGCCGCGGGATGCGACAGCGTGTACCGTCCGCCCGCGTCCGCCACCACCTCCGCAACGATCTCGCGTCCGGGCACGCCGTCCTGCGGCCCGTAGCGCACCAGCGCCACCTTCGCTCCCGCCGCCGGGGCGTTGGTGTCGGTGCGCACCACGGTCCCTGTCAGCGCGAGCCGTGGCGTGGCCTCGGACGGGGAGTCACACCCGCCCGCGAGGAGCAGGATACCGAGCAGGGGGAAGAAGGAAAGTATCGACGAGGCGGCAGAAATCGGCATGGGATCACGCGGGTCGGGGTGGAAGCGGAGCAGCCGCTCCAGCTGATGACGCCGAGGCACTTATCCATTCCGAGAGAGCGCATCGATAGCGCGCAAGCAAGCATCAGCAATTTGGACTGCCGAGTTGTTCAGATCTGCAAGGTCATCAAAAAGGTCTCGATCAAGTCTCCCAGCAAAGACAGTGTCGAATCGCGGAGCCACAAGCGAGTAAAGATCACCTGAAGCACCTCCTGTTGAGGCAATAGGAAGCAACACCCTATCCTCTAACAGGGCTAAGACACCGAGATGGTGCGTGTTACGCCCACCGCCAAGTGTGACTAAAATATCAGCGTCTGAAACGAGTTCCGGTATTCCATCTAGACGAGAGCGGTATCGAGACTCGAGAATGCGACCGAAGCGGTGCCGGGGATGAGTGCCCTTATTGGTAAAGCAAGTGAGCATACGCTTCACATCTCCCCCCTCAGCCGCGAAAAGATCCGCCACTCCACGGCAGAAAGATTCATCAACCCCATCTGCTACGCCGGACAACAAGCGAACATCTCGTTCTGCAATGCGCCGCCCCAACTCGTATGCGACCTCGAATGCTTTGGCATTACTGGCACTGTCTCGACCACCGGTTACAGTAATCCGAGGCGGGACGCCAATTACTCGACGGGCAGTAGTTAGCTGATGCGTTGGAATCGCCCTTGGGCCAAGTTGGTTGATGACAGAAGCGATTCTAGACGTTACAGCCCCTAAGGCAGCCACCAAGTTTCCATCTGAGCGTGGTGCAAACGTTGCCGTTGTTACCCCTGCGAGGTCAGAGGGCAAGCGGAGTTGGGCTGTGCGATCATGGACAACAAAGGTCCTGTCTCGCCCAATGCCACCCATGAATAGCCCGAGTTCAAATAAGACATTATCACGTGGCGCTTGAGTACTCTCGCCACGGCTCTTGATGAGATCATCTGGCGTCAGGACGAGTATAGCAAAATCGAAACGATCAAGGAGTTTCACCAAAGTCTCAAGGGTCCCCTCACCTAACCCAAAGACTCCCTGATTCCACAGCGTTACTTCGCAATCATAATCTAATCCGACTTGGATCGCGCGCGCGATCTGCAATCCTTCAGCCGAGGATCCTACAAACATAGATGCCCGCTTCTTTTCCCCCATCGTTGTTTCCTCTCGTTCGGGAAAATGCCCCTAACACACCTAAGCAGATCAAAACTAGCCGCAATCTGCGATGTTGTAACTTCTCCCCGCAAGCGTAGCGGGCCAGACCGCAAGACTCCGTATACCATGCCTGCACTGGTCGCTCCTGATGAGCCACACCCGCGAATCGATCCTCTCCGCGCTGCAGCGCGGCGATCAGGCCAGTGCGGACGGCGAGCCGGTAGACCCAGGAAAAATCCAGTAGGCGACCGGATGTCCATCACGGCCAGACCGACGCCCAGCGCCAGCGCCTACCACGGCGCCCCGCCCCGCCACGATGGCCGCATTCCCTCAAACACGTACGACGCCGGGAGCGGCCCCGACAGGGCGCGCATCCACTCCGGCAACGTGGAGAGCGGGTAGCCCCCCCACGAACAGCGAGATCACGGCGGGGAATGGGCCATACGAACCACTCGGCCGCCCGACTTAGGCGCAGCACCCGCGCATCCCAGGATCCCCAGCGCGCTCCCGAATAGGAAGAGCACCAGCAGGAACGAGACGACGGCCGCCCCGGATGTTCCGCTCGGCCTCTCTTCCCTGGTTCAACGGTTCATGCAGGCGGCCCGCCCGCGCCTAGCTTCCGGAGCGTTTTGTCGACGGCCTGGGTGGCCGCGACCACCGCGCCCGCGAGATAGCCGGGCTCGGCCGGGCTGGTCTCGCTACCGCCCAGCGCTAGGCGCTCGCTCCAGGGCCCCACCACCCACGGGGCGGGGGCCGGCGCGACGTGACCGCCCGCGCTCCGGTCGGCCGCGGTCAGCGGATCGGCCGCCCAGTCCTTGAAAAGGGTCGCGCGGGACGCGCGCATCGGCTCCGGCGGAGTGTGTGCCGGAAGACATCGCGGCAATGTACTCGCGCGCGCAGCCCGAGGAAATCTGCGCCGGTCGGCGGACGCGGCGAAAGCCACCCGTGGATGGACAGGCCCCCGCCGCAGGGCGAGATTTCCCGCGATCCACAAGACACTCTCCACGTCGGCAGGACCCGGAGCCCGCAGCAGCATGCCCGACCCGATCAAGCCACGACCCGCAGGAAACCGCGAAGACAGCGGCGCCGCCGACGGGCGCCACGACTCCTACGCCTCCTTCCGCTTCCCCGCCTTCCGCTGGTACATCGCCAGCCTGCTCGCCGCCACCTTCGGCGTGCAGGTGCAGGGCCTGGTGGTGGGCTGGCAGGTGTACGAGCAGACCGGCGACCCGCTGGCGCTGGGGCTGATCGGGCTGGCGGAGGTGGTCCCCTTCATCGGGGTGGCGCTGTACGCCGGCCACGTGGCCGACCGCGCCGACCGCCGCGTGCTGTGCCTTGCCTCGCTGGCGGTGCTGGCGGCGTGCTCGGCGGCGCTGCTCGCCTTCACGCTGGACCCGCACCTGATCGCCGGGGGGCGGGTGTGGCCCATCTACGCGGTGATCTTCGTGAGCGGCATCGCCCGCAGCTTCCTGCAGCCGGCGCGGACGGCGCTGGGGGCGGAGATCGTGCCGCGCGAGCTGTACCCCAACGCGGTGGCCTGGCGCAGCTCGGTGTGGCAGACGGCGGCGGTGATCGGGCCGGCCGCCGGCGGGCTGCTGTACGCGATGGGCGGCGCCACGCTGGCGTACGCGGTGGACGTGGTGCTGATGGCGGCCGCCTTCGCCGCGCTCGCCCGGGTGATGCACGTGCCCAGAGCGCGCGAGGCCGGGCCGGCCGTGTCCGTGGCCGAGAACCTGACGGTGGGGATCCGCTTCCTGCGCGGGCAGCCGGTGCTGCTGGGGGCGCTGACGCTGGACATGTTCTCGGTGCTCTTCGGCGGGGCGGTGGCGCTGCTCCCGGTGTTCGCCTCGGAGGTGCTGCACGTGGGGCCGCAGGGGCTGGGGCTGCTGCGGGCCGCGCCGGCGGTGGGGGCGGTGTCGATGTCGGTGTTCCTGGCGCACCGGCCGCCCCTGCAGCGCGCCGGGCGCACCCTGCTGGCGTGCGTGGCGGTGTTCGGGGCGTGCATGATCGGCTTCGGGCTGTCGCGCAGCTTCGCGCTGTCGCTGGGGCTGCTGGCGCTCAGCGGGATGGTGGACAACGTCAGCGTGGTGATCCGCTCCACCCTGCTCACCGTGCTCACCCCGGACCACCTGCTGGGGCGGGTGTCGTCGGTGAACAGCATCTTCATCGGCTCGTCCAACGAGATCGGGCAGTTCGAGTCGGGGGTGGCGGCGCGGCTGATGGGGACGGTGCCCTCGGTGGTGTTCGGCGGGGCGATGACGCTGCTGGTGGTGGCGGTGATGGCGTGGCGGGTGCCGCAGCTGCGCGGGCTCAGGCGGCTCCAGTAGGGGCGGCGCGCCCGGCTGGCCGGCTTCCTGCAAAGGCGGGGGTCACGGTCACCCGAGACGACCCCGGAGGAGACACCGCCATGCCGTACCTCAGCGAGCTCGCCGAGCTCACCGCCGCCGACCGCAGCGTCTGCGACCAGTTCGAGACGATCCTGAACCAGCGGATCGGCGAGCCGGGGACGGCGCCGGGCCGCGTGGTGCACTGGCTGTCCGTCCCCGAGACGCTGACCTACGAGATGATCCTGGAGCTGCGCGCCCGCTACCGGGCCCGCGGCTGGACGGCGGTGGAGATCCACCCCTTCGCCGAGCGCACCTACCACGTGGTGCTGGAGCGGTAGCGCGTCCGGGACCCGTGCACGGCGCCGCGGGGGCGATTATCTTGTCCCCCGCGGCCGCGCCGCCGCACCCGCTCCCCCGACCACTCCATCCCGGGACCCGCCGCCATGCGTACGCTCCTCCTCGCGCTCGCCGCGCTCTCCGCCGCCCTTCCCGCGGCCGCCCAGCAGACGCACCAGCACGGCCAGCCCCCGCAGCAGGCCCAGCCGACCCCGCACGTGCAGGGTCAGCCCGCCTCGTCGCAGGCGCCCGACCACGCGCGCTACCCCGCCGGGTGGGCGGTCCGCACCGACCGCGACGGCCCGCGCGACCAGGTGTGGCTGATGGACCACGGCGGCGGCGTGCTGCACGCGGCCACCGGCCCGGTGGGCGCCGTGTACTACAACGCCGGCTGGGCGAAGCAGGGCGACTACGCCTACGCGGCCCGCTTCCGCCAGCCCAAGGCCTCGCAGCACCCGGAGGCCTACGGCCTGGTGGTGGGCGGCAGCGGCCTGGACGGCGCGGAGCAGCGCTACTCCTACTTCCTGGTCCGCCAGACCGGCGAGTTCTTCATCGCCGACCGCAGGGGCGACGCGCGCACCAAGGTGGTGGACTGGACGCCGCACGCCGCCATCCGGAAGGTGGAGGGCGCCACCGGCGCCGAGAACGTGCTGGGCGTGGCCGTGCAGGGCGCCGACGTGGTGTTCTCCGTCAACGGCCAGGAGGTCGCCCGCCGCCCGAAGAGCGAGCTCTCCACCGACGGCGTCGCCGGCTTCCGCGTGAACCACAACCTGGAAGTGTTCATCGACCAGGTGAAGTAGCCGGACCAGGAGACAGGCGGAGGAGGGCGGCCGGCAGGCCCCCTCCCCAACCCCTCCCCCGCAAGCAGGGGAGGGGCTTTTTTTCGTGCTCGAAGCAGACGGGGAACTGGCGTCCGCGAGTGGGCCCCCACCCGGCGGCCTGAGAGCCGCCACCCTCCCCCGTGCCGGGGGAGGGCTTCCTGACCCTCGGCATCGAGCCTGACCGACGTGCTGTCGTGCTCCCCCTTTCCCCCGCTTGCGGGGGAGAGGGGGGTGAGGGGGCCCACCCCCGCGGACGCCAGCGCCACCCCCGCGTGAGGGATTTCGGCCCGAAGGGGCGAGACGCGCGGCTGTTTGCGCGGCTCGACTCCGTTGGGCTGCGTTGTTTGCAGCCCTACGGAGCCGAAGCCCGACCCCGCGCCAGCGGGGGCACGCCCGAACCAGCCGTCGAAATCCCCTCCCAAAAATTCCGTGTCCGGTTTTCAAAACAACGTGCGCATCTCCATGCGAGGCCGAGAGCACACCGCCCGGCCTCACCAAGCGAAACCCATCGCGACACCCACTACAACATGGAGGCACCCATGGCCACTGCACGCCCCCGCTCCCAGGTGGAGCAGGAGATCCGCGACATGCTCGGGCTGGTCCCCAGCTTCTTCGAGCGCATCCCGGACGCGATCCTCGACTACGAGTGGACGCTCTTCAAGCGCTACGAGTTCGAGGACACCGCGCTGACCAAGAAGGCCAAGCAGCTCATCGGCGTGGCGATCCACTCGGAGACCAAGTGCCGCTACTGCTCGCTGTTCCACACCGAGGTGGCCCGCCTGTTCGGCGCCACCGAGGAGGAGATCCAGGACGCGGTGCACTACGCCAAGCACACCGTGGGCTGGAGCACCTACCTGAACGGCATCCGCCAGGACTTCGACGAGTTCGAGAACGAGCTCAAGGAGATCATCGAGTTCGTGGGCGACCAGCCGCGCATCCCCGCGGTCAAGGTGGCCGCCGGGGTCTGACCCACACGCACACCGGGAGCGGGCGCGGGCGGCCGTGCGCCGTCCGCGCCCCCGGCATCCACGGACCGGAAAGGAGGACGCCATGCACATCGAGAGGACGCGGCCGCTGGTGCTGCGCGTGACGCTGCACGCCATGGAGATGGGCGCGCTGGTGGCCGCCGCGCGCTGGGTGGCCGAGGGCGCGCAGGGGGAGCTGGAGCCGGGCGCCGTCGCCCACCTGCGCCAGGTGGTGGAGGGGTACGACCGGGCCATCCGGGCGGCCCCGCACCCCGACGCGCCGGCCCCCGCCGCGGCGCCCGCGTAGCATCGCCGCGGGGCCGTGGGAGGCGCCCGGCGGAGAATGGGTCAGCCGACCCATGCCGCGCCGGGCGGACGGAAGTATCCTGTTCCGCGGGTGGAGGGAGGGTGGGGTTGAACATAGATGGCGACGATGCCGCGCCCCGCGTCCCGGAGATCCTCCGGGCGCGGGGCGGCCTGCGTTCCGGGGCCCGCGAACGCGCGCCTTGTTCCCCGCGGCGCCCGCGGGTAGCTTCGTCCGGGAGCCGCGCGGGCGGGACACGAGCCCGCCGCGCGGCCCGCCCTCCGGGAACCGGCTTCACCCCTCCGCACCATGCCCGAGCAGTCGCCCCCCGACACCCCGGCGCAGGCGCTGGACCGCGCCCTCGCCGACCTCGCCGCCGCCGCCGCGCTGGAGCCGGACGACGCCCTGCGCGCCGTGCTGGAGGCCGGCGCGCGCGCCCTGCGCGCCGACCCCGCCGCCTTCGCCCCGGCGGCGGACCCGGACGCCGAGCCGCTGGCCGCCGCGCTGGCGGGGGAGCGCGCGGCGCGGCTGGGCGCGGAGCGGGCGCTGCGCGAGCGCGAGCGGCAGGTGGAGCACACGGAAAAGCTGGCGCAGCTGGGGAGCTGGAGCTGGGACATCGCCAGCAACCGGATCGCCTGGTCGCCGGAGCAATTGCGCATCCACGGGCTGGACGAGGCCTCGGCCCCGCGCGACTTCGACGACTTCGCGGCCACGGTGCACCCGGAGGACCGCGCCCGGGTGGTGGCGGAGTGCGAGCGGCTGCTCGCCACGGGGGAGGCGTTCTCCTTCGAGTACCGCGTGGTCCGGCCGGACGGGGCGGTGCGCCTGCTGCACGCGCTGGGGCAGGTGCTCCCGGACGCCAGCGGAGCGCCGCTGCGCATGGCGGGCACCTCGCGCGACGTCACCGAGCGGCGGCGCACGGAGCAGGCGCTGCGCGACTCGGAGGCGCGCTTCCGCACCATGTTCGAGCAGTACCCGGCCAGCGTGATGCGCTTCGGGCCGGACGGCGAGGTGCGGGAGGTGAACCGCGCCTACACCGAGTTCTGGGGCCTCACCCTGGAGGAGCTGGCGGAGTGGAGCGTGTTCGAGGACCCGCAGCTGGCCCCGGTGCGCGACCAGGTGCGGCGCGGCTTCGCGGGGGAGACGGTGTTCCTGTCGCCGGTGCTGTACGACACGCGCCTGTTCGGGCCGCGGGCGCGCGCGGACGCGGCGGGGCCGCGCTGGGTGGGGGCGTTCATGTTCCCGGTGCGCGACGAGCGGGGGCGGGTCAGCGACGTGTTCATGGTGCACAGCGACATCACCGAGCGCCGCGCCGCGGAGGAGGCGCTGCGCGCCTCGGAGGAGAGCTACCGCGCCATCTTCGACGCCTCCAACGACGCCATCTTCGTCCACGACCTGGACACGGGCGCGGTGCTGGACGCCAACCGCACGGCGTGCGAGCTGAGCGGGGTGACGCTGGACGAGCTGCGCGCCGACGCCATGGGGATCATCGGCAACGGCCCGCCGCCCTTCACCCCGCGGCGCGCGCTGGAGCACCTGGCCCGGGCCGCCGCGGGCGAGCCGCAGCGCTTCGAGTGGCTGTCCATCCACCGCCGCACCGGCGAGGAGGTGTGGGTGGAGGTGAGCCTGCAGCGGGTGGCGATCCGCGGCGTGGACCGGCTGCTGGCGGCGGTGCGCGACATCCGCGACCGCAAGGTCGCGGAGCGGGCGCTGCGCGAGTCGGAGGAGAGCTACCGCACCATCTTCCACCACTCCTCGGACGCCATCTGGGTGCACGACCTGGAGACGGGCGCCTTCCTGGACGTCAACCACCAGGCGTGCGAGATGTACGGCTACACGGCCGAGGAGACGCGGGCCCTGGGGGTGCCGGGGCTGAGCTGGGGGGAGCCGCCCTTCACCGCCGAGCAGGGGCGCGAGTACCTGCTGCGCGCCGCGGCGGGCGAGCCGCAGCGCTTCGAGTGGCTGGGCCGCCACAGGGACGGCTCGCCGGTGTGGGGCGAGGTGCAGCTGCGCCGGGTCAGCATCGGCGGGGAGGACCGCATCCTCGCCACGGCGCGCGACATCGCCGACCGCAAGCGCGCGGAGGAGCTGCTCCGCCGGCAGAACGAGGAGCTGGAGGCGCGGGTCGCGGAGCGCACGGCGGAGCTGGCGGCCACCAACGAGGCGCTGGAGGAGGAGGTCGCCGAGCACGAGGCGGCCAAGCAGGAGCTGGTGGACCGGACGCAGGAGCTGGAGGGGATCTTCCAGGCGCTCCCCGACCTGTACTTCCGCATGCACGGCGACGGGGTGATCGAGGACTTCCGCGCCGGCTCCGGTGTGCTGGCGGCGCCGCCCGAGGAGTTCCTGGGGCGGCGGATGCAGGAGGTGCTCCCGCCGGAGGTGGGGGCGCGGGTGGAGGAGGTGCTGGAGGAGGTGCGGCGCACCGGCGAGCTGGTGTGCATGGAGTACCAGCTGCCGCTGGAGGTGGGGCTCCGCGACTTCGAGGGGCGGGTGCTCCCCCTGGGCGACGGGCGGCTGATCGCGGTGGTGCGCGACATCACCGAGGCAAAGGAGGCGGAGCGCGCCCTGCTGGCCCGCGAGGAGCACTTCCGCGGGCTGATCGAGAACGGCCAGGACCTGATCGTGATCCTGGACGCGCAGGGCGTCACCACCTACATGAGCCCCTCGGCGCCCCGGGTGATCGGGTGGAGGCCGGAGGAGCGGGTGGGGAACAGCTCGGTGGAGATGATCCACCCCGACGACCGCGCCGAGGCGGTGCGGCGCAGGCAGGCGGCGTCGGAGCGGCCGGGGACCCCGGTGCCGCTGGAGTTCCGCTACCGGCACCGCGACGGGCACTGGATCGTGCTGGAGGGGGTGGTCAAGGCGCTGCGCCCGGAGTCGGGGGCGGAGGGCTTCGTCTTCAACACCCGCGACGTCACCGCCCGCCGCCGCGCGGAGGAGGCGCTGCGCCAGAGCGAGGAGCACTTCCGCGCGCTGATCGAGAACGCGCACGACCTGATCTGCATCCTGGACCCGGCCGGGAACATGGCGTACCTGAGCCCGCCCACACAGCGCATCCTGGGCACCGACCCGGAGGAGCTGATGGGGCGGAGCGCCTTCCCCTACATCCACCCCGAGGACCGGGAGCTGGTGGCGGCGGAGCTGGGGCGCATCCTGCGCGAGCCGGGGCTCACCGGCTACGCGGAGTACCGCTTCCGCCACGCGGACGGGAGCTGGCGCCTGCTGGAAGCGTTCGGGCGGCTGCTGAACCCCTCCGACCCCGCGGCCGGGGTGGTGGTCAACGCCCGCGACGTCACCGAGCGCAAGGCGGCGGAGGAGGCGCTGGCCCGCGCCAAGGAGGAGGCGGAGGACGCGAACCGGGCCAAGAGCGAGTTCCTGTCGCGCATGAGCCACGAGCTGCGCACCCCGCTCAACAGCATCCTGGGCTTCGCGCAGGTGCTGGACCGGGCGGGGATCGCCGCGGAGCACCACAAGTCGCTGCAGCACATCCTGCGCGCCGGGCGGCACCTGCTGCAGCTGATCAACGAGGTGCTGGAGATCGCCCGCATCGAGGCGGGGCGGCAGAGCCTGTCGCTGGAGCCGGTCAAGATCGGGGCGGTGCTCACGGAGGCGGTGGGGCTGGTGCGCCCCCTGGCGGAGCAGTGGCGGGTGGCGCTGGAGGACGCGCCGCGCGCCTACGCCGGCGAGTACGTGCGCGCCGACCGGCAGCGGCTCACCCAGGTGCTCCTCAACCTGCTCACCAACGCCATCAAGTACAACCGCCCCGGCGGCCGCGTCCGGCTGGACTGCGCCCTCCTCCCCGGCGCGGATGGGGTGGAGCGGCTCGCGGTGCGGGTGCAGGACACCGGCCGCGGCATCCCCGCGGACCGGGCGGGGCAGCTCTTCACCCCGTTCGCCCGGCTGGGCGCCGAGCAGACGGAGATCGAGGGGACGGGGCTGGGGCTGGCCCTGTCGCAGCGGCTCACCGAGGCGATGGGCGGCGCGCTGCTGCTGGAGAGCAGCGGCCCGGAGGGGAGCACCTTCCGGCTTGAGCTGCTCGCCGAGGAGGACCCGCTGGAGCGGGTGGAGGAGGCGCGCCGCGCGGCGCCGGAGGAGCCGGCGGACCACGCCCCGGCCACGCTGCTGTACGTGGAGGACAACCTGGCGAACCTGAGCCTGGTGGAGACCATCCTGCTTTCCCGCCCGGGGTGGAGGACCGTGCCGGCGCTCCAGGGGCAGCTGGGGGTGGAGCTGGCGCGCGAGCACCGGCCCGACCTGGTGCTGCTGGACCTGCACCTCCCCGACATCCCCGGCGAGGAGGTGCTGCGCCGCCTGCGCGCCGACGAGCGCACGGCGGGGATCCCGGTGGTGGTGATCAGCGCGGACGCCACGCACGCCATGGTGGACCGGCTGCGCGCCGCCGGCGCCGACGCCTACCTGACCAAGCCGCTGGACATCGACGAGTTCCTGGCCGCGGTGGAGCGCTTCCTCCCGGGAGGCGGCCGATGACCCCGGACGCCGTGCGCGGCTGCACCGTGCTGCTGGTGGACGACGAGGAGGCCAACCTGGACCTGCTGGAGGCCTTTCTCCGCAGCGACGGCTACACCTCGCTGGTCCGCACCTCGGACGCGCGGCGCGCGGTGCCGCTGCTGGAGGAGCACGGGGCGGACCTGGTGCTGCTGGACCTGCACATGCCCCACCTGAGCGGCTTCCAGGTGCTGGAGCAGGTGCGCGCCCGCACCGCCCCGGGCGAGTACCTGCCGGTGCTGGTGCTCACCGCCGACGCCACCGCGGACGCCAAGGAGCGGGCCCTGTCCGGCGGGGCCAACGACTTCCTGATCAAGCCGCTCTTCGGCACGGAGGTGCTGCTGCGCGTCCGGAACCTGCTGGAGACGCGGGTGCTGCACCGGCAGGAGCGCGCCGCGCGCGCCGCCGCCGAGGCCGCCGCCGCCCGCGCCGCCCTGCTGGCGGAGGCCAGCCGGGTGCTGGGCGCCTCGCTGGACAGCGACACCGCCCTGGCGCAGCTGGCCCGGCTGGTGGTGCCGCGCCTGGCGGACGCCTGCGTGGTGGAGCTGGCGGAGGGCGGCCGGTTCGTCCCGGCGGCCGCGGCGCACGCGGACCCGGAGCGGGAGGCCGCGCTGCGCGCCGCGCTCGCCCCCGCGGACGCGGCCACGCACCCGCTGGCGGAGCTGTTCCGGGAGGAGCGCGCCACGCAGCTCGCCTGGGCGCTGGAGTACGGCGCGGGCTCCGGCCCGTCGCTGGGGCCGGGCGCCACGGTGGCCGCGCCGTTCCGCTCGGCGGGGGGGATCGCGGGCGGGGTGGTGCTGGTGCGGGCCGGGGAGGGGCGCCGCTTCGCGCGGGAGGAGCTGGAGCTGGCGGAGGAGCTGGCGCGCCGCGTGGCGCTGGCCGCGGAGAACGCCCGCCTGTTCGCGCACGCGCAGCAGGCCACGCGCGCCCGCGACCACACGCTGGCCGTGGTGGCGCACGACCTCCGCAACCCGCTGGCCTCCATCGCCATGGGATCGGAGATGCTGCTGCACATGCTGCCCCCCAAGGCGACGGCCTTCCACAAGGAGTCGCTGGAGAGCATGTACCAGTCCGCGCACCGCATGCACCGCCTGGTGGACGACCTGCTGGACGTGGCGCGCATGGACATGGGCGGGCTCACGCTGGACGCCGGCGAGCGCGAGGTGGGCGCCCTGTTCGCCGACGCCGAGTCCATGCTCCGCCCCCTGGCCGAGGCGCGCTCCGTCCGCCTGGAGCTTGCCGGCTGCGACGACGCGCCCCCCGTCCTCGCCGACGGCCCGCGGGTGGTGCAGGTGCTCAGCAACCTGGTGGGGAACGCGCTCAAGTTCTCGCCGGAGGGGAGCCGCGTCCGGGTCTCCTGCGCCGCCGCCGGCCCCGAGCTGCGCGTGTCCGTCGCCGACCAGGGCCCCGGCATCCCCGCGGAGCAGCTCCCCCACCTGTTCGGCGCCTTCTGGCAGGCCGACCGCCGCGACCGCCGCGGCGTCGGTCTCGGCCTTTCCATCGCGCGCGCCGTGGTGGAGGCGCACGGCGGGCGCATCTGGGTGGACACGCGCGTGGGCGAGGGGAGCACGTTCCACTTCACCCTGCCGTTGGCGGCGCCGCCCGCCGCGGCCGACGAGGCGCCGGTCGCGGAGGAGACGCCGGCGGCGTAGCTCAAGCACCGTACCAGCAACAAAAAACCTTGCTTGTACCGTAAGATTCTTTATAGTTGGACGATCATTCGCCTATTCCCCCGAAACGATGGGATTAGCATGGACCCTCTGACGACATGGGCCCTGGGAGTGGCCGGGTCGGTCTTAACAAAGGTGCTTCCGGACCTGATCAGTGGAAAGGTTCGGGCAGCGCGAAGAGACGAGATCGCTCAGCAGGTCGAACTCGCCCTGCAGCAACATCATTCCCGTCTGCAAAGAGGTATCCTTGAGGGTGTCGAGCACCAGGTTCTCCGGAGGAGAATCATGGACGAGATTGAGATACTATCGGGTCGTGACCCTGATCTTCTCATGACAGACCAGGAGCTGCGCCTTAATAGACGCGTCAATATTCATATCCCCTTCCACCGACGACGGCGGATTCAGAACGCGTGGGCTGCGAAGCTTCAGAACCTTCAGACCGTTGTCGAGCACAGGAGGCGCGAATTGGATAACTCTTCCGAACAATCTCTCCCTGAGAATCATCTGCCAGATTCACCGGAGGACTTCAGCCGTCCCGGGAATGCTCCCGCACACGGGGAAATCCCAATCACCATCCCCCGAGAGGATGGTGCCACGGAGCAGGACCCTCCCGATGTGAGTGAAGCGATTGATCCTCCCAGCAAAATGGATGCTGGCTCGGATGAGATTCGTCTGCCTCCTGATCCTCTCGTTCCAGACAAACCAGAAGCCCCCCTTCCCGACGATGAAGTGATCTGGAATCCCGCTCCTCCTAAGCCGGCACAGGGCCGGTGGGCAAAGAAACTTCAGGATCTAGAAGTACAAATCACTCTCCAAGAAAATGAGGAGGATCATGTGGACGAATGACAGTTCTTTCGTACCCTCCCGGTTTCAGCAAGCTGTTTCCTTACACATCATCAAGAACATGCTTGCGGATTCGCTTGGGTGGAGAGTTCCTCTCATTCTTGGAATTCATGGTGCGTCCGGAGAAGGCAAGACATACCAGTGCGAGAAGGTTCTGGGTGACCTTGGCGTACGTTCCCTCCTGATTTCGGGTGGTCAGTTAGAGGGGCCGGATGCGGGCCAGCCGGCAATGCTGATCCGAAACACCTATATCAAAGCCAGTCGTTACATCGAGGAAAACCCAAACTCGACAGCTGTGATACTGATCAACGATTTCGATACTGGGGTGGGCAACTGGGGGGAACTAGTCCAGACTACCGTAAATCGACAAACTGTGTTCGGTGAACTGATGCATCTAGTGGACTATCCGAACGAGGTACAAGGCGTAAAGACCCACCGTGTTCCAATCATCTTCACGGGTAACGATTTCACTAAGCTGTACGTTCCCCTAGTGCGCGCCGGACGCATGACGTCATTCGAGTGGATACCGACCGCTGAGGAACGAACCCACATCTTGCGCCCAATGCTGGGACTTTCTGCAGAAGAGACATTGACCCTGACAAGCGAACTCGGAGATTACGCAAACACAACGAACGCAGTGGGTGTTTTGTCCACCGCATTCTTTGCACACCTGAAATCGACTGTGATTGACGATCGCCTTTCACGGGTGGTCGACAGAATAGGCGCGAAGGAGGTGATCCGCCGAGTCCGGACTGGCGAAAAGCCGGAATTGAACTTCACAGCCACGTATGAGCACCTACTCCTCGCTGGAAAGGCCCTCATCGATTCGGGGCACTTTATCAACCACTTGAAGCAAGGATAATCAATGGCGACCACTCACACGAGAACCGTCACCCAGACCTTCACACGGATGGGGTTGCTGAAGATGAATTTACGCGTGGCGCTCAAGACTACCACCTCCATATCAGATGAAACGCTCAAGCGTTTGATGGAAGGTGTGGAAAAGAAATGGATAGAGAAATTTCATGTGTACGCATTCGACGCCAAAGGCTTGTGCCGAGGACAATTCACGTTGGAGATCGACTGGGACGAACACAACCTCCAGATCGCTCGCGGTAATGCGACCATCGCGATAGACGAGAAGAAGTGGGTGAACGGAGCGGCCGTGGAAGTGACCGAGGCTGCCAACCTTTTTAACGAGTTCGTACAAGCTTACTCGTTGAGAACGGAATTGCATACTCTCCACCCGGCTTCCGTCACCACGAACGAAAGCACCTTCGTCCAAGTGATGGGAAAGCTGGGCTTGGAACGTGCAGATCCGATCAAGTGGGCCCCGGGACCAGCAGCTAAAACAACGCTCAAGAACCGGGCACTTTCGGAGCTTCGTGTCGGGCTTCATTTACTGGACGAGTAATCCACGATTACTGCCTCTCGCCACACTTCGCAAGGTTCGTCAGACCCTTCGTGGGCCCCCGACGTGGGACCTCTTAGATGATGGGAGATTAGATTGCTTCTGGGCTAGTCGTGCAAGGCAGCCTTAAGCCCGTTGCGGCTCCGAGACTCGGGATGCGCGTGTGATGCAGCGCACCAGAAGATGGAACCATTCAGGTTCATACCTGGTCATTGGCAGCCAGGCGACTGATGAGCTAGGTGAGGTGGTCAGTGGGAAAGTCTCCAGATACATCCCACAGTCCGGGCACGCCCAAACAGCAGTTCAGCCGGAATGGGTCAGCCGACCCATGAACCCGGCCACACCCGCCCTAGATTGCCCCACGCCCCACGAACCCGCCACGGAACCACGCGCCCGCAATGCACAGCATCCTGCTGGTGGAAGACAGCCCCGACATCGCCGAGGGCCTGCAGCGCAGCCTGGAGCTGGACGGCTACACGGTGACGCTGGCGACGCGCGCCTCGCAGGCGATCGCCGTGGCGAGCAGCGCGGCCCCGGACCTGGTGGTGCTGGACCTGGGCCTCCCCGACCGCGACGGCTACCAGGTGCTCCAGGAGCTTCGCGCGCGTGGCCTGGAATGCCCGGTGCTGATCCTGTCGGCGCGCAACCTGGAGGGCGACAAGCTCCAGGGCTTCCGCCTGGGCGCCGACGACTACGTCACCAAGCCGTTCAGCATCCTGGAGCTGCTGGCCCGCATCGGCGTGCTGCTGCGGCGGGCCTCCAAGCCGGCCGCGGCCCCGGCGGACCGCCCCGCCGCGCTCAGCGACGAGCAGCTGCGCGAGCGCTTCGGGCTCACGGCGCGGCAGGTGGCGGTGGCGCGGCTGCTGGGCGAGGGGTGCAGCAACGTGGAGATCGCCAAGCGGCTCTCGGTGAGCTACTACACGGCGCGCAACCACACCGAGCAGGTGCTCGCCAAGCTGGGGATCGCTTCGCGCGCCGCCGTGGGGGCGGTGCTCTTCGGGCAGCCGGGGTGAACGCCGCGCTGCTCGCCGCGGCGGGGCTCGCGGCCACCGCCCTCGCCGCGGCCGCGGTGCGCTGGCTTGCCGAGCGCCGCGCCGGGCGGCTGCGGCGCGAGTTCGCCCAGGGGGTGTCGCACGAGCTGAGGACGCCGCTGGCGCTGGTGAGGATGTTCGCGGAGATGCTGGTGGTGCACCGCGACGGGCCGGCGGAGGAGCGCGAGCGCTGGGCGGAGACGGTGGGGCGCGAGGCGCTGCGGCTGGACGGGATGCTCGCCAACCTGCTGGACTTCGCCCACGGGGGCGAGGCGGTGTCGCCGGTGCGCGCCCCCGCCGACCTGGGGGCGCTGCTGGAGGACGTGGCGGCGGACTGCGCGCCCCTGGCCGCGGCCCGCGGCTCGTGGATCCACGCGGACCCGCCCGCCGGCGTGGTAGCTCGGGTGGACGCGGCGGCGCTGCGCCGCGCGGTCGCCAACCTGCTGGACAACGCGGTGCGCCACGGCGCCCCCGGCCAGACGGTGACGCTGACGCTGGGGGTGCAGGGCGGGCGCGCCGAAGTGGCGGTGGAGGACCAGGGCGCCGGGGTGGCGGCGCGGGACCGCGCCCGCATCTGGGAGCCGTTCGCGCGGGCCGGCGAGGCCGGCGGGATGGGGCTGGGGCTGGCGGCGGTGCGGCGGGTGGCGGCGGCCCACGGGGGGAGCGCCCGGGTGGAGGACGCGCCGGGGGGCGGGGCGCGCTTCGTCCTGGCGCTGCCGCTGGAGCCGGCCGCGCGGGGGGCGCCCGCCGCCGCCGCGCTCCCGGGGTGACGCGTAAAAGGGGAGCCCGCGGGGGCTCCCCTTTGGTCCGTCGCGGCGCGGCCGCGGCCGCGCCGTCAGGCGGGCGCCGTCTCCAGCATGGGGCCGAGGACACGCTCCAGCGCCATGGTGTGCGCGCACACGCGGCGGCCCGCGAAGTACCCGCAGTCGCACGACCAGTCGCCGTCGCGAAGCTCCAGGCGGTGCGTGCGGTCGTCGCCCTCCATCCGCACGTCCAGCCCGGTGATGTGGATGCGCTCCGGCTCCTCCGCGTACTGCCGGGCCTTGATGATCTTGTGCACCATCGCCGAGTCCATGGGACCGTCTCCGCTGTCGGGGGTGGGAACGTCTGCTCCTGGGAACAAGCATACGCCCGGCGGGGGAGGGCGGGTGTCGGGGAGCGCCCGCGACCCGTGCGGGGAGGCGTCCGACAGCCGCGGCGAGGATTCCCGAGCTCATCGGCCGCCGCCGGCATCTTGCCGCGCCTTCGCCGCCCCCGCTATCGTGCGCGGCCAAGCCCCGACTGCCTGAACCAGACCCCGACGAGACCCGACATGGACCCGAGCAGCGCCTCCGGCGTCCCCGACGCCACGGAGATCCCCAACGCGTCCCGCATCTACGACTACACGCTGGGCGGCACCCACAACTTCCCCGCCGACCGCGCCGCCGCGGAGTACATGTTCTCGCTGGTGCCCTCCACGCCCAAGTGGGTGCGGATGCTGCGCGACTTCCTGGGCCAGGCCGCGCGGCAGCTGTGGGACGAGGGGTACACGCACTTCGTGGACTTCGCCTCCGGGCTGCCGCTGGAGGACCACGTCCACCACGTGCTCCCCGGCGCCCGGGTGGTGTACTCCGACACCGACCCCTACACGCTGGAGCAGGCCGCGCGGCTGGTGGGCGACCGGCCCAACGTGCTGTACCTGCGGCACGACGTGGCGGACGCCCGCGCGCTGCTGGACCGGCCGGAGGTGCAGGCTTTCCTGGGCGGGGAGCGCCGCGTGGTGTTCGGGCTGAGCGGGGTGACCTCGTTCCTGCCGCCGGAGGAGATCGCCCGCATCCACCGCGAGCTGTACGAGTGGGCGGCGCCGGGCTCGCGGCTGTACGTCACCTACGAGACCAAGCAGCCGGGGCTGTCCACGCCGCGCATGGAGCAGTTCCTGGACATGTTCCGGCAGATGGAGGCGCCGTTCTACCTGTTCACCCCCGAGCAGCCGGCCGAGCTGAGCGCCCCCTGGCGGCTTCCCGCGGGCGGGTTTCCCACGCTGCGCGAGTTCCTGGGGCTGCCGGAGGACCACTTCACCGACGAGGACCGGGAGGGCGTCGGCCTGGACTTCTACGCCGGCATCCTCGAGAAGCCGGAGTAGCTGTTCACGGCGGGTTCGGGCGTGCCCCCGGCTGCGCCGGGGTCGGGCTGCGGCTCCGTAGGCGAGCAAACAACGCTCGCCAACGGAGTCGAGCCCCGGCAAACTGCCGCCGGAGTCTGAGCAGCCGGGACACGTTGGAGCCCAATAAGGTCCGCACCCGTCTGGCGTGAAGCTGTTATTGAAGCTTCGGCACCCAAGTCACGACTGTCTCGCAACTAGAGCAGTTAGATGTACAACCCAATCATTCCTGCCTGTTACCCCGTGGTATAAGTGAACTTGTCACCCCCGCACTTCCCACACTTTGGCTTCAGGACCCCTCCACATTCAAGTAATCGGAGCGACAACTCTTCCCGCGCCTTCCCGAGAAGCTATATTAATCAGAGGGGCTACGCGGGAGTCCATTGCTTCGTAGGCCAGCTTCCAAATTCCGGAACCGATCCCATACCCATTGACGCACATATTCCAACGAACCCCGGTCGCGGCTGCCGAGTCGGTGGGCGAGTTCAGCCTCTCGAATTGCCTCCGCTAGAGAAACGCACCACTCGAACGCGTACTCAGCTTCGTCTAGGGGCATATCTTTCGATCCGCGCTGCGTCATGCAGACCATCCGAGCGCGAACAAACCGCTCACGAATCCGCATCAACTCTTCCCGTAGTTCGAGATCGTCCGGAAGACGCCCATCTATCGCGCCGGTTTCCAGCGTTCTAATAGCGGCATCTCGACTCGCCTCGCGCGCTGCCCTCTCTTCATGGTGCTGTTTACAATATCCACTCAAGTAGGGCTCCTCAGTGCATCGGTACTCCCGGCACTCGCGCTTGCGCCTCGCCATAGCTCCTACTTCTTTCGACGGGCCAGAAGACGGCTCACCGCTTGTGAAACCTCGTGTTCATCTTTTAATGCCTGTGCGATCCGCTCCGCCAACTCGTACAGAATCAAGCGTACATCTTTTGCGATTTCCAAGCACTCGTCGTCGGAGAGTGCGTGCAAACCCTCACTGAGCGGGCCATATAGCAAAATTAGTGGGTTGTGGCCCCGAACCTTAAGCACATCGGGGATTGCGTCACGCGCGTCCTCCACGGCCTTCGTGAACTGCGTCTCGTTCTTGGCGCGCTCAAGGTGCGCGATGTCCTCCGCTGACGCGTCCAACTGCTTCGCCACCTTTATGATTTGGTCAAAGAGTCGCGCCTTCTGGTTTTCTACCACCCGCCGGTAATAGGCGAAGGCTCCCACGCCGAGACCTTGATTCTCTGCACGCCGCCCCTTTAGAAAGATGTCCCGGTCGGGGCCAATGAGGCTGAGGACCCGTGTGGGAACAGGGGGGCCGAATGCCGGGAACTCACCGTACTTGTACGCGATACCTTCAACATACGACTCGGCCGTAACTGCAACCATCACCGCATACCGCTTGTGGGCTTTGCCACAGTTTCGGCATCGGTACTCCATGAAGATGCTTGTCAGGGCGCGGCCGAGGGAAGATTGAATTTCCTTGGCAAGAGCGAACAGCCGGACATCCCCGTTGCAGACGTCACTGGGGCAATGAAGGCGGAGGTCCGGGGTTGTCAATTTCGTGTAGGGAAAGCTACTACTGCCCCCGCCGACTCCAAGATCCTCAATGCGATACATGGTCCCGGGCGGCACCTGCTCCAAGAACTCAACCCATGTGGAGCTGGGCAGATCCTCCACCCTCCGCTCCTCACTCATTGCTCAACTCCTCCGCAATCTGCACTTGCCCCCCTTTGTGACTGGCTTATCAGAGCTCAGATGATGTTGACCGGGAAGTGGTTCAGGTCGGTCGTAGCCCAGCCCACCACGAAGTGCTGAGATCGCCTGTCCTCCGCAACGGATTCGACTCCTGAAACAGGTCCGCGCAGTCTTCCCACAATAGAAGATTGTCCAGCACCTCGGGAAAGTGGCCGGGGGACAGGCCCCTAACCCGCCAGCCCCCGCTCCTCCAGCTCCGCCTCGCCCGTGACCTCGCGGACCACGTGGGGCTCCAGCCAGGCGGGCAATTCCCCCGCCCCGTCGCCGTCCCCGAGCGCCGCCTCCGCCACCACCGGGCCCCGCCGCCCGAAGCGGTCCACCGTCCACGCGGTGCCGCCGGTCTCCACCCGGTAGCGCAGCTTCCGCAGCCGTCGGCCGCGGGTCAGGTCCCACAGCCCGCGCGCCGCACGCGCCGGCATCTCCTCCTCGGCCAGGATCTTTCCGCCGGCGGACACGGTGCGGATCCAGCGCTCCTCGCCGCCGGTGCGCACCCGGCGCACCGACTCCTCCAGCCGCTCGCCGGGGAGCCACCCCTGGTCGATCCGCTCCGGCCGCGCCCCGTCCAGCTTCGGCACGCGGCGCAGCAGCCAGCGGCGCGGGGGCGCCTCCCCAGCGCCCAGGCGATGGGCCAGCGCGCGGGCGCGCGCCAGGAAGTCCGCGTCGCGCCCGCCCAGCCACTCCGCCTCCAGCGCCGCGAACAGGCGGCCGCGCTCCGCCACGGCGCGCTCCGCCAGCGCGGCCAGGCCGGGGCGCGGGTCGGGGTGCACCGCGGAGGAGCCCAGCGCCTCCAGTCCGGCGGCCGCCTCGCCCCAGGCCACCTCCGCGTCGTGCATGTCGCCCAGCAGCTCCTGGAGCTTGCGCAGGCGGCGCAGCAGCCGGGCGAGGCCGTCCACCTCCTTCGCGAACGGCTCCAGCAGGTAGCGCAGCCGCTTGGCGGCGATGCGCGCCTCGTGCGCCTCCTCCTGGTCGGCCACGTCGCGCACGGCCTCCAGGTGGAGCCGCAGCTCCTCCACCCCGGCCAGCAGGCGGCCGCGCACCACCTCCGCGCACGACGGCTCCGCCCACACCCGGTCCGCGTCCACCCGGCCCCGGAAGTCGCCCAGGCGCCGCTCCAGCCGGCGCGACGCCTTCGCGAAGTCCGCCGCGACCTCGCGCAGCAGCTCGCGGGCGGCGGCCTCGCGGCGGCCGCGCAGCCGCGCGAGCAGCCACTCCGCCCCCGGCGCCTCCACCTCGCCCAGCTCCCCGCGCCACCCCTCCACCAGCCCGATCAGCACCTCCGCGTCGCGGGGGGCGCCGGTGGCGCGGGCAAGGTCGCGGACGCGGCGGCGGTCGCCTCGCTTCGGCCCGTCCTCCAGCTGCGTGGCGTAGTGCCCCAGCGTGCTGCGCAGCCGGCGCAGCGCCACGCGGAATTCGTGCAGCGCCTCCGCGTCGTCCGGGTCGTGGAAGCGCTCGCGGGCCGCCGCGGCGTCGCGCACGAAGCCGAGCGCCAGCACCCGCGCGGCGAGGCCCGCGGGAAGCTCCAGCAGGGGGACGGGGCCGTGCACCTCAGTCCTCCCGCAGGCGGCGGAGCTGGCCGGGCGCCAGCAGCCAGAGCAGGCGCGCGCGGTCCGGGTCGGGCGGGCCCTCGAACTCCAGCAGGCACGCAGCCCCCTTCTTGAGCTCCACGAACGCCTGGGAGCGGCCGGTGAGCAGCCAGCTCACCAGCTCCCCCAGGTCCGGCTCGTGCCCCACCACCGCCACCGGGCCGCCCTCCACGTGCAGCGAGCGGAGCCGCTCCACCAGCATGGAGGGGTGCACCCCCGGGGACAGCTCCGGCCAGCTTTCCCAGTCCTCCATGTCGTACTCGCGGGCGAGGGTCTCCGCGGTCTGCGCGGCGCGCACCAGCGGGCTCGCGGCCAGCACCCCCAGCCGCGGCACGATGCCGCGCAGCCCGCGGGCCGCGCGGCGCATGCGGCGGCGCCCCTCGCGGGTCAGCGGCCGCAGGTCGTCGTCCAGCCCGGTGACGGCGAACTCCTCCCGGTCCTCGGCGATGGCGTGGCGGATGACGAGAAGCTGCATGGTTCCTCCGGCCGCAGGTTGAAGGGTGGTCCCGCCCGCGCGGTTGCGCCTGCACGTCGCGGACCCGCGCGCCGGGCGGCGCCGCGCCGGGGAACATCCGTGTCCCGGCCCGGTACCGGGCAGCTCCGCCGCCGGCCTTGCCTCCCGCCGCGGGGGGCGCCAGGTTAGCGGATCTCCCGTCCGGCCAGACCACTCCACCGGCTCCGCCATGCATACGCCCCGACTCCTCCTGGTCGCCGGGCTGCTCTGCGCCGTGCCCCTCGGCGCGCAGCAGCCCAAGAAGGCCCTGGTCCCCGAATCGTTCGACCGCTGGCGCTCCGTGGAGGGCGCGGCGCTCTCGCGCGACGGGACGTGGGCCGTGTACTCGCTGGTTCCCCAGGTGGGTGACGGCGAGGTCGTGGTCCGCCGCGTCCCCTCCGGCCCCGAGTTCCGCCACACCCGCGGCTACGTGGGCCGGCCGCAGACCCAGGCCGGCCGCAGCGGGGCCGCCTTCGAGGCCCCGGACGCGCAGATCACCGCCGACGGGCGCTTCGCCCTGTTCACGGTGGAGCCCTCGCGCGCCGAGTACGAGGCCGCCCGCCGCGCCCGCCGCAGGCCGTCCGAGATGCCGAAGACGGCGCTGGGGATCATGTCGCTCCCGGACGGGCGGGTGGTGACGCGTCCCGGCATCAAGTCGTTCAAGGTACCCGAGGAGTCGGGGCGCTGGGTGGCGTACCTGCTGGACTCCGGCGACAGCGCCCGCGCCGCCCCCGCCGACAGCGCCGAGCAGGCGCCCATGGCCGCCGCGGCCCCCGGCGGCGCGGCGCGCCCCGTGGCCGCCGACTCCGGCCGCGGCGGACGCCGGAAGAAGGAGACCGGCTCGGTCCTGGTGCTGCGCGACCTGGCGAGCGGCAGCGAGGAGCGCATCCGCGACGTCACGGCCTACACCTTCGACCGGGGCGGGCGCTGGCTGGGCTACACCGTGTCCGGCCGCGACGGCGCGGCCGACGGCGCCTACGTCCGCTCGCTGGCCGACGGGCGCACCCACGCCCTGCTCGTCGGCGAGGGGAGCTACCGGTCGCTCGTGTTCGACCGGGCGGGGACGCAGGCCGCATTCGTGTCCGACCGCGGCGAGCACGGCGGGGACGGCGCGCGCTTCGCCCTGTACCACGCCGCCCTGCGCGAGCCGCGGGCCCGCCGCGTGGTGGGGCCGGACGCCGGCGGCGGCCTCCAGGTGGCGGAAAAGGGCACGGTCCGGTTCACCCGCACCGGGACGGCGCTGCTCTTCGGGGCGGCCCCGGCGCCGCTGGACTCCGTCCCCGCCGACTCGCTGGCCGACAAGGCGGTGTTCGACCTGTGGCACCACCGCGACGCGCGCCTCCAGCCGCAGCAGCGGGTGGAGGCCTCGCGCGACCGCGACCGCTCCTACGCGGCCGTGCTCGACCTGCGCTCCGGGCGCCACCGCGTGGTGGGGAGCGACACCCTCACCCGGGTCGCCTTCACCGAGGACGGCCGCTGGGCGCTGGCCACCACCAGCCTCCCCTACGCGGTGGAGGCCATGTGGGGCCAGGGCGGCAGCGACGCCTACGTGGTGGACGTGGCCCGCGGCACCCGCCGCCTGGTGGCGAAGCGGCTGGACGCCGCCCCCTCGCTCTCGGCGGGCGGCCGCTACGTGCTGTACTTCGACCGCGACAACCGCTGGAGGGCGTACGAGGTGGCCAGCGGCCGCACCCGCGACCTCACCGGGGAGCTGCGCGGGGTCCGCTTCGAGGAGGAGACCTGGGACGAGCCCGACGCCCCCTCGCCGTACGGCACGGGGGGGTGGACGGAGGGCGACCGCTCCGTGCTGCTGTACGACCGCTACGACGTGTGGGAGGTGGACCCCGCCGGCCGCCGCCCGGCGCGCGTGGTGACCGACTCCGCGGGGCGCCGCGGCAGCACCGTGCTCCGCGTGGTGGACCTGGACCCGGACGAGGAGGCGATCGCCCCGGACGCCCCGCTGCTGCTGCGCGCGCGGGACGACCGCAGCAAGGCGAGCGGCTACTGGAGCGACCGGCTGGGCGCCGCCGCGGCCCCGCGGCGGCTGGTGATGGAGGCCCGGCAGTTCGGCGCCCCGCGCCGCGCCCGGGACGCCGACGTGTTCCTGTTCACCCGCTCCACCGTGAGCGAGGCGCCGGACCTGTGGGTGAGCGGCCCCGACTTCGCGGGCGCCACGCGCATCTCCGACTCCAACCCGCAGCAGGCCGAGTACCGCTGGGGGACGGTGGAGCTGGTGAGCTGGCGCAGCAGCGACGGGGTGGAGCTCCAGGGGCTGCTCTACAAGCCCGAGGACTTCGACCCGTCGCGCAAGTACCCCATGGTGGTCTACTTCTACGAGAGCCTGTCCGACAACCTGCACGAGTACCGGTCGGAGGTGCCGCGCAACACCACCCAGCCCATGCTGTACGCGTCCAACGGGTACCTGGTGTTCATGCCGGACATCCGCTACACCCCGGGCTACCCCGGCGAGAGCGCGATGAAGTCCATCGTCCCCGGGGTGCAGGCGCTGATCGGGCGCGGCTTCGTGGACCCGGCGGCAGTGGCGCTCCAGGGGCAGTCGTGGGGCGGCTACCAGGCCGCGTACATGATCACCCGCACCCCCATGTTCAGGGCGGCCATGACCGGCGCGCCGGTGGTCAACATGACCAGCGCGTACGGCGGGATCCGCTGGGAGACGGGGGTCGCCCGCCCCTTCCAGTACGAGGCCGGGCAGAGCCGCATCGGCGGGTCGCTGTGGGACGAGCCCTGGCGCTACATCGAGAACTCGCCGCTGTTCGCGCTGGACCGGGTGACCACGCCGGTGCTGATGATGTCCAACGACGGCGACGGCGCGGTGCCGTGGTACCAGGGGATCGAGATGTTCGTGGCGCTGCGGCGGCTGGGCAAGGAGGTGTACATGCTCAACTACAACGGCGACGGCCACAACCCCACCAAGCGCGCCAACCAGCTGGACATCGCGCGGCGGACCATGCAGTTCTTCGACCACCACCTCAAGGGGGCGCCGGCCCCGGCGTGGATGCGCGAGGGGATCCCGTTCCTCCAGAAGGGGCGCGACCAGCTGGCGCCGCCGGAGACGCGCTCGGCCACGACGCCCTCTGCGGCTCCGAGCAGCGGGGGCGGTACGACGCAGCAGTGACGGGTTCGTGAGGGGAGGGTTCCGGGGGGCCCCGCGGCGCTGTCGCGGGGCCTCTCGCTTTGGGGAACTGCGGGAACGGCGGGTTCGGGCGTGCCCCCGGCTGGCGCCGGGGTCGGGCTGCGGCTCCGTAGCAGACGATACGACCGTCTGCAACGGAGGCGAACCCCAACGGTACTGCTGTTGGGTTTCGCCGCTTCGCGCTCGCATCCCTCACGCGGGGCTCGCGCTGGCGTCCGCGGAGGCCCCCACCCGGCTCGCTTAGGCTCGCCACCCTCCCCCGTGCCGGGGGAGGGCTTCCTGTGCCTGGGTTTTGTCGTTCTCCCCCTCTCCCCTTGTGGGAGAGGGGGCCGGGGGGTGAGGGGTAGCCCCTCGCGCCGAACCCGCCTCCACGCCATGTCGTTCTCCCCTCCCCCTTGCGGGGAGGGGCCGGTGGAGGGGGTCGCAGTTGCCGGGTCAGGGCTGACGGGATCCGGCTGCGCCGTTCCCTTTCGGGAACATCCATTTTTCCCTGCGTCGTCGTAGATTGTACACGCTTTGAACACAGCACCCTCCTCCCCCGGTTCGCGCATGACTGAGCAGCCCCCCCGCGTCGGCCCCGTGTTCCACGTCGCCACCCCCGATCCCGCGGCTCCCGAAGCCGCCGAAGGCCCCCTGCTGGCGGCCGGCTACCGCGAGACGGACCGCATCCTCGGGCGGCTGCTCCTGGCCCACCTGGCGCTGTTCGCGGC
The DNA here is from genome assembly GCA_036389055.1 of Longimicrobiaceae bacterium. Lineage (GTDB taxonomy): Bacteria > Gemmatimonadota > Gemmatimonadetes > Longimicrobiales > Longimicrobiaceae > JAFAYN01. The sequence goes on along the minus strand of DASVQR010000142.1, from coordinate 79,283 downwards.
GCTGGCGCCGCTGCGCGGCACCTGGGCGGAGGCGGCGCTCTGGGGGGTGCCGGTGGTGGCGCTGGGGTGGGGGATGGCGCGGCTCCGCCCGGGGACGCTGCTGTCGCGGCTGACCGTCGCCACGTCGCTGCTCGCCTCCTCGGCGCTGATCATCCACCAGACCGGCGGGATGATCGAGATGCACTTCCACATCTTCGCCATCCTCGCCTTCCTGCTGATGTACCGCGACTGGCGCGTCCCGGTGTGGGGCGCGGTGGTGACGGCCGTGCACCACGGGCTGTTCCACCTGCTGCACTCGGCGGGGGTCCCGGTGCACATCTTCCAGGACCACCACGGCTGGCACATCGTGGCGGTGCACGCCGCCTGGGTGGTCTTCGAGGTGGGGGTGCTGGTGCACATGGCCCGGCTGCTCGCCGCCGAGACGCGGCAGAGCGAGGAATTGATGCGCGTGGCTGCGGCGCTGGCGGAGAGCGACCTGACGGTGCGGGCCCGCGGCGGCAGCGGCGTGGTGGGGGCGGCGGTGGGGGCGCTCAACGGGAGCACCGAGCGGCTGGCCGGCGCCTTCCGGGCGATCCGGGAGCGCGCGGGCGAGGTGACCGTGGTGGCCGGCGACTTCACCGGCACCACCGACCACGTCACCCGCGCCGCGGAGGGGGTGGCGGCCTCGCTCACGCAGCTGGCGACCAGCGCGCAGGAGCAGTCGCGCAACACCCAGCAGATGGCGGCGGCGCTGGGCGGGATGGTCCGGTCCATCGAGGGCGTGGCCGACCTGGGGAGCGGCGTGTCCGCGGCCTCGATGCACGCCGTGGGCGTGGCCCGGCGCGGCTCGGAGGTGATCCAGGAGGCGGTGGGGAGCATGGAGCGCATCCACGGCACCGTGCTGGGCTCCGCCGGGGAGATGGGCGAGCTGCGCGCCCTTTCCGAGCAGATCGGGAGCATCACCGGCGTCGTCGCCGAGATCGCCTCGCAGACCAACCTGCTGGCGCTGAACGCGGCCATCGAGGCGGCGCGCGCCGGGGAGCACGGGCGCGGCTTCGCCGTGGTGGCCGAGGAGGTGGGGAAGCTGGCGACGCGCTCCGGGGCGTCGGCGCGGGAAGCGTCCGAGCTGCTGGGGCGAATGAAGCAGGTGACCGGGCGCGCGGCCGCGGTGATGGAAAAGGGCACCGCCGAGGCGCAGGCGGGCGCCACCCTGGCCGCCAACGCGGGCCGGGCGCTGCGCGAGATCGTGGTGGTGGTGGAGCAGACCGCGGGCGACATGGAGGCCATCACCCGCGCCGCCGGCGAGATCGCCGGGAGCAGCCGCGAGGCGCTGCGCTCCGTGGGCGCCGCGGAGGCCGGGAGCGCGGGGGCCGGGCGCTCGCTGGGCGACGTGGTCTCCGCGTCCGAGAGCAACGCCGCCGCGCTGGAGGACGCCGCCTCCTCGCTCCAGGAGATCACCGCGTCCATGGAGGAGGTCGCGGCCTCCGCCCAGGAGCTGGCGCGCATCTCCGACGACCTGCGCCACGAGGTGGCCCGCTTCCGCACCGGCGACGACGCGGACGGGGAGGACGCGGCCGGGCCCGCCGCGCCGACGGCGTCGTGGGAATCGGCCGCCGCGCCGCGGCGCATGGCGGCGGTGGCGTAGCCGGCCCGGGCCGGCACGCTTCTGGCGCGCTCCCCGGCTCTTCCGGAGCCGCATCCGGGCGCCGCGCGGGCACGGGGCCGCGCGGCGCCCACGCCGTTCATTGCGCCCCGAGCAGGAGCGTGAATTATGCGCGATAAGCATACCGCGGTTCGGCGGGCCCAACGTGTTCGCGACGGTGGGGGTCCCGGTGCCCGAACCTGGCCCTGGCGAGGACCGCGTGTGGGTGCTGGTGCCGGCACCACGTCCACAACGTGAACCCCTCTTGTCGGTCAGCCGTGTAGCGCATTTACGACTTTGTAGGTCCATCTCATACTCGACATACCCCAGCACGAGAGTGCCTGCCGCCCATCCGAAACGGAACTACCTGCTAAACAAACCCTGTGAGGACTCAAGCTTGACAGGTTAGGAGTTGTCCTTCACTTGCGGGGGTGCACGTCTTTTAGGGTTGTCCGTGGCTTGGTAATCCAGACCAGGAACACTCCGACGATGAACAGCACAACCCCTGGCGGCGCATCGCTGATTTCTGAGCTGAGTCCCAAAGCCTTCGCTGTCCACGAGGTTGCTCCGGTGACCCCGCGCAACCCCAGGATAGAGCCGCAGATGATACATGCAAGTCCAAGAACTAGCCCTAACAGACCATAGACAAACTCGCCTTTCTGCGCACGCTTCACCGCCGCGTCCACATCGTGTAAACTCACGCGACTCAACGTCGGGCTACGGCGGCCTCGACGACCTTTAAAGGGGGGACGGGTGCCTCCGGGGGTATCGTTATCCACAAGTTGCCTCCGCTGGTAGGATTTTCACGCCCATCCGAATTGCTTCCCAAGCTATCGCACTCCGCTTCCCAACTTTGCCTTTCCAAATTTTGCCTGGCGTTGCTGGATACACGATCCCGCCGATTCTGGGTTTCGACGCGTGCTGGAGAGCTACTTGTGTATGAGCCCACGGCAACTCCTCTAGCAGGGCACTGTGCCTCGCTGCCACGTGGTGGAGCGAGCAACTAGATCAAGGGGAGACGAGCATATATCGAGTCCTACTTTTCGGAATGTGCCTGGCGCGAAGGCCGTGGGCTGTAACCGATCCCGAGGAGAAGAAGAGATACTCTCTCGGTGTAGTCAGTCGGTTCCGCCCAAACAGTAAAATATTCGTGCCGATACCCGAGCGAGGCATACCAACTCCCCAGGATCTGTGGCTGGTACCGCATGCGTAGGATAACCTCATACCCTAAGACCTCGATCTCCTCGTTGTCGATTTCCTTTCCGAAGGGAGTCCCACGATACGCAAGGTCACCTAATAGGCCGGTGTCTCCGAAGGGGATTTCTTCGATGGTGATGCCGAATCGGGGAAATACCCATTGAGCAGTCGAGTCGTCGACAGTGTTTGCCCAACGATAACCGACACCAGCGGTACCAGTGAAATGGAATGCGCTGAGTGCGACATCACTCCCTATCTGATTCAAACTCTCCCCACCGAATAAAGTCCCAGCGGACTCTCCACCAGTGTTGCCTGCCCCATTAAAGTCGAGCCGAAGGCCGAGTCGGTCTGTGACCTGCAACCTGCTCTGGATGCGCAGGTAGGCTCCCTCGCCTGCAGAACTCGCTGTGCTGTTGTCAAGTTCAAGCAAGGTCCTTCGGTGCCCGCTACCGACCTGCATCTCAGCGTCGAATCGGCCACCTCGGTGCTGTGCTTCGGCTGTTCGGAACCCGACGACGATGCTGCAAACCGCGAGTAGCAAGCGCATGGTTAAGGCTCCGGGAGAATTGTCATCGTCGCTCGATAGGACTGCGCGGGGTACCGCATGGCATTCGCTCGTGCCTCTGACACGTTGACCAAGTACTCATTGTAGAGCCGCCGATTGTACTCGACGTTCTCCGGAACGGTGTGGCCACGATCCAAGACGGCCGCGAGCACTCCCAGGATGAGAAAGGATCCAGCAGCGATTCCATTTCTAATGTCTCCCGCCGGAGAAAGATTCGAATCGAGGCGGGGCAGGAGTGTGATCCCAGCAAGCATGCCTCCAGCCAGCAGGCTCTGTCTACGGTTAATCTTGCGCTCTGGGTGGAGTTTGCCGTCAAAACGAGGAGCGACGAACGGGGGATAGGGCGGGGCTTCAATCTGCACCTGGTACCTGTACTCCCGGCGTTGTGAGTTGATGCTGACTGCGGTGAGAATCATCCGGTAGGATCCAGGCTGGATGAAGACATAATCATCCTTGCCGACGAACCAAAACTCTAAGTCGGCTGAGTAGGAGTATCCTTCTGTTTCCGCCAGGACGGTCGGTGGGCTGCTCGCGTTCTGTGGCTGCAAGCCTAAGGTAAAACGGGCCGGCAAGGTTGATGTCACTGGGATAATCGCACGACCAATAGAACCTTGCAGCACCAATGGGGAGCGCAGGTCCAGAGAAGCCCTGAATACAGGGGGAGGAGGTACGACGATCGCTCTCTCCTTATCCTCGTCCTCTGGCGGCCTTTGTGGTTGACGCGGATCCTCCATTCTCCGCGTTGCCTGAATGGTACGCAGCACCTCATGATGAAGGGCCTTTAGTCCGCTCCAGGCGATCTCCTCCGGGAGCGAACGGCTCTCCCTAGGGAAGCGGCGGACGAGTAACTCTAGCACCTCCTTCGCGCGTCCACGCTGCTGATGCTCTTTTTCTTCTGGGTAGAGTGCGCCTGCAAGGATCTTGAGGGCGAGCGCTGAATCACGTCGGATCGGCTTCGTATCTAGAACTCTCCTGGTAAGAATGATCGCTGAGTCAGGGCGCAGATTGATGATACGGTCGAGAGCTCTTTGAAGCAGTTGAGTATGCTGGGTGCGCTGGGCGGCTGCTTGGCATGGGCCAAGTAGCACGAAAAGTGTCGCAAGCCAGAGTATAAGTCGCATGTGACCTCCGTCTAGCAGGTGGGCTTCCGCTTTCCGATCGTGGCTGTTTGTCCTTCGCCGATCACGACTGTTGTGTCCCACAAACAGGCTCCCAACTGAAGACGCAATTTTGCGATCCCAGCAGGCACCGAGACATAACTAAGCGTGTCAAGCTTGCCCCACAGGCTATCGTTCACGAACAGAGAGGGAACTCCTTCGCCGTACCTGCCGATTCGCACTCGGCCTCTCGCTTGGCGCACAGGCAAGGGGAGCAGGGCAACCCTGAGTTCGGGGCCCTTTATCGCTCGCTGGACCGTGCGCGGAGCGAAGCCTTTGATGTCGAAGGTCAGCGTGATCGAATCACCCTCTGACATTTCTAAGTTCCGAAAAATAGCTCCGCGTCGGCCTGCATAAGGGCTGCTCAGGTTGAGATTCTCTCGAATGAGACGAACTGTCCCCAACGACTCAACAATTTGGCTGCTGTCGTGTTGCATGGCAAATACTTGAATGGCCAACCTCGCCGACGGTGGGTCCGCCGGATACCGGATTTGGATGGATACCCATAAGAGGATCAACGAGAGGAGAGCAAACGAAGACATGAGCCACCGCCAGTACCTGATCATCAAAGCAGTGGGGTTTGACCAAATGGATCTGGCGGCTGGAGGTACGGCCGAAACAGGAGGGACAGGTGGCTTGGCAGGCGGCCGAGGTTCACCCGGGGAATCTACTGGTGTTGCCGGCGCCTCTGTCTCCTGATCATGAGCAAACAACACAAGCGGGTCTGCCCAAGAGTACAAAACGGGAGTGCCCCATTCAACATCGCGCTCACTGTAAAGAGCTTTGCGGCCGTGAGCTATTGCTGCTTCCAAAGGATAGCCCTCTACAATGGTGGAGTATAATTCTCGTGCGAAAGATATGGCAGCACGATCAGAAATCTTGAACTGCATTCCGACCACTGCCGGTATTCCCCGCCTTAGCAATCGCTGAGCTGTTCCGGAGAAGCGGTCGTTCGAAGAGGCAGTTGCCCCTTCACAGGCATTTAAGACCGCAACTTGCAGGTAGACGTGGTCCTGCAGGATAACACTTAGATGTTCCGAAGATACCCACTCGCTTCTACCGTCTTCGCGCTCGAAGAGAAGCAAACCCGTTTCGCTTTCTTCGTCGAATGACCCGTGACCCATGAAGTGAAAGATGTGGTACTTGTTCTTTCGGAGTGTCCGCTGCAGTCCTTGCAGTGTAGGCGGATCTACGCGAGCAAGTTCTACCAGTCCATGTTTGGAGAGAGCCTGCAATTCCGAATTCAAATTATCCCATTCTTTTTCGACGTTAATGAATTCAGATTCATCGGAAGGTTGCGGGACTACGGCCAGAATCCGAAGCGGGGACGTCCCCTCGGGATGCCGACGGGGATTAGAGAGACGAAGGTGTCGTACAATGGGACTGAGCTCTGACAGCGCCAGGAACCCATATTCTGGATTGTAGAGATACTCCCAGGGAAGGTTCGCAAGTTCCGGAACATCATCCCCAAATTGGAATCTGATCCGGAGGCCATATCTCCTTCCAGTTACATCCATCCCAGTGAGGCGGCTCTTACTCTTCCCGAAGCACTCTTCCACTTGTCCATTAAAAACATTACGGAAAAGTTTCTCTCCAAGTACCTGCACGCGTCCGCGCCACTCCGATCGCTTGTGACGGAACCCCCTGGGGTGATCGACAATAGAATAGAATTCTTCGATTTCTCGCTGCGAGAATGGAAAGTCGAAGTCTTGCCGTCCCTGTCCCCCCGGTGAATCGACGACGGTCGCAACGTATCGTTCACCCGAACGCTGGATGAGGAGGTCGAAGTCGTAGTATACAATGGGATGGTTCTGTGACTGCATCTTCACGAGCTAAGGTCAGGTATTGGTAGGACCCGCGGACGGAGGTGTCAGACCTGTCGATTGTCTACCCAATTCGCATCAGGGTGAGGACTCATAGAACCATTTTAGATGCGTCACCAAGTTAGGGGATGGGGTTGCAGGCTGCAACTGCAAGCGCACGCAGAGTCCGCCGCTATGCTACCGCGTTAAGCGGCCTGTTCGTAATGGCCGACGGACGGGCCTTGTACCGCATTCAAGACCATACGCGACTCACTCGCGGGAGGAGCCATTCTCAGGGGGCCGATTGAACCGCCCCGGAGTAGATCAAGTCCAGTGGCTCCCTCTATTTCCTTGTGGGAGAGGGGGCCCGGGGTGAGGGCGCCTGTTGCGGCCCGTTCGGCCCCTCCCCATCTTTACCGCCATGGCGAACCCTGCTCCCGTCCCCGGCCGGCGCATCATCACCCGCGAGGAAGCGCTCCGGCGCCAGAAGCGGCTGCTCACCTTCGGCGGGGTCATCCTGGCCACGCAGGTGGTCTACACCGCGATGATCTGGGTCTACTTCGGCCGTTTCCCCATCTGGGGCGCGGTGGCCGCACTGGGCCTGTGGATCTTCTGGGTCATGCTCCTGCGCCAGTACCGCCGCGTGCAGGCGCTGCCGCCCACGCCCGCGGGGACGCAGGGCAAGAGGAAGCGCAAGCGCCTGCGCGACCCGCACCGGAATCCCGGCACCAGGCTGAAGTAGGCCGGCGCGGCGCCGGTCCGGCCTCGAAGCGCGGCGGCCCCACACCCGGCGGGTGTGGGGCCGCCTGCGCGTCGGGAAGCGCCGCCGCTCCAGAGAGCGCAGCCGTCAGGGGTCGCTGACCACGACCACCTTCTTGTCGGTCTGCGAGCACCTGCACGTGTACGACGAATCGCACCACCCGGTGGGCGTGTCCGCAGACTCGACCTTGCATTCGAACGAGCATTGGTAATCGGCCGCCGGGTCGCCGTACCAGCAGAAGCTGCCCGTCCGGCCGGCTCGCTCCGCGAACGCCTCGGTCGCCCCGAAGCCGAAGACGATGGTGCAGGAAACTCCGAACAGCACCCGCCGGAAATTGATGGATGAACAACGCATGTGCTTCTCCCGTCGAAGGGGGGTCGGCCCGCGAGCGGCACGGGCGTGAGATGGAGATAGCATACTATACGCCATTTTTCTTTAGGTCAACGATCCCGCGGCCTGTGTTGCCCGCCGAAAGATTTTCCTTGACCGTCGGCAGCGCGAGTGCTACTCTGGTAGCACCATGCTGTTTTTGTAGCACCCCGCACCCCGCCAGCCGATGCCCCGCTCCACCCCGGCCTCCGACCTCGCCCGGCGCGAGCGGCAGATCATGGACGTCGTCTACCGGCGCGGCGAGGCCACCGTGGCCGACGTGCTGGCGGAGCTCCCGGATCCGCCCAGCTACTCCGCCGTGCGGGCGATGCTGCGCAAACTCCAGGACAAGGGGCACCTGACGTACCGGCAGGACGGGCCCCGCTACCTGTACTCGCCCACCGTGCCGCGCGACGAGGCCCGCGAGGGCGCCATGCAGCGGCTGGTGAGGACCTTCTTCGGCGGGTCGCCGGCGCGCGCGGTGGCGGCGCTGCTGGACAGCCCGTCCACGCAGCTCTCCGACGGCGAGCTGGACGAGCTCGCCGGCCTCATCGACCAGGCACGCAGGGGAGGCCGCTGATGATCGAGCTGATCTGGCTGGCGTCCGCGCTCTCCGACGGGGCCTGGCTCGACGCCCTGCTCCGCGCCGCGCTGCGCGGGTCGGTGCTCCTCCTGGCCGCGGGCGCCGCCGCGCTGCTGCTGCGCCGCGCCTCCGCCGCCGCGCGCCACCTGGTGTGGGCGACGGCCTTCGCCGGGCTGCTCGCCCTCCCCGTGCTCCCGGCGCTCGTCCCCGCGCTGGAGGTGCCGCTGCCGCGCGCCGCGCACGTCCTGCTGGACGCGCTGGAGCTGGAGGCGCCGGAGCTCCCCGAGCTGGAGATCCCGTTCACGGTGGAGGTCGCGGCCGATCCCGACCCGGACCCGCTGCCGGACCCCGACCCGGACCTCGACCTCCTCTCCGAGGCGAGCGGGGCGGCGCTCGACGCGTCCCGGACCGCAGCCGCGGAGGCCGCGGCCGCCGGCACCCCGGTCGAAGTGCACCGGGGAGAGTTCTCGCTCGGCTGGGCGCCCGTGCTGCTCGCGGCGTGGGCGGCCGGGGCCGCGGCCCTGCTCCTGTCGCTGCTGGTGGGCGTGCTGCGCACGCGCGGCGAGGACGCTCGCGCCCAGCGGGTGCTGGACGGGCCGCCGGCCGAGCTGCTGGAGCGGCTGCGCGCCGAGGCCGGGGTGCGGCGCCCGGTGACGCTGCTCCGCGGTGACGCCTCGGCCATGCCGGCGACCTGGGGCGTGCTCCGGCCGCGCATCCTCCTCCCCGCCGGGGCGGAGCGCTGGCCCGCCGACCGGCTCCGCGCCGTGCTGCTGCACGAGCTGGCGCACGTGCGCCGCTGCGACCGGGCCGTGCTGCTGGCGGCCGAGGCGGCGTGCGCGCTGTACTGGTTCAACCCGCTGGCGTGGGCCGCCGCGCATCGCCTGCGCGCCGAGAGCGAGCACGCCTGCGACGACCAGGTGCTGCGCGCCGGCTCGCGCCCCTCCGACTACGCCGGCCACCTGCTGGAGGTGGCGCGCACCCTGCGCGCGCCGCGGAGCGCGCCCGCCGGGGCCATCGCCATGGCCCGCCCGGCCCAGCTGCGCGGGCGGCTGCTGGCCGTGCTCGCCGAGGAGCGCAGGCGCGGCCCCGTCCCCCGCCGCCTCGCCCTCCCCGTGCTGCTCGCCGGCTCCCTGGCGGTGGCGCTGCTCGCCGCCCTCTCCCCGGCGTCGGGCGTCCAGGCCGCCCCCGCGGACGCCGTCGAGGCGGCGCTGGCGGCACCGGCCGCGGGTGCTGCGGCGGCGAGCCCCGCGGAGGTCGGGCCGCTCGAATCCGCCCCGGCGCCGGGCTCCCCGGCCCCGGCTGCCGAAACTTCCCCCGTGTCCGCCGTGGCCGCGACCAAACCGCGCTGCGCGGACACGGGCGGGTTCTCGCGGCACGAGCACGTGGACGACGACGGGCGCCGCGAGGCGGCGTGGCACAACCAGCGGGGGTGCGGCGGGCGGCTGGAGTCCGCCGGGCGGGTGCGCTACACCGCCGACAGTGCCGACGTGGCGGAGATCGCCCCGGGCGGGCGCTTCGTGGTGGAGCTGTACGACCGGGGCGGCCGGCGCCGCGCGGAGCTGACGCCCGCGGAGGGCGGCCTCCGGCGCGCCTTCACCGTGGACGGGCGCGCCCGCCCCTGGGACGCCGAGGCCCGCCGCTGGCTCGCCGGGGCGCTCGCCGAGTACTTCGAGGCGATGACGCCGCCGCCCGCCCCGCCGGCGCCCCCCGTCCCCGGGCGCCGCGGAGGCGAGGAGCTGTTCCCAGAAGAGGCGACCAGCGGCGAGCGCGCCGCGGCGCTCAAGGCCGCCGCGGAGGCCGCCGACGGGGACACGGAGCTCCTGCGCCGCGTCGTCCGCGAGTCGCGCCGCGTGGACTCCGACGGCGACCGGACGGCGGTGCTGCTGGCGGTCGCCGCGCACGCCGGCGGCAGTCCGCCGGTGCTGCGCGAGGTGCTCGCCGCGTCGCGCGGCATCGGGTCCTCCGGCGACCGCGCCCGGCTGCTGCTGGCGATCTCCGCGAGCGAGGGGCTGCCGCCGGGCATTCGGCTGGAGCTGCTCGGCTCGCTGGACGGGCTCGCCTCCCAGGGCGACCGGGCGCGCGTCCTCGGGGACTTCGTGGAGCGGCACGGGCTGGCGGGCGGCGCGGAGCGCGACGCCTGGTTCGCGGCGCTGGACCGGGTGGGCTCCGGCGGCACCCGGCGCGACCTGCTCCTGGCCGCCCTGCGCCGCCCCGGGATGGACCCGTCGGGCACCCGGCGGGTAATCCGGGCCGCGGAGGACATCGACTCCAGCGCCGACCGCGCCGCCGTGCTCGCGGCCCTCGCCGACCGCGGCCTGGTCGCCGACGCGGTGCGCGAGGACTTCCTCCGCGCGGCGCGGGGAATCACCTCGTCGCAGGAGCGCGAGCGCGTCCTCGCCCGCCCGGGCGCGCGCGCCGCCGACGCCGGGCGCGCCCGCTGACGCTCCCCGCACCCGCGGGCGGCGCACGCAGTCCCTTCCCTCACCCCACACGTCCAGGAGCCGTGCCATGCGGCCGTGCCGCGCCTCCCTCCTTCTCGCCATCCCGCTCCTCGCCTGTGCCGCCGACGCGTGGGCGCAGGCGCCCGCGGCCGCCGCGCCGCCCTCCGCGCCCGCCCGCAAGCAGATCCGCGCCGTGCGCCTGGAGGGCGCCGCCGTCGCGCTGGACGGCCGGCTGGACGACGCCGCCTGGGCCGCGGCGCCCGTGCTGGACGACTTCGTCCAGAAGCAGCCCGACGAGGGCGCCCCGCCCACCGAGCGCACCGAGGCGCGCTTCCTGTACGACTCCGACGCGCTGTACGTGGGGCTGCGCATGTTCTCGCGCGACCCCTCGAAGATCCAGGCGCCGGTGAGCCGCCGCGACAACACCTCGCAGGCCGAGCACGTGTGGATCTCGCTGGACACCTACCGCGACCGCCGCACCGCGTACTCCTTCGGGGTCAGCGCCGCGGGGACGCGCATGGACTTCTACCACCCCCGCGACGACGAGACGGACGTCGACCCCACCTTCGACCCGGTGTGGGAGGCTCGGGCGCAGCGCGACTCGCTGGGGTGGACGGCGGAGCTGCGGATCCCCTTCTCGCAATTGCGCTTCAATGCGCTCCCCCAGCAGGTGTGGGGGCTCAACATCGACCGCTGGAACCCGGCCACCCAGGAGGACGTGTTCTGGATCCCCATCCCCAGCCGCGAAAAGGCGTGGTCGTCGCGCATGGGCGAGCTGGTGGGGATCGCCGGCATCCGCCCCACCCGCCGGCTGGAGGTGCTCCCCTACGTCGCCAGCGGCGCCACCCTCACCGCGGACCCGGGCGCCGGCAACCCCTTCGACGACGGCAGCACCTTTTCCACGCGCGCCGGCGGCGACCTCAAGATGGGGCTGGGCCCCAACCTGACGCTGGAGGCCACCGTCAACCCCGACTTCGGGCAGGTGGAGGCCGACCCCGCCGAGGTCAACCTCAGCGCCTTCGAGTCGTTCTTCACCGAGAAGCGCCCCTTCTTCACCGAGGGGAGCCAGCTCCTGCAGGGGGGCGGCCCCAGCTACTTCTACTCGCGGCGCATCGGGGCGGCGCCCCGCGGCGACCTGCTGGACGGGGACCGCTACAGCGACCTCCCCTCCACCAGCACCATCCTGGGCGCCGCGAAGGTCACCGGCCGCCTGGCGACCGGCACCTCGCTGGGCGCGCTCGCCGCGCTCACCGACCAGGAGGACGCCCGCACCTTCGATCCCGAGACGGGCGAGTTCGGGCGCGTCCGCGTCACCCCGCGGGCCGGCTTCGGCGTGATGCGGCTCCAGCAGGAGTTCGGGGCGGACGCGTCCACCGCCGGGCTGATCCTCACCGGCGTGCAGCGCGACCTGGAGGGCGGCAGCGCGCTGGCCGGGCTGCTCGCCCGCCGGGCGCTGACCGGCGGCGCCGACTGGAACCTGCGCTTCCGCGGCGGCGAGTACACGGCCAGCGGCTACGCCGGCTTCAGCCGCGTGGAGGGCGACACCGCGGCCCTGCTGCGCCTGCAGCGCTCCAGCGCCCGCTACTTCCAGCGGCCCGACGCCGACTACGTGGAGGTGGACCCGGCGCGCACCTCCCTTTCCGGCTACACCGCCGGGACGGAGCTCGCCCGCAACAACGGCCGCCACTGGCTGTGGAGGGTGGGCGCCTCGGCCGAGTCGCCCGGCTTCGAGCTCAACGACGCCGGGCGCATCTCCACCGCGGACGACCTGGGGCTCTACGGCGAGCTGCGCTACCGGGAGACGCGCCCCGGCCCGGTGTTCCGGCGCTGGACCGCGTACGTGACGCCGTCGGCGGGGTGGAACTACGGGGGGGTGAGGACGGACGGCGACCTGCTCCTGGACGCCGAGGCCACCTTCCTGAACTACTGGGAAGCGTACTTCACCATCTTCCACACGCCGCGCGCGCAGAGCGACGACCTCACCCGCGGCGGCCCGCTGATGGGGAGCCCGTCGCAGTGGGCCACCATCGGCCAGGTGATCACCCCGTTCGGGCGGCCCACGCGCTGGAACGCGCGCATCTACTACGGGCAGAACGAGGAGGGCGACCCCACCTACCGCGTCTCCGGCGGCGTGTCGGTGCGCCCGGGGCCGCGCTGGCAGCTGTCGGTGAACCCCAACTACGTGCGCTACTCGTACGCGCGGCAGTTCATCACCTCGGTGGGCGACCCGGCCGCGCTGGCCACCTTCGGGCGGCGCTACGTGTTCTCGCGGCTGGAGCAGCGCACCTTCCTCACCCAGGTGCGGCTCAACTACACCTTTTCGCCGGACCTGTCGCTGGAGGTGTACGCCGAGCCCTTCGCGGCCAGCGGGCGCTACCACGGCTTCGGCGAGCTCCCCGCGGCGGGGAGCCACTCGCTGCGCCGCTACGGCACCGACGGCACCAGCATCTCGCAGGCGCGGCCGGACGGTCCGTACACGGTGCGGGACGGGGCGCGGGAGTTCAGCGTTCCGTTCGAGGACTTCAACGTGCGGTCGCTGCGGAGCAACGCGGTGCTGCGCTGGGAGTGGCGGCCGGGGTCCACGCTGTTCGTGGTCTGGCAGCAGGACCGGTCGGCGGACGAGGCCAGCGGCGCGCCGGTGTGGCCGGACGACATCTGGGACTCGTTCAACACGCGGGGGGACAACCGGTTCGTGGTCAAGGCGACGTACTGGATTCCCGTGACCTGAGCGCTTCGTCCCGTCTGGTGGAATGAAGAAGGGCGGCTCCGGGTGTCGGGGCCGCCCTTTCGCGTGGCGGGCCGCTCCGGACCCGGGCCGAGCTGCCGGACGGCCCAACCGCGGCTCGTCTCGGACTTGCGCCATGCCGGCGGCGGCACCATCGTGGATGTCCCCGCCCGCTCCGCCGCAGGACCGTTCACGGCCGGTTCCGCCCACGCACTTCCCCGCATCTACGCCCCCCGGAGACCCCATGAGCGCAGGACAGGAACTTCCCGCGAGCATCCTGAAGCTGGTGCTGCTGGCCGCCGCGCTGAGCATCTCCCTCGTGTTCGCCCTGGCCTACGGGGCCCACCGCGGGCTGCTGGCGCTGAGCGACGGGAGCGTGGCGATCAGCGTCAGGATGATCCTCTTCGCCTTCGCCGCGTACCTGGCGGCGACGCTGGCCGGCTACCTGACCCGCACCCGGTCGCGCCTGGCCTTCGTGGTGGTCAACACGGCGCTGCTGCTCGCGATCCTCGCCACGTTCGGCCTGGGCCTCCTCCGCGGCCACGTCCAGCCGGGCTGGTTCGCCTTCGCGGCGGCGCTGGTGGTCTTCGTCCAGGCCGGCGCCTACGGCTTCGCGGCGTACCGCCGCCGCACCCTGGAGCGGCTGCTGAGCGAGCGGCTCCGGAGCCGGGCCATCGCGCACTTCGAGCAGCAGTTCGGCGCACACTCGCTCACCTATGCCGCCGTTCCCCTGGGTGCGGTGGCCGGCACCTTCGCCGGGGCCGCGCTGGGGTGGCCCCCGCGCGAGATCGTGCGCCTGTGCCTGCTCCTCGCCCTGGGGATCATGCTGGTGGGCATCGCGGCGTTCATCGTCCTGGGAGCGGTGCGGATGAGCCGGGGCTCCGTCCGCGAGGGGGACGTCACGGAGCCGGAGCTGTCCCAGGCCGGCAGGAGCTACGTCCAGACCCTGGTGCCACCCATCGATCCGGCGTCGGCCGCCACCGTCGACCACGGGATCGACGGGATCGTCATCGCTACGGACGTGCGGCGCCTCTACCTCCTCAACCAGTACCAGCAGGCGGCGGTCCTGATCGCCGTGGCGATGGCCTGGCTGTACCTGCTCCGCGGGCGCGCGGAGCAGTCGTGGGTCGCCGCGGCGCTGCTGGCCGCCTGCGTCGCCTTCACCCAGCTCCCCTACCTGATCGGGCAGCAGCGGGAGCACCGGCTGGTCCTGGACCGCCTCAAAGGCGTCCGGCGGGAAGAGGTGCGCGAGCGGCTCGCCAAGTACGCTCCCCTGGTCCCCAAGCTGGAATCCTGGGCCGCGCTGACGGCGAGCGGGACGCTGGGCGGCGTGGGCTACAAGCTGCTGGAAAAGGTGTTCGAGAGCGTGGTGCTGCCGTAGGAGAATCCGCCGGGGTGCCGACGGCCACGCCCTCCGCCTCGCCGCCGCTGCCGGATCGCCCCGAGGAGCCGGATCTCCCCGGGGAGGTCCACGCGCGCGGTTACTTCGCGCGCCGGTAGTGCACCTCCATGACCTGCTGCCAGGCTCCGTCCTCGCCCTGGACCCTGGACGTCAGCACCCGGTGGTCGTCGCTCCGGAACTCGATGGTGTCCCTGTACTTCGCCGTCCGGGACTCGTCCGTGAAGCTCGGCCCCTCGGTTTCCAGCGCCAGCACGTCGCCCGAGGCGTCCACCGAGCCCTCGTAGATCCACAGGTACGTGGACATGGACCCGATGAAGGTGCCCACGTAGCGCTGCTTCGCCGTGTCGTAGCCGAGCGTCATGATCGTCGTGGAGCCGCCGCCGCTGGGCCGCCCCTCGCACACGACCCACAGGCCGTCCAGCGAGCGCACGCTCTCCGTTCCGGTGAACGTCTCGGGCGGACCGCCGGGCTCCATGGCCGCTTCCATCTCGGAGGTCCACTCCCCGACGAACCGCTCCAGCCAGCGCTGCTCCTTCCGAAGCTCTGCTTCCATGGATTCTTCCTCCGGGTGGGAGTGGCCGCACGCGCGGCCGTGGATAGGACGCCCGGCCCGGACCCAGCGGAGCCGGGCCCGTGGATCTGCACGATCGGGCGGATCTCGACGGCGCCGCCGCGCCGCTCCCGGCCCGGCAGTGGGTCCATCACTTCCGGAGCATCCCGGGATCCCCGCCCGCGGCCAGGTACACCTTGCCGTCCTTGCCCATCAGCCACGGGTTGCTCAGCTCGCGGGTGTGCGGCAGCACCTCCGCCTCCGGCTCCGCGGCGAGCACCTGCCGCACGCGCCGCCGCTCGCGGCGGTGGTTCGCCTGCTTCTCCGCCTTCTCGCTCTCCGCCGTGGTGAACCCCACGATCGGCGTCTTCTTCCGGGAGCGGCTCACGAAACCAGGAGGGAACGAGGTGTCGTGCAAAGGATTCCCGGACGCCGGCACGATACCGCGTGAGGGATTTCGGCCCGAAGGGGCGAGACCCGGCGGCGGTTTGCCGGGGCTCGACTCCGTTGGCGAGCGTTGTTTGCTCGCCTACGGAGCCGAAGCCCGACCCCGCGCCAGCGGGGGCACGCCCGAACCTGCCGTAAAGCAGTAAAAAATCCTCTACCGCCCCGCCACCACCAGCCGCGCCCCGCGCCTGCACGCCTCCACGAACTCCGGCTCCGCGCCGCGGCACGCCTCCTCGCGCGCCGGATCGGACCCCGCCAGCACCAGCAGCTGCCCGCCCACGTGCTCGTAGCAGCGCGCCTTGTCCTCGCCGGCCGGCAGCTCGCGGCAGTAGGCCAGCCCGTCCTCCGCGCGCGCGGTGACGTTGAGCATGTTGGTGGACACGCCCACGTGGCACCACGCCCGGTCCGCCGCGTCGGCCACCAGCGCGCACTTGTCGCGCGACGCGGCCCGGTCCTGCGTGGTCATCCCGCTGATGTCGCGACCCAGGCTGATGAAGCAGGTGGAGCGCATCCGCTCCGGCACCCGCGCGCACTCCTGCGCCGTGCGCGCCACGTCGTACCGGGTGTGGTGCAGGATCACCGACGTCTGCATGGAGTAGCACGCGTTCCAGTAGCGCTCCGCCACCGTGGAGCACGGGTACAGCAGGTCGTCCGGGTCCAGCGCCTTGTAGGGCGCGGCCGGCGCCGCCGCCGCGCCGTGGCCCCCGTGCGCCCCGTGGGCGTCGTGCCCCGCGGGGGCGGCCGCGCCGTGCCCCCCCGCGTGGGCGCCGTGGCCGCCGCCTCCCGCCGCGTCCCCGTGCGCCAGGGAGGCAGCCGGGTGGTGCGGCATGATCGCGTTGACCACGTTCTCCATGAACGCGCCCTGGTAGCACGTCTCCCGCTCGAAGGGCGCCGTGAGCAGGTCGCACCCCCCGAGCGCCGTGGGGAGGTCGTGGCCGTGGAACATCACCAGCCCGTGCCCCATCCCGTGGGCGCACTGGAACTGGAGCCAGCGGTCGCCGCCCTGGCCGCCCTCGCCGCGGTAGTCGCGGCAGAGCGCGTTCGCCGTGGCCGCGGTGATCTCGCCGCCGGAGCGGCGGGCGTCCACGAAGTACGCCTGCACCACCCCGTGGTAGCACCCGGACTGGTGCTCCGGGGTGCAGCGGGCGAACACCGCGCCCACCGAGTCCGGCCCCGAGTACGCCGCGATCCCGATGCCGTGCGCGAACACGTGCGCGTCGCGCGCCACCTCGCGGTCGCGGGCCACCACGCCGTCCAGCGTCTCCATGGCGGGGCGCACCCCCTGCTCGCGCAGCACCGCCTGGAGGGTGGCGTCGTAGCACCCCTGCCGCGCCCCGGCGGCGGCCCGGCGGCAGCGCGCCACGGCGCGGGCGGCGATCTCGGCGGGCGTGCCCGTGGCCGCCTGCAGCTGCGCGGGGCCGTCCCCGGGCGCGGACGACGGCGGCGCGGAGGGCGCGCACGCCCAGGCGAACAGGGAGACGAGGCACGGCGCCGCGCCGCGCAGGAGGAATCGGACGGGACTGCCCATGGTGTCGCGCTCGGGTAGGGGGTTCTCGGGTCCTTCACGACAGGTTGGCACGCGCGCCGGCGCCTGGCAACACCGGCCGCGTCCGGCCGGGCGCAAGATCGGTTCCCGCGAAGTCCCCGCCGGGGCGGCGCGGGATTGTCGCGGGGCGGCGCGGCGGGTTATTTATCAGTGCGCGCGCGCCCCCGCGCCCCCCCACCGCGCCCCGTCCGGGGACGGATCCACGGCACACCACGCATGCCATGATGCACCGCATCCGCTCGTCGCTCCCGGCGCTCGCCGCGCTGGCGTACGCGTCCACCCTGGCCGGCGCGCAGGACCCCGCCGCGGCCCGCCCCTCCCTGGCCGAGCCCGGCATCTCGCCGGACGGCTCGGAGATCGCCTTCGTTTCCGGCGGCGACGTGTGGACGGTGCCCGCCCGCGGCGGCGAGGCCCGTCTCCTGGTGTCGCACCCCGCCACCGAGGGGCGCCCCCTGTACTCGCCGGACGGGCGCAGGCTTGCCTTCGTCTCCAACCGCACCGGCAACGGCGACGTGTACGTGCTGGACCTGGCCGGCGGCGAGCTGCGGCGCCTGACGTTCGACGACGGCGCGGACCAGCTGGACGGCTGGTCGCGCGACGGGAAGTGGCTGTACTTCTCCTCCACCGCCCGCGACGTGTCGGGGATGAACGACCTGTACCGGGTGGGCGTGGAGGGCGGCACCCCCATGCAGGTGAGCGCCGACCGCTACACCAACGAGTTCGCCTCGGCCGAGGGGCCCGACGGGACGCTGGCCTTCACCGCGCGCGGGGCCTCGTCCGCGCAGTGGTGGCGGCTGGGGAGCAGCCACCTGGACCAGAGCGAGCTCTGGCTCCTGCGCCCCGGCGCGGAGCCGCGCTACGAGCAGGTGACCCGCCGCGGCGCCCGCGAGGGGTGGCCCATGTGGGGCCCAGACGGGCGCACGCTGTTCTTCGTCTCGGACCGGGGCGGCGCCCAGAACGTGTGGAGCGTGGCCCCCGGCGCCGAGCCGCGGCAGGTGACCCGCTTCCGCGGCGGGCGCGTGCTCTGGCCCTCCGCCTCGCCGGACGGGCGGACGCTGGTGTTCGAGCGCGACTTCCGCATCTGGCGGATGGACACCGCCACCGGGCAGGCCGCCGAGGTCCCGGTCACCCTGCGCGGCACCCCCGCCGCCCCCGACCCGGAGCGGCGCCGCTTCACCGACGACTTCCAGGAGCTGGCGCTCTCGCCCGACGGCAAGAAGGTGGCGCTGGTGGTGCGCGGCGAGGTGTTCGCGGCCGGGGCCAAGGAGGGCGGCGACGCCGAGCGGGTCACCGACACCCCCGGGCGCGAGTCGCAGGTGGCGTGGGCCCCGGACAGCCGGCGGCTGGTGTACGCCGCCCAGCGCGACGGCGCCACCCGGCTGTACCTGTACGACCTGGCCACCCGCGCCGAGCGGCAGCTCACCCGCGGCGAGGGCCCCGACGTGTCGCCGGTGTTCTCGCCGGACGGGCGCTGGGTGGCCTTCGCGCGCGGCGGCCGCGAATTGCGCGTGGTGGAGGCCGCCACCGGCGAGGAGCGCCTGCTGGCCCGCGGCTACCTGGACCGCCCGCCCTTCGCCTCCGAGCGCGGCATGGCCTGGTCGCCGGACAGCCGCTGGATCGCCTTCCTGTCCCCGCTGGGCGAGCAGCCCTTCACCAACGTGCACGTGGTCTCCGCCGCCGGGGGCGAGGCGCGCCCCGCCAGCTTCCTGGGCAACGCCTTCGCCAGCACCGTGTCGTGGAGCCCGGACGGCAGCTACCTGCTGCTGAACTCGTGGCAGCGCTCCGAGAACGCGCAGGTGGTCAGGATCGACCTGGTGCCCCGGCTCCCCCGCTTCCGCGAGGACCAGTTCCGCGAGCTGTTCCGCGAGCAGGCCCCGCCCGGGCTCCCCGGCGAGCCCCGCACCACGGAGAGCCGCCCCGACGGCCCCCAGCCGCAGCCCCAGCGCCCCGCCGCGGCCGCCGCCGGCCAGGACAGCGCCGCGCGCCGGGCTCCCTCGCGGAAGCCCGTGGAGATCGTCTGGGAGGGGATCCGCCGCCGCGCCAGCCCGATGCCGGTGGGGCTGGACGTGGGCTCGCAGACCATCTCGCCCGACGGCAAGTGGCTGCTGCTGACGGCCACCTCCGGCAACCAGCAGAACCTGTACGTCTACTCCCTGGACGAGCTGGCCCGCGAGCCGGCGGTGGCACGGCAGCTCACCTCCACCCCCGGGCAGAAGCGGCAGCCGCAGTTCACGCCCGACAGCAAGGAGGTCTACTACCTGGAGAACGGGCGCGTCCAGGTGGTGCCGCTGGAGACCCGCACGCCCCGCCCGCTCGCCGTCGCCGCCGAGATGCAGGTGGACTTCGGCCGCGACAGGATGGCCGTGTTCCAGGAGGGGTGGACGTACCTGCGCGACAACTTCTACGACCCCCGCATGCACGGCGTGGACTGGAACGAGGTCCGCGCCCGCTACGCCCCGCAGGCGGCCGGCGCGCGCACCCCGGACGAGATGCGCCGCGTCATGGCGCTGATGGTGGGCGAGCTGAACGCCTCCCACTCCGGCATCTCCGGCCCCGCCAACCCCGCCCTGGTCCCCACCGGGCGGCTGGGCCTGCGCTTCGACCGCGCCGAGTACGAGCGCTCCGGGCGGCTGCGCGTGACCGAGGTGATCCCCCAGGGCCCCGCCGCGCTGGCCGGGATCCGCCCCGGCGAGTACCTGCTCGCGGTGGACGGCACGCGCATCGGCGCGCGGACCAGCCTGGACGCGCTGCTGGAGGCCAAGGTGGGGCGGCGGGTGGCGCTGGTCGTGGCGCCCTCGGCGGGGGCGGACGGGCGGGAGACCGTCGTGCGCCCGGTGAACACCGCCACCGAGAAGGCGCTGCTGTACCGGTCCTGGGTGGAGGCCAGCCGCGCCTACGTGTCGCGCGCGAGCGGCGGGCGGCTGGGCTACGTGCACCTGTTCGACATGAGCAGCGCCTCGCTGGACCAGCTCTACCTGGACCTGGACGCCGAGAACATGGGGCGCGAGGGAGTGGTGATCGACCTGCGCAACAACAACGGCGGCTTCATCAACGCCTACGTGCTGGACGTGTTCTCGCGCCGGCCCTACATGGACATGACCACCCGCGGCCGGCCCACGGCGCCCGCGCGCACCATGCTGGGGCAGCGCGCCTTCCCCGGGCCCACGGTGCTGGTGGTGAACCAGCACTCCCTGTCCGACGCGGAGGACTTCACCGAGGGGTACCGGACGCTGGGGCTGGGCAGGGTGGTGGGCGAGCCCACCTCCGGGTGGATCATCTACACCTCCAACGTCAACCTGCTGGACGGGTCGTCGCTGCGCATCCCGTTCATCCGCATCACCGGGAGCGCCGGGGACAACATGGAGCTGGCCCCGCGGCCCGTGGACGTGCCGGTCACGCGGCCCGTCGGCGAGACGCTGACCGGGCGGGATTCGCAGCTGGACGCGGCGGTGCGCGAGCTGCTCGGCAAGCTGGGCGGCGGAAGGTCGGCGGCGTCCGGGCAGTAGCTGCTGATCGAACCGCCGGTTCGGGCGTGCCCCCGCTGGCGCGGGGTCGGGCTGCGGCTCCGTGCGAAGCCCCTCCCCCCGGCGCGAGGGAGGGGCTTTCGCGTCCAGGCGGCGTTCTACACCCTTTGCTCGACCAGGGCGGCGAGCTGGCCGGCGACGGTGCCCCAGCCGTCGGGGTGGTCGCGGAGCGTGATGACCGCGGTCATGAAGGGCTGCTCGGCCGGCCTCCACCCGCCGACCGGGGCGTTGGTGAGGACGATGCGCTCCCTGTCGTCCACGGCGAGGGAGCAGGCGCTCAGGCGGGGCTTGAAGTCGCGCGGAACGGATCTCGCCGTGAAAACGTGTCGCGTACTGCCGCCCCCCGCACCCCGGAGCCGCCCATGGGCACCTTCCGCGTCCTTGCCGCCGCCGCGCTCGTGCTCCCGCTCGCCGCGTGCGGGTCCCCGCTGGACGACACGTGCGTCGACCGGAGCGTCGTGGTGGAGATGCCCGCGACGGTGAGCGTGGGGGCGGGACAGTTCACCCAGCCGCTGGCGCTGGCGGGCACGCTGGGCGAGGACAACGTGGACCCGGCGGTGTTCACGCGCATCCGGCGCATCGCCGCCGACGCGGAGGAGGGGAGCGGCGCGTTCGTGTTCACGCTGGAGCCGCGCGGCGGCTCCACGGGCACCGGGGCGGAGTTCCTGTCCCTGGCGCTGCGCCTGCCGCTGCGGGACGGCGACGTGGTGGACGTGAGCACCGCGTTCCAGGGCGGCGGCTGGGGGCTGGTGACGCTGGCGGCCGGCGAGGACGCCGCGGCAAGCCTGCGCGTGGCCGGGGCCTACGCGCGAAGCTTCGCCGGGACGGTCACGGTGCTGGAGGCGTCGCCGCTGCGGCTGCGGGTGGACCTGCGCGCGGTCGCCGCCGGCGGCGAGACGCTGCGCGTCCGCGGCGACGCCGCCTTCGCGCTGGCGGAGGACCGCGCGCCGTGCAGCTGACGACGGCTCAGGCCGCCGCCGCGCCCTCCTCCGCCAGCGTCTCGGACAGGTGCCGGCCGCGCAGCTCGGGGAGCAGGAGCGAGCCGGCGATCGCCACGGCGAAGAACGCGGCGAGCACCCCGAACACCGCGCCCACGCCGCCGCGCGCCAGCAGCGGCGGCACCGCCAGCGGGGCAAGGATGGAGGCGATCCGCCCGAACCCCGCCGCCCACCCCGCCCCCGTGGCGCGCAGCGGGGTGGGGTACACCTCCGGGGTGGCCGCGTAGAGCGCGCCCCACGCCCCCAGGTTGAAGAAGGAGAGCAGCATCCCCGCCGCCAGGATGGTCCCCGGCGAGGCCGCCACCCCGAAGAACACCGCCGCCCCCGCCGACCCGGCCAGGAACGCCGCCAGGGTGGGGCGGCGCCCCCACCGCTCGATCAGCCACGCCGAGAGCGCGTAGCCGGGGAGCTGCGCAAGCGTCATGTACAGCGTGAACTCGAACGAGCGCACCAGCGAGAAGCCGCGCTCCACCAGCAGCGTCGGCAGCCAGATGAAGGCGCCGTAGTACGCGAAGTTGATCCCGAACCAGGTCGTCCACAGCGCCGCGGTCCGCCGCCGCATGGGCCCGGCCCACAGCCCCGCCATCCCCGTCGCCCCCTCCGTCGCGGTGGCGGCCGGGACCACGGCGGCCTCCCCGGCCGGGGGCTCCACCCCCGCCGCCTGCTCGAAGCGGCGCGTGGTCTCCTCCGCCTCCGCCGTCCTCCCCTTCCCCTCCAGGAAGCGCACCGACTCCGGCACCGTGCGCCGCACCACCGCCGAGTACGCCGCCGGGAAGGCGCCCAGCACGAAGGCCCAGCGCCACCCGTCGTCCGAGAGCGGGATCACGAAGGTGCCGATCAGCGCCGCCAGGATCCACCCCAGCGCCCAGAACGCCTCCAGCAGCACCACCAGCCGCCCTCGGATCCGGGCCGGCGCGAACTCGCTCACCAGCGTGGAGGCCACCGGCAGCTCCGCCCCCAGCCCCAGCCCGATCAGGAAGCGGAACACCAGCAGCGCCCCCACGCTCCAGGAGAGCGCCGCCGCGCCCGTCGCCAGCCCGTAGATCAGCAGCGTCGCCGCGAACACCAGGCGGCGGCCGTAGCGGTCCGCCAGGCTCCCGCCCAGGCTGGCGCCCAGCGCCATCCCCACGAAGCCGATGGAGCCGACCCACGCCAGCGACGTCCCCGAGAGCCCCCACTGCTGGGCCAGCGCCGCCATGACGAAGGAGATCAACCCCACGTCCATCGCGTCCATCGCCCAGCCGATCCCCGACACCCAGAGGATCCTGCGGTGCAGCTTGGTGAACGGCAGCCGGTCGAGACGGTCGGAGCGGGAGAGTGGGGTCGGCATGCGTGTATGGTGGCCTCTGCGGTGGACGGGTGTCCCTTCGCGGCGGGCTCTGTTCAATCGGCAGGCCAGTGTAGTTTTCGAACTGCTTTTTTGGACGGTGGGTCCGGGCGTGCCCCCGCTGGCGCGGGGTCGGGCTGCGGCTCCGTAACGCACGAAACTACCGTGCGTAACGGAGGCGAACCCCAACGGTACTGCTGTTGGGTTTCGCCGCTTCGCGCTCGCATCCCTCACGCGGGGTTCGCGCTGCGTCCGGGGGGTTCGAAACGGCGGCGCGGGACCTCCGGAGCCGTCTGCACGGCAGGGCTCTTTCGGAACGGAAGGCGCGGCGAGTATTATGGTTCGGGCGCCGTGTCCCCGCGCGGCGACGGCGGCTGTCCGGGCGCGGGGCCAGGGCGCCGGCGCGCCCGCGCCGTCCATGCCGGCCAAGTGCCTGGGGCGCATCGGCCTGGGGCCGGCCGCGGGCGCGGCTCGTGGCTTGCCGCCGGGCGGCGCGTTCGCGCTCTCTCCATCACTCCCCTGTCCGGAGCCTCCGCCATGCACCGTTCCTCCGTCCTGCTCCTCCTTGCGCTCGCCGGCTGCGCCAGCGGCGGCCTCGAAGCGGGGAGCTCGGGTCCCAGCACCACGCGCATGGAGACCGGCGGCGGGGGCTTCGAGATCACCGCGGCCAGGAACGAGCGGGTGGCGTCGCACGACGTGCTGGCGCCGGTGGACCAGGTGTGGGCGGCGCTGCCGGCCGCGTTCCAGGCCGTGGGGCTCACGGGCGGGGTGATCAACCAGCAGCAGCGGCTCTTCGGGACGCCGCTGATCCGCGGGCGCGGGCGGCTTGCAGGCGAGCGGGCCGCGGCCTTCATCAGCTGCGGCCCCACCCCCATCGGCGCGCCGGCCGCCAACGCGTACGACCTGGAGGCGGTGGTGCGCGCCGCCGTGGTCGGCAACCCGGACGGCACCACCCGGCTGGAGCTGCTGGTGGAGTCCACCGCTGCGCCGCCGGCCGGCGGCACCCGCGCCCCGTGCACCTCCACCCGCGTCCTGGAAGACCGCATCGCCGCCCAGGTGCGCAGGGCCGTCGGGGGCGCGTAGCGCGCGTGCCCGACGCCGCCGGGCCGCCGCCCTGGGTGGAGCACACCGTGGGCGCGGAGGAGGACGGGCGCACCGTCGGCCAGATCCTCGCCGGTCCGCTCGGCTTCCCGCGCCGCGAGGTGCTACGCCTCACCCGCGGCCGGGCAATCCGCCTCAACGGGCGCCGCACCACCCCCGCGGCCCGCGTCCGCCCCGGCGACGTGGTGGCCGCCGCCACGGACCCGGAGGGCGCCCCCTCGGTGGAGCCCTGGCCCCTGGAGCTGCGCGTGGTGGCCGAGGACGACGACCTGCTGGTGCTGGACAAGCCGGCGGGCGTGCTGGTGCACCCCGTGCTCCGTGGCCAGACCGGCACCCTCGCAAACGCCGTCGCCCACCGCGACCTGCTGCGGGGGATCCAGGCCCGCGTCCACCCCGTGCACCGCCTGGACCGCGACACCTCCGGCCTGGTCCTCTTCGCCCGCAGCCCACTTGCCCACGCGCGGCTGGACGCGCAGCTCCGCGCGCACGCCCTCCGCCGCGAGTACCTGGCCCTGGTCCAGGGCCGCGTCCCCGACGACGCGGGCACCGTCGACGCGCCCCTCGGCCGAGACACGGAGCAGCCCGCGCGCCGCGCCGTGAGGGCGGACGGCGCCCCCGCGATCACCCGCTTCCGCGTGGTGGAGCGCTTCGCCGGCGCCACCCTGCTCCGCCTGGAGCTGGAGACCGGCCGCACGCACCAGGTGCGCGTCCACCTCCGCCACCTGGGCCACCCCATCCTCGGCGACCCCGTCTACGGCCCCGGCGGCCCCCAGCCCATCGCGCGCCAGGCGCTCCACGCCGCCCGCCTCTCCCTGCTGCACCCCGCCACCGGCGCCCCCACCGTCTTCGACTCGCCCCTCCCACCGGACATGGCGGAGTTCGCCGAGCGCCTGCGCGCGGAGCGCTGACGCCCGCTGGACGGGAGCTTGCATCCCCGCGCGCACGCAGCGCGAACCCGCGTGAGGGATTTCGGCCCGAAGGGGCGAGACCCGGCGGCAGTTTGCCGGGGCTCGACTCCGTTACGCACAGTTTTATCGTGCGTTACGGAGCCGAAGCCCGACCCCGGCGCAGCCGGGGGCACGCCCGAACCCAGCCCTTCAGCCGTCCGCCCAGCCCAGATGATCGAAGACCTCTGGTACAAGAACACCGTCATCTACAGCCTGGACGTCGAGAGCTTCATGGACGCCAGCGGCGACGGGTGCGGCGACTTCGAGGGGCTCACGCGGCGGCTGGACTACCTCCAGGCGCTCGGCGTGGGCGCGGTGTGGCTGGCCCCGTTCCAGCCCTCGCCCGACCGCGACGACGGCTACGACATCTCCGACTACTACGGCGTGGACCCGCGCTACGGCTCGGGCGGCGACTTCGTGGAGTTCGTGCACCAGGCGGAGAAGCGCGGCATCCGGGTGCTCATGGACCTGGTGGTCAACCACACCTCGGACGAGCACCCCTGGTTCCGGGAGGCCCGCGAGGACCCGGACTCGCCGCGCCGCGACTGGTACGTGTGGTCAAAGAAGCGGCCGGAGGGCTGGGACAAGGGGATGGTGTTCCCGGGCGTGCAGGAGTCCACCTGGACCCGCGACCCGGAAGCGAAGGCGTACTACTACCACCGCTTCTTCGACTTCCAGCCCGACCTGAACATGGACAACCCCGCGGTGCGCACCGAGGTGCGGCGCATCATGGGGTACTGGCTCCAGCTGGGCGTGGCCGGCTTCCGGGTGGACGCGGTCCCCTTCGTCATCGAGAGCACCGTCCCGGATGGGGAGCAGGGGACGCTGCACTTCGAGTACCTGGCGGAGATGCGCCGCTTCATGCAGTGGCGCGTGGGCGACGCCATCCTGCTGGGCGAGGCGAACGTGCTGCCGCAGGAAGCCGAAAAGTACTTCGGGGCGGACGGGGGGAGCGGGATCCACATGATGTTCAACTTCTGGGTCAACCAGCACCTCTTCTACGCCCTTGCCACCGCGGACACGGCCCCGCTGGCGGAGGCGCTGCTCGCCACCCGCGACATCCCGCACACGGCGCAGTGGGCGCAGTTCCTCCGCACCACGACGAGCTGGACCTGGGCCGCCTCACCGAGGAGCAGCGCGCCGCGGTGTTCGCCCGCCTGGGCCCGGAGGAGCGCATGCAGCTCTACGGCCGGGGGATCCGCCGCCGCCTTGCCCCCATGCTGGGCGACCGCCCGCAGCTGGAGCTCGCCTACAGCCTGCTCTTTTCCCTGCCCGGCACCCCGGTGATCCGCTACGGCGACGAGATCGGCATGGGCGACGACCTGGAGCTGCCGGAGCGCGACGCGGTCAGGACCCCCATGCAGTGGTCCGCCGAGCCGCAGGGCGGCTTCTCCACGGCGGCGAAGACGGTGGAGCCGGTGATCGGCGACGGCGTCTGGGGCTACCCGCGGGTCAACGTGGAGGCGCAGCACCGCGACCCCGCCTCGCTGCTCAACTGGACGGCGCGGATGATCCGGCTGCGCAAGGAGTGCCCGGAGATCGGCTGGGGGAGCTGGGAGCTGCTGGACACCGGCTGCCCCGAGGCGCTGGCGATGCGCTACGACTGGCGCGGCAACTCGCTGGTCATCGTGCACAACTTCGACACCAGGCCGCACGAGCTGCGTGTCCGGCCGGGCGTGGAGGGCGGGGAGCGGCTGGTGAGCCTGCTCAGGGAGGAGGAGAGCGCGGCCGACGAGAAGGGCGTCCACGGCCTGGTGCTGGACGCCTTCGGCTACGACTGGTACCGCGTGGGCGGGCTGAACTACGCGCTGCGGCGGGAGCGGGAGTGAGACGGCAGCGCCCCCAGGGAACACACCTGCATACATCAGCATACACATGCAGACGCAAGTGTGTATACCCGCAGATCGGGAGGTGTGTATGGCAACCCTGACAGCACGTGTGGACGACTGGCTCGACGAAGCCGTCCGCGAGTTCTGGAAAACTCAAGGTGAGGGGCCCAGCTCGGGATTCAGGCACATCGTGCAGGAGTGGTGGACTCTCCAGCACCTCCCCGCGCTGGAGTTCCGCGACGGCGTTTCCGGACGCCGCGCGGGTCTTCGTGGTGGGCCGGATGTGTGGGAGGTGGCAATGGTCGCCCGCGACTACGATGGTAAAGTCGAGGGGCTGGTGGAACACTTCGGGGGACTGATCGAGGAGGATGCGCTGGCACAGGCGATGGAGTACGCCGAGCGCTTCCCCGACGAGGTGGAGAAGAGGATCGAGGCCAACCTGCGGATCGAGCGGATGCTTCGGGGAGGAAGCCGCCCCTGATGGCTGCCCCCCGGCTGCTGTTCGATGAGCACGTCAACGTGACCGCGTACCGGCAACTTCAGACCGCTGGGGTGGACGTCGTTCACGCGGTGAAAGTGGGGCTCGGCAGCACGCCCGATCCCGAGATCCTGCAGTGGGCCATCGATCAGGGTCGGATCGTAGTCACCCGCAACTATCAGGACTTCGCGCCCCTGGTACAGAACCTCGCCGGGCGTGGGATCCCGTTCCCCGGAGCGCTTTTTCTCTCGGCCTCCATCCGCCAGAACGACGTCGGAGCCCACGTGCGGGTGATCCGTGGCTGGATCGAGGCGTTCGAAGCCGGGGACACTTCCGTCACCAACAGCTTCGCCTGGCTGTTCTGACGACGCACAAGGTACCACCGGAGCCGACCGACGCGCCGGATCCGGGTCAGTGCGCCGCGCAGGTGCTGCACCGGCCAACCAGTCTGCACGCCCAGGTGCCGGGCGGCATGCAGCTGCCAGTGCGGCGCGAGGGAGCGGGTGTGACAGGCGGGGGCCGGACCGCCGCCCGCCGTACATTCGAGTAAGACCTACTCAGGAGTGTGATCCGATGAAGTTCCGCGTTCTGATCGAGCCGGACGAGGACGGCGTCTTCGTCGCCGTGGTGCCGTCGCTGCCGGGCTGCGTCTCGCAGGGCGCGACGCGGGCGGAAGCCCTCGCCAACGTCCGCGAGGCGATCGGGCTGTACCTGGAGAGCCTGGAGGCGCACGGAGACCCCGTTCCTCCCCCGATCACCGAGGAGATCGTCGAGGTCGAGGTTTGAGCCGGCTCCCGGTCGTCTCCGGTCGTGAGCTGGTGAAGGCCCTCCGCAAGCTCGGGTACGAGATCGACCGGCAGCGCGGGAGCCACATCATCCTGCGACAGGCGGCCTTTCCTCACCGCAGGCTCGTCGTTCCCAACCACGACCCGGTCGCGAAAGGCACCCTCCACGCCATCATGCGGGAGGCGGGCCTGACCCTGGACGAGTTGATCGACCTGCTCTGACCGTCTCCACGGACGCTCAGTCCACCGCGCGCTGGTACTGCACCGGCCACTCCGCCGGCACGCCCAGGTGGCGGGCGGCGTGCAGCGGCCAGTACGGGTCGCGCAGGAGCTGCCGCGCCAGGAACACCATGTCCGCTCGCCCCTCGCGGACGATCTCGTCCGCCTGGCGCGGGTCGGTGATCAGCCCCACCGCCGCGGTCATGATCCCGCCGTGCGCCCGCACGCGCTCCGCGAACGTGGTCTGGTAGCCCGGCCCCACCGGGATTTTCACCCCCGGCACCAGGCCGCCCGAGGAGCAGTCCACCAGGTCCACCCCCAGCGGCCCCAGCGCTCGGCACAATTCCACCGACTGCTCGACGTCCCACCCGCCCTCGGCCCAGTCCGTGGCGGAGATCCTCACCAGCAGCGGCAGCTCGTCCGGCCACACCTCCCGCACCGCCGCGCACACCTCCCGCACCAGCCGCGTGCGCCCCTCGAACGAGCCGCCGTACGCGTCCGTGCGCAGGTTGCTGAGCGGCGACAGGAACTGGTGCAGCAGGTACCCGTGCGCCGCGTGGACCTCCACCACCCGGAACCCCGCCGCCAGCGCCCGCCGCGCGCCCTCCACGAACGCGGACACCACCTCCCGGATCCCGGCCTCGTCCAGCGCCTCCGGCACGGGCGAGCCCGGCGCGAACGGCACCTCGCTGGGCCCGTACACCGGGAGCCACCCGCCCGCCTCCGGCGCCACTGCGCGGCCTCCCTTCCACGGCGCGGCCGTGCTCGCCTTGCGGCCCGCGTGCGCCAGCTGGATCCCCGCCACCGCGCCCTGCGCCTCGACGAAGCGGGCGCAGCGGGCCAGCCCCTCCACGTGCGCGTCGCTCCAGATGCCCAGGTCGCCGGGGGAGATCCGCCCCTCCGGCAGGACCGCGGTGGCCTCCGCGACCACCAGCCCCGCGCCGCCCACGGCCCGGCTCCCCAGGTGGACGAAGTGCCACTCGCCGGCGAAGCCGTCGGTGGCGGAGTACTGGCACATGGGGCTCACCCCCACGCGGTTCCGGAAGGTCACGCCGCGGATCCCCAGCGGCGAAAAGAGTCCCGTGTCGCTCACCCGCGCTGCTCCTGTCGTGGTGGTTCGGAGGGACCGTCCTCCGGCGCAACACGCGGGCCACCCGCGCGCCGCCGCGGCGCCCCTCTTGCGGCGGTCCCGCGCCGGGCGCGGAGCGCGCCCGCGGCGGCAACCGAGGACACGGGGAGAGCTACGATGCAACGACGCAGGCTGCGCGACCTGGAAGTCTCCGCCCTGGGGCTGGGGTGCATGGGGATGAGCGACTTCTACGGCCCGCGCGACGAGGCCGAGTCCATCCGCACCATCCACCGGGCGCTGGAGCTGGGCGTCGACTTCCTGGACACGGCCGACATGTACGGCCCCTTCACCAACGAGGAGCTGGTGGGGCGCGCCATCCGCGACCGGCGCGACCGGGTGGTGCTCGCCACCAAGTTCGGCAACGTGCGCGGCGGGGGCGGCGAGTTCCTGGGGATCCGCGGCGACCCGGAGTACGTGCGCCAGGCGTGCGACGCCTCGCTGCGCCGCCTGGGCACGGACCACATCGACCTGTACTACCAGCACCGCGTGGACACGCAGGTCCCCATCGAGGAGACCGTGGGCGCGATGGCCGAGCTGGTGGCCGCCGGCAAGGTCCTGCACATCGGCCTGTCGGAGGCGGCGCCGGAGACGATCCGCCGGGCCGACGCGGTGCACCCCGTCACGGCGCTCCAGACCGAGTACAGCCTGTGGAGCCGCGAGCCCGAGGAGGAGATCCTCCGGGTGTGCCGCGAGCTGGGGATCGGCTTCGTGCCGTACAGCCCGCTGGGCCGCGGCTTCCTCACCGGCCAGATCCGCACCCCGGACGACCTGGCGCCCGACGACTTCCGCCGCTCCAACCCGCGCTTCCAGGGCGACAACTTCGCGCGGAACATGGAGCTGGTGGAGACCGTCCGCGCCATGGCCGCCGAGAAGGGCTGCACCCCCGCGCAGCTCGCGTTGGCCTGGGTGCTGGCCCAGGGCGAGGACCTGGTGCCCATCCCCGGCACCCGGCGCGCGGAGCGGCTGGAGGAGAACGCCGGGGCGCTAGACGTGTCCCTCACGGAGGCGGACCTGGCCCGGCTGGAGGAGGCGTTCCCCGTGGGCGCCGCCGCTGGCGACCGCTACGCGAACATGAGCTCGGTGAACCGTTGAGTGCCGCGTAGCTCCCGGCTTGCCCGGCTCCATTCGAAGTATGGAGCAGATTGACGTTTCGGGGTACCAGGTACTACATTTCATGGCGAAGATACCGAACGCTGCCCGGTACCTCGAGTTCGTCAGCACGCCGATGTTCGAGCGCACCCGCAAGGGGGTGCTTTCGGACGATGACGTTCGCGGGCTGGAGAACGAGCTCCTCAAGAACCCGGAAGCCGGCGACGTGGTGAGCGGCACCGGCGGCGTGCGGAAGACGCGGGCTGCGAACGAGGGGCATGGCAAGCGCGGGAGTGTGCGGGTCGCATACCTGTACGTGCAGAAGTGGGAAACGATCTTCTTTCTGTTCCCCTTTCCCAAGAACGTCCAGGGGAACCTGACCGCTGACCAGAAGAGGGCGATCCGGGCGGAGATCCGCAGGATCACCGCGGAGTCGTGGCCTCGCAAGAAGCCGAAGAAGTAGACGCTGCGAAGGAGAAGCGGGATGAAGCGCGACGGCGAAGAGCGTATCGAGGTCACTGACGAGAACTTCGGCGACCTCCTGCTCCAGGGGCTGAAGGAGGTCCACGACATCGTCCGCGGAAACGTGGAGCCCGCCCGGCGGGTGCGGCGCATGAGGACCGCGCGCGAGACCGTGGTTACCCCCCCTCGGCAGTACCGCGGCGACCGAATCCAGCAGATCCGCGAGAAGATGGGCCTGTCCCAGAGCGTCTTCGCCCGGGTCCTGAACGCCAGCCCCGACACCGTGAAGGCATGGGAGCAGGACAAGCGGCAGCCGGACGGGATGGCGCTCGCCCTGCTGGAGGTGGCGGAGCACCATCCCAAGGTACTGCTGGACCGTGTGAAGACCAGGACACCCGAACGGGCTCGCGAGTAGCAGCCCCGATTCGGGGTGGGCCGCTGGTCCGCAGGATTGAGGCAAGAGCCCAATTCCGTTATATTTCCTGCCTGATCGGCAGCACCCGACGCCCCGCGGCCCCTGCTGGCGGGGCGTTCGACTTTCGAGGGAGGCAGGTCCGTTGAGCATCCTTGCAGAGCAGGTCCGCCGGCGGCGGACGTTCGCCATCATCTCGCACCCCGACGCGGGGAAGACCACGCTGACGGAGAAGCTCCTCCTGTACGGCGGGGCCATCCACCTGGCGGGGAGCGTCAAGGCGCGCCGCGCGGCGCGGCACGCCACCTCGGACTGGATGCAGATGGAGCAGGAGCGCGGCATCTCCGTGACCTCCTCCGTCCTCCAGTTCGAGTACCAGGGCTTCCAGGTGAACCTGCTGGACACCCCCGGGCACGCCGACTTCTCGGAAGACACCTACCGGACGCTGACCGCCGCGGACAGCGCCGTGATGCTGCTGGACAACCGCAAGGGCGTGGAGGAGCGCACCCGGCAGCTGTTCGAGGTCTGCCGCCGGCGGCGCACCCCCATCTTCACCTTCGTCAACAAGTGCGACCGCCCCGGCGCGGACCCGCTGCAGCTGCTGGACGACGTGGAGCGCGACCTGGGGCTGCGCTGCTACCCGGTGACCTGGCCCATCACGGCCGGCGACCGCCTGGTGGGGGTGTACGACCGCGAGGCGCGGCAGATCCACATGTTCGAGCGGGGCGAGGACCACGGGCAGACCCGCGTGGGCACGCAGGCGGGGAGCCTGGACGACCCCGCGGTGCGCGAGCTGGTGGGCGAGGAGGCGCACGACCGGCTCCTCGCCGAGATCGAGCTGCTGGACCTGGCGGGCGAGGCGTTCAGCCAGGAGGAGTTCCTGGCCGGCGAGGTGTCGCCCACCTTCTTCGGCAGCGCCATGACCAACTTCGGCGTGGAGCCCTTCCTGCGGAAGTTCCTGGAGCGCGCCCCCTCGCCCACGCCCCGCGACGCCGGCACGCGCGAGGTGAGCCCCGAGGACCCCGACTTCACCGGGTTCGTGTTCAAGATCCAGGCGAACATGGACCCCAAGCACCGCGACCGCATCGCCTTCGTGCGGGTGTGCTCCGGGCGCTTCGAGGCGGGGATGCAGGTCAAGCACGTCAGGACCGGCAAGCAGATCCGCCTGGCCGGGCCCACGCAGTTCCTGGCCCGCGAGCGGACGCACGTGGAGGAGGCGTGGCCCGGCGACGTCATCGGCATCCACGACCGCGGGACGCTGCGCATCGGCGACACGCTCTCCGGCAACGGCGACCTGGAGTTCGGGGGGATCCCGCGCTTCTCGCCGGAGCACTTCGCGCGGATCATCGTGGCGGACCCGCTGCGCCGCAAGCAGCTGGACACCGGGCTGCAGCAGCTCTCCGAGGAGGGCGCGGCGCAGGTGTTCTACGCCGAGTCCATCGTGGGGCCCGCGCCCATCGTGGGCGCGGTGGGGCAGCTGCAGTTCGACGTCATGCTCCACCGCCTGGAGCACGAGTACAACGTCAAGGCGCGCCTGGAGCCCATGTCGTACCGGTTCGCCCGCTGGGTGGAGGGGCCGGAGTCCGAGGTGCGGCGCGTGGCGACCGAGGGGTACGGGCGGACCATGGTGTTCGACTCCAAGGAGCGGCCCATGGTGCTGTTCGACAGCGAGTGGACGATGAAGACCACCATCGAGCGCGAAAAGGATCTGAAGTTCTTCGACGTGGCTCCGTGACGGCGTACGGCAACTGCGGGGTTGGGCGTGCCCCCGGCTGCGCCGGGGTCGGGCTGCGGCTCCGTAACGCAGCAAACAACGCTGCGTAACGGAGTCGAGCCCGCGCAAACAGCCGCGCGGTCTCGCCCCTTCGGGCCGACATCCCTCACGCGGGGTTCCGCGAAAAGCCCCTTCACCGGCGCGGTGGAGGGGCTTCGTCGTGCCGTCGCTGTCTTCGTGTCGTTCTCCCCTCCCCCTTGCGGGGAGGGGGTCGCCGTCGGTGACGACCCGAACAGCTCCCGCAGACGGACCGGCAGGAGAACCCTCCGCAAGTTCAATTCCTATGCAAACTTGGAACACCGCTTGCATAGGCCGTGGGCCCCCGCCAAACGGTTGGATCCGAGCCCCGGAGCCGCCGGATGGGGAGTCAACCGCGACCCGCGAGATGGGCGCCGAACACGGGAGAAACTGCCATGAGCAACATCGACCGCGACCGCGACCTGCCCCTGGACCGGACCGACAACCTCCGCAACCGCGTGGAGGACGAGGCCCGCCTGACCCTTTCGGAGGAGGAGCTGGCCCTGCGCAAGGAGCGCCACGTGGCCGGCGAGGTGGAGATCGGCAAGCACGTGGAGACGCAGCACGTCACCCGCGAGGTGCCGGTGTCCCACGAGGAGGTGACCATCGAGCGCCGCCCGATCACCGGCGACGCCATGCACGCCACCGGCCGCATCGGCGAGGACGAGCACATTCGCGTGCCGCTGGAGCGCGAGGAGGTGATCGCCGAAAAGCGGGTGGTGCCCAAGGAGGAGCTGGTGGTCCGCAAGCACCAGGTGGAGGAGGAGCGCATGGTGGAGGCCGACCTCCGCCGCGAGCGCGCCGACATCGAGGGCGACACGCACCTCACCGACCGCGACCGCCTGACGGACCGCGACCGGCTGTAGCCCGAGCGGCGGCCGCGGGGGGCTCCTCGTCCCCCGCGGCCCGGCCGCGCGACCCCGGGAACCCCCGTCCCGGACCGCTCGATCCTCCCCGAAAACCGGCCGCGTCTCCACTTTCTCTCCGACTCCGGGGCGGCGCTACTCGACGGACGGCCGTCGGCGCGCTACCGTGAAGGGACGATTCGCGGCCGCTCGCGCCGCGCCCTCCACCTCCCGACGGAGCACTCCATGACCCGACTTCCCGCGGTTCTCCTCGTCCTGGCGCTCACCGGCTGCGGGGCCGCCATGGCCGGCGCGCCCGGCCGGGCGTCCGACCCCACGGCGGAGATCCTGGCCCTCCAGGACTCCATGACGTCCGCCTGGAACCACGGAAACCTGGCCGGGCACGTGGCTCCCTACGCCGACACCGCCACCTTCATGGCGCGCGGCCCGGTCCCCGGCCGCGAGCGCATCCGCGCCTCGCTGGAGCGCAGCTTCTGGCGCGAGGGCAAGCCGCTGCAGCAGCTGCGCTTCGACAGCCTCACGGTGCGCCCCATGGGCGACGCCCACGCCCTGGTGACCGGCAAGTTCACCCTGTTCGGCGGCGGCCGCGACGACCGCAGCGGCTGGTTCTCGCTGCTGTACGGCCGCACCCCGGAAGGCTGGAAGATCCTCCACGACCACTCGTCCTGACCGCCGGACGGGATGAAAACCCGAGCGGCGCCTCCACGCGGGGGCGCCGCTCGCTTTTGCGGGACCGGGAGGAGGTTACAGGGGACAGGTTACAGGGGACAGCCTGCCACGGCCCTCACCCGGCTCGCTTGAGGCTCGCCACCCTCTCCCAAGCCTGGGAGAGGGGACAACTGCTGGATCTCGTGACTAAGTGCGCAGTTGCGTGAGGGATGCCGGCCCGAAGGGGCGAGACCCGGCGGCAGTTTGCCGGGGCTCGACTCCGTTGCAGGCGGTAGTTTCGCCTGCTACGGAGCCGCAGCCCGACCCCGGCGACAGCCGGGGGCACGCCCGAACCCGCAGTTCAAAGCCGTTCCAGCCGTTCCTGCCTTCAGATCAGGTGACGGTGACGACGCCCACCATGCCGCTGGTGAAGTTGGTGGAGTGCGGCCGGCAGCGGAAACGGTACGTGCCGGGCGTGGCGAAGGTGACCTCGAAGTTGTCCGCGGCGCTCCCCAGGTTGCGCTCGGTCCAGCTCCCGGACGGCGTCTCGGGGGTGACGGTGTGGCCCGCGCCGCTGCCGTACTGGAACCGCACGGTCCCGCCGGCGGGGATGGTGACCGCGGCGGGCGAGAACGAGGCGGCGCCCGTGGTGACCACCGCGGTCTGCGCCGGACCGGAGGCCTGCACCGACCAGCTCACCGTGGCCGTGCCGCCCGCCGCGACGCTGGCGCTCTTGCCGGCCGTCTCCGTGCCCATGGCGAAGCCCGCGGGGAGCTGCGACAGGGTGACCGTGTAGGCGCCCGGCTGGAGGTTGTCCCAGCGCGCCTGGCCGTTGCTGCCGGTGGTCGCCGCGGCGCCGCCGGTGATGGCGAGCTGCGCGCCCTGCACGTTCGTGCCGCCGGCCGCGACCGAGGCGACCACCGAGCCCGTGGTGGGGCCGGGGCCGGGACCGGTGCCGCCGTTGTCGCCGCCGGAGCAGGCGGCCACCAGCCCGGAGCCGAGGGCGGCCGCCGTGGCCGCGGCGAGGAAGACGCGTACCCGTGGAGTGCTCATGCGACACCTCTGGAAGGAGGGGGAGTGTGGAGGTGGACCCGCGCTCTGGAGGGGGCAAGGCGCGCTCCCGCCCCGCCTGCCCCGTGCCGGGGGGCGCAGGGCATTGCGGGGCAGGGAGTTGCGCGGGAAACGGGCGACGGCGGGCCGGGGGGTGCCGTGTAGCGTTTCGGAACACGCTGCACGCGGGCGGGACAGCGGCCGTCAGGCGGGGGGGGCGAGGCCGTCGAGCAGGGCGCGCACGGCGGCGGCCTCGGCGGCGGCGCCGAGCGTCTCGAACTGGAGGGCGGAGTCGGACAGCGCCTCCCGGGCGGCGGCGGTGTCGCCCCGGTCGCGCAGCAGGAGCCCGCGGTCGCGCTGCACCTCGGCGCGGAGCAGGGCGTCGGAGTGGGCGCGGGCGGCCTCGAACGCCTCGTCCAGCAGCGCCGCCGCCCCCGCGTCGTCGGCGGAGGCGCGGGCGGCGAGCGCCAGCACGCGCGTGGTCTCGGCGCGCCCCACCGGGTCGCCGATGCGCTCGAACCTGCCGCGCGCCCGCAGCGCCAGGGTGCGGGCCAGCGCGCCGTCGCCGCCGCGGGCGCGCAGCACGGCGCGCTCCGTCTCGGCAATGGCGACCACGTCCTCGCTCTCGGCGGCGCCGGCCAGCTCGATGGCGCGCAGGTAGTGGGCGTCGGCCTCACGGTCGAAGCCCAGGTCGCGGTACGAGATCCCCAGGTTGTGGTGGGTCTGCGCCAGGCCGCGGGTGTACCCCAGGCGCTGGTACGAGGCCACGGCCCGCCCGTACCAGGCCAGCGCCCGGTCGCGCTCGCCGCGGATGTTGGCGAGCATCCCCAGGTTGTTGCAGGCGCGGCCGGCGAACTCCTCGTCGCCGCCCTCGGAGGAGAGCTCCAGGAGCTCCTCCCAGCGGGCGCCGGCCGCGTCGCCGCGGCCCAGCTCGAACAGGCAGATCCCCACCAGGTTGACCAGGTTCACCAGCAGGCGCCGGTCGCCGCGCTGGCGCACCGGGGTCTCCAATCCCTCGGCGAGCTCCAGCGCTTCCGGCGTTCGGCCCACCCGGCGGAGGGCGTCGGCGTGGTGGAAGGACACCTCCGGCTCCCGGGCCGGGGGGGAGGCGGACGCGCGCTCCACGATCCGCTGCCACTCGCGCCGGGACGCGAGCGCGCGGACCTCCTCCAGGGAGAGGGCGGGAGCGCCGGGAGCCGTCACGTCAGTCGTCGGCGCGGGTGGCGGCGCCGCGGTTGCTGGCGACGGCGTAGCGGGTGAAGCCGGGGATCGCCGCGCGCAGCTCGTGCAGCTCGTCGTCGCGGGTGGTGGCCGTGCGCTCCCACGGCTGCCCCACCGTCTCCTGGCGCCAGATGGCCAGGCTCTCCTCGATGCGCTCGTCCGCCTTGTCGTGCCGGCCGTCGCCGTTGTAGTCGCGGTCGTTCCACCACGTCGTCACCCGCAGCCGCGCCGGGTTGGCCGGGTCGAAGCGCAGCCCCGCGGGCGAGAACTCGAAGCGGAAGGCGTCCGGGTCCACGGCGCGCACGGTGATCCTCACCGAATCGCCCGGCTGCACGGCGCGCCCGTCCGGGTGGCGCAGCAGCGACCCCGCCGGCACCAGGAACTCCATGCACAGCTGGTACTTGCCGACCGGGATCCCCACGTAGCGGATGGAAGCGCTGCGCGTCTGCCCGGGCTTCGCCCAGAACGACACCTCCAGCTTGTCCAGCGGCGGGGCGTCCTCGTCGGCGCGGGCGAAGTACAGCTGGTCCTCGGCCAGGCGGTCGCCCACTCCCTCTTCGGGGAGCAGGTTGTCGTCGCAGCCGGACAGCGCCGGGGCGGCGAGGAGGGCGAGGAGAAGCGTCAGTCGGCGGGTCGCTCGCATGGCTGGCTCGGGCCTGGTGAAGTGGTGCGCACACGGACTCCGCTCCCGGTGGCGGCAAGCCGCGCGCCCCCCGTTTCCCCGCGCCGCGCCTGGAAACACGCGGCGCGCGCTGTCCCGGTCCGCGACGGATGTATCATTCCGGGACACCCTCCTCCCCCAGCAGCCGGTACAGCCGCGAGCGGGAGATGCGCAGCGCCTCGGCCGCGGCGCTCTTGTTGCCGGCCATCTGCTCGGTCATGGCGACGGCCGCGGCGCGCTCGATCTCCTCCATGGGCGCCGGGAAGGGAAGGGGCCCGCCCCGCGCCGCCGGGACCGGGCGCGCCCGGGGGAACAGGTCCGCCGGGTCGATGCGCCCGTCGCCCAGCAGCAGGGCGCGCTCCACCCCGTTGCGCAATTCGCGCACGTTGCCCGGCCAGGCGTGCGCCAGCAGGGCGCGCCGCAGCGGCGGGTCGATGGCGGGGACGGGGAGGTCGTACTGCACGGCCAGGGTGCGCAGGAAGTGCTCGGCCAGCAGCACCACGTCGTCGCCGCGCTCTCGCAGCGGCGGCAGGTGGATGGGGACCACGCTGAGCCGGTAGTACAGGTCCTCGCGGAACTCGCCGCGCGCCACCGCCTGCTCCAGCTCCACGTGCGTCGCGGCGACGATCCTCACGTCCACCTCGCGCGCCCGCATGGCCCCCAGCCGGCGCACCTGCTTCTCGTCCAGCACCTTGAGGATCTTGCCC
The DNA here is from genome assembly GCA_036389055.1 of Longimicrobiaceae bacterium. Classification (GTDB taxonomy): domain Bacteria; phylum Gemmatimonadota; class Gemmatimonadetes; order Longimicrobiales; family Longimicrobiaceae; genus JAFAYN01. The sequence goes on along the minus strand of DASVQR010000142.1, from coordinate 40,873 downwards.
TGCAGCGCCAGCGGCAGGTCGCCGATCTCGTCCAGGAACAGCGTCCCCCCGTGCGCCGCCTCGAACAATCCCGGCTTCGCCGTGCGCGCGTCCGTGAACGCCCCGCGCTCGTGCCCGAACAGTTCGGACTCCAGCAGCCCGGCGGGGATGGCGGTGCAGTTGATCTCCACGAACGGCTGCGCCGCGCGGGGGCCGTTGTAGTGGATGGCCTGCGCCAGCAATTCCTTGCCCGTCCCGGTCTCGCCGGTGAGCAGCACCGTGGCCCGCTCGCGGGGGATGATCTTCGCCGCCCGGTCCAGCGCCGCGCGCAGCTGCGGGCTCTCGCCCACCACCCGGCGGAAGTCGAACGCCGCCCGCTCCGCCGCCGCGTGCCGCCCGCCCGCCGCCCGCGCGTCGCGCCGCCGCGCCCGCTCCGCCACCTCGGCGCGCAGGTCGCCCAGGTCCCCCGGCAGGCAGAAGTAGTCCGCCGCCCCCGACCTCACCAGCGCCGCCGCCAGCCGGTGGTCCGCCCGCGCCCCCACCACCAGCGCCGGCGGCGCCCCCGCCGCCGCCAGCGCCCGCAGCGCCGGAACGGCCTCCTCCTCCACCCCCGCCACGCACAGCACCACCGCCACCGCCTCCGGCGCCGCCCCCGCGTCCTCCGCCAGCCCCACCATGCGCGCCTCCGCCCCCGCCTCCGCGGCCAGCTCCGGCCACAGCGACGAGAACGAGTCCGAGGGCGCGACGACGTACAGTGTGCTCAAGCCGGGGACGGGAAGGGGAAAGACCTGTGTACCGTTTCGATACACGATAGCGGCGGCGGGTTGAATTCGAAAGTACTGAGGTAAACGGCAACGGCGGACCCCCTCCCCCGACCCCTCCCCGCAAGGGGGAGGGGAGAACGACGGAGTGCCGGGGCAGGAACCGGCGCGGGGGCTACCCCTCACCCCCCGGCCCCCTCTCCCACAAGGGGAGAGGGGGAGCACGACAAAGCCGAACCCCGGACAGCCCTCCCCCGGCACGGGGAGGGTGGCGGCTCTCAGGCCGCCGGGTGGGGGCCCCGCGGACGCCAGCGCCAGCCCCGCGTGAGGGATGCGAGCGCGAAGCGGCGAGACCGCGCGGCTGTTTGCGCGGGCTCGCCTCCGTTACGCACGGTAGTTTCGTGCGTTACGGAGCCGCAGCCCGACCCCGGCGAAGCCGGGGGCACGCCCGAACCCGCCGTCGAAAAAAGCAGTTCAGCTCGTCCCGCCACCCGTCCACCCGCCCCCGGCTTGCGCGGCTCGTCACGCCCGCGTTGTGGACACGCCCGCGGGAGGATCAATTACGCGCACCCGGGGCGGCCGCGGCCTTCCAACCATCCCGCTCCCCCCGGTGTCCAATCGAGGTGCCCGAACGGCACCACTCGACACGTCCGTCCCACGAGGTGGTCCTGATGTCCCTCCGCATTCTTGCGGCGCTCGCCGCGGCAGCCTTTTTCCTCTCCGACCCCGCGGCGGCCCAGCTCGCCTCCAACGTCCCCGTGAAGCGCCCGTCCCCGCGGACGGAGCCCGCCGCCGCCCGCACCGTCCGCGGCGTCCGCACCGCCCAGGCCCCCGCCGTGGACGGCCGCCTGGACGACGCCGCGTGGGCCACGGCCGAGGCCGCCGGGGAGTTCGTGCAGATGCGCCCCGATCCCGGCAAGCCCGCCAGCGAGCGCACCGAGGCGCGGGTGCTGTACACCGACGACGCCGTGTACGTGGGGATGCGGATGTACGACTCCGCCCCCGACTCGGTGGTGGCGCAGCTCGCCCGCCGGGACGCCTCGGGCGTGTACTCCGACTGGGCGCACGTGCTCATCGACTCGTACCACGACCGGCGCACCGGCTTCCGCTTCTCGGTGAACCCGCGCGGCGTCAAGAAGGACGTGCTGCACTACGACGACACCGGCGAGGACGTCAACTGGGACGCCGTGTGGGAGGCGGCCACCCGGAGCGACTCGCTGGGGTGGACGGCGGAGTTCCGCATCCCCATGTCGCAGCTGCGCTTCAGCGGCGCCGCGGACGGCGAGCGGGTGTGGGGGGTGAACTTCTCGCGCGAGATCGCCCGGCGCGGCGAGTGGGCGTGGTGGTCGCCGGTGCTCCCCAGCGAGACCGGGGTGGTGTCGCGCGCCGGCGAGCTGCACGGCCTGCAGGGGATCCGCCCCGGCCGCCGGCTGGAGGTGCTCCCCTACAGCGTCGCCAGCCTGACCCGCGCCCCAGGGGAGGCCGCCGACCCGTTCTACCGGCGCAACGATCCCACCCTGGCCATGGGCGTGGACCTGCGCTACGGCCTGACGCCCAACCTGACGCTCTCCGCCACCCTGAACCCCGACTTCGGCCAGGTGGAGGCCGACCCGTCGCAGGTCAACCTGTCGGCGTACGAGAGCTACTTCTCCGAGAAGCGCCCCTTCTTCATGGAGGGCTCCAACATCTTCGCCTTCGGCGTGGGCACCGACGACGGCTCCGGCGAGTCGCTGTTCTACTCGCGGCGCATCGGCCGCACGCCGCAGCGCCGGGTGGATGCGGAGGACGGGTGGCTGGAGGCCCCCGAGGCCACCACCATCCTGGGCGCCGCAAAGGTCACCGGGAAGACGGCGGGCGGCTGGACCATGGGGCTGCTGGACGCCGTCACCGGCGAGGAGCGCGCGCGCCTGGTGACGGCACCCGGCGCGCGCCCCACGAGCGAGCCGGTGGAGCCGCTCACCAACTACCTGGTGGGCACCCTGTCGCGCGACTTCCGCCGCGGCGCCAGCGCGCTGGGCTTCATGGGCACCGCCACGCACCGCCGCCTGGACGGGGTGGAGGAGCTGGGCTTCCTGCGCTCCTCCGCCTACTCCGCGGGGGTCACCGGCCGGCACCGCTTCGCCGGCGAGACCTGGGAGGCCAGCGGCTACCTGGCGGGGAGCCACGTGCGCGGCAGCGCCGAGGCGATCACCCGGGTGCAGACCTCGCAGGCGCACCTGTTCCAGCGCCCGGACGCCGACTACGTGGAGCTGGACTCCACCCGCACCTCGCTGAGCGGGATGGTGGCCAACCTGTGGGTGGGCAAGAACGGGGGGAGCAAGCTGCGTGGCGGCTTCGGGGCGCACCTGCGCACCCCGGGGCTGGAGCTCAACGACCTGGGCTTCATGGGCGAGGCCGACGTGGCGCAGCTGTTCGCCAGCTGGCGCTGGCAGCAGTACGAGCCGCAGGGGATCTTCCGCAGCTGGTCCGTGGGCGTAAACCCGTCGGGCGCGTGGACCACGGGCGGCGAGCACACCTGGGCGCAGCTGGGCCACTACGCCAACTACGAGCTCAAGAACTTCTGGAACGGCGGCTGGTGGATGGGCAAGCGCTTCGACGCGCTCACCAACAGCACGCTGCGCGGCGGCCCGGCAATGGTGCGCCCCGGCGGGCTGCGCTACAGCTCGTGGATCAACACCGACGGGCGCAGGCGGGTGCGGGCCAGCTTCGACGTGTGGGGCGGCTACGAGAACGACGGCGGAGGCCGCGACTACGGCTTCGCGCCGGGCGTGTCCTTCCGGCCCTCGTCACAGCTCAACCTGTCGGTGAACCCGTCGTTCAGCCACAACGACAACACCTGGCAGTACGTCACCCAGAAGGACGCCCTGGGCTCGCGCCGCTACGTCATGGCACGGCTGGACCAGAACACCCTGGGCGTCACCACCCGGCTCAACTACACCATCAGCCCCACCCTTTCGCTGGAGCTGTACGCGCAGCCCTTCGTGAGCGCGGGCACCTACGACCGCTTCATGGAGGTGACGAACCCGCGGGCGGCGCGCTTCCGCGACCGGTTCACGGTGTTCGGCCCCGATGCCGTCTCGTACGACGCGGACGCCGGCCAGTACGCGGTGAACCTGGACGCCGACCCCGCGGCGGACCTGCGCTTCGACGACCCGGACTTCAACTTCAAGCAGATGAACTCCAACGCGGTGCTCCGCTGGGAGTACCGGCCGGGGTCGACGCTGTTCGTGGTGTGGAGCCAGGGGCGCACCGACTACCTGAGCGACGGGAGCTTCGGGGTGCGGCGGGACTTCGGGCGGCTGATGGGGCTGGACGGCGACTACGGGGTGCCGGCGACCAACGTGCTGCTGGTGAAGTTCAGCTACTGGCTCAACTTCTGAACTGCTTTTTCGACGACAGGTTTGGGCGTGCCCCCGGCTGGCGCCGGGGTCGGGCTGCGGCTCCGTAGGCGAGCAAACGACGCTCGCCAACGGAGTCGAGCCCCGGCGGAAACTGCCCCGCCGGGTCTCGCCCCTTCGGGCCGACATCCCTCACGCAACTTCCCACAGCGAGGGGCCGGACGCACCTGGCGTCCGGCCCCTCCTGCTCTCCGACGGAATCTCCGGCCGTGCTGCGTTCAGGCGGACAGCGCGGGGGGATCGTCTGCGGCTCCGGGTTCATCCGCGGCGAGATCCGCGAACTGCCGGATCCGGACCATGCCGTCGTCGAAGTGGGCGGTGATCTCGAGCCGGCCGCCCATCGCTTCCACGTACTTGCGCAGCGTGCTGATGTACATGTCGGTGCGCCGCTCGATCCTAGAGACGTTCGCCTGGCTCATGTGCAGCGTTTCCGCCAGGGTCTCCTGCGTGAGCTGCCTGGCGGCGCGCAGCTCATGGAGTGGCATCTCCGCGAGCGTCTCCTGCACGCGCTTCTCGATCCGCTCCAGCCGCTCCCGGGACATCCCGGCCCTCAGGTCGCGAAACTTCTTCGCCATCAGAGCAGGCCCTCCCTGCGCAGTGTCTCGATGTGCTCGTCGTAGAGATCGTCCGCGGCGGGGACGTTCCTGTCGTACCAGCGGTCGTCCCCGGTCTTGTCCCCCCCGAGCAGGAGAATCGCGCTCCGGCGCGGATCGAAGGCGTAAAGCACGCGGTACGGCCGTCCCTCGTGCTGGATGCGAAGCTCCCTCATGTGCGCATGCCGCGAGCGGGTGACGCCCGACGAGAATGGAAAGGGCAGGTGTGGCCCGCGCTGCTCCAGCAGGCGAACGCCGTAGTCGACCGACTCCTGCTCCGCTTCGGTCAGACCGCTCCACCACCCATCGAACTCGTCCGTGTATTCGACCTCGTACGGCATCCGTACTGATACTCCGCCAGAATATAACGTCCAGGTTATAACCCGGACAGCGACACGCCCGGTGCGGAGTATCGACCTGGATGCCCCAAATCAGAACCTCGTCTCCACCCCCACCCCCGCCGTCACCCGCCGCCGCTCGCGGTCCGCGGGCAATTCCTCGTGCTCCCAGCCGAGCGAGGCGAGCACGTTCACGCCGCGCGCGAGCCGCGTCTTGCCGTCCACCGCCACCCGCGCCGAGCCCACGCGCTCCAGCTCCGCGGCGGTGAACACTTCGGCCGGGGCCTCGCCGCCGCCCAGGCGCAGCGACAGGTACTCGTCCGCGTCGCGCAGGTAGCGGCGGGCCAGCAGGGTGCCGGAGAGCGAGCTGCCGTCGTCGCCCAGGGCGAGGAAAGGGCGCGCCGCCAGGTACCAGTTGCCCGGGTAGGCGCCCACCGAGCCGGTGAGCAGCGTCACCTCGCGCGTGCGGAAGTCCAGCCAGCGCGCCCCGGCCGACGCCTCCCACCCCGCAGCCGGGGCGGCGAACAGCTCCGCGCCCAGGCGCAGCTCCGGGAACAGCTCGTCCGGCGAGTACCCGGCGCCCACGAACGCGTACGCGCGGCGCGAGAGCCGCGGGTACGCCTCCACCTCCAGCTGCGTCCCCGTCTCGCCGAAGCGCCGGGCGACGCTGCCGCGGGCCAGCACGGTCGCGCCCGGGGCGCGCCGCGACAGCTCCAGAGAGGCCAGGTGCCACGGGTCCCCCCGGCCGTCCAGGTGCGTGAAGGCGTACTCCAGCAGTGCCCGGCGCTCCGGGGCCGCGGGGCCGGACTGCGCGCCCGCCGCCGGGGCGCCGGCGGCGAGCAGGAGGGCGGCGGGGACGCCGATGCGGAGGCACGCGCGCATCCGGTTTCGATCCGTTGGGGTTGATCTTTCGGCCACGGGGAGGCGCCGGAAGATGCCCCGCGGCCCCGGCCCGCGCAACGGCCCGCGCGTCAGGCCGGCTGGATGCTGCGGTAGCGCGCCTCCACCAGCTGGTAGATGCCGTAGCCGACGAGCCCCAGCGCCACCAGCCCCAGGAGCCAGGGCCCGTACGCCTGCTGCTGCAGTGCCCGGAGCGCGCCGTCCAGCCCCCGCGCCTCCCCCGGGTTGGAGCGGAGCGCCGCGCGCAGCAGGAAGAATCCCATGATCGCGAACACCACCCCGCGCGCGGCGATCCCCGCCCGCCCGGAGCGCACCGCCCAGGTGCGCGCCGCCGGGCTCATGCGCGACAGGTTCAGCCGCTTGTCCAGCTTCACCGCGTAGGCGCGGTAGAGCGCGTACAGGCCGTAGCCGACGATCCCCAGCCCCACCGCCGCCACCAGCCAGCGCCCCGCCGGCTGCCGCATCAGCGTGGCCGTCCAGTCGGCGGTCCGGTCTCCCCCGCCGCCGCCGCGCCCCATCACCATCCGCGCCGCGGCCAGCGCGAGCCCGGCGTGGATCACCCCGCTGATCGCGTAGCCCACGCGCTTGGCGGCGCCGCCCCCGTCCGTGCGGCCGCCGTGCTCCGGGTCCAGCCCCGCCTGCACGAAGCGCCAGAGGGCGTACCCGGCCAGCCCCAGCGCCACCAGCGCCAGCAGGAACTTGCCGAACGGCTGCTCCAGGATCGTCTGCAGCGCCCCCTGCGAGCCCTGCACCCGCTCCCCCGAGCCGAAGGCCGCGCGCGCCGCGATGCCGCCGATGATCAGGTACACCACGCCCTTGGCCGCATACCCCAGCCGCGCCAGCTTCTCCACCCAGGGCGCCGCCTCCCTCGCAGCGGCGCGCCCGTGCCGCTGCGCCTCTCCCAGTGCATCGATCGCCATGTCACGCCTCCAGGGTGCCGGTTGGGCGGCGTGGACCGCCGCCGCCCGCAGCAATGCAACAAGCGTGACGCGCGGCGTTGCCCCCCCGGGGCCGGTCCCGTAGTTTGTGCGGATTCAGGACGGGTACGCCGGGGGAGCCGGGCTCCCCCGAAGGCATGGACATCCGCAACCCGAGGTGAAGCTTGGCGGATACGAACTTCGACGTGGTGGTCGTCGGCGCGGGGCCCGCGGGCTACGTCGCCGCGATCAAGGCCGCGCAGCTCGGATACAAGACGGCGTGCGTGGAGGACACCTTCCTCGGCGGCGTCTGCCTCAACATCGGCTGCATCCCCACCAAGGCGCTGCTGGAGAGCGCCGCCATGATCACCCACCTGGGCCACGCCAAGGAGTTCGGCGTGACCGTCGGCGAGATCAAGACGGACATGGCGCAGGCGGTGAAGCGCTCCCGCCAGGTCTCCGAGCGGCTGGTCAAGGGGATCGGCTTCCTGTTCAAGAAGAACAAGGTCACGCACGTGCCCGGCCGCGGCCGGCTGGCCGGCAAGGGCCAGGTGGAGGTCACCGCCAAGGACGGCGGCAAGCAGACCCTCACCGGCAAGCACGTCATCCTGGCCACCGGCTCGCGCCCGCGCGACCTCCCCTTCCTCAAGATCGACCACGAGCGCGTCTGGGACTCCACCGACGCCATGATGTCGCAGGAGGCGCCCAAGACGCTGGCCGTGGTGGGCGCCGGCGCCATCGGGATGGAGTTCGCGGACGTGTACGCCGCGTTCGGCACCAAGGTCACCATCATCGAGGCGCTGGACCGCGTGCTCCCGCTGGAGGACCGCGACTGCTCCGCCGTGGTGGAGAAGAGCTACCGCAAGCGGGGGATGGAGGTGTACACCGGCGCGCGCCTGGAGAAGGCGGAGGTCGGCAAGGACGGGGTGCGGCTCACCGTCAAGACGGCAAAGGGCGAGACCAAGACCATCGAGGCGGAGCGCGTGCTCTCGGCCATCGGCCGCGCGCCGAACACGGAGGACGTCGGGCTGGAGAAGGCGGGGGTCGAGCTCACCGACCGCGGCTTCATCGCCGTGGACCGGCAGATGCGGACCAGCGTGGAGGGGGTCTACGCCATCGGCGACGTGGCCGGGCCGCCGCTGCTGGCGCACAAGGGCTCGCACGAGGGCGTGGCCTGCGTGGAGGCGATCCACGGCGACCCGCACGCCGGCATCGACTACGCCAACGTACCCAACTGCACCTACTGCCACCCGGAGGTCGCGTCCGTCGGGCTCACGGAGGAGCAGGCGCGCGAGCAGGGGCTGGACATCGAGGTGGGCACCTTCCCCTGGACGGCGAACGGGCGCGCGCTCACCGCGGGCGACACGGACGGCTTCGTCAAGGTGATCCGCGACAAGAAGTACAGCGAGGTGGTGGGGGCGCACATCGTCGGCCCGCACGCCACGGAGCTGATCGCGGAGTTCGTGGTGGGCCGCCACCTGGAGACCACGGTGGAGGAGATGGACCGCGCCATGCACCCGCACCCGACGCTGTCCGAGGCGGTGGCGGAGGCGGCGCTCGCCGCGCTGGGGCACGCGCTGCACATCTGAGCAGCCCCGGGCAAAAGACACCGACGGGCCGGAGCAGCGCTGCTCCGGCCCGTCGGCGTTGGTACGATCGCCGGAGCGGCCGCTACTCCTCCGCGTCGTCCTGCCTCGGGGGGGCGGCGCCACCGGTGGCGTCCTCGCTCGCCTGCTCGTCGTCGCGCCCCGCGGCGAGCCCGCGATAGGCGCCGCCGTCCTGGTAGTCCCCCCCGTTCCCGGCCGTCAGCTCCTCCACGCTCCCGAGCACCGTCGCACCGGGCGCGCGGTACCGTTCCCCCTGCGGAGCAGTGCTCCGCTCCTCTGCCTGGCTCATGTGAACGACCTCCTCGTGGAGTGTTGCGGCGTGGGAGCCCCGCGGCTCCCCGCCGGCGCCCGCAGGGGTGCGGGCGCCGGCTCCGTGCGGATGGACTACTCCTCGTCGTCCAGGGGCTCTTCGACCCTCTTCCGGTCCTGCTGGTAGTTGCCGGTGCCGTCGGGGTAGTTGTAGGCGTGGCCCGCGGTCAGCTCCTCGACCCTGCCGACCACGGTCGCGGTGGGTGAGCGGTACGCGCTCTCGGTCCGGCTGCTGCCGTCTGCGTGGCTCATGTCGATCTCCCGGAAAAAGGAATCGAGCGTGGGGAGGCTTGTGCTCCCCGGGAAGCACCCGTGCCGCGGCCGGCCGGGCGCCCTGGTGCTCCGGTCAGACCGCGGCGGCCGCCGCCGCGCCGGCGGACAGGCCCGCCGCGAGTCGCGAGCGGGGAGCAAAGCTTTCCAGCCCCTGGAGCCACGCCTCCAGGTTCGCGGACGACATGAAGTGCCGGATGCCGGCCGTCCGCCCGAAGCGGGCATGCTGCACCGCCTCGCGCCACGGCCCCGCGGCGGCGTACCCGCGCTCCACGATGCGGGGGCGCGCGGTGAGCAGGTCGATCCAGGCTTCGCCCGACTCCAGCCCCTCCTGCGTCGCCTGGTCGGGCCCCTGCTTGCCCCGCCGGCGCAGCGTTCGCCGGGGGAGCACCCCCTCCATGGCGAGGCGCTGGAGCGGACGGTCCCCGTCGGTGCGGTACTTGTGCTCCCAGGGGAGCGAGAGCATCAGCTCCACGAGCGGGCGGTGGAACAGCGGGTGCCGGTACTCGGCCCCGGTGGACGCGTGCGCGAAGTGGACGGCGGCGGCGGCGGCGTTGTGCATCACCCGCTCCATGTGGTACGCCGCCTCCACGGTCCGGCCACCGGGCGCCGGCGAGGCCCTGCCGCGCTCCCCCAGCCCGACCGCCGCCGCGTACCGCTGGTCGGCCCAGGGAACCGCCACGGGGGGAAGGTCCAGCGCCCGCCCGCGCAGGTGGCGCAGCGCCGCGCGCAGGCCGAAGCGGTGGAGCAGGTACACGGGCGGCCGGCGCTCGTCGGAGGCGGCGCCCCAGTCGCGGGCGCGCCGCCACGCTTCCGCGGCCCGCCCGCGCCGCAGCAGGTCCGCCAGGAAGTACGGCCGGGGCACGTCGCCGTGGAACACCGCGTCGCCGCCCTGCCCCGTGAGGACCACGTCCACCCCGTGCTCCCGGAACAGCTCGCGGCAGGTGCGGGCGAGGCCGCAGCTCGGCAGCCACAGGTTGGGCTCGGCGAAGAACGACCGCGGAAGCTCCGTGAACGGGCGGACCGCGTCGGCGTCCACCGGGTGCCACGGGACCGGGTGCTCGTCCAGGACGACGCGCATCCACTTCGTCTCGTCCGCCGTGTGCGACAGCGGGTACACCATGGAAACGGCCGCCAGCCCGGGCGCGCCCAGGCGGGCGGCGATGCCGAGCACGGTGGACGAGTCCAGGCCGCCGGACAGCTCGCACCAGGCGCGCCCCTCCTCCGGCAGCGCGGCGGCGACCCCCTCCTCCAGCCGCTCGCGGACCGCGTCCGCGTACTCGCGCTCGTCCCGGCAGCGCAGCGGGCGCACGCCGTTCAGCGTCCGGACGTCGTGCCGGGAGTCGCGGCCGTCCCGCCACACCACGCTCTCGCCCGCACGCAGGCGGCGGATGGCGGCGTAGGGCGTGCGCGCCCCGAAGTGCTGCCCCTGGGCGAAGTAGTCCGCGATGAACTCCTCGTCCAGCCCGTCCACCCCGGTCTCCGCGACCACGTCCTCCAGCGGCGTGCCGAAGGCGACCCCGCCGGGCCCCGCCGCGTAGAAGAGCGGCGCCAGCCCCAGCTCGTCGTGCGCCAGCAGCAGCGTCCGCGCGCCCGGATCGTAGACCGCGGCGGCGTACTCCCCCACCACGTGCCGGGCGAGCTCCGCGCCCCACCAGCGGAAGGCCAGCGCGACGCGCCCGGCGTCGCAGGCGGGCGGGCGGTGGCCGCGCCGCCGCGCCTCGGCGTCCAGCTCGGCGCGGTTGCCGAGGTAGCCCCGCAGGAGGACCAGGCACCCCTCCGCCTCCACGGCACCGGGATCGGCGACGAGCCGCGGGGGCTCGCCGGCGACGAGGCGCGCGACGAAGCGGCTCACGGGCGCAGCCTCGCGATCTCGGCGTAGGAGCGCGTGAAGCCGGGGCTGTCGTGGACCACGCTTCCCCGGCACTCCACCCAGGCGTGGGCCTCGAAGGGGAAGCGCTGCACCCCGATGCAGTGCTCGGCGGGGACACCCACCGAGCGCAGGAAGCGGAAGAGCGCCAGCGAGCGCGGCAGGCAGTCGCGGGGGGCGCTGCGCAGCAGGAACAGGTTCTCGGCGCGGGAAAAAGCCTCGCGGGCACGCGACGCCAGCGCTTCCACGTCCTCGCCGCCGGCCGTGGCCACGGGCAGGCGGGCATACCGCCGGTAGGTCTCGGAGAAGCCCCGTCGGGCCATGGAGCGGCTGGTGACCAGGAGGGAGAGCCACGCCCGCAGCGCCAGGGCGCCCCGGGCGGCACGCCGCCGCGCGGCCGGCTCCGGGGCAGAGGTGGGGGGATCGGGCGCCAGGAAGCCGCGCTCCACGCAGTCGCGCGCGAACGCGTCCAGGTCGGCCCGCAGCACGTCGGGGGGAGCGTCGAAGCGCTCGGCGAGCCCGGCGAGGCGCCGCTCGTCGTCGCCGTGGGAGGTGAGCGCCTCCCACATGGCCGTCGCCACGCGGTCCAGGACCACGTACGTTCCGGCGCGCAGGTCCAGCAGCACGACGAGCCCGTCCAGGGCACGGAACCGGACCTCCGGCGTCGGGTGGAGAATCGGCATGGGGCGCGGCTCGGGAGGGTGGGACCGCATCGCGTCCCGCCCCGGGCATCTTGCGTACCCCCGGCTGCCGCGCCGCTATCCTCCGCGCATGGCGGGAGTTCCGCCCGCAGTGCCGATGCGCCGCTGCGCCGTCGCCGGGACACGGGCGGGACGATCGGGGCGCGGGCGCCCCAGCTCCGCCGGGAAACTCCGCGCGCCGGCGGATCCGCCGGTCCTTTCGACGGCCCCGCCTAGACCGCAACTTGCACCCTCTGCCTACTCCGCCCCGCACCGGACCCGTCCCATGCGCTTCCTCGTCCCGCTCGCCGCGGCCCTGCTGGCCGCCGGATGCCTTCCGCAGCCGGAGGCCGTCCCGGGCAGGGCGCCGCGCACCCTGCCGCGCACGGCCGCCGCGCCGGTCGTCGCCATCGATCCCGGGCACCCGTCCGAGACCAGCGCGGGGACCGTGCAGAACGGCGTGGCGGAGGTGCGCGTGGCGTGGCAGGTGGCGCAGAAGCTCCGCGACAGCCTGACGGCCTCCGGCTACCGGGTGGTGCTCACCAAGGCCCGCGAGGACGAGCGGGTGACGAACCGGGAGCGCGCCCGCATCGCCAACGAAGCGGGCGCCGCCGTGCTGGTCCGGCTCCACTGCGACGCCAGCGCCGGCTCCGGGTTCGCGCTGTACCACCCGGACCGGCAGGGAACCGTGCAGGGCGTCACCGGCCCCTCCGCCGGGGTGATCGCGCGGAGCCGCGAGGCGGCGGAGGCCCTGCACGCGGGGATGGCGGGCGTGCTGACCGGGCGCCTGAGGGACGGGGGGATCCACGGCGACTCCCGGACGTACGTGGGCTCCCGGCAGGGGGCGCTGACCGGCTCCATCTTCTCGCGCGTCCCGGTCGTCACCGTGGAGATGGCGGTGCTCACCTCGCCGCCGGACGCGCGGTTCATCGCGTCCGCGCAGGGGCAGGAGACCATGGCGCGCGCGATCGCGGCGGGCATCCGCAGGCTCGTGCCGCTGCCGCGGACGTCGCGGTGGCCGCCACCCGCGCGTTAGCAGACCGGCGGTCCAACCTTTTCGCCGGAAGCGGTGTCGAAGCAGGTACACGCCGGCGGGACCGTGCGCCCGCCATTTCTACAATGTAGAAAACCCCCTCCCCCGCGGAGCCCGGTTGCCGCCTCCCGCTCCCCGCGCCGCGCCCCGGCGCCTCCCCGCCTTCCCCGCGGCGCTGCTGCGCGGCGCGCTCCCCCTCGCCGAGCGCGACGAGGTGCTCGCCGACCTGGCGGACGAGCTCGCGGAGCGCGAGGCGGGGCGCGGCCGGGGGGCCGCCCGGCGCTGGCTCTGGGGGCAGGTGCTCGCCTCCCTTCCCGCCCTGCTGCGCCGGAGCTGGTGGCGCGGCCGGACCGGCTTCGAACCCCACGCGAACCGCTACCGAACCGGAGGTCCCCCGATGGAAAGCTGGATCATGGACGCGCGCTTCGTCGCCCGGCGGCTGGTCACCCGCCCGGCGTACGCCATCCTGGCGGTGCTCACGCTGGCGCTGGGGGTGGGAGGGACCGCCGCCGTGTACGGCGTGGCCCGCAAGTTCCTGCTGGACCCGCTCCCCTACGCCCGCGAGGGGGAGCTGGCCGTGTTCTGGAACCCGTTCGACTGGTCCGAGGCGGAGTTCCTGTACCTGGGGGACTTCCCCGGCTTCCGCGACGTGGCGGCCTACCGCCGCGAGTCCGTCACGCTGGACCCGGGCGACGGCTCGCCGCGGGTGCTCCCGGGGCTGTCCTCGTCCGCGGAGCTGTTCGGCGTGCTGGGGGTGAGGCCGCTGATCGGGCCGGGGCTGCGGGCGGGGAGCGACCGCGCGGGCGCCGAGCCGGAGGCGGTGCTGAGCTACGGCCTGTGGGAGGAGATGGGCCGCGACCCGGGCATCGTGGGCCGGCGCATCCGCCTGGACGGCGTGGAGCGCACCGTCACCGGCGTGATGCCCAGGGGGTTCTGGTTCCCCGACCCCACGGTGCGCGTCTGGCTGGCGGAGCCGCTGGACCCCGAGAACCGCTCCGGCAACTACGCGCTGGTGGGGCGGATGGAGCCCGGCCGCACCCCGGACGCGATGGCCCCGGCGCTGAAGCGCATCACCGACCGGCTGCGGGAGCAGTTCACCTACCCCGAGCAGTGGGACAAGACCCGCAACGCGGAGCTCACCCCCGTCCGGGACGCGCTGGTGGGCGGCGTCCGGCCGGCGCTGCTGGCGACGCTGGCCGCCATGGGGCTGATCCTGCTGATCGCCTGCGCCAACGTGGCCGCGCTGATGCTGGGGCAGGTGGACCGGCAGTCCACCGAGATGGCGGTGCGGACGGCGCTGGGGGCGGGGCGCTGGCGGCTGGTGCAGCAGGTGGTGGTGGAGTCGGTGCTGGTGGGGCTGCTGGCCGGCGCCGCGGGGGCGCTGCTCGCCGCCGCCGGCTTCCGGCTGCTGGTGGGGGCGCTCCCCCTGGGCGCCCTCGCGGAGGGCGCCGCGCTGGACTGGCGGGTGTTCGCCTCCGCCATCGCGATCGCCACGCTGGCCTCCCTGTCCGTGGCGCTGGTGCCCAGCCTTTCCCTGTGGCACGGCGACGTGCAGGGGATCCTGTCCCGCTCCCGCACGGGCGGCATCGGGGGGCGCGGCGGGCGCATCGAGGGCGTGCTGGTGGTGGCCGAGGTGGCGCTGGCGGTGCTGATGGTGTCGGGCGCGGCCCTGCTGATCCGCAGCGTCGCCAACCTGCGGGCGATCGACGCCGGCGTGGACACCGACCGGGTGGCGGTGGTGGACGTCGCCATGCCGTCCACCCTGGAGCCGGAGCAGCGCCGCCAGGCGCTGCGGGAGCTGACGCGCGAGCTGGACGCGCTCCCCGGCGTGGCGTCGGCGGCCGCGGTGCAGAAGCTGCCGCTGCGCGGCAGCGGAGACAGCTGGGGGATCGCGATCGAGGGGCGGCCGGACCCGGGGAGCACCACCTTCTTCCGGGTGGTGACGCCGGACTACTTCCGCGTTATGGGGATCGCTGTGAAGCAGGGCCGCGGCTTCGAGGCCGGCGACCGCGCGGACGGCGAGCCGGTGGTGGTGGTCAACGAGGCGCTCGCCCGCAAGTACTTCCCCGGGGAAAGCCCGGTCGGGCGCCGGCTGAGCGAGGGCGACGGGGTGCCGGTCCGCATCGTGGGCGTGGTGGAGGACGTCGCGGAGGCGGAGCTGACCGACGGCCCCGAGCCCGCCCGCTACATGCTGTACGACCAGGCGGGCTACGCGCCCGAGGCCAACACGCTGGTGCTCCGCGTGGAGCGCGCCGGCACCGCGGCGGGGGTGCTGGAGCCCGCCCGCGACGTGCTCCGCCGGGTGGCGCCCGGCGTGGCCGTGCAGGCCACCACCACCCTGGACGAGGTGTTCACCCAGGCGGTGGGGCCCGCCCGGCAGGTGATGTCGCTGCTCGCCCTCCTGGGCGCGCTGGCGATGGCGCTGGGCGCGGTGGGCGTGTACGGCATCGTGTCGCACGTGGTCAGCCGCCACAGGCGCGACTGGGGGATCCGCATCGCCCTTGGGCTCCAGCCCCGGCGGGTGATCGCCGAGGTGGTGCGGGGCGGCGGCACCCTGGTGGCGGTGGGGATCGTGCTGGGCACGCTGGCCTCGCTGGCCGGGGCGCGCTGGCTCGCCTCCTTCCTGTACGGGGTCGGCGCCGCCGACCCGCTGGCGATGGCCGCGGCCGCGGCCGTGCTCCTGCTCACCGGGCTGCTCGCCGCCTGGGTGCCGGCGTGGCGCGCCAGCCGCATCGACCCGGCGGTCGTGCTGCGGGAATCGTGAGGTCCGCCGGGGAATCCGCGAGAGGGGGACGACGTCCGTGAGCGAGCACGCCCCGCTGGGGAGCTTCGAGGAGCAGGTGCTGCTGGCCGTGCTGCGCGCCGGCGAGGCGTACGGCATGGCCGTGCGCCGCGAGATCGAGTCGGCCACGGGGCGCGACGTGGCGATCGGGGCCGTGTACGCCACGCTCGACCGCATGGAGGCGAAGGGGCTGGTGGAGTCCGAGCGCTCGGGGCGGGGCGAGCGGTCCCGGCGCGTGTTCGCGGTGACGCAGGGGGGCGCGCGGGCGCTGGCCGCCACGCGGGCGATGCGGGAGCGGCTCTGGCAGGGGATCGACCTGCGCCGGATGCTGCCGGAGGGCGGCGCGTAGCCCGCCCGCGGCTTGCTCCCCGCCGCGGCGCTCCCCATGTTCCCCGGATCAACCCCGAACCGGAGACCCCATGATCGCTGCCCTGTTCGCCCTCCTCGCCGCCGCGCCGCACCCCTCCGCGCAGGACACCGCCCGCGTCAAGCAGGGGGTGGACTACCGCGTGGAGGCCCGGCTGGACGAGAGCACGAACGTGCTGACCGGGCGGGCCCGCCTGCGGTACACCAACCATTCGCGAGCCTCGCTCGACACGCTGTACTTCCACCAGTACCTGAACGCCTTCCGCCCCAACAGCGCCTGGGCGCGGCGTGAGCTCCAGTTCGGGAACCGCCGCTTCCAGGACCTGGGGCCGGAGGACCACGCCTTCGAGCGCTTCCGCGCGGTGGAGGTGGACGGGCGGGCCGTGCGCCCGGTGTACCCCGGCGCGCCGGACTCCACGGTGGTGGCGATCCCCCTTCCCGCCCCGCTCGCGCCGGGCGGCACGGTGACGGTGCGGATGGACTGGGATGCGCGCCTCTCCACCCTGCCGCGGCGGCAGGGGCGGCGCGGGCGCCACTTCGACTTCGCGCACTGGTACCCGCGCATCGCCCCGTTCGACGCGGGCGGCTGGCAGCCTCACCCGCTGCTCCCGCAGGGCGAGTTCTACGGCGACTTCGCCTCGTTCGACGTCACCATGGACGTGGCCGCCGACCAGGTGGTCGCCGCCACCGGCGTCCCCGCCGAGGGCGACCCCGGCTGGCGCCTGAACGGGCAGCTCCCCCCGGAGGCGGCGCTGCGCCGCGACGCCTACCCGGCGCGCCCCGCCGAGGCGCTCGGGCTGCTCACGGGCGACGCGGCCGGGGGGCGCAAGCGCATCCGCTGGCGCGCCGAGGACGTCCACCACTTCGCCTGGAACACCTCGCCCACCTTCCGCTACGACGGGGTGATCCGCACCTCCCTGGACGAGCGGGGCAACGCCACGCCGCTCCCCAGCATCCACGTGCTCTACGAGCCGTCGGACACGGGGTGGGCCGGCGTGGTGACGCGCCACACCTTCAACGCGGTGAGCTGGCTGCAGGGCGTCTTCGGCCCGTACCTGTGGCCGCAGCTCACGGTCACCAGCCGCGCCGAGGGCCGCGGCGGGACGGAGTTCCCCATGCTGATCATGAACGCCTCCCCCTCCGAGGGGCTGGTGATGCACGAGACCACGCACCAGTGGCTGCACGGCATCCTCGCCAACAACGAGTGGAAGGCCGGGTGGCTGGACGAGGGCTTCACCTCGTTCATCACCGACTGGTACTTCGAGGAAAAGGGGCAGGCGGACGTCTGGAAGGGGACCATGGAAGGGCTGGCGCAGCTGGAGCGCCGCGGGCAGACGGAGCCGGTGGGGCTGGCCGGCGCGGAGTTCCGCGACCCGGCCACCTACAACGCCATGACCTACGACAAGGCGTCGGTGGTGTTCCGCATGCTCCGCGAGCTGCTGGGCGACGACGTGTTCCGCCGGGTGCTGCGCGCCTACTACGAGCGCTACAAGCTCCAGCACGTGGACGAGGCCGCCTTCACCGCCGTGGCCGAGGAGGTGAGCGGCCGGGAGCTGGACTGGTTCTTCCGGCAGTGGCTGCACACCACCGACACGCTGGACTACGGCATCGGCGACGCGAGCACCACCCGCCAGAGCGACGGCCAGTGGCGCACCACGGTGGAGGTGCTGCGCCTGGGCCGCGCCTGGATGCCGGTGCAGCTTCAGGTGGGCGGCACCAGCCGCACCCTGGACTCGCGCGAGCCGCGCCAGGTGGTGCAGGTGACCACCCGCGAGCGCCCCCGCGAGGCCGTGCTGGACCCGCGCGAGGTGCTGCTGGACCTGGACCGAACCAACAACCGCGCCGAGCTGCGCTAGGCGGCCCGTCCGCCGCGCCCCCTTCCTCCCGTCCGGCCCCGCCGGGCGGGAGGCTTTTGCTTGCTCCCACCGCGAACCGCCATGATCCTGCTCGCCCTCGCCGCCGGCAGCGTCCTGGGCACCCTTGCCCGCTACGCCCTGGCCGGCTGGGTGCACAGCTGGGCGGGGACCGCTTTCCCCTGGGGCACCTTCGCCGTCAACGTGCTGGGCTCGTTCCTGCTGGGGTTCGCCCTGCGCGGCTCGGAGGCGGCCGCGCTCTCCGCGGAGACCCGGGCCCTGCTGACCACCGGCTTCTGCGGCGCCTTCACCACCTTCAGCACGCTGAGCTGGGAGACGGTCGCCCTACTCCAGGCCGGCGCCTGGGGGCGCGCCGGCGCCTACGCCCTCGGCAGCCTGGGCCTCGGACTTGCCGCCGTCTGGGCCGGGCTGTCGCTGGCCTCGCTCGTGCTCGGCTCCCACGTCGCGGCGCGGTAGCCGGCGTCGGCGGGTGGACGACCGGCGCGCTTCGACCGGGCTCCGGTGTAGGTGGTCGGCCGGGGGATGCTGCTCCGGGGGAGCCGAACTCGCCCACCGCCGGAGTGAGGGCGAGATCACGCTGGCTTCGAACATGACGTTCCCCCTGCGCAGCCTCCCCCGACCTCCCTGCGCAGATCCAAGGAACTGCAACGGCACCAGCAGTTGCCGTGCTCCCCCTCTCCCGCTTGCGGGGGAGGGGGCCGGGGGGAGGGGGCCCGCCACGGCGCGCGGACCTCGCCTCCCGGACAGCCCTCCCCCGGCACGGGGGAGGGTGGCGAGCCTCAAGCGAGCCGGGTGGGGGCCCTCCCCGAGGACGCCAGCGCCACCCCCGCGTGAGGGATGCGAGCGCGAAGCGGCGAGACCCGCGGCAGTTTGCGGGGCTCGCCTCCGTTGCAGACGGTCGTTTCGTCTGCTACGGAGCCGCAGCCCGACCCCGGCGCAGCCGGGGGCACGCCCGAACCCTGCCGTTCCCTGCACCCGCCGACACGACACGCCACCATGAGCATCCCCGACTTCAAGCTGGAACGCTACTTCGCGCGCTGGGAGTTCGCCGCGCCGCACCTGCTCTGCGCCTCGGACGTGGAGGGGCTCCCCATGGCCGAGCTGCTGGACATGGCCGACGCCGAGGGCCGCGGCCTGTGGAGCAACCTGAAGCTCGGCTACACGGAGGCCGCCGGCCACCCGCTGCTCCGCGCCGAGGTCGCCGGCCTGTACGAGGGCGTCCACCCGGACGAGGTGCTGGTGTTCGCGGGCGCGGAGGAGGCCATCTACGTGTTCATGCGCACGGTGCTTGGCCCCGGCGACCGCGTGGTGGTCACCTGGCCCGGCTACCAGTCGCTGTACGAGGTGGCCCGCAGCACCGGCGCCGAGGTGGACCTCCTCCCGCTGGACCCCGAGAACGGCTGGGCGCTGGACTTCGACCTGCTGCGCGCCACTCTGAGCCCCTCCACCCGGGCCATCGTCGTCAACTACCCGCACAACCCCACCGGCTCGCTGCCGCGGCGCGACGAGTGGGACCGGCTGGTGGAGCTCGCGCGGGAGGCGGGGGTGCTGCTCTTTTCCGACGAGGTGTACCGCTTCCTGGAGCACGACCCCGCCGACCGGCTCCCCGCCGCCGTGGAGTCGTACGAGCGCGGCTTCAGCCTGGGGGTGATGTCCAAGTCGTTCGCGCTGGCCGGGCTGCGCGTGGGGTGGCTGGCCACGCACGACGCCGACCTGCTGCGCCGCGTCGCCTCGTACAAGGACTACACCTCCATCTGCTGCTCCGCGCCGGGCGAGGTGCTGTCCATCGTGGCGCTGCGCGCCCGCGACCGGGTGCTGGAGCGAAGCCGCGGCATCGTGCTGCGCAACCTGGCGCGGCTGGACGCCTTCTTCGGCGAGTGGCGGGGCGTGCTGGAGTGGACCCGGCCGCGCGCCGGGAGCACGGCGTTTCCGCGCCTGGTGCCCGACGCGGACGTGGAAGCGTTCGCGGAGGCGCTGCGCGAGGAGGAGGGGGTGCTGGTGCTGCCGGGGACGCTGATGGACTACCCCGGCGGCCGGTTCCGCGTCGGCTACGGGCGCACCGGGATGCCGGAGGCGCTGGACGGCCTGGGCCGCTTCCTGGAGCGCCGCTTCGGGCGGCCATAGCGCGGCGGGGCCAACCATTCCGCGGCCGGCGGTGTCCTACTCCCTGGTACCCCCGCGCGGGAAGCGTTCCGCGCGGACGACCCGGAAACCGGAGGACACGATGACAAGGAAGCTCGTCTGCCTGGCAGCTCTGGCCATGCTCGGCGCGCAGGCGCTGGAGGCGCAGGAGTGCCGCACCCGCGGCAACCGCACCGAGTGCCGCGACCGCTCCCGCACCTGGGTGGTGGTGCACGACCGCGACCGCTCGCCCTCGCCCTGGGAAGCGGCGCAGTTCGGGGTGCGGGGCGGCTACGACTTCGAGGAGGACGTGGGGAGCGCCGGGGCCCAGCTCCGCATCCCGCTGGTGCCGCAGCTGCTGCTGGTGCCCAGCGCGGACGTGTTCTTCGGGGACGACGACGAGGACGGGGGCGCCGCCGAGTGGCAGCTCAACGGCGACCTGGTGCTCCGGCCGGCCGAGCTGGGCGGGCTGTACGGCGGGGTGGGCGTCGCCTTCATGAACCGCGACGACCCGGAAGACGTGGAGGACGACGAGGAGACGGAGGTGGGCTACAACCTGCTGCTGGGCCTGGAGAGCGGCCGCTTCGGGGGCACCAGCCTGCGGCCGTTCGTGGAGGCGCGCTGGACGGGGGTGGACGACTACATGCCCTTCCGGCTGGTGGCGGGGTTCAACGTGCCCATCTCCCGCTGAACTGCTTTTTGGACGGCGGGTTCGGGCGTGCCCCCGGCTGGCGCCGGGGTCGGGCTTCGGCTCCGTAGGGCTGCAAACAACGCAGCCCAACGGAGTCGAGCCCCGGCAAACTGCCGCCGGGTCTCGCCCCTTCGGGCCGAAATCCCTCACGCGACGGCAGGCCCCCTCCCCCGGCCCCTCCCCCGCAAGCGGGAGAGGGGAGAACCGCTTGCCGTACCTGTAGTTGTCCCCTCTCCCAGGATTGGGAGAGGGTGGCGAGCCTCAAGCGAGCCGGGTGTGGGCCCGCCGACGCGACAAGGGACCGGGAGCGGCCTGGCGGCCGCTCCCGGTCCCTTTTTGGTGCGCGCGGGGCTATTCTTCCTGGGCCGCTTCGCCGCTCCGGAGCGACTCGATCCAGGAGGGGATGGGCAGGTTCGCCTTGCGGTAGCCGTCCTCGGCCATGGCCAGGAAGGCGTCCACCAGGGCCTGGCGCTGCCCGGGGGGGATCCCCGCCGTGAGGAGCTCCAGCGCGGCGGCAGCGGTGCCCGCGTCCAGCGCGCCCCACCCGCCCTGCTGCGCGACGTGGCGCATGTACCAGCTCACCAGTTTGCGCTCGGTGGATGCGTGCAACCGGGTCCCGTCGAGCACCTTCCGCAGCCCGGTCGGGCTCATCCCGGTCTCGCGCGCGGCCTGGCGGAGCGAGGTCTGCTCGGCCCACCTGGCGACCGTCTCCCGCACCCGGGAGAGGGCCAGCCCCTGCTTACGGGCGTACATGGACGCCTCCGGTGCAGGGGTCGAGGGGAGCACCCGGGTGTGCTCTACGTAAACTATCCGCGCGCGTACACCGGGTAGTATAGCAGCCCCCGGAGGGGCCCACAAGCAAGGGGAGTCGCCAATTGTGTTCCCCCGCCACGCCGGCTCCCCGGGGCCTTGGCCCGCTGGTGGAACCCGTACTCTCCTGTCCCTTTCGGCTCCGCGAATCGTCACTGCGCATACCTGCCGTCCCTGCAGGGTGTCCGAAGATTTCACTTCCCGGGCACCAAATGTAGACCGAAGAAAAACCGAAATCAAGTCTCCCGCTGTCGGATTCTGTTCGTAAGTGAAAGTAGACACGGGGGTTCGGGAGCGGGACCCCGCGCCGCGCCACGGGATCCGCGCCGCGCGGGAGCCGCAAAGTTTACGGAGGGTTTCGGGCGTCGGCGGCTCCCCGGGTTTCCCCCGGATCCGAAAGCGGCCGCTCGTCCCGAAGGGCGGCGTACAGGAGCTGGTCCACCACCTCGCCGTCCTTGAAGGCGCTCTGCCGCATGCGCCCCTCCAGCGTGTAGCCCGCCTTTTCCAGCACCCGCGCCGACGCCGGGTTCCACCCGAAGGGGAGGGCGAACACCCGCCGCAGCCCGTGCTCGCGGAACGCGTGCGCCGTCACCGCCCGCACCGCCGCCGTGGCGATCCCCCGCCCCCAGTGCGCCTCGCCCAGCCAGTAGCCGATCTCCGCCGAGAAGCGCTCCACGTCGGACTGCAGCGTGTAGCCGATCCCCCCGGCCGCCTCGCCGTCCACCTCCACCGCGAAGAAGGTGCACGGGTCCAGCCCCCGCACCACGCCCAGGAACAATTCCGCGTCCGCCAGGGAGTACGGGTGCGGGAACGCGTCGCGCAGGTTGCGCCACACGGCGCGATTGTCCGCGTGCCTCGCCAGCGACGCCGCGTCGGAAGCCCGCCAGTCCCGCACCACGCAACGGCCCAGGTCCAGGTGCACCGCGTTCTCCGGTCAGGGGAAAGAAGGGGACAGGTTACAGGGGACAGGGGACAGCCTGCAACTGCGACGGCGGACCCCCTCCCCCGGCCCCTCCCCGCAAGGGGGACGGGAGAACGGTACGCTGTGGAGGCAGGCTCCGGCGCGAGGGTCCACCCCTCACCCCCCGGCCCCCTCTCCCACAAGGGGAGAGGGGGAGAACGACGAACCTGAACCCCGGATAGCCCTCCCCCGGCACGGGGGAGGGTGGCGGCTCTCAGGCCGCCGGGTGGGGGCCTCCCGCGGACCCCGGCGCCAGCCGGGGGCACGCCCAAACCCGCGGTTGAAAGCCGTTCGGATCACCGGTAGCGCGCCGCTAGCCGCTCCGGGTCGGCGCCCAGCCAGTACTCGAGCCGCAGACGCCACATCAGCAGGATGGTGCGCCAGATGCCGCGCGTCTCCCAGCGGCGGCTGGAGGTGAGCACCGGCTCGCGCAGGCAGAGCGGACGGCCGCGGCGCAGCAGCGCGCGGGACAGCGCCACGTCCTCCATCAGCGGGATCTCGGGGAAGCCGCCCGCGTCCCGGAACCACTCCCGCCGCACGAAGATCGCCTGGTCCCCGGTGGCGATGCCGCCCACGCGCGAGCGGAGCGAGATCATCCGCTCCACGACGCGCAGCATCGGCGCCCGTCCGGTGAGCCGCACGTCGAAGCGCCCCCACCCGCGCCCGCTGCGCGCCAGCCCGTCCAGCACCAGCCGGTCCGCGTCGGGCGGGAGCCGGGTGTCCGCGTGCAGGAACAGGAGCACGTCGCCGCGGGCCTCGCGCGCCCCGGCGTTCTGCTGCCGCGCCCGCCCCCGCCCCCGCTCCGAGCGTACCACCCGGTCCGCGAGGGGCGTCGCCAGCTCCGGGGTGCCGTCCGTGCTCCCGCCGTCCACCACCAGCACCTCGTGCCCGCGCGCGCGCAGCGCCTGGAGGGGCGCCAGCGTCGCGGCGATCCCCGCCGCCTCGTCCAGCGCCGGCACGACCAGCGAGATGCGCCGCATCCCGCCGGCTAGCGCGCGCTGGGGGCCGCGCCGGCGCCGTCCAGCCGGAACTCGTGCGCCGCCTCCGCCCAGTCGTCCCGGCCGGGCGTGACGGTGCGCTCCACGAACCGGACCTGGCCGTCGCGCCCTACCAGCAGCACGGTGGAGGCGCGGGTGCCGTACTCCGGGCTGCGGATGAAGGGGGAGGAGAGCACCCGCTCGCGCTCCAGCCCCACCCCGGTGTCCGGGAGGTGCTCGTCCGGGGCGGGCTCCGCGTCCCGGAGCACGCGGAAGAGCGCCTCCGGGTCCACGTCGTCGCGCAGCAGCGCCGCGGCCAGGCCGTCCCTGCCGCGGTCCACCTTGGGCCAGGGCGTGTCCAGCAACGCGTTGCTGAGGCCGTGGATCCCCGGCTCCACCGCCTGCGCCGCGCCGCCGCGGTTGCTGAACCAGCGCAGCCCGCCGCCGTCGCCCACCAGCAGGTTGAAGCCCGCGTACTCCCCGGCCCGCGCGGCAAGGGCGCGCAGGTACGCGTCCGGCGCCTCGGCGCCGCGCAGGAAGTCGCCCACCAGGCGCCCGCGGGTGGGGGCGTCCGGCGGCGGCGCCGCGGTCTCGCGGAAGTTGGTGACGGCGGCAAAGCGCCCGCCGCGGGAAATGCCCATCCAGGTGCCGCCGCCGAGCAGGTCGCGCCCGGCCAGCACCCCCGGCGCGTCCGCCCACCAGGCGGCCGGCGCGGTGGGGCGCGCGTACGCCTCGTCGCGGTTGGCGGCCACCACCAGCCGGTAGCGCGGGTGGGCCTCGTGGGCGAGCAGGATCAGGCACATCAGCGTCGCGGCCTCCGGGAGCGGGACTTGCAGCGGGGTCGGCCCCCATACCCCGAACGCGGGCCGGGGATCGGAGTATCAACGCGCGAGGGCGCCGCGCCCGCCGACCCGGACCCCCATCCCCGCGCCAGGACCCGCATCCACGATGCTGCACCACAAGACCTTTTTCCTGGGCCCGGAGCACGAGTGGGTGGTGTTCGTGCACGGCGCGGGCGGGAGCTCGTCCATCTGGTACCGGCAGCTGCGCGAGTTCCGCAAGCACTTCAACCTGCTGCTGGTGGACCTGCGCGGCCACGGCGGCTCGCAGACCGCGGTGCCCACGCGCGACGCGGACGGCAGCCGCTACACCTTTCGCGAGGTCACCGAGGAGATCCTGGAGGTCATGGACCACCTGGAGATCCCCTCGGCGCACTTCGTGGGGATCTCGCTGGGCACCATCCTGATCCGCACCCTGGGGGAGATCGCCCCGGAGCGCATCCGCAGCATGGTGCTGGGCGGGGCCATCACCCGCCTCACCTTCCGCTCGCGCTTCCTGGTGCACGCGGGGACGGCGGTGCGGCGCGTGGTGCCGTTCATGTGGCTGTACCGGCTCTTCGCCTGGATCATCATGCCCCGGCCTCGCCACCGCGAGTCGCGGCTGCTGTTCGTCAACGAGGCCCGCAAGCTGGCACGCAAGGAGTTCCTGCGCTGGTGGCGGCTCACCCAGGAGGTGAACCCGCTGCTGCGCTTCTTCGAGGAAAAGGAGCTCCCCATCCCCACGCTGTACCTGATGGGGGAGGAGGACCACATGTTCCTGCCGCCCGTCCGGCGCCTGGTGTCCCGGCACGGGCACAGCCGCCTGCGGGTGCTGGAGGACTCCGGCCACGTGTGCAACGTGGACCAGGCCGACCTG
The DNA here is from genome assembly GCA_036389055.1 of Longimicrobiaceae bacterium. GTDB lineage: Bacteria > Gemmatimonadota > Gemmatimonadetes > Longimicrobiales > Longimicrobiaceae > JAFAYN01. The sequence continues at coordinate 15,941 of DASVQR010000142.1, read as the reverse complement.
TTCAACCGCCTGGCCATCGACTTCATGAAGCGGGGCCTGGCCGCGCAGCCCGGCGTCGCCTGAGCCCCGCGACCGCCGCTGCACGCCGCTTGCAGCGGAAGCGTCCGTCCGCCTCCGTAGAATCCAGAACCCGCCGCCGTCCTCCATGCCCGCGCTGATCCCCGGTCCGCCGTACCCGTTCCGCCTCCGCAACTCGCGCATCCACGGGCGCGGGGCGTTCGCCACGCAATTGATCCCCGCGGGGACGCGCATCATCGAGTATAAGGGCGAGCGCATCACCAACGAGATGGCGGACCTGCGCTACCCGGACACCGACCCCGAGCACCCGCACCACACCTTTCTGTTCTCCATCGACGACGAGGTCGTGGTGGACGCGGCGTACCGGGGGAACGCGTCGCGGTGGATCAACCACTCGTGCAACCCAAACTGCGACGCCGTGATCGACGACGGGCGCATCTTCATCGAGGCGGTCCGCGACATCCAGCCGGGGGAGGAGCTGGTCTACGACTACAACTTCATCCTGGAGGAGCGGCACACGCCGGCGATGAAGCGGCGGTATCCCTGCCACTGCGGGGCGCCCAACTGCCGCGGGACGATTCTCGCCAAGAAGCGCTGACTTCTTGAAAGATCAACTGCGGGTTCGGGCGTGCCCCCGCTGACGCGGGGTCGGGCTGCGGCTCCGTAGGCGAGCAAACAACGCTCGCCAACGGAGTCGAGCCCGCGCAAACAGCCGCGCGGTCTCGCCCTTCGGGCCGACATCCCTCACGCGGGTTCCGGTGTGACCTCCCGGGGCGGCGGCGCGTCTCCCCGGCGAACGCGCCGTCCGTCCGCTCCGCCAGCCCGCACCGCCATGCTCCGCAAGCTCGCACTCCCTGCTCTCGCCGCGCTCGCGGCCGCCTGCGTTGATCCCAGCGCCGCGGACTACGACGCCGTCGCGCGCGAGGGGCTGCTCCTGACCCTCGCGGCGTCGCCCGCGTCCATCGCCCCCGGCGACACGGCGCGGCTGGTGGCGCGCCTGGCCAACCACAACGACCACGCGGTGCGGCTGGACTTCTCCACGGGCTGCCAGGTCCTCCCGTACGTGGAGAGCGCCGAGGGCAGGGTCGTGTACCCGCACGGCGGCGGCTGGGGGTGCACGGCGGCGCTCACCTCGCTGACCCTGGCGCCGGGAGAGGTCAAGGAGCAGGTCCTCCGGTGGACCGGGCAGTCGCACGACCACGACCGGCAGAGCTTCGCTCCCGTCCCCTCGCCGCTGCCGGCGGGGAGCTACCGGGCGTACGCGGTGCTGAACGGCAGCCTGGGGAGCGAGCGGGTGGAGCTGCGCTCCAACACGGAGACGGTGACGGTGCGCTGAAGCGGCCGGGCAGGGAATGCGAAGCGGCCCGGCTGGATCCCTGGGATCCGGCCGGGCCGCTGGCGTTTGTTCGGAGCGCGGTTACAGGGATCGCTCGATTCGATCCAGCGCTTCGTCCAGCGGGACCGCTTCACCGGGATCGCGCCGGTGTGCATCGGACCGGCGCATGATCTCCGCCATCGCGTCGGACGCGGAAACCGTCTCCATCTCGCCCGCGAGGTACAGCTGGTAGCGCCGCTCGGCGACGTCTTCCCACGCCTGCTCGATCTCATCCTCGTCCAGGCTGGCAAGCAGCCGCTGGGCGAGCAGCGCCCGCTCGCGCAGCGGGAGCTTCATTGCTTCGGCCTCCAGCCGCTCGACCGTCATTCTCGGGCTCCAGTCGAATTCCCATCGCGCGGGTCACTCGGTCCGAGCAGCCGCGCCTTCACTTCCGCCCACGACCGGCCGACGCCCGGATTCGCTTCATGATCAGCCAGGCGGCGATCCAGTTCCTGCATGTCCGCCTCGTTCAGTGGCTCTTCCTCGGGCTCGGTGCTCATGTCTGAACACTAGTCGGGGTGCCCGCTCCGGACAAGCGTCGCCATTTACTCCTGCGCCGCGCTCGTCCCCTCCTCCGGGGCGAACTCGGCCATGTAGAACCGGCGCGCGGCGAGCAGGATACGGTCGCTCAGCTCCGGGTCGTCCACGGCGCGCGACAGGAGCACGGCGCCCACCATCCCCGACGCCAGCACCAGCGCCTCGTCCGGAACGGCGTCTTTCGCCGTCTCGTCTCCAGCGTTGCCGCGGCGCCCGCCGGGGAGGAGCCGCGCGATGTTGCCGAGGAGACGGCGGAGCGAGCGGGTGAACGAGGCGCGCACCTCCGGCCCGGAGCGCGACACGTCGGCGGCGAGCGCCGGCATCAGGCACCCCAGGCCCGCGTCGTCGCGGTGCTGGCGGCTCACGTAGCCGCGGATCACCCGGCGCAGCCCCTCGGCGCCGCCCACCTCCTCCGCCCACTCGAAGTACTGCTGCGCCAGCGGCGAGCGCACGCTGTCGCACGCCTCCGCCACCAGCGCGTCCTTGCTGTCGAAGTGGGCATAGAAGCCCCCGTGCGTCAGCCCGATGCTCTGCATCAGCTCGCCGATCCCCACGCCGTCCACGCCCTCCTCTCTGTACGCGCGGGCCGCCGCCTCCAGGATGCGGCGGCGCGTCTCCTCCTTGTGCTCCTTCGAGTACCTCACCATCAGCCCTCCTCCGTGGTCGCCGCCGCGGCCGCCGGGCGCCCGCGGCGCTGCGCATCCCTGCGGCGCACGTACACCGTCTTCTCCACCTCCGCGTGCACGATCCCCTCCGCGTCCACCAGCTCCACCCGGTACACGCGGTCCGTGGAATCGCCCCCCGCCGCGGCCGCGCGGATCGCCTCCAGCTCCGCGTCGTCCAGCAGGAAGCGGGCGAACAACGTGCTCCGCCCCGGCTTGCGGAAGCGGATGGCCGCCGACTTGTCCCACACCACGTACTCCGGCCCCAGCACGTGGATCAGCATCAGCATGTACACCGGGTCCACCGCGGAGTACATGCTCCCGCCGAAGAGGGTGCCCACGTAGTTGCGGGTCCGCAGCGACAGCGGCACGCGGACGCGGATCTCGCGGAAGTCGTCCGCGATGTACTCGATGCGCGCGCCGGTGGCCCAGTACGCGGGGAACAGGTTGAAGCCCCAGCGCTTCAGGCGGGTGCGGGCGGACTCGGGCATGGTCGCCTTCTCCGGGCGTCAGCGGCCGGCGGCCTGGTCGCCGCGCAGCGTCATCAGCGTGCTGGTGGCGAAGGCCACCAGGCGCCCCTGGTCGTCGGTGACGCGGGCCTCCGCTAGCCCCACCGTGCGGCCGCCGCTCACGAGCTTTCCCTCGGCGCGCAGGGTGGTCCGCCACACCGGGCGCAGGAAGTTCACCTTGAGCTCCAGCGTGGTGTACGACTCGCCCTCCTCCAGCAGGGTGCCGTACGCCGTGCCCATCGCCGCGTCGGCCAGGTCGCACAGGACGCCGCCGTGCACGGTGCCCATGGGGTTGGCGTGGCGCTCGTCGGTCGCCAGCTCGAACACCGCGCGGCCGCGCTCCACCTCCGGCAGGGTGAAGCCCAGCAGCGTCGCGATCCCCGGCGGCGGGGCTTCTCCCCGGGCGATGCGCTCCATGTGCTCCAGCACGGTCATGTGCGTTCCCGTGGTGCGGTGTTGGACTGCTCTGAACTGCAGGGTTCGGGCGTGCCCCCGGCTGCGCCGGGGTCGGGCTTCGGCTCCGTAGGCGAGCAAACAACGCTCGCCAACGGAGTCGAGCCCCCAACGATACTGCTGTTGGGGTCTCGCCCTTTCGGGCCGGCATCCCTCACGCGGGGCCCGCGCTGGCGTCCGCGAGGAACGGCGGCGGCGCTCCCCTGCGCGCGGTCAGCGCGCGGGGTGGGCGGACGCGTACGCGGCGCCCAGCGCGGCGGCGGCCTCGCCGTGGCGCGGGGGGCGCACCTCGCAGGCGGCCCAGAGCTGCGGCAGGGCGTGGCGGGCGGCGCTCGCCAGCGCGGCCTCGCGGTAGCCGGGAAGCTCCGCGGCGCCGCCGCCCAGCACCAGCAGCTCGGGGTTCAGCAGGTTGACCCCGGCGGCCAGACCCAGCCCCAGCGCCGCCCCGGCCTCCCGGATCGCGGACAGCGCCGCGGCGTCGCCCCGCGCGGCGCGCTCCGCCAGGCCGGCGCCGTCGGTCCTCAGGCGCCGGGCGATCCAGGCGCCGCCGGCCAGCTCGTCCAGCCGCCGCACCTCCCCCCCGGTGGAGAGGGGGAGGTAGCCCAGCTCCCCGGCCCAGCCGCGCGCCCCACGCAGCGGGCTCCCGCCCACCCGGAACGCCGCGCCGATCGCAGTCCCCGCCATGACGATCCCGGCGGTGGCGTCGGGCCGCAGGCCGTGCGTCTCCCCGGCGAGCGCCGCCTCCGCGTCGTTCAGGGCGCGCACGGGGATCCCCAGCTCCACGAGCGCATCCGCCGGGCGCCACCCCTCCAGCCGGGGGAGCACGTCGCACGCGGCCACCCGCCCGGCGGCGTCCAGCAGCCCGGGCACGGCGATCCCAAGCGAGCGCGGGCGGAGCCCGGTGCGCGCCAGGAAGCCGCGCACCTCCCGCTCCACCTCCGCCGGTCCCGCCTCCGGGCCGGTGGGGGCGCGGTGCTCCCGGTGCAGCCTCGGGCCCACGGCCACCAGCAGCAGCTTGGTCCCCCCGACGTCCACCCCCACCCGTACCACCCCGTCCCCCGGAGCGCCGTCCGGCCGCCCGACCGCGGCCGGTCCGCCGTGGGTCACGCGGCGGCCCCGGACTCCACCCGCGCCGTCGGCTCGCAGCGCACGGGGAAGTTCACCGAGTTCGCGATGAAGCACAGCTCGTGCGCCCGGTGGTGCAGCGAGTCCACCAGATCCGGGTCCGCGCCCTCGCGCAGCGTGACCACGGGGCGCAGCGTCACCTGGGTGAAGCGGCCGCCGCCGTCGGGCGTTTCCAGCATGACGCCGCGGGCATCGTCGCGGTAGCCGGTCACCACCACCCCGGCCTCCGCGGCCAGGTGCAGGTACCAGAGCATGTGGCAGGTGGAGAGCGAGGCCACCAGCAGCTCCTCCGGGTTGTAGCGCGCGCGGTCGCCGCGGAACGCCGGGTCGGAGGAGCCGGGGATCGGCGGCTTTCCCGGCGCCGTGACCTCGTGGTCGCGGGCGTAGCCGCGGTAGCTGCTCGTCCCCTCGCCTAGGTCGCCCGTCCAGTCCACTCGCACCTCGTACGAGTGCTCCCCCTTCCCCGCCATGCGCTCTCCTCCGCAATGGTCTTTTGACGTCCGCCTCAGTCTCCCGCCACCGCCGCCGCCATGGGCGCGCCGGCAAGCTCGCGCGGCCGGTGCCCCACGCGCAGCGCCATCCCCGCGGCCAGCAGGCAGAGCGCACCGGACGCCAGGAACGCGCCGCCGTAGTCTCCGAACACTGTCCGCACCGCCCCCGCGCCGAACGCCGCCGCGGCCGCGCCCAGCTGGTGCCCCGCCACCACCCAGCCGAACATGATGCCTGCCCGCTGCGCCCCGAACGACTGCGCCGTCAGGCGCAGCGTGGGCGGCACCGTCGCCACCCAGTCCAGCCCGTAGAACACCGCGAAGGTCCAGCGCGCCGCCTCCGGGCCGGCGAGGGCGGCGGGGAGGAACAGAAGCGAGATCCCCCGCAGCCCGTAGTACCAGGCCAGCAGCCGCCGGCTGTCCCAGCGGTCCGAGAGCCACCCGGAGGCCACCGTCCCCGCCAGGTCGAACAGGCCCATCGCCGCCAGCAGCCCGGCCGCGGCCACCTCGGGGATGCCGTGGTCGTGCGCGGCGGGGATCAGGTGGGTGCCCACCAGGCCGTTGGTGCTCGCCCCGCAGATGAAGAAGGTGCCCGCCAGCAGCCAGAAGTCGCGCGAGCGCGTCCCGTCCCGCAGCGCGGCCAGCGCCGCGGCGGCCGGGTTGCCGCCGCTCCGCTCCGGCACCGCGTCCGCCTCCGTCCCGCCCAGGGGGACGAGCCCCAGCTGGCGCGGGGAGTCGCGCATCAGCAGCGCCACCAGGGGGAACACCAGCGCCGCCGCGCCCGCCACCAGCAGCACCGCCGAGCGCCACCCCGAGCGCTCCACCAGCGCCGCGAGCAGGGGGAGGAACACCAGCTGGCCCGTGGCCGTGCTCGCCGTCAGGATCCCCATCACCAGCCCGCGCCGCGCCGCGAACCAGCGGCTCACCACCGTGGCGCCGAGCACCAGCGCCGTCATCCCCGTCCCCCCGCCCACCACCACGCCCCAGAGCAGCACCAGCTGCCAGGGCGCGGTGATCCACGGCGTCGCCGCCACCCCAGCGGCGATGGTGCCCAGGGAAAGCAGCATGGTGCGCCGCACCCCCAGGCGGTCCATGATCGCCGCCGCGAACGGGCCCATCAGCCCGTACAGCACCAGGTTGACGGAGACCGCCAGCGACAGGGTGGCGCGCGTCCACCCGAACTCCTCCTCCAGCGGGATCATCAGCACGCCCGGCGTGGCGCGCACCCCCGCCGCCGCGAGCAGCGTGACGAAGGTGACGCCCGCCACCACCCAGGCGTAGTGCGGGCGCCCCCTCGCCGGCGCCGTCGTGTCCGCCATCGGCTCAGACCCGCTCGATCACCGTGGCCACGCCCTGCCCGCCCGCGATGCACAGCGTCACCAGCGCGGTGGCCAGGCCGCGCCGCTCCAGCTCGTCCAGCGCCGTCCCCAGCAGCATCGCCCCGGTGGCGCCCAGCGGGTGCCCCAGCGCGATGGAGCCGCCGTTGACGTTCACGCGCTCCGGGTCCAGCTCCAGCTTCCTGATCACCTGCATGGGCACCGCGGCGAACGCCTCGTTGATCTCCCACAGGTCCACGTCGCCGGTTTCCATCCCCGCCTTGCGGAGCGCCTTGCGGGCGGTCTCGGTGGGCGCGGTGAGCATGATGAGCGGGTCCTCGGCGTGCAGCGCCATGGACACCACCCGAGCCCGCGGCTTCAGCCCGTGCGAGCGGACGTAGTCCTCGGACGCCAGCAGCACCGCCGCGGCGCCGTCCACGATGCCGCTGGAGTTGCCGGCGGTGTGCAGGTGCCGGATCTCCCCGGCTTGCGGGTAGCGGGCCAGCGCCAGCTCGTCCAGCGTCTCGCCCTCAAGTCCCACGGGCGTGGCGCCGGCCTTCTCGAAGGCGCCGGGGAGCCCGGCGAGCGCCTCCAGCGTGGTGTCCGGGCGCAGGTACTCGTCCTTTTCCAGCAGCACGGCGCCGCTGTCCGTGTCGACCACCGGGAACAGGCTCCGGCTGAAGCGGCACTCGGCCTGGGCCTCGGCCGCGCGGCGCTGCGACTCCAGCGCGAAGCGGTCCAGCTCGTCGCGGGTGAAGCCTTCCAGCGTGGCGATCAGGTCGGCGCTGATCCCCTGCGGCACCTGGGCGTGCTTGCGGCGCAGGTGCGGGTTCTTGCCGTCGCCCTCGCCACCGTCCGAGCCCATGGGCACGCGCGACATGCTCTCCACCCCGCCGCCCACCACCAGGTCCTGCGCGCCGCTCGCCACGCCCATGGCGGCGAAGTTGACCGCCTGCAGCCCCGAGCCGCAGAAGCGGTTCAGGCTCACTCCGCCCACGTGCAGCGGCCAGTCGGCGGCCAGCACCGCGTTGCGCGCGATGTTCGCGCCCTGCTCGCCCACCTGCGACACCGCGCCGGCCACCACGTCCTCCACGTCGCCGGTGTCGATGCCGGTGCGCCCGGCCAGCGCCACCAGTGTCTGCGCCAGCAATTCCTGCGGGTGGACGCCGTTCAGCGAGCCCTTGCCCATCTTGCCGCGCCCCCGCGGGGTGCGGACCGCGTCGATGATGTATGCGTTCGCCATGTCGTGTCCTCGTCGTGCGTGGGGAACCGGACCGCCTTTTGATATGATGATCATAATATATCGGTCAAGGGCCCGCAATCGGCCGGGATTCGTGAACATAGTGGACACCCCGGTTTATCACACCCGCCGCCGGAAAACGACACGTCCGGGGCGCGGAGTCCACCCGGGCGCGGAGAGCGATGGCGGCAGCGGGCGGGGAGATGCGGGAGCTGCTGGAGGGGATCCTGGCGCGCTACGCGGGCGCGCGCGCCGGGGAGCCGTTCGGCGAGGAGCACCCGCTGTGGGGCGCGTTCAAGGGGCTGCGGCAGGCGCTCACCGCCCACCCCGCCGTGCGCGCCCAGCCCACGCTGCGCGTCTCCTGGTCCGCGGGGTTCGGCACGTGGGCAAAGGTGCCGTGGGTGGCGCTGCTGGACACGCGCGAGACCACCAACGTCCGCGAGGGGGTGTTCTGCGCGCTGCTCTTCCGGCAGGACACCTCCGGCGTGTACCTGGCGCTCTGCCAGGGCGCCTCGGAGCCGCGCCGGCAGGTGGGGCGCGAGATCGCCCGCACGCTGCTGCGCGGCCGGGCCGCCGGGCTGCGCGCCCTGTGCGACGCCCTCCCGGAGCTGGGCTTCGCGCTGGACGACGGCATGGACCTGCGCGCCGACGCCGCCCCGGTCGCCGACCCCTCCGTCACCGTCGCCCACAAGCTGTACGAGGCCGGCGCCGTCCCGCCGGACGCCCTGCTGTCGCGCGACCTGGAGGCGCTGCTCGCCGCGTACCGCCGCTGCGTGGAGGACGGGGAGCGCACCGCTGCGTCTGCCGGCGCGGGCGCCGCGGAGCCGGAGCGCTGGGACGCAGACTGGGACCGCGCCGCGGCCACGGCGGCGCTCGTGGAGTACGTGGGGCGGCGCGGGTTCGTGTTCGAGCCCTGGCAGGTGGCGGCGTACACGACCGCGCTGCGCACCAAGCCGTTCGCCATCCTGGCGGGGGTGACGGGGACGGGGAAGTCGCGCCTCCCGGCGCTGGTGGCGGAGGGGACGGGCGGCGCCGCGCGGCTGATCCCCGTGCGCCCCGACTGGACGGACAGCGCGGACGTGCTTGGCTACACCGACCTGCGCGGCGAATTCCGCCCGGGCGTGGTGCTGGACGCCGCCCGCGAGGCGATGGGGCACCCCCGCCGCCACTGGACCGCCGTGCTGGACGAGATGAACCTGGCGCGCGTGGAGCAGTACTTCGCCGAGGTGCTGAGCCGCATCGAGGACCGGCGCCCCCACCCCCGCGGCGGCTTCGCCACGGGGCCGCTGCTGCACCCCACGCTCCACCCCGGCGACGAGTGGTGCGGCGTGGTGCTCCCGCCCAACCTGGCGCTGGTGGGCACCGTCAACGTGGACGAGAGCGCGCACGGCTTTTCCCGCAAGGTGCTGGACCGCGCCTTCACCCTGGAGCTGGCCGAGCCGGACCTGTCCACCTGGGAGCCCGTGGGCGGCGGGGGCGAGCCGGAGCCGGCGTGGTGGCCGGTGTCCGCCTGGCACCCCCGCGCCGTCGCCCTGGCGGGCCTGGGCGCGATCACCGACTGCGAGCGGGCGCTGGTGCGGCGGACGGTGGACGCCCTCGCCGCCGCGAACGCGTCGCTCGCGCCCGCCGGGCTGCAGGTGGGCTACCGCGCGCGCGACGAGGCGGCGCTCTTCGTCCTGCACGCCGCCGAGACGCCGGACGCCTGGGTCGACCGCGCCGGCGGACGCGTGGACCCGCTGGACCTGGCGCTGGGGATGAAGCTGCTCCCCCGCGTCGCCGGCGGGAGCGACGCCGTGCGCCGCGCGCTCCTGGGGCTGCTCGGCTGGGCCGGCCCCGGCCGCGGCGCGCTCGCGGAAGCCGAGGCGCGCGCCCTCCTGGAGGGCTGGGAGGACGCCGGACGCCCCGCCGCCCTCCCCGGCGCGCGCTTCCCCCGCACCGCGGCCCGCCTGGCGCTGATGTGGGAGCGCTTCCTGGCCGAGGGCTTCACCTCGTTCTGGCTGTGAGCGCGGGGTGAGCGACCTGTTCCGCATCGAGACCGACCGCGTCCTCCTGGTGTGGGCGGCGACCCGCGACGGGGAGCCGCACTGCCTGTCGCCGTCGCCGCCGCCTCCGGGCCGCCTGGTCCTCCGCCCGCGCCGTCCCGGCCTCGCCTGGGGCCCGCAGACCTGGCGCGCGGGCGTGCCGGAGGAGGCCGCGCACCTGGTGGAGGGGGACGTGGGGCCGCGGCTGTTCGAGGAGACCGGGTACTCGCTGTACGCGCGGGCAAAGGACGGCGGCGCGGTGACGGTGGGGCACCGCGACCCCGTGCTCCTGCGCGGCCTGCGCGCCTCCGAGCGCGGGCGGGTGGTGCACGGGCGGGTGGGCTTCGGCGGGCAGGTGGGGCGGAGCGAGCTGTCCGTGCGGGTGGACGGCGAGCCGGAGCTGGACTTCGAGGTGGAGGTGTTCCCCACCAAGCTGGACTACGCCGTCGACTACGCCCGGCTGCGCGAGGAGACCGGCGAGATCCTCACCGGGCTGGTGCTGGAGTACCTGCGCTCCACCTTCCACCTGGGGGTGGACCGCCACGCCCCGTCGCCCACGCGGCTGGAGTGGCTGGCGCTGCTGCGCCACGCCGCCGACGACCTGGAGCGCGCCCTGGCGGAGATCGCCCGCCGGCCGCGCCGGGGGCTCGCCGCCGCGGCGGAGCCCGCCCGCGCCGAGCGCGTGCGCCGCCCGGACGCCCGGGTGCGCCGGGCCGTGCTGCGCGGCGCGGGCGCCGGCCGCTCCCTGTGCTCCGACCTGGGCGCCCCGGTCCGCGAGAGGATCCCCGACGGGAGCCCCCGCCCCACGCTGGACACCCCCGAGCACCGCTGGCTTGCCGCCCAGCTCGCGGGCGCGAGGCGCCGCCTGGCCGCGCTGCGCCGCGAGGAGGGCGCGCTGCCGCCCACCCCGCGGCGCGCCCGCTCGCTGGAGGAGCTGGACGCGCTGGAGCGACGGGTCGCGCGGATGCTGCGCGCCGAGCCGCTCGCCGCCGCCGCGGGCGACCCGCCGCCCGGCCCGGCCTCGCCGCAGCTCACGGGGGCGCCGGGGTACCGCGAGGCGCACCGCGCCTGCCTGCTGCTGCGGCTGGGGCTCAGCCTGGAGGGCGGCCCGGTGCGGCTGGCGGTCAAGGACCTGGCGCTGCTGTACGAGTACTGGTGCTTCCTGGCGCTGGCGCGCATCCTCGCGGCCCGGTCGGGGAGCCCGCTCCCCGCGCGCCGGCTCCTGGCCGTGGAGGAGCGCGGCCTGCGCGTGCTGCTGCGCCGCGGGCGCGAGCAGTCGCTGGCGTTCGACCTGGAGGGCGGGGTGCGCGCCGTGCTCACCTACAACCCGCGCTTCGGGGGGGAGCCGCTGCTGGTGCCCCAGCAGCCCGACCTGCTGCTGGAGGTGCGCCGCCCGGACGGCGCGGCGGCGCGCGTGGTGCTGGACGCCAAGTACCGCGTCGCGGCCGACCCGGAGTACGTGGAGCGCTACGGCTCGCCCGGGCCGCCGGAGGACGCGCTCAACGTGCTGCACCGCTACCGCGACGCCATCGTCCGCCCGGGGCCGGGCGCCGGTCCGGAGCGCATCGTCGGGCGCGCGGCCGCGCTCTTCCCCTTCCGCGAGGCGGAGCCGGGCGCGTTCGGCGCGAGCCGGCTGTGGAAGTCGCTGGACGGGCTCGGCGTGGGAGCGATCCCCCTGCTCCCGGGGAGCACGGAGTACCTGGAAGCGTGGGTCGACACCCTCCTCGGCGCCCGGGAGCGCCCCGGCGACGTCCCGTTGCGCGCGGGCTGAGCGGAGACAATCTTGTTGGCGGGCCGGCTCCACCTCCCGGCCCGCCTCCCTTCCGCGGCACCCCCTCTTCGCACCTCGCCGAGCCCCGCCATGCCCCTGCCCCCGCCCGACAGGACCCTGCTCTTCCGGCGCTGGATGTCGCGCTGGGGCGACGCCGCGTTCATCTCCGCCATCCTGGTCTTCGCCGTGGGGGTGGGCTTCGCCGTGGTGTGGGCGCACGGGCCGCAGGGCCGGCCCACCGCCCTCCTGTGGGCGCTCGCCTGCTTCGGCTGCGGCATGGGGATCGGCTTCCTGTTCGGCATCCCCCGCGTGCTCCAGGGCGACGTGCCGGTGGACCCGTCGCAGGGGGGCGGGGCGGACGCCGCCCAGCCCAGGGACGGCTACCACATCCGCCCGAACACCAACCTGGAGCAGATCTCCGACTGGCTCACCAAGATCCTGGTGGGCGTGGGGCTGGTGCAGCTCGGCGAGCTCCCGGGCGCGCTGCACCGGGCGTCGCTTGCCCTCGCCGGCGGGCTCGGCGCGCCGAGCCCGGCGCTGCAGGTGTTCGCGGCCGGGATCATCGTGTACTTCTCCGTCTCGGGCTTCACGGGAGGGTACCTGATGACGCGCATCTTCCTGACGGGCGCCTTCTCGCGGGCGGACCGGGCCGCGGCGGCGCTCCCGACGCTGGCCGAGTACTCCGCCATCCGCGAAGCCTCCATCGAGATCGTGGACCGCGGCGGCATGGTCTCCGGCGAGGCGGTGCAGGCCGCCTCCCGGGTGCGCGCCGTCCCCGTGGACCAGCTCGGCACCCCGGAGGCGCTGGCGGTGTGGGCGAAGGCGCAGCTGATCGAGGGGAACACCCCGGCGGCGGTGGACGCCTACGCCCGCGCGGTGGCCGGGGCCCCGGGCGACGTGGCGCTGCGCTACGAGTACGCCGTGGCGCTGTTCCAGGCGGAGCGCGCGGAGGACACCATGCGCGAGCTCCAGGAGGCCTACCGCCGGATCACCCCGTCCACCGACCGGGTGCTCAAGGAAAAGGTCTACAACTCGCTGACGTTCACCAGCCTGTACCTGGCGCCGCCGGGCGGCTTCACGGCCGCCATCCGGTACGGGGAGGAATACGTCTCCAGCCCCGCCAACCTCCCCAGCGGCTCCATCTGGGTCAACCTGGCGGCCGCGCACGGACAGCGCGCCCGCTGGCTCGGCGAGCAGTCCCCGAGCGACGAGCGCGCGGTCGCCGAGGCGCGCGACCGCGCGCTCGGGGCGGTGCACGAGGCGGTGCGGATCGACCGGCGGTGGCGGGAGAAGCTGGTGATGCTCCTGGACCCGGGCTTCCCCGGCAAGGACCGGGGCGAGAACGACCTGGAGGTCTTCGCCGGCGACGCCGAGTTCCGCGCCGCGCTCGGCCTCCCGGACTCGCCCGCGCAGGCGCCGCACGTCGGTGAACGCCCGTAGACCAGGCCGACGATGAAGCGGCACCCCCCGCTCCTGGCGCTCGCGGCGCTGGCGTGCTCCGCGCCGGCCGCGGCCCAGCTCCGCGCGTCCGACTTCTCGCTCGGCGGGCGGGTGCTTGTCGCCCGGCCCGTGGGCGAGCGCGGCGAGGGGCTGGACGCGGGGACGGGGTTCGGCTTCGACGTCGGCTACGAGCTGCGCCCCGGCCTGGTCGTCTACGCCGGGTTCAGCCGCACCTCGTTCCCGGTCCGAGGCACGGCTGCGGACGCCGACCGGGTGGACTCCGGAATCGACGCGGGCGTGCTGACGACGCCCCGGATCGGCGGGGTGCCGCTCTGGCTCCGCGGCGGGGTGGTCCTCCACGAGGCCGAGACGCACCTGGCGTCCGGCGGCGGCGACGGCCTGGACGATGGCGAGTCGGGGCCCGGCCTGGAGAGCGGCTTCGGGCTCGCGCTCCGGCTGGGGCGGCGCCTGCTCCTGCTCCCGGGCGTCGCCTACACCGCCTACCCGGTCGGCGACCCCGGCGGCGTGTCGCACCTGCGCGCGGAGGTGGGGCTGCGCCTCCGGCCCTGAGCCGGGCCGCGGACCGGCCTTGCAGCGCCCTTTTCTGCATCGCGTCGATTTCTACGCACCAGAATGAAGCGGCGGCGGCGCCCCGTCCGGGTGCCGCCGCCGCTCGCTTTGCGCGTCCAACCCCGTCCCGCCGAACCGCTTCCGCCGCCACGCCCGGCGGACCGCCCCACCGGCCCCGGACGTGCTCCCCGCGCCCGTACTCCCGGACAACCCGGTCCGTCCACCCTGCTCCCCCGACGGAGGAGTGCCCATGCGCACACGCAGTCTCCCGCTGGCGGCGCTGGCCGCCGCACTGCTGCTCGCCGGCTGCGGCGACGACGTCACCCGCCCCGCCGCGCCGGCGAACAAGGCGCCCGAGCAGGCCGCTCCCAGCGTGCTGCCGAACTCGGCGTCGGGCACCACCGCCCCCGGCGGCCCGTACAACCTGCGCTCGGGGCCCGGCACGGGCTACGCCGTCACCGGCTCGCTGGGCGGCGGCGTGTCCGTGACCATCGACTGCACCTCGCGCGGCGAGAGCGTCAGCGGCGAGTACGGCACCAGCCGGGTGTGGGACAGGCTGGCCAGCGGCAACTGGATCACGGACACCAACGTCTACACCGGCACCGACGGGCCGGCGGCGCGCCCGTGCATTCGCAACGACTACCCGTACGCGAGCAGCAGCACCAGCGGCGTGGACCCCTGGAACTTCTACAACCGCCAGTGCACCTCGTTCTCCGCGTTCCGCGTCAACTGGAACGGCACGCGCACGGGGCGGACGTTCACCAACATGTACCTGGGCGAGCACTTCGGCGACGCGCACCTGTGGGACGACGCGGCCCGGGCCTCCGGGGTGGCCGTCTACCAGAATCCCGCGGTGGGGCGGATCGCGCAGTGGAACCGCTACGCCGGCGGGGCGGGGGGCTTCGGGCATGTGGGGTACGTGGCCGCGGTCTACAGCGACGGCAGCTTCCTGGTGGAGGAGTACAACTGGGCCACGGCCTACGGCTACGGCACCCGGCGCATCTACCCGGGCGGCGGGTCGTGGCCCAGCAACTTCATCGACTTCTGACGGGTTTGTTGGACGGCTGTTTGACGGCAGAGTAGGGCGTGCCCCCGGCTGGCGCCGGGGTCGGGCTGCGGCTCCGTAACGCACGATACAACCGTGCGTAACGGAGTCGAGCCCGCGCAAACAGCCGCGCGGTCTCGCCCCTTCGGGCCGACATCCCTCACGCGACGGCAGGCCCCCTCCCCCGCAAGCGGGAGAGGGGGAGAACTGCGACAGTCCGGCGGCGCGGTTGCAGTTCCTCCGATCTGCGCAAGGAGGTTGGGGGAGGCTGCGCAGGGGGAACGTCATGTTCGAAGCCAGCGTGATCTCGCCCTCACGCCGGTGGCGGGCGAGTTCGGCTCCCCCGGAGCAGCATCCCCCGGCCGACCACCTACACCGGAGCCACCCGAAGCGCGCTCGTGGTTGCTCCCCTGGTGGCGAGCCTCAAGCGAGCCGGGTGAGAGCCTATCCCATGATCGCCAGCGTGCCGAGCGCCGGCTCGCCCAGGCGGCGCTCGCCGTCGATCCGCACCCGCCGCCCGGCTTCCTCCCGCGACAGCCCCTTGGTGAACAGGCGCCAGGCCGTGTCCGCGTCGGTCGTCACTGTGGCGGCGGGGGCCGGGGCTTCGCCCGCGTGCAGGGTCCAGCGGCTGGCCTCGCGCAGCAGCGTCCACTCGTCTCCGGCCTCGCCGGTGACGGCGAACAGGACTGAGGCGCCGTCCGCGGCGGGCGTGTCGCGGTAGCCGTGGGGGAGGGCGCGCACGAAGGTGTCCAGCACCGGGTGCAGCCACTCGCGGCCGGTGAGCGGCGGGCGGCCCGTGGCGTCGCGGATCTGCTGCTGGTGGTGCCAGCGCTCGGTGTACTCGCGCGCGGTGTCCATCCAGTTGACGGAGCTTTCCTCGCCGGCCCAGGCCACGGGGAAGAGCGCCGGGGCCGACGGGTCCAGCCCGGCGAACAGGCGCGACACCTCCGGGCCGGTCATGGCGTGCAGCTGCACCATCAGCCGGGGGCTGATGCGGCGCGCCGCGTCCACCCAGGTGGCGTTGATGCGGTCCAGGAAGGCCACGAAGTCGCCGGGGCTCTCGATGGGGCGGTCCGGCGGGGGCGGCGGCATTTTGTCGCGGCGGAAGGAGAGCTGCCGCACGTCGCCGTCCAGCAGGTGCGCGGCCACGTCGCGCACCGTCCACCGCTTCACCGCCGGGCGATCCCACTCCCCGTCCGACAGGCTGGAGAGCACGGCGATCAGCTCCGCGTGCAGCGGCGCGAACCGCTCCGCCACGTGGATGGGCTCTACGGGTCTCATCGGGCGCACCTCCGGGGCAGGGTTGGTCGGACACGGCCGCACCCAAGATACGCGCGGCGGGCGCCGGACGGATCATCTCCCGTCCGGCGC
>DASVQR010000141.1:0-72070 GCA_036389055.1 Longimicrobiaceae bacterium | reverse complement strand
TCGCCCCGCCGACGCTGACCGCCTTTTCCCTGAGCCCCAGTCCCCTGGACCTGAGCACGGGCGACAAGCTCCTGGAGGCCACGATCACGGGATCGGACGCGGAGACGGGGATCCTCAAGGCGAGCGTCGCGCTGCGGGCGCCCGGAGCACCCTCGAACGTCTCGTCCTCGCACGTCTGCTTCACGGGAAGTCTGGACGGTACGGCGAAGACGGCCACGCTGAAGTGCAGCATCTACTTCGGGCAGTCGGCCGTGGACGGGACCTGGCTGGTGGCGCAGGTGCTGGTCTACGACGCGGTCGGCAACATCCGGTGGTACAACACCGAGCAGCTGCAGGCGGCCGGATTCCCCACCACGCTCAAGGTGACCCGGTGACGCGCGGAGCCGACCAGCCCGGGATCCCCCGCGGGGCGCGCCTGGACCCCGTCCGGACGCCTCCCGGCCGCTCCCTCGCCCTCTTCCAGCCCCGGCGCACCCGGATGAAGCCCTTGTCTCGACGGTTTCCGCTGCCGGCTGCGTTCCTCGCCGCTCTCCTTTCCTGCTCGGGCGACTCGCCCACCGGGACGGCTGCCGCCGTGCCGGCGCGCATCGAAGCCTCGTCCGGCAGCGGCCAGGCCGGCAGCGCGGAGATGCCCCTGCCGGCCGAGCTGGTGGCACGCGTCACCGACCCGAAGGGCAGGCTGGTGGCCGGCGTCACGGTGACCTGGACGGTCGCTCCCGAGGCGGGGACGCTGTCCGCGACCGCCACGCCGACCGACTCCCGGGGCGAGGCCCGCACCCGGTGGACGCTGGGGCCTGCGGCCGGGACGTACACCGTCACCGCGTCGGCCGCGGGGCTGGCGCCGGCGACCTTCACCGCCACCGCCGCGCCGGCGCAGCCCGCGCGCGTGGAGAAGATGGGCGGCGACGGCCAGACCGGCGCTCCGGCCGGCCAGCTCCGGGACTCGCTCGCGGTGAGGGCCGTCTCCGCCGGGGGGCGGCCGATCGCCGGCGCCGCGGTGGGATGGGTGGTCGCCTCGGGCGGGGGAACGCTCAGCGCGAGCACCACCGTGACCGACGCGGCGGGCATCGCGAAGGTGGCCTGGACGCTCGGGCTGAGGGGCAGGGCACGGCCCTGGCCGGCATCGGGAACCTCCAGCCGGCCACCTTCACCGCGACCGCCGTGCGCGTCGCCTCGGTCGCCGTCTCGCAGACGAGCGGCACGGTGGGCCGCGGCGAAACGCTGCGGCTCACGGCCACGCCCCGGGACGCGGCCGGCAACCCGCTCGCGGGCAGGCCCGTGCAGTGGTCCAGCTCCGCGCCGTCGATCGCCGCCGTGAGCGATGCGGGGGTGGTGACGGGGCTCGCCTACGGGGTCGCGACGATCACCGCCGCCAGCGATGGCCGGACCGCGACCGCGACGCTGCGGGTGATTTCCGACGACCGCACGGCGCCGAAGCTGAAGGCGCTCTCCATCTCGCCCGCGTCGGTGGACGTGACCTCGGGCCCCGCAAACGTGAACCTCACCGTCTCCGCCGCGGACGCCGGGTCGGGCGTGGCCTCTTTCACCGTCAGCTTCCACAGCCAGCCGGTAAGCTCCGGGATCTCGTGTGGAACCCGGACGTCCGGCGTCCTGGCGAGCGGCTCCCCTGCGGACGGAGTGTGGAAGTGCACGGCGACGATCCCGAAGGGGGCGCCGGCAGGACCGTGGTATCTCCAGGTGACGCTCCAGGACTCGACTGGAAGGGAGGCCTCCTACTTCGGACGGGAACTGCGCGAGATGGGCGCCCCGGACAGCATGGTCGTGGTCAACTCCGGCCCGTCCACCGCTCCCTCGATCACCTCGCTTTCGCTCTCTCCGGCCGCGGTGGACGTGAGCGAGTCCAGGGCCACCGTCGACGTGCTGGTCTCCGCCACGGCGCGCGAGGGGGTCGCCTACATCTTTGCCGAGGCGACGACCAGCCGAGGTGCCGAGTATGGCAAGTCGTGTAAGCTATGGGTCCCTTCTGGGGAGATCGCCACCAGCGGGACGTGGAGATGCCGGCTGACGATCCCCGGGTCCGCTCCGGCGGGACCGTGGAGCGTGTCCACGATCGCCATCACGGACCGGGCCGGCACGACCCGCTTCTTCCACGGTGACGAGCTCAAGGCCCCGGGCTTCGTTTCCACGCTGCAGGTGACGAGCCGCACCGAGGACCTGGTCCCTCCCACGGTCACCGGCTTTTCCCTGAGCGCCAGCTCGCTGGACCTGAGCACGGGCCCGAAGTCCGTGGAAGCGATCGTGACGGCCGCCGATCCGGTGGGCGGCCCCGCGACGGTGCATGTGAGGCTCCTCGTGCCCGGCGGCGGCGGCACCGGCTGCGCTCCAGACATCCTAGACGGTACGGCGAAAACCGCGACGATGAAGTGCACGATGACCTTCGGCCAGTCGGCGGTGAGCGGGACCTATGAGGTGGGGCTGGTGCTGTACGACGTGGTCGGGAACCTCCGGTCCTACAGCGCGGCGGAGCTCCGGGCGGCCGGGTTCCCGACCACGCTGACGGTCACGCGCTGACCCGGGCGGCCGCACCGGCCACAGTACGAGAAAAGGTCCCGCTCCCCGGCCTGGGGAGCGGGACCTTGCCGGGTCGGCCCGCCGCGGGGTCTACCCCCCGAACAGCTGCGACAGCGTGTAGATGAGGAGCCCCGCCAGCCCGCCCACCAGCGTGCCGTTGATGCGGATGAACTGCAGGTCCTTGCCGATCTGCAGCTCGATCTTGCGCGAGGTGTCCTCCGCCGGCCACGCCGCCACGGTGGTGGAGATCAGGTCCGCCACCTCGTGCCGGTACTGCTCCACCACGTACAGCACCGCCCCCTCGATCCACCCCTCCACCTTGTCCAGCAGCTCCTCGTCGCGCTGGAGCGACTCGCCGAACGCCGAGACCGCCCGCTCCACCCGCTGCCGGAAGCGCGACTCCGGGTCCGCGTTGTGGCGCAGCAGCGACTCCTTCATCTCCCCCCACAGCGAGGCCGAGTAGCTCCGGACCGCCGGGTGCTGGAGCACCTCCTCCTTGAGCGCCTCCCCGCGGGCGATCATCTCCGGCGAGCTCTTCAGCTTCTCCACGAACTCGTCCATGGCCTCGTTGAAGCGGGCGCGCAGCGGGTGGTCGGGGTCCACGCTCACCTCCTGCAGCGTGTGCTCGATCCCGGCCACCACCTTCTGGTAGATCTTGTCGTCCACCGCGGTGGGGAACCACCACGGGGTCTCCTCGCCGATGCGGCTGCGGAGCACGTCTCGGTTCTCGTCCACCACGCGGGCGACCATGCGGAGCGCCGCCACCAGCAGCTCCTGGTGCCGGTTCTCCGCCGTCACCACCCCCAGCACCTGCCCCATCAGCGGCGCCACCTGCGTCTTGCGGACCCGCGTGGTGATGCTCTGGTCGATCAATTCCTGCACGTCCTCGTCGCGCAGCACCTGCACCAGCCCGGTGATCGCCGCCGAGGTGTGCTGCGACAGGGTGTGCGCGTTCTCCGGGCGAGCCAGCCACTCCGCCATCTTCCGGGCCGCCCCCACCGAGCGCAGCTTGTGGACGATGACGTCGCGCGACAGGAAGTTGTTCTGCACGAACCGCCCCAGGCTCATGCCGATCTTGTCCTTGCGGGCGGAGACGATCGCCGTGTGGGGGATGGGGAGCCCCATGGGGTGGCGGAACAGCGCCGTGACCGCGAACCAGTCCGCGATCCCGCCGATCATCCCCGCCTCCGCCGTGGCCCGCACGTACCCAATCCAGGGGTAGCGCTCCTCCAGCACCCGGGCCACGACGTAGATCAGGGCGGCCACCACCAGGAGCCCCGTGGCCCGGAGCTTCATCCGCTCCAGCTGGACCCGTTTGGCCTCCTCGTCGGCGAGCTGCGGAACTGCGAGCTGGTAGTTCTCCATGGGTCTCGATGGTGTGCGATGCGAGCGGCGCCCGCGGACGGCCTTCGCAAACTCCTCGCCGTGCAGGCGGGAGCGGCAGCTTTCAGTACGGAGCGGATAGGGGACAGGTTACAGGGGACAGGGAACAGCCTGCAACGGCAACAGCAACGGCAACGGCCATGAGGCGGCTAGCGGCTCGCAGGCTGTCCCCTGTAACCTGTCCCCTGTAACCTTCCGTTCCTCTGTCCCCCTGCCGTTCCCCGCCCCCCTTGCCATTTGGCGGGAACGTGCGTAAGCTGTCGTGTATGATGCGATGCCGCATCGCCGGGGCGAGGCGGGCGCGATCCCTCACCATTGGCAAGGAGACCGTCGGATGGCTGAGATGGGAAGGTACTGCAAGGCCTACTATGCCGCGGACTTCCGCAAGTTTCCCGGGTGGAAGGAGAACGTGGCGAACCTCCGCAAGGACAAGCAGGAGGTGAACGGCAAGGAGGTCGAGGTCGAGCGCACCGAGCTCAAGGACGACGACATCCTGTACCTCCAGGAGAACCTGGTGGTCACGGACGGGATCTTCAAGGACGAGAACGTGGTCTTCGAGGGGGGCTCGCCGGAGTGGGAGGCCTTCTGCACGGGCGACCTCGCCTTCGAGATCCCGGACTACGCCCGCGACGACGACGAGCCGGCGCCCGCCGCGGCGGAGGCCGAGGCCGCGCCGCAGGGCTGAGCCCGGCCCGAGCCGTCCGCAGGTCCGAGGCGGGGGCCCGTCCACGCGGCGGGCCCCCGCCCTTTTTCGCGCCCGCCGGGCGCCCCAACACCGCCGCGGCCCCCGACTTGCGCGCCGGGCCCGCCTTCCGTTATTCATCGGAGGCATGCGGGGCGGCGCTGCGGCCCCCGGACCTTTCAGCCAGGGCTGTACGTTGATCTGCTTACGAACTCCGGCCGAGATCGAGATCATGGCCGAGGCCGGCCGGCTCCTCACCGAGGTCATGGGCGAGATGGAGCGGGCGGTCCGCGCCGGCGTCACGGCGAGGGACCTGGACCGCATCGCCCACGACGGCATCGTGGCGCGCGGCGCAAAGCCCGCGCAGCTCGGCTACCAGGGGTACCCGGCCACCATCTGCCTGTCGCGCAACGAGGTGGTGGTGCACGGCATCCCCGACGACGTCCCCTTCAAGGAGGGCGACATCGTCACCGCCGACTTCGCCCTCATCCACCGCGGCTTCTACGCCGACATGGCGCGGACCTTCGGGGTGGGGCGCATCAGCGACGAGGCGGAGCACCTGGTGAGGACCACCGAGGAGGCGTTCTGGAAGGGGCTCGCCGAGGCGCAGCCCGGCGCGCGCCTGGGCGACGTGTCGGCGGCGGTGCAGCGGCACGTGGAGGGGCAGGGGCTCTGGGTGGTGCGCGAGTTCGTGGGGCACGGCATCGGCACCGCGTTCCACGAGGACCCGCAGGTGCCCAACTACGGCAAGGCCGGCCGCGGGCCGCAGCTGCGTCCGGGGATGACCTTTGCGCTGGAGCCCATGGCTTCGCTGCGGGCGGGGAACGCGTCGTTCCTCAAGGACGGCTGGACCGCCACCATGGGGCGCGGCAACCTGGCCGCCCAGTACGAGAACACCATCGCGATCACCGAGTCCGGACCTCGACTTTTGACCGGGAGCATGGCCGCGGCGCCTGCGTTCGACGCGGCTTGATTTTGAAAGATTGAGGTTTGGGCGTGCCCCCGGCTGGCGCCGGGGTCGGGCTGCGGCTCCGTAGCGGACGAAACTACCGTCCGCAACGGAGTCGAGCCCCCAACGATACTGCTGTTGGGGTCTCGCCCCTTCGCGCTCGCATCCCTCACGCGGGGCTCGCGCTGGCGTCCGCGAGGGTGGGCCCCCTCACCCCCCGGCCCCCTCTCCCCCGCAAGCGGGGGAAAGGGGGAGAACGGCGGCCGGCGGACGGCAGGGTGCTCGCAGGGAGGGTGCGGGGGTGGTCGGAGGAAAGAATCCGGGGTGTGGCCGGGGCAGGGTGGCATTGATTCTTTCCGGAGAGCACCCCCGCGCCCGACCCCCACGCGCGGAATCCCGCTGGTTGGACCCCCTCTCCCAGAGTTTGGAAAGGGTGGCGAGCCTCGAGCGAGCCGGGTGAGGCCCGCCGTGAAGACCTCTTGACATCCCCGCGCAATCGATTATCTTAGTTCTAAGATTTATTCGCATGGGAGATGCCGATGAGCGTTCAGACGACCGAAACCGAACACGCGCTCGCGCTCAAGCTCTGGGTGGTGCTCTCGCGGGCCCAGGTGGCCATCGAGGCGCACGCCGCCGCGCAGGTGGCGCGGCACGGGCTCACGCTCACCGAGTTCGGGATCATGGAGGCGCTCTTCCACCGCGGGCCCATGCTGCTGGGCGAGGTGCAGCGGCGCATCCTGGTGTCCAGCGGCGGCATCACCTACCTGGTGGACCGGCTGGAGCGGAAGGGGCTGGTGGAGCGGCGCGAGTGCCCGGAGGACAGGCGGGCGCGCTATGCGGCGCTCACCCCCCGGGGCGAGACGCTGATCGCGGAGATCTTCCCGGAGCATGCCCGGGCGCTGGAGCACGCGCTCGCGGGGCTGGACGAGGCGGAAAAGGAGACCGCGGCGCGGCTGCTGCGCACGCTGGGGCGCTACGCGGCCGACACCAAGCCGCTCGCGCCGGACGAAGGGTGACCTTCGTCTTGGACATAAATCTCAGTTCAGAGATTCACGGAAGTAAACATCCGCCGGAGCACGGCCCCCGGCCGGCGGGTGCCACGAACGGGGACCGGACGACAGAAGGAGAGACCGACATGGCGACCATGGAGAGCATCGCGACCGCGGCGGGGACCACCACCTGGAGCATCGACCCGGCGCACACGCTGGTGGAGTTCTCGGCGAAGCACATGATGATCACCAGCGTCAAGGGGCGCTTCGGCGAGGTGGCGGGGACCATCGTGATCGACGAGGCACACCCGGAGCGCTCCTCGGCGACCGCGGAGATCCAGGTGGCGAGCATCGACACGCGCCAGGAGCAGCGCGACGCGCACCTGCGCTCGGCCGACTTCCTGGACGCGGAGAGCCACCCGGCGATCACCTTCCGCAGCACCCGCGTGGAGGGCGCCGCCGCCACCCCCGGCGACACCTTCCGGGTCACGGGCGAGCTCACCATCCGCGGCACGACCCGTGAGGTGACGCTGGACGCCACGTACGAGGGCCGCGGCCGCGATCCGTGGGGCGGCGAGCGCGTGAGCTTCAGCGCGGTCGCCAAGATCGACCGCCGCGACTTCGGCCTGACCTACAACCAGGTGCTGGAGACCGGCGGCATCCTGGTGGGCAACGACGTCCGCCTGTCGTTCGAGGTGCAGGCGGTGAAGGCGTAACGGCGAGGGAACAGGGAACAGGTTACAGGGAACAGCCTGCAACCACAACGGCGCTGCGGGCGCAAGCACGGAGCCGCGTGAGGGATGCGCGCCCGGAGGGGCGAGACCCGGCGGGGCAGTTTCCGCCGGGGCTCGCCGGTGTTGGACACGGTAGTTTCGTGTCCTACAGCGCGCGCAGCCCGACCCCGCGCCAGCGGGGGCACGCCCGCACCCGCAGTTCAGGCAGTCAGAGCAGTTCAGCGCAGTTCCGAGGCAGACGAAGAGGAGGGAGGACGACCATGAGCGAGCTGAAGACGCAGGGGTTCCACCACGTGACCATGGTGTCGGCCGATGCGGCGCGGACGCTGGAGTTCTACCGGGGGACGCTGGGGCTGGGGCTGGTGAAGAAGACCGTCAACTTCGACGATCCGGGCGCGTACCACCTGTACTTCGGCGACGCGACCGGCGCGCCGGGGACCATCCTCACCTTCTTCGAGTGGGGCCACGCGCCGCACGGGGCGCCCGGCGTGGGCGGGGTGCACCACCTGGCGCTGGGCGTGGAGACCGAGGAGGCGCTGCTCAAGTGGAAGCGCCGCCTGACGGACCGCGGCGTGCACGTGAACGGCCCGTTCGACCGCACCTGGTTCAGCAGTCTGTACTTCACCGACCCGGACGGGCAGATCCTGGAGATCGCCACCCGGGGGCCCGGCTACGCGCTGGACGAGCCGGCCGGGGAGCTGGGCGAGCGGATCATCCGCCCGGCGGAGCAGCGGCTGGCGGGGCACCGCGACGAGGAGGCGATCCGCCTGCGCACCTGGCCGGAGCCGGTGCCGCAGATCACGCCGGACATGGCGCTCAGCGGCATCCACCACGTCAGCGGCATCACCGACGACGTGGAGCGGGCGCACGACTTCTACACCGCGGCGCTGGGACTGCGCATCGTGAAGCGCACCTTCAACCAGGACGCGCCCACCATGCCGCACTGGTTCTGGGCGCGCTACGACGGCGAGTCGGTGGAGCCGCACAGCTCCATGACGCTGTTCGGCATCCCGCGCGGCAAGCCGGCCCGCGGCGGGGTGGGGCAGACGCACCACGTGGCCTTCCGCGCCCGGGACGACGAGGAGCAGCTGGCCTGGCGGGAGCACCTGCTGTCGCTGGGGGCACAGGTCTCGCCGGTGATGGAGCGGACGTACTTCCGCAGCATCTACTTCCGCGCGCCGGACGGCCTGCTGCTGGAGATCGCCACGGACGGACCCGGCTTCCTGGTGGACGAGGAGCGGGGGGAGCTGGGGACGCACCTGCGCCTCCCGGCGTGGCTGGAGACGGAGCGCGGGGAGATCGAGTCGGCCCTCGCGCCGCTGAGCTGAGGAGGAGGAAGACATGCTTCACTACGAGAGCCACGTCCCGCGGGGCGCCCGCGACGGCGCCCCCCTGCTGGTGCTGCTGCACGGCCGCGGCAGCGACGAGCGCGACCTCATGGGCCTGGTCCCCCACCTCCCGTCCGGGCTGATCGTCGTCTCCCCGCGGGCGCCCTTCTCCGGGATCCCCTGGGGGTACGGGCCGGGGTGGGCCTGGTACCGCTTCATGGGCCGCAACCGCCCGGAGCCGGAGAGCTTCGAGGAGAGCCAGCGCGCGCTGGGCGACTTCCTCCGCGAGCTGCCGGAGCGCCTCCCGGTGAAGCCGGGGCCGCTGGTGCTGGGCGGCTTCAGCCAGGGAGGCACCATGAGCCTGGCGCACGCGCTGCGGAACCCCGGCACGGTGCCGGCGGTGCTCAACTTCAGCGGCTTCCTGGCCGACCACCCCACGGTGGCGGCCACGCCGGAGACGGTGCGGGGCACGCGCATCTTCTGGGGCCACGGCACGGAGGACCCGCAGATCCCCATCGGGCTGGCCGTGGAGGGCCGAGCCGCCCTCCGCGCCGCCGGCGCCGACCTGGAGGCGCACGACTACGCCATGGGCCACTCCATCGACGCCGACGAGCTGGCCGACGCCGTCCGCTGGGCGGGGTGGGAGACCGTCGCGGCGAAGTAGCCGCCCGACCGACGTAGCGGCGGACACGACGAAAGGCGCCCCCGCCGGGATCTCCCGGCGGGGGCGCCTTCGCGGTTGCAGGCTGTTCCCTGTCCCCTGTAACCTGTCCCCTATTCCCTCTCCACGATCATCACGAACCCGATCGCCCCCGCCGCGCACACCGAGATCATCCCGAACTGCCCGCCGCGGCGCTTGAGCTCGTTGAGCAGCGTCACGGTGACGCGGCCGCCGGTGGCGCCGAACGGGTGGCCGATGGCGATGGAGCCGCCCATCACGTTGATGCGGTCCTCCGGCGGGATCCCGATCGCCTTGTCGCGGCCCAGCCGCTCGCGCGCGACCCGGTCCGAGTCCCACCACTGCAGGTTGCTGAGCACCTGTGCGGCGAACGCCTCGTGGATCTCCAGCAGGTCGATGTCCTTCATGGAGAGCCCCGCCCGCTCCAGCGCCACGGGGGCGGCGTACACCGGCCCCTGGAGGAGCTGGTCGCCCGGGTCCAGCGAGGAGTATGCGTACGAGCGGATGTAGCCCAGCGGCTCGTACCCCAGCGCCTTGGCCTTCTCCTCGCTCATCAGGAGCACCGCCGAGGCGCCGTCCGTGAGCGGCGACGCGTTGCCGGCCGTCACCGTGCCGTACTTGCGGTCGAACACCGGCTTCAGCGTGGCCAGCTTCTCCAGCGAGGAGTCCGCGCGGATCCCGTTGTCCGAGGTGACCACCTCGTCGTACCGCGGGGGCACGTACACCGGGGCGATCTCCTCGGTGAGCCGCCCGTCCGCCGTGGCGGCCGCGGCCAGCTGGTGCGAGCGCAGCGCCCAGCGGTCCTGCTCCTCGCGGGAGATCCCGTTCTCCTGCGCCATCTTCTCCGCCGACTCGCCCATGGTGAGCCCGGTGGTGGGCTCGGCGATCGCCGGGGTGACCGGGGCCAGGTGCTTGGGGCGGATGGCGCGGAACGCCTGCACCCGCTCCGGGAGCGAGCGGGCCTTGGAGGCGCGCACCAGCGCGTTCCGCATCTCCGGCGAGAACAGGATGGGGACGTCGGTGAGCGACTCCGCGCCCCCGGCCACCACCACGTCCGCGTGCCCCACCAGGATGTGCTCGGCGCCCGAGGTGATCGCCTGGTTGGACGAGGCGCACGCCCGCCCCACGGTGAAGGCCGGCACCGAGGGCGGGATCCCCGCGCCCAGCGTCACCTCCCGCGCGATGTTGGGCTCCTGCACCGACTGCACCACCGTGCCGTAGACCACGTGGTCGATCTCCGCCGGGTCCAGGTCCGCCCGGGCGATCAGCTCGCGCACGGCCACCTTGCCCAGCTCCACCGCCGACAGGTCCCTGAACGCCGTCCCCGACTTGGCGAACGGGGTGCGGCACCCCTCCACGATGGCGACCCTGCGCCCGTTTCCGTTCATCTGCCGTGTCCTCCGCTTGAGTGCGACCGCGCTCCCGGGCGCGCGAGGCGAGCCGAAAAGGAGAGCGGGGCTCCAATGTTTCGCTGAGCCCCGCTCAATACAAGTGTCCGCCGCCCCTCAGCTCTCGCCGGAGTCCCGCGCCTCCTCCGCGGGGTCCTCCACCGGGAGCCCCAGGTCGCGCGGGGTCGGCGGCGTGTCCCTGCGGAAGGAGCCCTGGCGGTCGCCCCAGTCGCGCTCCCGGCGAAAGGCCGGGTCGCCGTAGTCCCGCGGGTCGCGCCGGAAGGAGGGCTGCTGCTCGCCGGGTTCGCGCGGCTCGCGCCGGTAGCCGGAGCCACCCTCGTCGCCCTCGCGGGGCTCGCGGCGGACGCCTGAGTACGAGCGGGCCTCGCGCTCGATGTGCTTGCGGATCGCCTCGATGGGGATGAACTCGTCCGCCGCGTCCAGCAGCTCGTCGCTGGCGCGGTAGCGCGCGTTGCGGAAGGCCTCCTCCGCCTGGGTGGAGACCACCGCCACCCGCACCCCGCGCTTGGCCACCGCGTCCACCAGCGGCACGAAGTCGCCGTCGCCCGACACCAGGATGATGCGGTCCACCCGGTCGGCCAGCGTCAGCATGTCGATGGCCAGCTCCAGGTCCAGGTCCGCCTTCATGCGGGGCGGCCGGTCCGGGTCCTCCTCGTCCGGCGACATCACCCGCACGGGCTTCCTCACCACGCGGTAGCCGTTGCGGTTCAGGAAGCGCCAGAAGGCACGCTCCCCGTCGCGCTGCTGCTCCATCTCCCGCTGCTTGGTCTGCGGGTCCGGCGAGTTGCTGAGCCGCACGTAGCGCGAGATGGCCGAGTCCTCCCACTCCCCGGTGTAGAAGTAGGCCCGCACCAGGATCGCGTTCTCGGCGAAGTGGCGCAGCAGCTTGGTGTAGTCCACGCGAAGCCCGAACGACTCGTACGTCGCGTAGCGGAAGTTCCAGCCGTCGATGAAGATGGCGACCCGCTGGTGAGGCGCGCCGCCTGCGCCCCCGTGGTGTTGCATCACTCTGTCCGTCCTCGGTCTATTTCGTCTGGTCTGCGCGGCCCGGGGGCTCCGGACTACCTGCCGCGCCCGGGGCGGCGGTGGAGGGGAGACGTCGCTCCGCCTCCTCCAGCGCGCTCCAGGCGAGCATCGCGCAGCGCACGCGCACCGGGAACTTGGCGACCCCGGCGAGCGCGCGCAAATCCCCCAGGGCACGGTCCTTGGCCGCCTCCTCGCCGCCGTGCAGCATCTCCCTGAAGCGCTGCGCGAGAGCGTCCGCCTGGGCCAGCGGCTTTCCGGCCAGCTGCTGGGCCATCATCGACGCGGAGGCCTGCGAGATGGAGCACCCCTGGCCCGCGAACCGGATCTCCTCCACCGCGCCGTCGCGCACGCGGAGCTGGAGCACGATCTCGTCGCCGCAGGTGGGGTTGTTCATCCTCACCTCCACGTCCGGGGCGTCCATCTCGCCGCGGTGCCGCGGGTGGCGGTAGTGGTCCAGGATCAGCTCCTGGTAGAGGGCGCCGAGCGCCGCACCGCTTCTTTCGGCCATGGCGTTTCCGTTGGAACTGCATGGTTTGGGCGTGCCCCCGGCTCCGCCGGGGTCGGGCTGCGCGCGGAGTAACGCACGATACGACCGTGCGTAACTCCGGCGAGCCCCCGCAAACTGCCGCGGGGTCTCGCCCCTCCGGGCGCGCATCCCTCACGCGGGTCTCGCGCTGGCGTCCGCCAGGGGCCCCCACCCGGCGGCCTGAGAGCCGCCACCCTCCCCCGTGCCGGGGGAGGGCTTCCTGACCCTCGTCGTGTCGTGCTCCCCCTCTCCCAGGATTGGGAGAGGGGGCCGGGGGGTGAGGGCCCGCAGTTGCCGGCTGTCCCCTGTAACCTGTCCCCTGTAACCTGTCCCCTGCCGTTCCTCAGTACCCGAACAGCGCCCGCGCGTGGTGCAGCGCGTCGATCAGGCGGTCCACGTCGGCCGTCGTGTTGTACAGGTAGAACGAGGCGCGCGCGGTGGACGACACCCCCAGGCGGCGCATCAGCGGCTGGGCGCAGTGGTGGCCGGCCCGGATGGCGACGCCGCGCGCGTCCAGGATGGTCGCCAGGTCGTGCGGGTGCACGTCGGCCAGGGTGAACGACACCACCCCGGAGCGCTCGGCAAGGTCGCGCGGGCCGTACACGCGCAGGTCGGGCACCCCCGCCATGCGCTCCAGGGCGTAGGCCAGCAGGGCGCGCTCGTGCGCCAGGATCGCCTCCCGGCCCACGCCGGCCAGGAAGTCCACGGCCGCGCCCATCCCCACCGCGCCGGCCACGTGCGGCGTCCCCGCCTCGAACTTGTTGGGGAGCGGCGCCCAGGTGGACCCCTCCAGCTCCACCACGTCGATCATGTCGCCGCCGCCCAGGAAGGGCGGCATCGCCTCAAGCACCTCGCGGCGCCCCCACAGGCCGCCCATCCCCGTGGGGCCGCACATCTTGTGGCCGGAGAAGGCGTAGAAGTCGGCGCCCAGGGAGGGGACGTCCACCGGCAGGTGCGGGGCGCTCTGCGCGCCGTCCACCACGGTCAGCGCGCCCACGGCGCGGGCGCGGTCGGCGATCTCCCGCACCGGGTTCACCGTCCCCAGCGCGTTGGACACGTGGCCCACCGACACCAGCCGAGTCCGCTCGGTGAGCAGGTCGTCCAGCGCGGACAGCTCCAGGCGGCCCTGGTCGTCGATGTCCAGGAAGCGCAGGCGGGCGCCGGTGCGCCCCGCCAGCAGCTGCCAGGGCACCAGGTTGGAGTGGTGCTCCAGCACGCTGAGCAGGATCTCGTCGCCCGCCTTCAGGTTGGCGGTCCCCCAGGCCCAGGCCACCAGGTTCAGCGCCTCGGTGGTGCCGCGCGTCCAGATCAGCTCCGCCGCGTCCGCCACGCCGAAGAAGCGGGCCACCCGCACGCGTGCGTCCTCGTACGCCTCCGTGGAGCGGTTGGAAAGCTCGTGCAGGCCGCGGTGCACGTTGGCGTTGTCGCGCAGGTAGTGGCCGGCCACGGCGTCGATCACCGCGCGCGGCTTCTGCGTGGAGGCGGCGTTGTCCAGGTACACCAGGGGGTGGCCGTTCACCTCCTGGTCCAGGATGGGGAACTCCGCGCGGACCCGCTCCACGTCGAAGACGGTGGCGGCGGGGACGGCGAGGGCGGGCTCGGCGGCGGCTGTGGCTGCGTTCATGGTCCCGTATGGTAAAAAAGGCGCGGAGCCCCGCCGCCCCTCGGGGGCGGTCCGGCGGCTCCGCGCCTGGATGCTCGGGTGGGCCGGGGCCCCGGCCCTACGCCGACACGTCGACGTAGACCGCGTCGTCCTCGACCCGGCACGGATACACCGGGATGGGGCGCGTCGCCGGGAGGCAGAGCGCGGCGCCGGTGCGGATGTCGAACCGGGCGCCGTGCCACTCGCAGGCGACCGTGCACTCGTCCGTGTCCAGCTCCCCGTTGGAGAGCGGGAAGTCGCGGTGGGAGCACTTGTCCGCGAAGGCGTACACCTCCCCCTCCACGTTGGCCAGGCAGACCAGCACCCCCTCCGCCTCCACCCCCACCAGCTCGCCCTCCGGCACCTCCGCCAGGGAGGCAACCTTCACGAACGCCACGGTCAGGCGCTCCGGGTGCCCAGCTTGCGCTCCACGGCGCGCACCAGCTCCTCGCGGACCTCGTCCAGCGGGAGCTGCACCAGCACCTCGCCGAAGAAGCCGAACACCACCAGCCGCACCGCCTCGCGCTGGGGGATGCCGCGGCTCAGCAGGTAGAAGATCTCCTCCTCGTCCAGCTGCCCCACGGTGGCCGCGTGCGAGCAGCGCACGTCGTCCGCCTGGATCTCCAGGTTGGGGAGCGAGTCCGCCCGCGCCTCGCCGCTCAGCAGCAGGTTGCGGTTGGTCTGGTACGCGTCGGTGCGCTGCGCGCCCGGGTGCACCCGGATCAGCCCGCGGAACACCGAGCGGCCGCGGTCGCGCAGCGCGCCCTTGAAGAGCAGGTTGCTGGAGGCGTGCGGCGAGACGTGGTCCTGCAGCGTCTCGTGGTCGAAGTGCTGCGCCCCGTCCGCGATGTACAGCCCCAGCAGGTCCACGTGCGACCCGGGCTTGGTCAGCCGGCAGCGGATGTCGCTGCGCGACAGGTCGCCGCCCAGCGCCAGCGCCAGCGTGGTCACCCGCGCGTCGCGCCCGGCCACCACCCGGTCGGTGGACAGGTTGACCACGCCCGCGCCCCAGCTCTGCACGGCCACGTAGTTGACCTTCGCGCCCTCCTCCGCGAACACCTCCACGCCCGAGAGCGCCAGCGTCTGCCGGTCGAAGTCGGGCGAGACCGCCTCGTCCACCAGCGACAGCTCCGCCCCCGCCTCCGCCACCACCAGCAGGCGCGGGAACACCGAGCACCCCGCCTCGGAGATCCAGCGGTAGCTGCGGAAGGGGGCCTCCACGCGCACGTTCCGGGGCACGTACAGGAACAGCCCGCCCGTCCAGAACGCCGCGTTCATCGCCGCGAACTTGCCGTCCTCGGGGGTCACCGCCGTCCCCAGGTACTTGCGGACCAGCTCCGGGTGCTCGCGGACCGCGGCCTCCAGCGAGGTGAACACCACCCCCTGCGCCCGCAGGTCCTCCGGCATCTCCCGCAGCGCCGTCGAGCCGTCGCGCTGCACCAGCCGCCCGGCCACGGTGCGGCCCTCCGCGATCACGGCAAGCAGCGCCTCCGGCAATTCCTCCACCGACGCGGCCGGGCGCACCTCGTCGGCAAGCCCAAGGCTCTCCAGCTTCAGCACCGCGCCGATGTCGGTGTACCGCCAGTCCTCGCTGCGGACGCTCGGCATGGGCGTCTCGGCGAACGCCGCGAACGCCGCCAGCCGGCTCTCCTGCAGCCACTCCGGCTCGCCCTTGCGCGCCGAGATGATCTTGACCTCGTCGCGGGTGAAGACGCCGGCCGGCTCGCTCGCAATCCCTGTATCTGCCACGTTTTGTGATCTCAAGAAGAGAGGTTACAGGTTACAGGGGACAGGTTACAGCCAGCGGACGGCGCGCCCGCAGTTGCAGGCTGTCCCCTGTAACCTGTCCCCTGTTCCCTATCCTACCGAGCCTTCCATCTCCAGCTCGATCAGGCGGTTGAGCTCCACCGCGTATTCAAGCGGCAGCTCCTTGGCGATGGGCTCGATGAAGCCGCGCACCACCATGGTGGCCGCCTCGTCCTCCGAGAGGCCGCGGCTCATCAGGTAGAAGAGCTGCTCGTCGCCGATCTTGGAGACCGTGGCCTCGTGGCCGATGGAGGCGTGCTCCTCCTCGATCTCGATGTACGGGTAGGTGTCCGTGCGCGCCTCCTGGTCCAGCAGCAGCGCGTCGCACTCCACGTTGCTCTTCACGTGGTGCGCGCCCTTCTCCACCTTGAGCAGCCCGCGGTACGAGCTGCGCCCCGAGCCCCGCGAGATGGACTTGGAGACGATGCGCGACGAGGTGTTCGGCGCCATGTGGATCACCTTGCCGCCCGCGTCCTGGTGCTGGCCGGGGCCGGCGTAGGCGATGCTCAGGATCTCGCCGCGCGCGCCCTCGCCCATCAGGTAGCAGGACGGGTACTTCATGGTGAGCTTGGAGCCCAGGTTGCCGTCCACCCACTCCATGGTGGCGTGGGCGCCCACCTTGGCGCGCTGCGTCACCAGGTTGTACACGTTGTGCGACCAGTTCTGGATGGTCGTGTAGCGCATCCGGCCGCCGTCCTTGACGATGATCTCGATGACGCCGGAGTGGAACGAGTCCTGGGAGTACGTGGGGGCGGTGCACCCCTCGATGTACTGGACCTCGGCCCCCTCCTCCACGATGATCAGCGTGCGCTCGAACTGCCCCATGCTCTCCGCGTTGATGCGGAAGTACGCCTGGAGCGGCATGTCCAGCTTCACCCCCTTGGGGATGTACACGAACGACCCGCCGGACCACGTCGCCGTGTTCACCGCGGCGAAGAAGTTGTCCTGGTAGGGCACCACCGTGCCGAAGTACTGGCGGACGATGTCCTCGTGATCGCGCAGCCCGTCGTCCATCCCCTTGAAGATGACGCCGGCCTTTTCCCACTCCTCGCGGAGCGAGTGGTACACCACCTCGGACTCGTACTGCGCGCCGGCGCCGGCCAGGAACTTCCGCTCCTGCTCGGGGATGCCCAGCCGCTCGAAGGTGTTCTTGATGTCCTCCGGCACCTCGTCCCACGTCCGCCCCACCTTCTCGTTGGGCCGGATGTAGAAGTAGATGTTGTCGAAGTCGAGCCCCGACAGGTCGCCGCCCCAGGTGGGCCACGGCCGCTTCATGGCGTGCTTGAGCGCCTTGAGGCGCGTCTTCAGCATCCACTCCGGCTCGCCCTTCTGGCGCGAGATCTCGCGGACGATCTCCTCGTCGAGCCCCTTGCGGGACTTGTACAGGTAGTTCTCCGGGTCGCTGAACCCGAACTTGTATTCGTCGAGCCCGATCTGGGCGACTGCTTCGTTCTGCGGCATGTCCTAGGCTCCCGTCCGAGGAGAGTGGGCGCGGCCCGCCGCGCCCGGTTTCCTGCACCTGCTTCCGACCTCCGACCCAGGCGGTTCCGCGTCAGGCGACGCTGGCCGTCTCCTCGCGCACCCAGTCGTACCCGCGCTCCTCCAGCTCCAGCGCCAGCTCGGGGCCGCCCGAGCGGATGATGCGCCCCTCCACCATCACGTGCACCCGGTCGGGCGTGATGTAGTTGAGCATCCGCTGGTAGTGGGTGATCAGCAGCACCGTCATCTCCGGCTTCTGCTGCTTGATCCGGTTGATGCCGGCGGTGACCACCTTGAGCGCGTCGATGTCCAGCCCGGAGTCGGTCTCGTCCATCACGGCGAGCTCCGGCTCCAGCATGGCGAGCTGGAGGATCTCGTTGCGCTTCTTCTCGCCCCCGGAGAACCCCTCGTTCACCGAGCGGAGCGCGAAGGCAGGGTCCATCTCCAGCATCTCCATCTTCCCCTCCAGCTCCTCCTGGAAGTCGAAGATGTCCACCTCTTCGCCGCGCCGGGCGTTGATCGCCGTCCTCATGAAGTTGGCGACCGACACGCCCGGGATCTCCACCGGGTACTGGAAGGCGAGGAAGATCCCCGAGCGGGCGCGCTCGTCCGGCTCCATGTCCAGCACGCTCTCGCCGCGGAACAGGATCTCGCCGTCGGTGACCTCGTAGGCCGGGTGGCCGGAGATCACCTTGGAGAGCGTGCTCTTGCCGGACCCGTTGGGCCCCATGATGGCGTGGATCTCCCCGGCGTTCAGCTCCAGGTCCAGGCCCTTCAGGATCTCGGTCCCGTCCTCCGCGATCTCCGCGTGCAGGTTGACGATCTTCAGCAGCGGCTCGGCCATTCTTCCTTGTCTCCCGTGAAACCGGTACTCCCTCCGCCGGCGGCGAGGGCGCGTGTCATCTGTTTGCTACACCGGACGTTACGCTTGGGTCGCCCGGCCTGCTTCCCCGGCCCCGGAATGCCTCCGGAAAGCTCTGGAGAATGATTCTTCTTATCAATCAGCAACGTAGACGGCGGCCCCGGCAAAGTCAAGCTTCGGGCTGCGCACGGAGTGGACGGCGTCGGCGGCAAGAAGCGTGCGGCTCCCGCGGCGCGCTCCATAGCGGCAGGGCCAGAGGGACGCAGCCACCAATGCGGATTAACGTTGATAACGATATTGACACGAACTCGAGCTGCCATATATTTACCGGAGAAGTTGCACACACCGGCCGGCAAAGGCCCCTGCTCAACAAATCGTTGAGGCGGGGGCCTTTCGTTTTCAACAGGGAGGTCATCGACAAGGGCTGAAGCGCGGCAACCGTGCAATCATCTTCTATCTCAAATCACGAGGTGACAAATGGTAACCGAGGGAACGCTCCTGGACCTTGGCGGGGCAGTCTACAACGTGGCGCACAGCGCCTTCGGGGCAAAGGGCGACGTGAAATTCGCGGGCGGCGTCGCGATGACCGCCGGAAGCCCGACGCTCACGGCGACGTCGAACCCGTTCGTCAGCTCGGACGTGGGCAAGGTGGTCTGGGTGCCCGGCGCCGGCGCGAGCGGGAGGACGCTGGGCGGGACGATCACCGCGTTCACCAATGCGGGTCAGGTCACCCTCAGCGCGAGCGCGGGGACGTCGGTCACGGGCAAGACGATCGGCTTCGGCACGGACGACACCGCCGCAATCCAGGCGGCGACCGACGCGGCTTCGGCGGCGGGCGGCGGGAAGGTGGTGTGCCGGGGGGGCAAGACGTATCTGGTGACCGAGCTCTACCTGCGTCCGGGTGTGGACCTGAACCTGAACGGCGCAACCCTGATCCGGCCGGCAAACCAGCACAAGTTCGGCCGGATGATCCAGGCCGCGGGCGCCACCGGGACCGCATTGTGGAGCGGCTCCGTAGATTCCGCCCCGATCACCGTCCGCAACGGAACGCTGGACGGCAACCGCCCCAACCAGGGTCCGTACGTCAACTACGAGCTGGAGCACCAGCACCTGCTGTTCTTCGCCGGGAGCCCTGCCGCGGCGGGTCGCCTCCGGGTGAATCTGGAAAGACTGGTGCTGCGGGACTGCGTCGCGGACGGAATCTCCCTGTATCACAACGTCGACGCGCAGATCTGCAGCGTGCGGGCCGTGGACTGCTGGCGAGGCGGGCTGGTGGCGACTGGCGGATACAGCCGCATCCAGGTCGTCGACCTCACGTCGGGGGGGTATGTCCACCCTTCGGGGATCGACATCGAGGTTGACGAGGGCTCCGAAGCTGCGGGCTTCGGCGGCTCCAAGGTGCTTGACGTGCAGATGACCAACATCCTCCTCGAGGGGGATTTCGACGCCGGCATCTTGGGCGGCACCTTCGTCGGGAGCAACATCGTCAGCACCGGCCAGGGGTTCATTCTGGGAGGTCACGAGTCGGTCGTGCGGATCAGCAACTCCAGCTTCCTGATTGGGGCCGAGGGGAGCTACGTGGTGTGGCCCAAGGACGTGGTCTTCGACAACGTGACCTTCACCATGGAGCCGGCGGCGACCAACCCGGCCACCCCGTTCAAGCTCTTCCTGTGGGTGCGGATGCGCGCGGGGCTCACCCCCGCCAACCAGAAGTGCGTGTTCCGCGGGTGCACGTGGAAGTCCGGGCCGAGCGTCAAGGCGAGCGACGTGCTGCACGCCATCGTATACGGCGAGGACGCGCTTTCGCTCAACAACGAGCTGGTCGTGGAGGGCGGCGAGATCCCCGCCGGGTTCGACTACGGGATCGACGCGGAGTACGGGATGCGAGCCACCCTCAAGGGCCTTCGCAACCGCGCGGCGAGGCCCATCCGCTGGACCGCCGACGAGGGCGGCGCGGGGCTCGACCTGACCGTGTCCGACATCGACGTGCGGGGGGCCGGGTTCTACATGGAGATGGGGGATGGCTACCCTGGCTCCGGCATCAAGCGCATCGAGCACCGCAACGTCTACATGGACGAAGCCGATTCGGGGATCTCCTCGGGCGGCGGGGCGCACGCCACCACCTACGTGGGCGGGCGAGTGATCCGGGTGACGAGCTCGCCGGCCGGACGGCTCGCCGGCCTCCCGGGAGACGTGGCCGAGCTGGAGACTCCGGCGGCGGGCCAGACGTGGCGGTGGGTCTGCCTCTCCACCGGCACCGTCCCCGACGCCGCGAACACGACCTGGAAGGCCGAGGCGCCGCTGGCGCCGTAGATCCCGGGGGAACGGGCCCGGCCCGGCGGGGCCAGGCCTGCCAGCCGCCGCAGCAGCCAGACGAAGCGCTGGAACGACGCGCAGCGGTGGAGGGTTGTCGCAGGAATCGGCATGCGCTTGCTACCGCGCTCATGCAGACACTGGCAGGCGGGAAGAAGCGTGGCCGGGGGAGGCTGCTGCTGGCCCGCGGGTTGCAATTTGCGAAGCCGGAGGGGTACCTTTGGACCGGGCGCCCGCGCCCGCCGCAGGCCCCCTCCCCGTGCGTCCACCCCCGCG
Source organism: Longimicrobiaceae bacterium (assembly GCA_036389055.1). GTDB lineage: Bacteria > Gemmatimonadota > Gemmatimonadetes > Longimicrobiales > Longimicrobiaceae > JAFAYN01. The sequence goes on along the minus strand of DASVQR010000141.1, from coordinate 51,455 downwards.
CCGAGGCCGCCGTGACCGAGCCCAACCAGATCCCGCTGGCCCAGCCCTCCTCCTCCCCGCGCACCGTGCTGGTCCTGGGCGGCGGGGGGATGAAGGGGATCGCCCACATCGGCGTGTGGAAGGCGCTGGAGGAGGCGGGGATCCGCCCGGACGCGATCATGGGGACCAGCATCGGATCGCTGATCGGCGCCGCAATCGCGGGCGGCTACGGCTGGCGCGAGCTGGCCGAGGTCGCGCGCAAGCTCACCAAGGACGACATCGTTGCGATCAACCGGCGGGCGGTGTTCTTCGGGGGGGTGCGGGAGGACGCGGTGTTCCTGGGCGACCACTTCCGCAGGTACATCGAGGGGATCCTCCCGGTGAAGAGCTTCGCGGAGATGAAGCACCCGTTCCGGCTGAACACGGTGTCGCTGGTGTCGGGCGAGGAGGTGTGGTTCGGCACGGACTGCCGCCAGGACGTCCCGCTGGCGAGCGCGGTGTACGCCTCGTGCGCGCTCCCCATCTACTTCCCCCCGTGCAGGACGGACGACGGCGACTTCCTGGTGGACGGCGGGGTGCTGGACGTGTTCCCCATCCGCAAGGCGCAGGCGTGGGGCGCCGAGCGGATCATCGGGGTGGACGTGGGCTCGGAGTTCCTCCCGCCCGCGGAGGGGTTCTTCGACCGCGGGATGATCGCCATCCACGACCGGGTGCTGAACCTGAACCTGCGCGACCAGCGCTCGCGCTGCATGGACGGGTACGACGGCCCGCCGCTGGTGTACATCCGCCCGCGGGTGTGGCACCTGGGCGGCTGGGACTTCGACCGCACGCAGTACTTCCTGGAGGAGGGATACCGGGCCGCCCGGCAGGCGCTCAAGGAGCAGGAGGCGGCGTAGCCCGCCGCCTGCTCCGGCCCGCCGCCGGTCCGTCCCCGCGTCCCGTTCGTCTCCTCCCTCGCCCGACTTCCCGGAACACGCCGTGAACCCGATCTCCCCCCTGCGGCCGGTCCCCGCCGCGTCCATGCTGTGCGTCGCTCTCGCCGCGTGTGCTGCGCCGGTGCAGCAGCCCGCCGCGCCCGCGGGCGCCCTGGAGTGGGTCGCGCAGCCCGTCCCCACCGCGGCCGGCTTCCGCGGGCTCAGCGTCGTGGATCCCCGCGTGGTCTGGATCAGCGGGACGGGGGGCACCTTCGTGGTCACCACGGACGGGGGCGCCACTTGGCGCGCGGACACGGTGCCCGGCGCCACGGCGCTGGACTTCCGCGACGTGCACGCGGCGGACGCGGGCGCCGCCTGGCTGATGAGCGCGGGCGAGGGGCCGCAGTCGCGCATCTACCGGACGGCGGACGGGGGGCGCAGCTGGTCGCCGCGGTACACGGTCCCCGGCCCGCAGGGCTTCCTAGACGGCATGGCGTTCCGTGGCGGCGCGTCCGGCATCGCCTACAGCGACCCGGTGGACGGGCGCTTCCTGGTGCTGGCGACCGAGGACGGCGACCGCTGGACCCCGGTGCCGCCGGCCGCCCTGCCGCCGGCGCTCCCGGACGAGGCGGGGTTCGCGGCGAGCGGCACCGGCATCGCGGTGCGCGGCGACCTGAGCTGGTTCGGCACGGGGGGCGGGGCGCAGGCGCGGGTGTTCCGCTCGGAGGACGGGGGACGCAGCTGGGCGGCGGCGCCCACGCCGCTGGCGGCGGGCTCGGCGGGGGCGGGGGTGTTCTCGGTGGCGTTCTGGAGCGACCGCGACGGCATCGCCGTGGGCGGGGACTACACCAAGCCCGCGGAGAGCGCCGGCAACGTGGCGCGCACGGAGGACGGCGGCCGGACGTGGCGCCCCGTCCGCGGGGCGCCGCCGCGCGGCTACCGCTCCGGGGTGGCCGTGGTCCCCGGCACCGATCCGCTGCTGCTGGTGGCGGTGGGGATCTCCGGCTCGGACTACTCGGTCGACGGCGGGGAGAGCTGGACGCCCATCGACACGGTGGAGTACAACGCGGTGGTGGCGGCGGGGCCGGACGCCGTGTGGGCGGTTGGGCCCCGGGGGAAGGTGGCGAAGCTGAGGATCGGGCGGCCGTAGCCGCCCGGCCGCCGCGTGGTGTGCCACGCCCCCCCCCACGCGGCTGGGCGCGAGCCGGTAGACTGCCTGTCGGGGGAGATTGCGGAGGGCCGCGGCGGAAGCTCCCGCCGCGGCCCTCCGTTATTTCGCGTCGGCGCGGCATGCTCCCGGGGGGTGGGAATTCCGTTCCCCGCGTCCCTCCAATTCCAGAGCCCACCGTGCGGGCGCATCCGTCCGGTCGTCCGGAAGGCGGGTCCACCCTCGGCGCGCCGCCGCCGCAGCAAGCAGAGGCCAAGATGACGATCATCCAACGCTACCCGGCCCGCGAGGCCCCCTTTCCCGAAGCGCCAGCGTCCGACGCCTGCGCACCCGCCACCGACGAGGACGTGCTGAACGTCGGCAACGTGCAGGGCAACATCCTGGCGGGCTTCAACAAGGACCATCAGGTCCTGATGTTCCTGCGCATCACCGACGCAGGCCAGTTCCGCGTCTGGCTGGCCGAGCTCACCCCCTTCGTGGCGACCACGGAAGAAGTGCTGGCCTTCAACCGGCTCTTCAAGCAGCTTCGCACGCGCCGGGGCGACAGCAAGGTCCTTCAGGTCACCTGGATGAACATCGCGTTCTCGTTCGCGGGTCTGGGCAAGCTCGCGCCCAGGTCGGTGGAGGAGTTCAGGGACGAGGCGTTCCGGGATGGGATGGCGGCGCGCTCCACCGACCTGGGCGACCCGGCGGAAGGGGAGGGGAGCACCGGGCAGTGGCTGGTGGGCGGCGAGGACAACGCTGCCGACGTGGTCCTGATCTTCGCGGGCGACGACCGCGACGACGTGCTGGCCGAGGTCTCGCGCATCGAGACCAGCATCTTTTCCGGGCGTACACCCGACGGCAGGCCGATGCGCTGCGGGGTGGAGATCGTATTCCGGCAGGAGGGAGCCACCCTGCCCAGTCCGCTCACCGGGCACGAGCACTTCGGCTTCCTGGACGGCGTGTCCCAGCCGGGCCTGCGCGGGCGCACCTCCGACGACCCGCACAGCGTGCTCACGCTCCGGCAGAACCCCGCCGATCCCGGCCAGGGCAAGCCGGGGCAGGACCTGCTCTGGCCGGGCGAGTTCGTGTTCGGCTACCCGGGGCAGGACCCCGCGGACATGAACCGGCGTGGCGAGAACTCGCTCTCGAGCGGCGGCCGGCGGGTGGCCCCGGAATGGGCGCAGGACGGGGCCTACCTGGTGTTCCGCCGCTTGCGGCAGGACGTGCCCGGGTTCAGGAGCTTCCTCCGGGAGGAGGCGGCGCGGCTCGGCGTCACCCCCACCCTGCTGGGCGCCAAGGTGGTGGGCCGCTACCCCAGCGGCGCGCCCATCATGCTCACGGGCGACCTGTCGGCCGAGACGCCTTACAGTCACCGGCTGGGCGGCGACGACTGCCGCAACAACGCGTTCGAGTTCGGGGGGGTGGGTACGGAGAGCGGCAGCGCGGAGGAGCCGGCCGAGGGTGCTCCGCGCCTCGACGGCGGCGGCGGCGGCCCGGGCTGCGGCTGCCCCGCCCCGGACGAGGCGGATCCCGACCCGGCCGGGCTGGTCTGCCCGTTCGCGGCACACATCCGCAAGGCGTACCCCCGGGACGACCGTGGCACCATCTCCCCGGAGCTGAACGAGAACACGACGCAGACGCACCGGCTCCTGCGCCGGGGGATCCCCTTCGGACCTCCGTACCCGCTGGATCCGCCGCCGGACCTCGCGGACTCGGGGGAGCGGGGGCTGCTCTTCCTGGCCTACCAGACCTCGATCGTCGAACAGTTCGAGTTCGTGCAGAAGGCCTGGGCCAACAACCCGGAGTTCAAGGACGTGTCGGAGGGTGGGGCGCTGCGCTCGGGCTTCGACCTGATCATCGGGCAGAACGGTGGCGGGACGCGCGAGTTCGTGCTACCCCTGGAGGGGCGTCCGCCGGAGGTCGTCCGCGCCGACGCGACGTGGGTGACGCCGACCGGCGGAGGCTACTTCTTCTCCCCGTCGCTCCAGGCGCTCCACGGCCTGGCCGACGGCAGCATCGGCTGATCGACGCGCACGGCCGCGGGTCCGGGTCCCGAGCCCCGGACCCGCGGCCCATGCGCTTCAGCTCTCCCGCGACTCGTACTCCCCCTTGAGCCGCGAAACGACGTTTGGATCCGCCAGCGTGGTGGTGTCGCCCAGCGCGCGCCCCTCGGCGATGTCCTTGAGCAGCCGCCGCATGATCTTGCCGGAGCGCGTCTTGGGCAGGTCGCCCGCGAACAGGATGTCGTCCGGCCGCGCGATGGCGCCGATCTTCTTCACCACGTGCTCCCCGATCTCCCGCTTCAGCTCCGGCGTGGCCTCGAAGCCCTCGCGGAGCGTCACGAACGCCGCCACCGCCTGCCCCTTGAGCTCGTGCGCCTTGCCCACCACCGCCGCCTCGGCCACGGCGGGGTGGTCCACCAGCGCCGACTCCACCTCCATGGTGCCGATGCGGTGCCCGGCCACGTTGAGCACGTCGTCGATGCGGCCGATCACCCAGAAATAGCCGCGCCCGTCGCGCTTCGCCCCGTCGCCCGGGAAGTACACGCTCTCCCCCGGCTGCCCGCCCTCGCCCTCCCCGCCCACGGTGCGCCCCTGCCACTTGGACCAGTAGGTGTCGACGAAGCGCTCCGGGTCGCCCCAGATGCCGCGCAGCATGGAGGGCCAGGGGCGGCGGATGGCCAGGAAGCCGCCGCCCACGTCGATGCGGCCGCCGTCCAGGGTGAGGATGTCCGCCTGGATCCCGGGAAAGGGCGTGGTCGCCGAGCCGGGGACGGTGTGGGTGACGCCGGGGAGCGGTGTGATCATGATCGCCCCCGTCTCGGTCTGCCACCAGGTGTCCACCACCGGGCAGCGCTCCCGCCCGATGTGCCGGTGGTACCACATCCACGCCTCGGGGTTGATGGGCTCCCCCACGCTCCCCAGCAGGCGCAGCGTGGACAGGTCGTACGCCTCCGGCCACTCCGTCCCCCACTTCATGAAGGCGCGGATCGCCGTGGGCGCCGTGTAGAAGATGGTCACCCCGTAGTCCTGCACCAGCTTCCAGAACCTGCCGCGGTCCGGCGCGTCCGGCGCGCCCTCGTACATCAGCGCGGTGGCGCCGTTGGCCAGCGGCCCGTAGACGATGTACGAGTGCCCCGTCACCCACCCCACGTCGGCCGTGCACCAGTACACGTCGTCGTCGCGCAGGTCGAACACCCACTTGGTGGTGGCGTACACCTGCGTCATGTAGCCGCCCGTGGTGTGCACGATCCCCTTGGGCTTCCCGGTGGTCCCGGAGGTGTAGAGGATGTACAGCACGTCCTCGGCGTCCATCTCCTCCGCCGGGCACTCGGGGCTCGCCGCGTCCACCACGTCGTGCCACCAGACGTCGCGCCCCTCCGTCATCTCCGAGCCGCCCAGCGTCTCGCCCTCCGCCCCGTGGCGCCGCACCACCAGCACCCGCTCGATGCTGGGGCAGCCGCCCTCCCGCTCCAGCGCCTCGTCCGCGCTCCGCTTCAGCGGCACCACGCCGCCGCGCCGGTAGCCGCCGTCCGCGGTGATCAGCACCCTGCACTGCGCGTCGCGGATGCGGTCGCGCAGCGACTCCGCCGAGAAGCCGCCGAACACCACCGAGTGCGCCGCGCCGATGCGGGCACAGGCCAGCATGGCGATGGCCGCCTCGGGGATCATGGGGAGGTAGATGGCAACCCGGTCGCCGCGGCGCACCCCCAGCTCCTTGAGCGCGTTGGCGGCGCGGCCCACCTCGCGGTGCAGCTCCTCGTAGGTGTAGCTGCGGCGGTCGCCCGGCTCCCCCTCCCAGAGCAGCGCCGCCTTGGTGCGGCGGGGGCCGTCCAGGTGCCGGTCCAGGCAGTTGTACGCCGCGTTCAGCGTGCCGCCCACGAACCACTTCGCGTAGGGGGGATTCCACTCCAGCACCCGGTCCCAGCGGCGGAACCAGTGGAGCTCCTCCGCCCACCCCGCCCAGTACGCTTCCGGGTCCGCCTCCGCGCGCCGGTACACCTCCCCGTCGGACACGTGCGCCCGCCCGGCGAACTCCGGGGGCGGGGGAAACGTCCGGTCTTCCTGAAGCAGGGTGTCCAGCGTGTTCTCGGACATCGGCGACTCCTCCTCGGCGGCGGGAAGGACGCGGCGGGGCCGCGATCCTGGCACGGAACGGACGACTGTTCAGCAAGATTCCATGCCCCGCGCGGACGCCGCAAGAGCGGAACCGCAAGGTTACAGGGGACAGGGGACAGGGAACAGCCTGCCACTGCGAACGGCGGGACGGGTGGGTCGGCTCAGCCGGGCCGCGCGGCCGCGCGCCGCCGGTGGCCCGCGCGCAGCATGCGCAGGCCCAGGGCGCGGGCCGCCAGCGCCGCCAGCGCCAGCAGGGCGAGCGCGGTCCAGAAGTCGGCGGTGAAGCCGGTGCGCCACACGGTGGGGGGGAGCTCCGGCGCTTCCGCGCCGATCCCCAGCGCGGCCAGCGAGTTGTTGGCGGCGTGCAGCAGCACCCCCGCCCACACCGAGCGCGTGGCGTACACCACGAAGCCGAAGGCCACTCCCAGCAGCAGGTGGATGGGGAGCACCCAGGGGAGGGCGTGGATCAGCGCGAACAGGAGCGAGGTGAAGGCGATGGCCGGCGCCGGGCCCCAGCGCCGCTCCAGCGGGCGCTGCACCAGCCCGCGGAACACGAGCTCCTCCACGATGGGCGCCGCCACCATGGCGAAGAGCACCACCGAGAGCCGCCCCTCCGCCGTCCGGGTCAGCGCCTCGAACGGGCGGAACGTTTCCGGGGGCACCGGCACCAGCCGGGTCCACACCTCCCCCAGCGACCAGGCTAGGGCGAACAGCACCGGCACCGCCATGAGCGTGCCCAGCACCCCGTCGCGGTCCAGCGGGCGCAGGCGCAGCGTCGCCCAGCGTCGCCGCTCGCCGGGGTCGCCCGCACGGAGCAGGTAGACGCGCACGAAAGCGGCGAAGAGCAGCGCCGCGGCCGCCAGCCCCAGGACGGGGCGCCCCCGCTGCACCAAGCCGAACAGGGCGCCCCAGGTGGCGACGTTCCACAGGAAGAAGGCGCCCAGCGGGCGGAGGACCGGGAGCGCGGCGCGCCAGCGGGACGTGGGGTGCATCGTGATCCGGTCGGTGGCGGCGGTGGCGCGGAACGGCGGCAAAGTACAGGAGCCGCAGCTTCGTGCAAGGATCCGCGGCGCATTGTGAGCGCATCGTGACGGAATGCATGCGGCACGCATCGCAACAAGGCTATGGCGCCCCAGGCGGCACGGGGATATAGTGGTACTTCACACCATTTTGGACGCAAACGGCGCTCCCCCGAGATGATCTCCCGGAACCCGCACATGCGAAAGCCACGCCTGAGCCCCCCGGTCAGGCGCACCCGCCGGCGCTGGAGGGTTCCGCCGGCGATCACGCACGGGGACGAGGCGTTCGAGGGCGCGGCGATCCTGGACGAGCTCGGCGGCAGGCTGGGGCTCGTCCTGTGGCAGTCGGTGCGAGACGTGTCGCTGTGGGCCTCGGCGCCCGAGGACCGGCGCGGCGAGCTGTTCGCGGAGGGCGGCGAGCAGCGGCGCCGCGCGGCGATCCGCGCCCTCGCGGCGGAGCCCGCGCTGGAAAGCTCGCTGCTGGAGGTGTCCGAGCTGCTGGGCCACCCGCACGCCCTCAACGGCGAGCTGACCGCGCGGGCCTGCCTCCAGGTGGCCCAGTGGGCCGACGACCGCGGGTGCACGGCCACCGCGCTCGCCTTCGCGCAGTCCGCCGCCTTCGCGGCGCCGTTCGACGCGGCCACCGCCTACACCGTCGCCCGGCTGGCCCGGCGCCGCGCCGAGCACGCCCGCGCCGAGAGCTGGTTCCGGCGCACCGTGGCGCTGGCGCGGCAGAGCGGCGACTGGAACGCGTACTCCCTGGCCTTCCTGGGGCTGGGCAACCTGTACATGCAGCGCGGCAACTACCCCGCCGCGCGCCGCTTCTACGTCCGCGCGCTGCGCGCCGCCCGGCGGCACGCGCTGCACTCGGCGGCGGGGATGACCTTCCACGACCTGTTCGTGCTGGCCACCCTCACCGGCCGGGTGGACGAGGCAGAGCGCTTCGCCCGCGGCGCCTACGACGAGTACGGCTCCGACCACCCGCGCCTCCCCGCGCTGGCGCACGACGTGGGCTTCTTCTGGATGGAGCAGGGCTACCCCGCCCGCGCGCTCCCCATCTTCCGGGCGCTGCTGCCGCACCTCACCGGCTCCGCCGAGCGCCCGGTGGTGATGGCGAACATCGCCCGCGCCGCCGCCGCCGCGGGCGACCGGGCCCGCTTCGAGGACGCCTGGAGCCAGGCCTGGGAGGCGGTGGACGGCGGCGAGGCCAGCGAGGGCGCCGCCGAGGCGCTGGTGGAGCTGGCCCGCGGCGCCGCCAGCCTGGGCGACTGGGAGCGCGCCGAGACGGCCGCGGCCCGGGCGCTGGAGGTGGCGACCGAGCGCGGCGAGGCGAAGGCCCGCCTCTCGGCCGAGACGGTGCTGGAGTCGGCCCGCGGCCGCACCGCCACCGAGGCCCGCCCCGCGCCCGGCCGCGAGGCCGCCGCCGGCGAGGCCGACGCGCTCGCCGCGGAGCTGGTGCGCTCGCTCAGCCAGGCCGGCGCCGCCGGATAGGATGGAATTTCTCGCCCGGGGGTCCGCGCCGTCCTCAGGGACCCCCGACCACGACGCTCTCTAACCGCCACTCTCGCTGCCATGAAGATTGGAGCCCGACCGCTGGTCGTCCTGCACTGGGACGAGGAGTTCCGCGAGCGCATCCGGCGCATCTCGGAGCGCGACTACGTGTTCCAGGCGGTCCCCGACTGGGAGTCGCTGCGCGAGGCGGTGCGGGAGTCCCCTCCTTCGGCTCTGGTGGTGGTGGACCCCTACTCCGACACCAACGGCCGCAGCGGGCCCTCGCCGGCGCTGCGCTCGCTGCTGGTGGAGTTCCCCTCGTGCGCCGTGTTCGCCGCGTTCGACGTGACGCCGGACCGCTTCGACGACCTGCGCACGCTGGGCAAGTGGGGGGTGGTGGAGGTGGTGTCGCTGGAGCACGACGACACCCAGCTCGCCCTCCTGCAGCGCTTCCGCCAGTCACAGGGGCGGCCGCTGCGCGCCCTGCTGGAGCAGGTGCTCCCGGCCGACACCCCGGGCCGTGCGCGCGCCATCCTGGACGCCGCCGCCGAGGTGGTCGCGGTGGGCGGCCACGGGCGCGACCTGGCCAAGTCGCTGTACCTGTCGCGCCGCACGCTGCTGCGCTGGTGCGAGCGGGCGGAGCTGCCGCCGCCGCGCAAGCTGCTCGCCTGGATGCGCATCCTGCTGGCTGCCGAGCTGCTGGACGACCCGGGCCGCACGGTGCTCAGCGTGGCGCACGCCTGCGGGTACTCGTCGGACAGCGGGCTGCGGCGGGTGACGCAGAAGTTCCTGGGCACCAGCCCCACCACCCTGCGCGAGAAGGGGGCGTTCTCCCGGGCGTCGCAGGCGTTCCTCAAGGTGCTGGCCAAGTACCGCAAGGGGCAGGTGATCGGAGTCTGATCGGTTTCTGCATAGGGGTGTTAGTCGGCGGGCGGAGGGGCTTTTCAGCTTCTCCGCCCGCTCCTTTTGTGCAGGGGCCGGGTCCGGATCGGGTCCGGATTGGGAACGGCGGGTGCGGGCGTGCCCCCGGCTGGCGCCGGGGTCGGGCTTCGGCTCCGTAGAGCAGCAAACAACGCTGCTCAACGGAGTCGAGCCCCGCCAAACTGCCGGCGGGTCTCGCCCCTTCGGGCCGGAATCCCTCACGCGGGGTTTCGTGGGGAACCCGTGGGGCCCCCGCGGCGTTCCATAGGCCGTTCCGGCGCCGTCGGGCGCCTCGCTTTCTCTTCTGCCGCTCCGGCTCCATGACCCGATTTCCGGTTGCGCGCGCGCTGCTCGCGCTCGCGCTGCTCCTGCCTGCGCCCGTGGGGGCGCAGGTGCGTCCGCACCTGGAGTGGCGTACGGTGAGGACGGAGCACTTCGACGTGCACTACCCGGCGGAGCTGGCGGAGTGGATGGCGGAGTTCGCGGGGAGGCTGGAGGCGGTGCACGCCGCGGTGGCGCGGCTGGTGGGGAGCGCGCCGGGGGAGCGCGTCACCGTGATCGCGGAGGACCCGTACGGGCAGGCCAACGGCATGGCGGTGTCGGTGGTGCGGGGGCCGGTGATCACCGTGTGGCCCACGCCGCCGGACCCGCGCTCGGTGCTGGGGCACAACCGCGGGCAGGCGGAGCAGCTGGCGGTGCACGAGTTCGCGCACGTGGCCCACCTCACCCGGCCCACGCGCGACCCCCGGCGGCGCTTCCGCTGGGGGCTGTTCCCGCTGTCGCGGGGGCCGCTGGGGCGCAGCGCGCCGCGCTGGGTGCGCGAGGGGTACGCCACCTACGTGGAGGGGCGGCTCACCGGGAGCGGGCGGCCCCACGGGGTGTACCGCGCCGCCGTGCTGCGGCAGTGGGCGCTGGAGGGCAAGCTCCCCACCTACGCGGAGATGAGCGCGTCCTCCGCCTTCCAGGGCGGGGCGATGGCGTACCTGATGGGCTCCGCCTACCTGGAGTGGCTGGTGGAGCGCCGCGGCGAGGAGAGCCTGGTGCACCTGTGGCGGCGGCTGAGCGCGCGCCAGCCGCGCACCTTCGCGGAAGCGTTCGCGGGCGTGTACGGCGAGTCGCCCCAGGACCTGTACGACCGCTTCACCGTGGAGGTCACCGCCCGGGCGCTGGAGGCCCGCCGTCTGCTCGCGGCGCCGGGGCTCGCCGAGGGCGACACCGTGCAGCGCCTGGCCTGGGGGACGGGCGACCCCGCGGTGTCGCCGGGCGGCGGGGAGATCGCGGCCGTGCTGCGCGCGCCCGGCGGGCGGGACCGGGTGGTGGTGTGGCAGGCGCGGCCGGAGGAGGGCGACTCCGCCGAGGCCGCGGCGCGCGAGCGGCTGCTCGCCCGCGACCCCGAGGACGTCCCGGCGGTGCGCTTCTCGCCGCGCCCGCTGCGCACGCTCGCCGCCCTGCCGCCCGCCGGCGGCCGCGCGTACGACACCCCGCGCTTCCTCCCGGACGGCGAGCGCCTGCTGGTGACCCGGCTGGAGCCGCTGGGCGACGGCGCCTTCCGCACCGACCTGTTCGTGTGGAACTGGAAGGCGGGCGGGGTGCGGCGCGTCACGCGCGGCGCCGGCCTGCGCGACCCGGATCCCGCCCCGGACGGCAGGAGCGCCGCGGCCGTGCAGTGCCTTGCCGGCGCGTGCAGCGTCGCGCGGGTGGAGCTGGCGAGCGGCGCGGTCGCCACGCTGGCGCGCGGCGGCCCCGACACCGTGTTCTACCGCCCCCGCTGGTCCCCGGACGGGAGCTGGATCGTCGCGGCGATGCAGGAGCGGGGGCGCTGGCGGCTGGTGCGGGTGGACCCGGCCGGCGGCCCCGTCCGCGCCATCGACCCGGACGACGGCGCCAGCCGCTACGACGCCGCCTTCCTCCCCGGCGGCCGGGAGCTGGTCGCCGTGTCGGAGCGCGGCGGCGTGGCGAACCTGGAGGTGCTGGACACGCGCTCCGGCGCCGTGCGCCCCCTGTCGCGCGTCACGGGCGCCGCCCTGGCGCCCGCCCCCGACACCGCCGGCGGCGTGTACTACCTGGGGCTGCACGCGCGCGGGCTGGACCTGCGCCGCATCGCCACGGACAGCGCGGGGCCCGCCGCGGTGGTCGCGCTCTCCGCCTCCCTGGCCCCCGTGGCGCCGGCCGCGCCCGCCGCCGTGGACACCTTCCCGGTGGCGCCGCTGCCGCCGTCCCGCGCCTACGGGATCGGGCCGCGCACGCACCGCGTCCTCCCGCTGGGCGCGTACTCCGCGGACGGTGCCACGGCCGGGGCGGCGCTCCTCGGCAGCGATCCCGTGGGCCGGCTCACCTGGACGCTCCAGGCGGCGCTCGGCGACGCGGACGCGCTGCGCGGCGCCTCGCTGCGCGCCGTGTGGCGCGGCCGGCGCCCGGCGCTCGGGGTGGAAGCCTTCGCCCTCGCGCAGCGGCAGCGCCACGACTTCTCCGGGACGACGGTGCTGCTGGACGCCGACTACCGCGGCGCGGCGCTGTTCGCGGAGCACGCGCGCACGGACGGGGCGCTGCGCCGACGGATGCGGGCGGGCGTGGCCGCCGGCGCCGTGGACGCGGCGGACGGCGAGGGCGCGCGCAGCCTGGCCTGGGCGGAGCACGGGCTCAGCGGCGGCGGACGGATGCTGGCGGGCTCGCTGTCGCTGCTGGGGAGCGCCGGCCGCACCGTCGGCAAGGGCTGGTGGCGGGGCGTCGGAACCGCGGCCGCCGCGGCCGGGCTGGGCCCGCTCACCCTCCAGGCTGCCGCCACCTACGGCCGCACCGACGCCGGCATCGGGAGCTGGGAGCGGTTCGACGTGGGCGGCGCGGCGCCCGGCCTGGTGGACCCCGCCATCCTGTCGCAGCGCATCGTGATGCCGGCGCTCCCCACCGGCACCCTGCGCGGGAGCGAGGTGCTGGCCCTGCGCGGCAGCGCCGCGGGCCGCCTCCTGCCCGTGACGCCGTACGTCTGGGCCGCCCGCACGGACGGCAGCGGGGTGGGCGACGACTGGCACCGCGTGCTCGGCGCCGAGCGGACGCTGGACTTCGCCGCGGTCCCGTACCTGAACCTGCCGAACACGCGCCTGCTCCTCGGCCTGGCGTACTCGCTGGACCGGCCGCACCGGGACGAGCTGCGCGGCTACTTCACGGTGGTGTACCGGCCGTGAGGACAGGGAACAGGGAACAGGGAACAGCCTGCAACGGCAACGGCGACCCCCTCTCCCGGCCTCTCCCCGCAAGGGGGAGAGGAGAACGGCACGGCGTCGAGGCAGGCTCCGGTGCGAGGGTCTACCCCTCATCCCCCGGCCCCCTCTCCCACAAGGGGAGAGGGGGAGCACGACCAAACCCGACCTCCGGGCAGCCCTCCCCCGGCACGGGGGAGGGTGGCGAGCCTCAAGCGAGCCGGGTGGGGGCCTCCCGAGGACGCCAGCACCAGCCCCGCGTGAGGGATGCGAGCGCGAAGCGGCGAGACCGCGCGGCTGTTTGCGCGGGCTCGCCTCCGTTACGCACAGTTGTACCGTGCGTTACGGAGCCGCAGCCCGACCCCGGCGCAGCCGGGGGCACGCCCGAACCAGCATTCAAAACCCGTCGTTCAGCCGTTCTCCAGCGGAAGAAACAGCGTGAACGCGGACCCCTCGCCCGGCCGGCTCTCCACGGCCAGGTCCCCGCCCATGGCCCGCGCCAGGCGGCGAGAGACCGCCAGCCCCAGTCCGCTCCCCGGCTCCTGCTTGCCCCCGCGCCCCGCCGCCAGCTGGAGGAACTCCTCGAACACGGCCTCCTCGCTCCCGGGCGGCAGCCCCGGCCCCGTGTCGCGCACCGTGATCCAGGTGCGCTCCGGGTTCAGCCCGGCGTCCACCCGCACCTCGCCCGCGTCGGTGAACTTGACCGCGTTGGAGAGCAGGTTCACCAGGATCTGCCGCACCCGGGTGGGGTCCACCACCACCGTCTCCCCCCCCGCCGAGTCCAGGTCCAGCCGCAGCGGCAGCTGCTTCGCGCTCGCCTGGGGCTCCACCGCCACCACAGCCTCGCGCACCAGCTCGCCCAGCACCACGGGCTCCCGGTGGAGCTCCACGCGGCCGGCGTCCAGCTTTGCAAGGTCCAGGATGTCGTTGACCAGCTCCGTCAGGTGCGCCGCCACCTGGGAGATGCGCTCCACCATCTCGTGCTGCCGGGTGGACAGCTCGCCCACGATCCCGTCGGCCAGCAGCTCGCTGTAGCCCACGATCGCCGCGATGGGGGTGCGCAGGTCGTGGCTCATCGCCGAGAAGAAGCGGTCCCGGGCCTGGGTGGAGCGCCTCAGCTCCTCGTACAGGCGGGCGTTGTGGAGCGCCACCGCCGCGTGGATCCCCAGCGTCTCGGCGAGCTGCACCGTCTCGTCCGCCACGGCGTCGGCGCCGCGCCAGGCCAGCAGCAGCACGCCGCGGAGCTGGTCGTCGAAGCGCAGCGGCGCCGCCACGGCCGCGCGGAAGCCCTCCGCCCCGGCGTGCCACTCCGCCAGGTGCAGCTGCGCGTCGTCGCGCGGCGCTTCGTTCAGCACCTGCGACTCCCCCGTGCGCAGCGTGCCGCGCACCAGCTCCTGGAGCTGCGCGGGGGGCGTGCGCCCGCCGCCGGCGCGGAACAGGTCGCTCCAGCCGCGCTCCGCCAGCACCACCACGGCCAGGTCGGCCCCGAACAGCCCGCGGGCCCGCTCGCGGACGATCTCCAGGATCTCGTCCGTGTCCAGGCTGGCGGAGGTGGCGAGGGCGACCTCGCGGAAAACCTGCAGCGCACGCGCGCTCTGCGGCATGTCGAATGCTCCCCGGGCCGCCCGTGGCGGCCCCGGTGGAATGGATGAAAGGACGGCCTGGCCCCGCGGCGCGGACGGAATCTTGCGCGCGCGCACCGGCGCCGCGCGGGGACCCCGGCCGCAAGTTCCGTGCGGCGCACGTACCCCGCGAGCCCGGCGCCGGCTATCTTGTGCGCCGCCGCCGCTCGCCCGCGCGTGGCCCAACCCGTACGGACCCGAGACCGCATGCTCCCGCCGCTCCGCCTGAAGAAGGACGAGGACCGCCGCCTCCGCGCCGGACACCTGTGGGTGTTCAGCAACGAGGTGGACGTCGCCCGCACGCCGCTGACGGCCTTCCAGCCCGGCGACCCGGTGGCGGTGGAGGACCACCGCGGCGCCCCGCTCGGCGCCGCCTACGTCAACCCGCGCTCCCTGATCGCCGCGCGGCTGGTGAGCCGCGACCCGCGCGTGCCGCTGGACGGCGCGCTGCTGCGCGAGCGATTGGCGCGGGCGCTGGCGCTGCGCGAGCGGCTCTTCCCCGGGCCCTTCTACCGGCTCGCCTTCGGGGAGAGCGACGGGCTCCCCGGGCTGGTGGTGGACCGCTTCGGCGGCACGCTGGTGGCGCAGCTCACCACCGCGGGGATGGAGCGATGGCGCGACGAGGTGGTGGCCGCGCTGGTGGAGACCGTGCGCCCCGACGGCATCCTGCTCCGCAACGACGTGCCGGGGCGCGCGCTGGAGGGGCTGGACGCGTACGTGGAGACCGCCCACGGCACGGTGCCGGAGAGCGTGGAGCTGGAGGAGAACGGCACCCGGTTCCGCGCGCCGCTCTCGGCCGGGCAGAAGACCGGGTGGTTCTACGACCACCGGATGAACCGCGCCCGGATGCAGGCGTACGTCCGCGGCCGGCGGGTGCTGGACGTGTTCAGCTACGTGGGCGGCTGGGGGGTGCAGGCCGCCGCGGCGGGCGCGGAGGAGGTGCTGTGCGTGGACAGCTCCGAGTTCGCCCTGGAGCAGGTGCGGGAGAACGCCATGCTGAACGGGGCGGGGGAGCGGGTGGGGGTGCGCCGCGGGGACGCGTTCGAGGTGCTGCGCGCCCTGGCGGCCGCGGGCGAGCGGTTCGACGTGGTGGTGCTCGATCCGCCGGCCTTCATCAAGCGCAAAAAGGACCAGAAGGCGGGCGAGGAGGCGTACCGGCGGCTGGGGCAGATGGGGATGGAGGTGCTCGCCCCGGACGGGATCCTGGTGTCCGCGTCGTGCTCGTTCCACATGCCGCGCGAGGCGCTCCAGGACACCGTCCTGCGCGCCGGGCGTAGGCTGGGGCGCGAGCTCCAGATCCTCGAGGAAGGCACCCAGGGTCCCGATCATCCCATCCATCCGGCGATCCCCGAGACCCGGTACCTCAAGGCGTTCTTTGCGCGCGTCGGGTGATCTGGACTGCGTCGTTCGGGCGTGCCCCCGGCTGCGCCGGGGTCGGGCTGCGGCTCCGTAACGCACGGTACAACCGTGCGTAACGGAGGCGAGCCCCGCCAAACTGCCGGCGGGTCTCGCCGCTTCGCGCTCGCATCCCTGAATAGAAACAACCCCGGGTTCAGAACGAACTCAAAGGTCGCATCTATAGCCGGGAAGGCACCTTAGCCGCGCTACAAATGTTTCATGCGACAGGGTCGGCGCAGACGGTGTGAACTCACGCGGGCTCCGCGCTGGCGTCCGCTGGCCCCCTCACCCCCCGGCCCCCTCTCCCC
This sequence comes from Longimicrobiaceae bacterium, assembly GCA_036389055.1. Taxonomy (GTDB): domain Bacteria; phylum Gemmatimonadota; class Gemmatimonadetes; order Longimicrobiales; family Longimicrobiaceae; genus JAFAYN01. The sequence goes on along the minus strand of DASVQR010000141.1, from coordinate 35,335 downwards.
CGCAAGCGGGGGAAAGGGGGAGCACGACACGGCGTCGGCCGGGACGCAGCGCGGAGATTCCCCTCCCCCGGCACGGGGGAGGGGTTGGGGAGGGGGCCGCGTGAGGGATTTCGGCCCGAAGGGGCGAGACCCGGCGGCAGTTTGCCGGGGCTCGACTCCGTTGGTGAGCGTTGTTTGCTCACCTACGGAGCCGAAGCCCGACCCCGGCGTCAGCCGGGGGCACGCCCAACCCCGCAGTTCAAAGCCGTTCCGTCGCTCAATGCCGATGGCGACGATGCCGGTGGCCGTCGGAGCGGGGGATCCCCACGGTCACGCCCAGGCGGAAGGTGAGCAGGTCCGTGTCGCTCCGCGACGGCGTGAAGGAGATGCCGCCGTCGGGATGGTCGGTGATGTCGCCCTCGCGCAGGTACTCCGCCTCGCCGCTGTTCAGGTAGGCCACGCCCATGTCCAGCGACACCGGGGAACTGCCGTGGGAGAGCGGCACGTACAGCCCCGCGCGGGCGCCGTACGCGAACGTCGCGTCGTCGAAGTTGGTGGTGCGGGCGAAGGCGTGGTCGTCGTCGCGGCCCTCCACCGACGACTCGGTGAACAGGTAGGTGAGCCCCGCGAAGCCGCCCACGTACGGGCGCAGCCGTCCGTCCGGCAGCCCGATCTGCGGCCCCAGCCCCACGAAGGCGATGTTGTTGGTGGTGTTCACGTCCACCGTGATGCGCCCGCCGATGGTGCTGCTCAGGGGAACGCGCATCCGCTCGTGGCCGTAGTTGAGGAACCCGGCGTCCAGCCGCAGCCCCACCGGCCCGCGCGCGGCGGGCTGGTAGATGAAGTGCAGGTCGCCCCCGAAGCCCTGCTCCACGAAGTCCTGGAACTCCCCCTGCGGGCGGGCGTAGTCGAAGCTGGCGCCCGCGAAGAAGCCGCTGGGGCGCCGGGTGAACGACGGGCCGTGGTCCTCCCAATCGGAAGGCTCGTGGCGGGTCTGCGCGTGGGCCGCCGAAGCGGCAAGGACTGCGACGCCCAGGAGCAGGGCGGAGGCGCGGAATGTCATGGGGACCTCTGACGGGCTGTGCGTGAAGCGGGACCTGCGAACGGGGCCCGTGGACGGCATCACGCGCGCCACGTCGCCCGGTTTTCGCAACTCGTTGGAGCGCATCGGGATCGCCTGTTCCCGCGCCGGTCCGCCGCGTCGCGCCGACCTCCCGGGAGGACACCGCCGCCCCCGCATCGGACACGCTCCGGGGTGCATCCCGCCGCCGCGCGGCGATAGATTGGGGCGCGGCGGGCGCTTGCCTGCCCCCACGCCTCCACCCCTTCCAGCGCGAGCGAGATGGCAGTCGAGATCACCGGCGAGTACACGGGCGGCCTCAAGATGCGGCTGCGGCACGGGCCCTCGGGCCTGGAGATCCCCACCGCCGCCCCCGTCGACAACCAGGGCGACGGCAGCTCCTTCTCCCCCACCGACCTGCTCGCCGCGTCGCTGGGGGCCTGCATGGTCACCACCATGGCGATCGTCGCCCGGCGCGAGGGGATCCCGTTCGAGGGCGCCGGGTTCACGCTGGAGAAGCACATGCGCTCCGACCCGCGCCGGGTGGACTCGCTCCCCGTCACCGTCCGCATGCCCGCGGGGCTCACCGCCGAGCAGAGGGAGCGGCTGGAGGGCGTCGCCCGCACCTGCCCCGTGGAGCGCAGCCTGCACCCGGACGTGCGCCGCGAATTCACCTTCGTGTACGGGTGACGCGGGTACGGCTTCGAACGGCGGAGGTGGGCGTGCCCCTCGCTGCCGCTCGGGTCGGGCTGCGCGCGGAGTAACGCACGATACTACCGTGCGTAACTCCGCCGAGCCCCGCCAAACTGCCGCGGGTCTCGGCCCTGCCGGGCGCGCATCCCTCACGCGGGTGCCCGGGCGTGCCCGGGGGCCGGCACGACAAAAGCCCTCCGACGGCGGCGCCGTCGGAGGGCTTCGTGTCTCGGGGAGGGTCCGTGCGCGGCTCAGAGACCGCCGAACAGCGTCGCCTCGGTCGCCAGCGCGGCGATCTTGCGCTGGGCCACGGGGAGGGCGTAGCCGTCCAGCTCCTCCGGCGTCGCCCAGGCCCACGCGTCGTAGCCCAGGGGGCGGGGCGCGCCGCCGGTCCAGGCGCAGCGCACCGCGTGGTAGGTCACGCGCACGTGGGTGAAGGCGTGCGGCACCCGGGCGATCTCCTCGCCGGCGCGCACCTCCACGCCCAGCCCCTCGTGGACCGCGCGCTCAGCGGCCGCGCCCACGGTCTCGCCGGGGCGGCGCACCGCCGCGGGAAAGGCCCACATCCCGCCCAGACGCGCGTCCACGGGGCGGCGCACCAGGAGCAGGAGGCCCTCGTGCTCCACCACGGCGCTGGCCGTGTCCTCGTGCGGCGTCGGCTTCGCCTTTTTCGGCAGGGGGCGCTGGTCCTGGGTGCCGGCGGCGAAGGCGCGGCAGTGCTCCCGCACCGGGCACTCCCCGCAGCGCGGCCCCCGGGGCACGCACACGGTGGCCCCCAGCTCCATCACCGCCTGGTTCAGGTCGCCCGGGCGCTCGCCGGGAACCAGCGCCTCCGCCAGCTCCCACAGCTCCGCCTCGGCGGGCTCCGGCGCGTCCGTCCAGCGGGCGAACACCCGGCGGACGTTGCCGTCCACCAGCGGCTCCTCCCGCCCGAAGGCGATGGACATCACCGCCCCCGCCGTGTAGCGGCCCACCCCGGGGAGCGCCCGGAACGCCTCCGGCTCGCCCGGCACCCGGCCGGCGAAGCGCTCCGCCACCTCGCGCACCGCGCGGTGGAAGTTGCGGGCGCGGGAGTAGTAGCCGAGGCCCTCCCACTGCTTGAGCACGTCGTCCAGCGGGGCGCCGGCCAGCGCCGGCAGGGTGGGGAAGCGCTCCAGCCAGCGCTGGAAGTACGGGCGCACCGTTTCCACGCGCGTCTGCTGCAGCATCACCTCCGAGAGCCACACACGGTACGGGTCGGGGGCCTCGCCCGGGGCAGCGCGCCAGGGGAGGTCGCGGCGGTGCGCGTCGTACCAGCGGAGGAGGCGTTCGCGGAGCAGGGGGAGGTCGCCGGCGGGGCGGGGACCGCTCACTCGGCCACCCAGCGGAAGGTGATGGTCTTGCCGCGCATCTCCTCGCGGTCGAACTCGCGGTCCGCCAGGATCGCGCTCAGCAGCACCAGGTGCGAGTACTCCAGCCGTACGCTGAAGCGGGGACCCTGGGGATCGAAGAAGGCGCAGTGGGGGCCGTGGTCGCTCCCGGTGGTGCTGAGCCGGGCCGTGCCGCTCCCGTACCACACGCCCAGCCGCTTCCGCCCCCGCACGCCCGCGGCGCTCTCCAGGCACACCGCCGTGGACGTGCCGGAGTGGGAGGACACCTGCACCTCCACCCGCTGGCCGTCGCGCTCGATGGTCTGCGCCGCCGCGGGACGTCCCGCGGCGGCGGCGGCCAGCACGAGCAGGGCGCCGAGACCGGTCCGGATTGCAGGCTTCCGATGCACGTGGCTTTCGGGGGAAAGTCGGGGAGCGTCCCTCGGGACGCGGAGGTAGGCCCAATATAAGGAGTTACGGCGATTCCGGAAGGGGCGTGGGCCCCGGCGTCAGCGCAGCTCCCCCAGCTCCGGCACCTTCCAGGCCACTCCCAGCACCACCAGGGCCAGCGCCGCGGCGCCGGCCCCCAGCGCCGCGGGCGCCCCGGCCCAGCGCGCCAGCGCCCCGGCCTGGAGCGATCCCAGCGGGGCCATGCCCAGGAACATGAAGACGTACACCGACATCACCCGCCCCCGCAGCCGGTCCGGCACCAGCGACTGGAGCAGGGTGTTCACGCAGCCGTTGTTGAGGATCATGCAGAACCCCGCACCCGCCAGCAGCAGCAGCGACAGCGCGAAGGAGCGGGACGCGGCGAAGGCCCCCACCAGCAGCGCGAACGAGAACGAGGCGAGCAGCACCAGTCGGCCCCGCGGGACCCGGCTCGCCAGCGCCGACAGCGCGATCCCCCCGACGAGCGCCCCGCTCCCGCTTGCCGCCAGCAGCCACCCCAGCCCCTGCGCGCCCACCCCCAGCACGTCGCGCGCGAACACCGGCAGGAGCATCGCGTAGGGAAAGCCGAACACCGACAGCGCCGCGATGGTCCACACCAGCGTCCTCACCAGCCGGTCGCCGCGGATGAAGGCGAACCCCTCGCGCAGGTTGGCGAGGGTGGACGCCGTCCGCTCCGGCCGGCGGAAGGGCGGGAGGCGGATCAGGAGCAGCCCCGCGATCACGGCCAGGTACGACACCGCGTTGAGGTAGAAGCAGGCGGCGACCCCCACCGTGCCCAGCAGCGCCCCCGCCAGCGCCGGCCCCACCACCCGCGAGGCGCTGAAGGCCGACGAGTTCAGGCCGATGGCGCTGGTCAGGTCCTCCTGGCCCACCAGCTCCACGAAGAACGACTGCCGCGTGGGGATCTCGAAGGCGTTCGCGGTCCCCAGCAGGAACACCAGCGCCAGGATCCAGTGCACGGTGGCGTGCCCCGTGTCCGTGAGCACCGCCAGCGCCAGCGCGACGGCCGCCGCCCCGGCCTGCGCGGCCACGATGACGCGGCGCTTGTCCACCCGGTCGGCGAGCACCCCGGCGTACAGGGTGAACAGGAGCACCGGGAGCGATCCCGCCGCCGTCACCATCCCCAGCAGCAGCGCCGAGTCGGTCAGCTCCAGCACCAGCCAGCCCTGCGCGGTGCTCTGCATCCAGGTGCCCACCAGCGAAAGCAGCTGCCCCGCGTAGAACAGGCGGAAGTTGCGGTGCCGGAGCGCCGCGAAGGCCCCCCGCGGCAGGGGCGCGGCGGCGGGGCGGGGCGGCGCCCCGGGAAGCTGGACCGGCGGCCCCGCGTCGAGGGGGCCGGGGGGCGGCGTGTCGGGCTCCGCGGCGGCATCGCTCCGCGGCAGGGGTGCTTCGCTCAGAATGATTTCCTGTTCCGGCGGGGTCCGGCCCCGTAACTTGAAACGGGAGCGGGCCATCCGCGCAGCGGCCGGATGGCCCGGGATGTGCTGGTCCCGCAATGCGGCTGCGTCATCCGGGGGTGCGACGAACCATGCGATTCACGAACTATACCCGCTACACCGGGAGCCGGGCGGACGCCCTGAACCTGCAGGCGCTGCTCGACCACCTCTCCGACTTCCTGCTGCAGAGCGGGTTCGCCGGCGGGCCGCACTCGCACCCCTACTGGGGCGAGTTCGGCGACGAGGACGACCACTCCATGGACGCCCTGCGCGACGCGCTGCTGCGCGCCCTGATCGAGAGCGGGCAGCTCACCCCCGAGATGGTGGCCGAGCTGCGCGGCGAGGGCGGGGGCGACGAGACGCTGCGGCAGGAGATCGCCGACCTGCTGGACCGGCTGATCGAGCGGCTGGTGGAGGAGGGCTACCTCAACGTGACGCAGCCCGGCGCCCCCGGGGGACCCCCGCCGGAGGCAGGCGAGGGAAAGGTGGACGAGGCCCGCTCCGCCGCGCGCCAGGTGGAGTTCAACCTCACCGGCAAGGGGATCGACTTCCTGGGGTACCGCACGCTGCGCGGGCTGCTGGGAGCGATGGGCAAGTCGTCGTTCGGCTCGCACGACACCCCGCACCTCGCCACCGGGGTGGAGGCGGAGTCGGCGAGCCGGCCGTACCAGTTCGGGGACACCCTGAACCTGGACATCCCCGCGACGCTCAAGAGCGCGCTGGCGCACGACGGGCTGCGGGACGACGGGAGCATCGACCTGGACTACGGCGACCTGTACGTCCACCAGTCCGAGTACCGGTCCAGCTGCGCCACCGTGCTGATGCTGGACACCAGCCACTCCATGATCCTGTACGGGGAGGACCGCTTCACCCCGGCCAAGAAGGTGGCGCTGGCGCTGTCGCACCTGATCCGCACCCAGTTTCCCGGCGACACCCTGCGGGTGGTCACCTTCGGCGACCGCGCCGATGAGATCCCGCTGTCCCGGCTGTCGCATGCGCAGGTGGGCCCCTTCCACACCAACACCGCCGAGGGGCTCAAGCTGGCCCGCCGTCTCCTGCTGGCGCAGAACAAGGACATGCGCCAGATCGTGATGATCACCGACGGCAAGCCCTCCGCCGTGACGCTCCCCGACGGGCGCGTCTACAAGAACTCCATGGGGCTGGACCAGCGGGTGCTGCGCGAGACCTTCCAGGAGGTCGCGGCCTGCCGCAAGGCGGGGATCCTCATCAACACCTTCATGCTGGCCCGCGACCCGTACCTGGTCGCCTTCGTGAACCGGGTCACCGAGATCGCGCGGGGCAAGGCGTACTTCACCAGCACGCTCACCCTGGGGCAGTACATCATGAAGGATTTCCTCCGCCGCAAGACGCGGAGGGCGGGGTAGCCGCCTTGCGGAACCCGGGGCTGCGCGGCCGCATCCTCGCGTTCCGCTGGGGGGCCGCGGTCCTCCTGGGGATCGCCGGCTGGCTGGTCAACCTGTTCCCCGTCCCGCTGTCGCCGGGCACCGACCTGGTGTTCGGCGGGGTCGCCTACCTGCTCGCCGCGGTGGCGCTGGGCCCCGGCCCCGGGCTGCTGGCCGCCGCGATCGCCTCCCTGGGCACCGTCGCGCTCTGGCACCATCCCTACGCGTGGCTGATCTTCAGCCTGGAAGGCGCGGCGGTGGGGTACCTGTCGCACGTCCGCGGCCGCCGCCCCCTGGTGTCCGACCTGCTCTTCTGGCTCTTCGCCGGCCTCCCGCTCCTCTTCCTGACCTACCGCGTGCTCCTGGGCGTCGGCGGCGACACCGCCGCGGTCCTGTTCCTCAAGCAGCCGTTCAACGGGCTGGTCAACGCCCTGGGGGCGGAAGCGCTCTACCTGATCCCGGCGGTGCGCCGCGCGCTCCGGGCCAAGACCCCTGCGCGCCTGCGCTCCGCGCTGGCGGTGGTGGTGGCGCTCGCGGCGGTCACCCCGGCGCTGGGGTTCGGGATCTGGAGCGGGCGGCAGGAGTGGGAGCAGAGCGTGGAGCGCACCCGGGAGCGCGTGGTCCTGGTGGCGCGCTCCTACGCCTCGCGGCTCGACCAGTACGTGGGGCTGCACGCCGCGGCGGTGCGCTCCGTGGCCGAGGTCGCGGAGCTGCAGGGCGTGCTCGACCCGGTGCAGATGCAGCGGCTGATCCGGGCCGAGCGCGGCCAGTTCCCCGGCTTCGTGGACATGTACGTCGCGGACTCCCGCGCCGTCACCCTGGCCTTCCACCCGGTCGTCAACGCCCGCGGCGACACCCTGCTGGGCATCGACTTCAGCGACCGCGGGTACTTCCGCCGCCTGCGCGACACCCGCCGCACGGTGGTCTCGGAGGTGTTCGCCGGGCGGGGCGGCGTGGACGAGCCGCTGGTGGTGATCGCCCACCCCATCGTGATTGCCGATACGCTGGCCGGGTTCGTCCTGGGCGCGCTGGACCTCAAGGCGCTCCCGCGCCCCACCTCCGCCTCCGACACGGCCGCGCGGCTGCGGGTGGCCGACGCCCGCGGCACCCTGGTGCTGGACACCCACGACCGCTACCGCCCCGGCGAGGCCCCGCGCACCCTGCAGGACTCGCTGGTGTTCGACGCGGTGCGGGTGGTGGGAGGGGACGGCACCGCCACCTACCCCGTGCCGGGGGCGGCGCCCGCCGCCTCGGTGTACGCCGACCAGGTGCTGGCGGGCGTCGCGCACATCCCGGGGCTGGACTGGTGGGTGTGGACCGAGCAGCCCTACGCCGGGATCCAGGCGTTCGCCGCCGAGTCGTACGTGCGCCTGCTGGTGCTCCTCATCGGCGTGACGCTGCTGGCTCTGGGCGTCAGCGACCTGCTGGCCGGCTACCTGGCCGGGCCGCTGCTGAGGATGCGCGAGGCGTCCGCCGCCCTGGCCGCGGGCGCCCTGGACGCGCGGGTGGGGAGCCTCCCCGAGGCCGCGCCGCTGGAGATCCACGAGCTGGGCCGCGCCTTCGACCACATGGCCGTGTCGCTGGCCGGGCGTACCGAGGAGCTGGTGGAGCTGGGGGAGATCGCGCGGTCGCTCGCCTCCACCCTGGACACCGACGAGCTGCTGCGGCGCGTCATCGACGCGGCCGACCGCCTGGTGCACCCGGACGGCTGCGGGATCGCCCTGCTGCGCCCCGGGGGGCGGACGCTGCGCGCCGCCGACCACGCGCTGGGGCTGCTCGCCCCCACCGCCGGGTGCGAGATCCCGCTGGAGGACTCGGTGCTCGGCTGGGTGGTGCGGCAGGGGAGCCCGGTGCTGCTCCCGGACGCCGCCTCCGACCCGCGCATCCGCCGCGCCTACATCGATCCCGAGCAGGTGGGCTCGGTGATCTCCGCCCCGCTCACCGGGCGCTCCGGGGCGCTGGGCACGCTCACCGCCGTGCGCTCGCGCTCCGGCGGGCGCAGCTTCACGGAGGCGGACCTGAGCCTGCTGGAGCGGCTGGCCCGCCACGCCGCAGTGGCCGTGGAGAACGCCGGGCTGGTGGCCGCCGAGCGCCGCCGGGCCCGCGAGAGCGAGGCCATCCGCACGGTGGCGAGGACGATCTCGGCCGCGCAGGGGCTGCGGGAGACGCTGGCGGTGGTGGCGCGCGAGGCGGGTCGCATCGTCCGCTCGGACGCGTGCACGGTGGCGCTCCTGCGCGGCGAGGGCGAGGAGCGCGAGCTGGAGGTGGTCGCCACCTCCGGCGCGGCAGGGAGCCCCGTGGGCACCCTGCTCCCCGTGGAGGAGCGGCTGCTGGAGGGTCCGCTGCACGACGCCGTCCCCGCGCTGGAGCGCGAGGGGAGGTACGAGGCTTCGGTCCCGCTGCGGGTGGGCGACGAGGCGCTGGGCGTGCTCACCGCCGCGCGCAGCGACGAGCCCTTCCGCCCCGCCGACGCCTCCCTGCTTGCCTCGTTCGCCGACCACGCGGCGGTGGCGCTGCGCAACGCCCGTCTGCTGGAGGCGGCCCAGGAGGCGTCGCGCGCCAAGTCCGACTTCATCGCCACCATGAGCCACGAGCTGCGCACCCCGCTGAACGCGGTGCTCGGCCACCTGCAGCTGCTGGAGATGGAGCTGCACGGCCCGGTCACGGACGCGCAGCGCGAGGCCATGGGCCGCATCGGCGCGGCGTCGCGCCACCTGCGCGGGCTGATCGAGGAGGTGCTCTCCTTCGCGCGGCTGGAGGCGGGGCGCACCGAGGTGAGGATCGCCGAGGTGGACGTGTGCGCGCTGGCCGAGGAGGTGGCTGCGGTGATCGAGCCGCTGGCCGGCGACAAGGAGCTCGCCTTCCGCATCGAGCGCTGCCCCGGCGAGGCGACCATCCCCACCGACGCCGACAAGGTGCGCCAGGTGCTGATCAACCTGGCCGGCAACGCCGTCAAGTTCACCGAGCGCGGCGAGGTGCGCATCACCGTGCAGCCCCGCGCCGACGAGGTCCTCCTCGCCGTCGCCGACACCGGCCCCGGGATCGCCCCCGCCGACCAGGCCCGCCTCTTCCGCCCCTTCGAGCAGCTGCAGAGCGGCTTCAACCGCGCCCACGAGGGCACCGGCCTTGGCCTGTACCTGTCCGGCCGCTACGCCGCCCTGATCGGCGGCCGCATCGAGGTGGAGAGCGACCCCGGCCGCGGCAGCACCTTTTCCCTGGTCCTCCCCCGCGCCGGCCCGCCGTCGGAGAACGGCCACGGCGAACGGCACGATGCAGGAGAGGGCGGCGACGGGGTGCCCGCCCACACCGAAGCGCCTGCCGACGGACAGGGCTGAACCGGACCGAAACAAGACGGCGGAGCCGCGCGAGGTGTGCGCGGCTCCGCCGTCTTGTTGTTGCCGTTCGCAGTTCCGTCGTACCCGTATGATCCGTGACGGAGGGAGACAGCCGGGCAGTTTCGGCTGGCTCCCTCCGGCGAGGTGAGACCCGCCGGCAGTTTGGCGGGGCTCGCCGAGCCCGCGGAGGAGACCGGCGGGGCAGTTTCCGCCGGGCTCCGCAGCGGCCCCGCCACGACACAAGAAATCAGAAGTACGGGTTGACGCCCGCGTTGTGGTCGGTGACGTCGTGGATCTCGCCCACCTCCGGGATCTCCTCCCGCAGCGTCCGCTCGATCCCCATGCGCAGGGTCGCCGCGGACGCCGAGCACCCCTGGCACCCGCCGCTCATGCGGATGTAGACGTTGGCGTCCTCCACGTCCACCAGCTCCACCGCCCCGCCGTGCGACGCGATGCGCGGGTTCACCAGCTCGTCGAACACCGCCTGCACCCGCTCCGCCAGCGGCCCGGAGGCGGCGGAGCCCCCGCCCGACGGCCGCGGCGCGGCGCGGACCGGCTCCGGGGTGCGCACCGAGAAGCCGCTCGCCCCGTCCTCCTGGAGCCAGTCGACGGTGGCCCCGCTGAGCAGGTTGGAGGTGTCCAGGTTGAGGAGGACCCGGATCCCCTCCACGTTGATTGCGATCTCGGTGCGCTCCTTGTCCTCGCGCTCCACCAGGGAGATCACGTAGGGGAGCTGGAGCGGGCTGCGGCGCTCGGCCTCGGGGGCCAGCGCGATGCGAAGCGCAGGCTCGCGCACGACCTCCGCGTCGACGAGCGACTGGATCTTTTCGCGTGCGGCCTGCGTGATCTGTATCATCTCGGGTGTTGCCTGTTCGCTGTGGTTGCCCGCTCCATTACCCCCGTGCCGTCCGGCGGTTCGGGCGGCGGGCCGGCCCCAAGTTGCCGCAGCCGCCATGCCGGCGCAACGCCCGGGCGCGCCGGGCCGGGGCAAAAAAGCCGAGGCGCCGCCCGTTGGGGGCGGCGCCTCGGGGGCGGCTCGGTTCCGCTCCGCCCAGCTAGGGGCGGCGGGGGCGCTTGTGGCTGTTGTCGGCGTTGCCGGGCTTTGCCGCGCCGCCCACCCCGTTGGGAGGGCCGCCGTTGGTGAGCCCCACGCCGTCGGCGTTGCCCGGGCGCTCGCCCTGCAGGCCGTTCGCGTTTCCGTTGCCGCGCCGCACCTGGCCGGGGAGCGTCCGCAGCGTTTCCGGGTTGGCGAGGGCCAGCCTCACCCGCTCCAGCGCGCGGTCGGACCGGTCGCCCTCCTGCACCAGCTGCGCGAGCACCGCGATCGCCACCGCCCGCCGGTCGCCGGGGGCGCTGCGGGTGAGGGAGCCCAGCGCGTCCGCGCTGACCCCCGCCCCCAGCGCGTCCGCCCCCGCCGACAGGTCGGCAGCGCTGAGGGCGACGCGCCCCGAGCCGGCCATGGCCTCGCGGGCGCGGGCCAGCAGCGAGAGCCGGATCTCCACGGCGCCGGCGATCCGGTCCGCCGGGACGCCCTTGGCCCGCCCTTCGGCCACCTTGAGGTCGAGCAGCGACACCGGGATCCCGGTGGCCTCCGCGCGGCGCCTGGCGGCTTCGATCCTCTGCGCCGGGTCTGTCTGTCCCTGCGCGCCCAGCGAGAGCGGCGCGAGGGCAAGGCAGGCGGCGATGAGCAGGATCCGCTTCATCGTACCAGTTCCTCGAATGATCGGAATGGGCCCCACCACGGGGTCCTGCACATGAGACGAACGACCCATGCGCCGCGTCACAACCGTCTCCACGGAGCTATTGGACCACCAGTACCGCCGATTTCCCGCCCATGCCGTCGTCCGCCGACGGGAGGTGGTCCGGGACGAACACCTCGCCCGCGGCGGTGCGGAACGCGTAGTGGTGGATCCCCGGCGCGATGGGGAGGCGGATCTCCCAGAACGGGCCGCTGCGCACCATGGGCACCGGCTTCCACCCGGTGAAGTCGCCCATCACCGAGGGGGCCTCCGCCACCGCGGCGGCGGGGATGCGGATCACGGTGCCGCCCTCCGCCGGCCGCGGCGGCTCCAGCGCCGGCAGGGCGGGCGCGGCCCGCCCCACCGTGCGGCTCACCCGCACACTCCAGGTGCGGCGGGGCGCGTTCAGGTACAGCGGGTCGCTGGGCTCCTGCTGCCACCCGCCCATCACCCGGAAGCCGGGGAGCAGGGCGTAGCTCGCCCCCACCCCGTACCCCTCGCGCGGCGAGGCGAGCGTGTCCGACAGCCAGGCGCCGGCGAACGCCCACAGCGCGCCGGGGCCGCGGACGAGCTGCACGGAGCCGCCCAGGTACGGGTAGCCGCCCTCCGGAAAGCGCATGTAGCGCCCCACCGCCCCCACCTGCACCCCCTCCGCGGCCGTCGCGGTGACGGTGGCGCCCCCGTCGAAGGCGGTGACGGCGAGCCACTCCCCCTCGACCGGGCCGTAGGTGGTCACCACCCCGGAGCGCAGCGCCACCCCCACCGGCCCGCGGGTGTATTCCAGCGTGGGGATCGCCTGGGCGGTCCCGCCCCAGTCCCCCTCCTCCTCCACCGTGACGCGGATGCCGTTCTCGTCCACCTCGTACGACGAGTCGGTGTAGCCGTACACGTCGGCGCCCACGTCCACCCCAAGCTCCCACGCGCCCCCGCGCGCGAGCGCGAGCCGCCCGCCGGCGCCCGCGGCGCCCCAGCGCAGCCCCTGCGAGCCCAGGTCGCTCCCCCCGGACAGGTACAGCCAGCGCTCGGAGGTGCGAAGGCGGAGCCCGGTGGAGGTGTAGCGCACCCCCAGCGAGGCGTTGACCGCCCCCACCCGGGCGTTGACCGGGTCGTAAACGGCGCGCCCCACCGCGGCGTCCGCGATCCACTGGGCGGCTGCGGCGGTGGGGGCCAGGCAACAGAACAGCGCGGGGAGGAGCAAGCTCCTCCCCGCGGATGGAGACCGGAACGTCATGCGGAGCCGGGCGGGGGGATCGAGATGCGGCTGTTGGTCCCGCCGAAGTCGTCCTCCACCTGGGTGGCGTTCGGGTCGGGGATCCACTCCTTGCCGTCCACCACGAAGGCGTAGTCGTGCACCCCCGGCCGCAGCGGGATCAGCGCCGTCCACACGCCGGGCGCCGTCTCCTTGAGGACGTCCACGGGCTTCCAGCCGGTGAAGGTGCCGGCGATCGCCACCTCGTGCGCCTGGGGGGCCTCCAGCCGGAACTGCACGTACAGCGTGGCCGGCTCGCGCTCCTGCGGCGCCGCGGCGGCGACCTGCGGCTGCGGGCGGGTGGCCAGCTGCGGCACCTGCACCACCGCGAACGCAGCGAGCATCGCCCCTGCCAGCGCGTAGGCGGGCCGGAAGGTGAGGGTCAGCGGGCGCGGGTTCCACAGCCAGTCAGCCAGGCGGCGCCACGGCGCGGGCGCGGCGGACGGCGCGGCGACGGCGGCCGCGGGCGCCTGGGCCGGGCGCGGCGGCAGGCTGCGCATGACCGACGCCCGCAGGTCCGGGGCGGGCATGGAGCGCAGGTGGCCGACCACCGACTCCAGGGCGTCCTCCATCTCCGCGAGCGCGTCGCGCTCGGCGGGGGAAAGGTCGTCCAGGGGCAGGTCGCCGTCCAGGAAGGCGTGGATGCGGTCGTTCATGGCGCTGGCTTGCTGACAGGGGGGTCGGCGGCCCCGCACACGGGGTCCACACGAAAAGACGATCCGATCCCCGACCGGGTCACACACCCTCCCGCGGGTGCGCAGACTATATTCTACACGCCGGGCGCGCCCGGTTCCAACCTTTTCCCCACCCCTCCCGTCCAACCGGGTGAACCCGAACCCGGACCGCCCGGAGTGACCACCCTGACCAGACCACCGGAAGCAACGCCCTCGGGAGACGCGGTGGACGCGATGCTCGCCGCCAGCGGCGACGCGGCCGCCTTCGAGAGGCTGTACCGGGCGCACGCGGCCCGGATCCACACCCTCGCCCGGCGCATGATGGGGCCGGACGAGGCGGACGAGGCCACGCAGGACGTGTTCGTCCGGGCGTGGGAGAAGCTGAAGACCTTTCGCGGCGAGTCGGCGTTCGGGACCTGGCTGCACCGCCTGGCCGTGAACCTGATCCTGGGCCGCCGGGCCTCGGCGGCGACGCGGCGCGACCGCTTCCGCGAGGACGAGGCGGCGATGGAGTCGGCGGCGGCCCGCCGCAGCACGCCGGAGCTGGCCATGGACTTCGACGCGGCGATCGGCCGCCTCCCCGACGGCGCCCGGCAGATCTTCGTGCTGTTCGACGTGGAGGGGTACCGCCACGAGGAGATCGCCGAGCTGCTGCGGATCTCCACGGGGACGTCGAAGTCGCAGCTCCACCGGGCGCGCATGATACTGCGCGAGCACCTGAAGTGAAAGAGGAGACCCCGATGAGTGATCGCTGGACGGATCGACTCTCCGAATACCTGGACGGCGAGCTCCCCGCGGAAGAGGCGCGGGAGCTGGAAGCGCACCTGGAAGGGTGCGACGAGTGCCGCGGCGTCGTGGACGACCTGCGCCGCATCGTCGGCGGGGCGGCCGCCCTGCGGGACCGGGAGCCGGAGACGGACTTGTGGGCCGGGATCGAGAGGAGGATCCGGCAGGAGCCGCCGGAGGTCCGGGTGGTGTCCCTCTTCGACGCGAAGCGGGAGCGGCGCCGGGTCTCCTTTTCCGTTCCGCAGCTGCTGGCCGCCGGCCTGGTGCTGGCGCTGGCCTCGGCGGGCTCGGTGTGGCTGACGATGCGCGGCGGCCCCGCAGGAGCAGACGGGGGCCCGGTCGCCATCGCCCCGGTGCAGGTGAGCCGCGACGAGCCGGCCGCCCCGGAGCGCCAGCCCATCGTCCGGGAGCGTGGCCGGGAGGAGGGCGAGCCCGCCCCCGCCGGGGGGGGCGCCCCGGAGGCCGCGTCCGCGCCCCGAGGTTCGGCGCCGGCGGAGGCCGCGCGGCCCCGGTCGGGGCGGCCCTCCCCCCGCCGCGGCTTGCCCGGCGCCGGGGGGGCGCAGGCCGGAGCCCGCTTCGCGGGCTACGAGGACCCGGCGTACGACGCCGCGGTGGCGGACCTGCAGTCGGTGCTGGAGGGGGGTCGCGACCGGCTGGACCCCCGCACCGTGCAGGTGCTGGAGGAGAGCCTGGGCACCATCGACGCCGCCATCGAGGACGCCCGCCGGGCGCTCGCGGCCGACCCCGCGAACGAGCGGCTGAACACCTACCTCGCCGGCACCCGCCAGCGCAAGCTGGAATTGCTCCGCGAGGCGACCGACATCGTGACCGCGATCACCTGACCACTCTTCCTGAAAACAGATAACCACCCATGCTCGCCACCATCGCAGGGGGGATCCTGGCCGCGGCGCTCGCCGCGGCTCCCCAGACCGACACCACCTTCGCCGTCCAGCCCGGTGCCCGGCTGGAGGTCCGCAACATGGGCGGCGACATCGCCGTCCGCACCTGGGACCGCAACCAGGTCCGCATCGAGGCGGAGCACTCCTCCCGCACCGAGGTGTTCGTGGAGAGCTCCGGCTCGGTGGTGCGGGTGCAGGCCCGCTCCCGCGTGGGGCCGGCCAACATCGTGGACTACCGCATCACCGTCCCCGCCTCCATGAGCCTGGACCTTTCCGGGATGGCCGCGGAGATCGACGTGCAGGGCGCGCAGGGCGAGGTCGCCGCGCAGTCGGTGCAGGGCGGGGTCACCGTGCGCGGCGGGCGCGGCACCGTGTCCGCCCGCTCCGTGCAGGGCGAGGTGCGGGTGGAGGGCGCGCAGGGGGAGGTCCGCGCCGCCTCCACCAGCGAGGACGTGAGCGTGGTGGGCGCCTCCGGCGAGGTGTTCGCGGAGACGGTGAGCGGCGACATCTACCTGGAGCGGATCGCCTCCGCCCGCGTGGAGGCCGCCACGGTGAGCGGCGACGTCTACTTCGACGGCGCCATCCAGCCCCGCGGCCGCTACTCGTTCATCACCCACAGCGGCGACGTGGTGGCCTCGGTGCAGGAGGGCGCGGACGCCGCCATCACCGTGGCCACGCTGAACGGCGAGGTGGAAGCGAGCTTTCCGCTCCCGTCGCGCGGGGACGACCCCGGCCGGCGCGTCACCTACACCCTGGGCTCCGGGAGCGCGCAGGTGGAGATGGAGACCTTCAGCGGCGACGTGCAGCTGCGCCGCCCCGGCGAGGTGAGCACCCAGCTTGGCGCCGCCCGCGCCCGTGCGGCCGAGCGGGAGCGCGCCCGCTCGGCCCGCGAGCCCGGGGCGCCCCGGCCCGCGCCGCTTCCGCCGCGCCCCTGATCCGCGAATCCTCCACCCCATCCACGAGATGCCCGCCATGCGCCGCTACCTGCTGATCGCCGCCCTCGCGGCGGCCCCGCTCGCCGCCGCCTCCGCCGGGTCCCCGGCTGCGGCGGACGTCCCCGCCGCAGCCGCCCGGCAGGAGCCCTTCCGCTGGAGCGGCAGGGTGGCCTCGGGAAAGACCATCGAGGTCAAGGGAGTGAAGGGGACCATCCGCGCCCTGCCCGCCAGCGGCGGCGAGGTGGAGGTGGTCGCCACCCGCCGCGGCGGCGGGCGCAGCGCCCCGGAAACGGTGCGCATCGAGGTGGTGCCGCACGAGGGCGGGGTGACGGTGTGCGCGGTGTACCCGCGGGGGAGGCGCGAGTGGAGCGACGACCGCGGGCGCATGGAGGAGCGGGGCGGCGAGGGCGGCTACAACCGCTGCGACCCGGGCGAGTGGCGCAACCTCAACGTGCAGGACAACGACGTGTCGGTGGACTTCACCGTGCGGGTGCCGGCCGGGGTGCGCCTGTCCGCCCGCAACGTGTCCGGCGACGTGGACGCGGAGGGGATGCGCGGCTACGTGGACGCCCGCAGCGTGAGCGGGGACGTGCGCTTCTCCACGTCGGGGTACGGGGAGGGATCCACGGTGAGCGGCGAGATCGTGGCCGTGCTGGGGAGCGCCGGGTGGAGCGGCGACCTGGACTTCCGCACCGTCAGCGGCGACATCACCCTGGAGCTGCCGGCGCGCACCAGCACCCAGGTGCGGGTGGAGACCATGAGCGGCGACATCCAGTCCGACTTCCCCCTGGACGTGGAGCGCCGCACCATGCGCCGGCGGGCGCGCGGGACGATCGGCGAGGGAGGGCGCGAGTTGTACCTCACCACGCTCAGCGGGGACGTGCGGCTGCGTCGGGCTCGCTGATTCGTCCAGATCCGGGCGTGGGCCGCTACGGAGCCGGACGATACTGCTGTCCGTCTCCTCCGCGGGCGCAGGGAACCCCGCCAAACAGCCGGCGGGTTTCCCTGCGCCGGAGTGAGCCAGCCGAAACTGCCCGGCTGTCTCCCTCCGCAACGGATCATGTGGGTACTGCGGGAACTGCGAACGGCAACGGCAACATCAACGGCGAACGGCGCCCCTGCCTCGGCATCGAGGTGGGGGCGCCGTTGCCGTGGCAGGCTGTTCCCTGTTCCCTGTAACCTGTTCCCTATCCCGGGCACCGCCCTTGCAAGCCGGCCGGCGCCGGGCGGGGAGCGTCCCCGCCGTCTCAACCGAACCGATCCGCTGCATGCCCAACACGGTACAGGTCCCCGTACAGGAGCTCGCCCGCCGCATCCCGGCGGACCGCATCGAGCACGACGTGCCGCTGGCGCCCTTCACCACCTTCAAGATCGGCGGGCCGGCGGACGTGCTGTACCGGGCGCGGACGCCGCAGGAGCTGGCGGAGGCGGTGAGCGCGGTGCGGGAGATGGAGGTGCCCTTCTTCCTGCTGGGGATGGGGGCCAACATCCTGGTGGGGGACGCGGGGTTCCGCGGGGTGGTGATCAAGAACGAGGTGGAGGAGATCGAGTTCCTGGACGACACGCGGGTGCGCGCCGGGTCGGGGGCGCGCGTGTACCACGACCTGATCCAGGCCACCGTGGCGCGCGGGCTGGGCGGGCTGCACCACTACGTGGGGATCCCCAGCACGGTGGGCGGCGCGATC
Organism: Longimicrobiaceae bacterium; assembly: GCA_036389055.1. Taxonomy (GTDB): domain Bacteria; phylum Gemmatimonadota; class Gemmatimonadetes; order Longimicrobiales; family Longimicrobiaceae; genus JAFAYN01. The sequence goes on along the minus strand of DASVQR010000141.1, from coordinate 17,663 downwards.
TGGCAGAACCTGCACTTCCTGTCGCCGCCGCCGGAGCGCGAGCGGACCATGTTCATCGAGGAGGTGGTGGAGGGCGCGTCGCTGCTCACCGAGGAGGGCGAGATGCGGCGGGTGGACCGCGACTACTTCCGCTTCGGCTACGACTACAGCGTGCTGCACGACCGGCGCGACGTGGTGCTGGACGTCACCTTCCGGCTGGAGCCGCAGCCGCGCGAGACGCTGCGCGACGTGATCCGCGAGAACCTGCAGTGGCGCGACGACCGGCACCCGGACCTGTGGCTGTACCCCAGCGCCGGGTCCATCTTCCAGAAGATCGAGGGGGTGGGGGCGGGGCGGCTGATCGACCAGTGCGGGCTCAAGGGGCACGTGCTGGGGAACGCGCAGATCTTCCACAAGCACGCCAACATCATCGTCAACCTGGGCGGCGCCACCGCGGCGGACGTGCGCGCGCTGATCGACCTGGCGCAGACCACCGTGCAGCGCGAGCTGGGCTACGAGCTGCGCACCGAGATCGGGATGATCGGGGAGTTCTGAAGCGGCGGGGTGTCAGGCGGGGACGCGACGAGGCGCCGGACCCGCTGGGGGCCCGGCGCCTCGCCGTCCGTGCTGTCGTGCTGACGCGGCCGGCTCAGCCGGCCGCCCCGACGCGCGCCACGTTCTCGGCCGCGGGGCCCTTCTCGCCCTGGACGAGGTCGAACTCGACCGCCTCGCCCTCTGCCAGGGACTTGAAGCCGTTCCCCAGGATGGCGGAGTAATGGACGAAGCAGTCCTTTTCTCCGTTGGCCGGCGTGATGAAGCCAAAGCCCTTGGCGTCGTTGAACCACTTCACCGTTCCGCTGATCCTCATACTACGACTCCTGTGTGGTGGTTTGATCGGGGTTCGGCAGCGCCGCACCGGCCGACAGGTACTCGTGGGAATCCGGACTAGCCGCGCCCCCCACGCTGGGCGTTCCTGCGCAGATTCAGCCTGTGCCGACGGGCGGCGCGGCGCTGGTGGTTCCGGACTCGCTGGATCGTCGATGGAAGCGTTGCGGGCGCATGCGGCGGAAACGAGCACGGAGCGGACGAGCTGCCGGCGGCACCCCCGGAGCGCCAGGACCGACCGATCCTCTCTGACCTCTCCACGGCCACACGGGTTCTCCGAAAGGACGTACCGAAGCGGGACCTGATGGATGCGCGCCCGGGGCCGGGGTGACCGGCCGGGCGGCGGCGATGATGGGATCTGGTGCCGACGGGCGGTCAAGGTAGTTTACGCCTAACGGTGTGTCAAGAATCCCGTGTGCCGGGAGGCCGCACCGCCGCTCGCCCAGGCAGCGGCTCGCTTTTTTTGTGGCCCGGCGGGGGTGCGTGGAATGCGTCACAGGGTCCCGTGGCTTCCCCCTACTTGCGGTCGTTGCGGCGCTGTCCCAGCCGGAACCAGAGCGCCCGCAGCTTGCGCAGCACGTTGTCCAGCTTGCCCTGCACCTCGCGCAGCTCGTCCAGCGCCTGGCCGATGAGCCGCTGGTTGGTGGCCATGTGGTCCAGCAGCCCCTCCATGCGGTGCCGCCAGGCGCCCTCGTCGCCCGGATCGCCCAGCCGCCGGCGCTGCTCGGTGGCCCAGCGGGCGTAGTCGTACACCTCCTTGAGCTCCTCCTGCATCCGCTCCATGCGGGCGTGGTCGGCGGCGGCGATCTCCACCAGCCGCTCCAGCCGCTTGCGGTCGTCGCGGGTGAAGCCGCCGCCCTCCCCGCCCTCCGGGCCGCTCGCCCGGCCGAAGGGGAGACGGTCCACCACGCGGGACAGGAGCTGCACCAGCCCGTAGGCGAGCAGGGCGATGCCGACGGTGCCCAGGGGGTCACCCGGCTGCCCGCCCGCCGGGGCCCCGGGGAGCGCGGTGGTGGGGTCCACCGGGCTGCCGGGCTGGAGGGAAGGGGAGGGGAGCTGCGCGGACGACCCGCTCGGGGGGCTCATCTCCCCCACCCCGCGGGAACGCCCCGGCGGTCCGGGGCCTGGTGGGTGCGACGCATGGGGCTCTCCTTGCAGGGGGCGGCGGGGCGCTCAGGACGCGCCGCCGCCGCCCGGCTGCATCTCCAGCAGCCGGGGGTCGACGTACAGGTCGTAGATGGTGCCGCACCCGCGGCGGTGGCACTGGTAGGTGCCGATGCGGGTGAGCTCCTCGGGCGCGTTCATGCCGCGCACGAGGTCCTCGGTCACCCGGAGCGCGGGGCGGGAGCCGCAGCGGGGGCAGCTGGTGGCGAGGCGGACGAGCCGGCCGCCGCGCGCCTCGCGCCGAAGCGGGACGTCCCCCTCTGTAGAATTTGGCACACTGGTATCGGTGGAGGGGGCGGGCTGCAGCCCCCCGGGCGCGAGGGTCCGGTTGCGGTGCATGGTTGCATCCTCTGGTTTGGGGTGCGCGGGATCCGCACGGGGGCGGGTCGCATCGGGCCCGGGGGCAGCACGAGAAAAGGCCCCCTGGCTCGGTCACTGTGCCGAGTGGGGGGCCTTTACCGGCCCGTCTCCGGAGCTTATTTTCGGTCTATGTTCGGCTCCGCCGGATGGGGCGTGCCGGGCGCCGGAGCGGCTGCCGGCGCGCCTCCCTACTCCCGTTCCAGGAACTCCCCCGCGACCAGGTCGTAGATCGCTCCGCACCCGCGCCGCTGGCACTGGTACGTGCCCAGCCGCGCCCCCTGCGCCTCGTCGGTGAGCAGCCTGGCCATCTCCCCGGTGATGCGGAGCGCCGGGCGCGAGCCGCAGCGCGGGCAGTTGGAGGCCAGGCGCAGCAGCCGGTCCTCCCCCGGTGCTTCCCCGGCCCGCGGGCTCTCGGGGGCGCGGAAGCGCTCCCCCTCCCCGGGCTCCAGCTCCTGCGGCGCGGCGGCGTGTGGCACTGCGGCTCCTCCGGGTTGCGTCCGGCTCGCACGCGCGGACGGTGGGCCAGACCCTTGCATGTCGCTCCGCCCGCGACTATCCTGCCCTCTTAACACTTGTCGCAGGGTGGCGGGTCTATCCATAAACATCCTGCAACAATCTTAACCCCTTATGAGCGCCTGTCAAGGGTGTGTGGAAAGGAGTGGGTACGTGTTATGGACGTAGCGACTCGGCGGTCGGTCGGTTTCCGCCTCCGGAAAGTGCGGGAAAGGCTGGGATGGGACCGGACGGAGCTGGCGGACAAGCTGGGGGTGCACCCCGGCTCCATCGCGCGCTGGGAGACGGGCGGCTCGGTGCCGCACCGCTACCACGTGGAGCGCATCGCCGAGTGGGGGAGCGTGGACCCGGAGTGGCTGCTGAGCGGGCATGATCCCGGCGAGGCCGAAGCCGACTCCGTCGCCCACGCCGTGGACGGCGGGGAAGGGCAGGCGGGCGAGATGTTCGCCTCACTGGACTCCATCGCCCGCTTCGTGGGCGGGATCGGGCCGGCGGGGCAGGAGAAGCTGCGCAAGCTGGACGCCCTGGAAGGGCTGCGCAGGATGCTCACCGCCCGCGGGCTGCTCCCCGACTGGTGGTACGAGCTGCGCGACCGCGTGGAAGGCGATGAGCTCTGACGAGGAGCGGATCCTCGCGGAGGCCGCGCGGCTGGTGGAGGACGCGCGCCGGTTCGTGGGCGACTACGCCGGCCACTACGCGCCGCTGCGCACCGACCAGCTCTCGGAGCTGCTGCGGGGGGCGGGGTGCCACGTGGAGGTGTTTCCCTTCCAGTCGGACACCATCGCCATGACGCTGCCGCGCTGCGCGGACGCGTACCCGGTGCTGGTCAACCGCAGCTCGGAGCGCACGGACCGGCTCTTCGCCTTCCGGCACGAGATCGCGCACGTGCTGGCCGGGGACGTGGACGGGGCGGTGTACCTGTCCGACGAGGGATACATGGCGGTGCCGGAGCGGGTGGCGGACCTGTTCGCGCTGGCGGACCTGGTGCCGGGGTGGTGGATCGCCGACGTGCGGAAGGGGCAGACGCCGTGGCGGCGGGTCAAGGCGGAGATCGCGCTGGCGGTGGCGGAGTACGCGGAGGTGTGGCCGCCGGACCGGCTGGTGGACCGGGTGGTGTTGCGGCTCAAGCTGTTTCGGGAGCGAGGTGTGTAGACTGTTGTTTTTGGGTGTCGTGGCGGGCCGCTGCGGAACCAGGCCAAACTGCCGGCCTGTTTCCTACGCGGGCTCCGGGAACCCCGCCAAACAGCCGGCGGGTTTCCCTGCGCCGGAGTGAGCCAGCCGAAACTGCCCGGCTGTCTCCCTCCGTGACAGCTTGATATGGGTACGACGAAACTGCGAACTGCAAACGGCGGTCTGCGGGGGCGCTGGTGCGGAACGTGAAGGGCCCGGCGCTCATGGCGGCGGGCCCTTCGGCACACCGGGAGGAGACTGGCGGTATGGCACGCTCACTACACGTCGGACGCGCGCGGCGCTTCGCGCGGCTGCTCCCGCTTGCCGCGCTGGCGGCGTGCGCCGGGTCCATCGGGCCGGAGGAGGAGGCGCGGATCGGGGAGTCGTACGCGGCGGAGATCATGGCGCAGACGCGGCTGATCCGCGACCCGGTGGCGACCGCGGCGCTGAGCCGGCTGGGCGAGGCGCTGGCGCAGCGGGCGGACTCCACGGGGCGGCGCTACACCTTTTACCTGGTGGACTCGCCCGAGGTCAACGCCTTCGCCATCCCCGGCGGGCACGTGTTCGTGAACCGCGGGCTGGTGGAGGCCGCCGACCAGCAGGCGGAGCTGGCGGGGGTGCTGGGGCACGAGATCGCCCACGTCACCGAGCGGCACGGGCTGGAGCAGATGGAGAAGCAGCAGGGGGCGGGGCTGCTGGTCTCCCTGGTGTACCTGCTCCTCGGGCGCGAGCCGGGGGTGCTGGAGCAGGTGGCCATCCAGGGCGGCGGGGCGGCGATCCTCGCCAAGTACGGGCGCGACGCCGAGCGCGAGGCGGACCGCGAAGCCATCGAGACGGTGGTGGCCGCCGGGTACCACCCGGAAGGGATCGCCACCTTCTTCGAGGAGCTGCTCCGGGAGCAGCAGCGCCGGCCGGGAGCGGTGGAGCAGTGGTTCGCCAGCCACCCCACCAGCGAGGAGCGCGTCCGCGAGGCCCGCGCCACCATCGGCACGCTGGGGCCGCTGGACCGGGAGCTGGTGCGCGACACGCCGGAGTACCAGGCGCTGCGCGAGCGGGTCCGGAGCCTCCCCGCGGCCCGCTAGCCGGACAGGAGCGCCGCCGCGCCGGAGCCGACGAGCGGGGCCAGCGCCCCGTAGGAGCCGGAGGAAGAGCCGTCGCCGCCGGACAGGAGGGTGACGACCAGGAGGACGGCGAGCGCCAGGATCACCAGGAGCGCGATCTTGATCCAGCTCCAGGGCCGCTCGCCCTGCACCTCGCCGGTGCGGGCGTTCACCAGCCGGCGGAAGACGCGGCCGCGGTAGCGGTAGGCGCTGATCCACACGGGGAGCAGCACGTGCTTGAAGGTGACGTCGTCCCAGCGCGTGTCCGCGTGGTGCACCTGCTGCTCGTCGCCGCCGATGTCGCGGCGGATGGTGAGGTGGATGGTCTCGTCCATGACCGGTTTCGCCAGCTCGAACCCGGCGTCCAGCGGCACCCGGTAGCTCTCGGTGCGGAAGCCGGCCAGGTACTCCTCCGAGAAGGCCACCAGCGCGGGGAGGTCCCACGGCTGGAGCGCGTCCGCTTCCTTGCGGGGCAGGCTGTCGCTGGCCAGCACCAGCACGTCGTCGAACGAGTCGTGGACGGTGCCGGAGGCCGGATACCAGCGCGTCCTGCGCACCTGCCGGGTGCGCGTCACCGGCCTGCCGTTCTCGGTGACCGTGTAGGTTTCCGACACCCAGTACCACTCCCCGCGCGCCCCCGAGTAGCGCGTGGTCGCCTCGCAGTCGAAGGTCCAGCAGGGCACGTACACCCCCACCAGCTTCCCCTCGCGCGTGGCGTTCCGCTTGAAGTCGTTGGGGGCAAGCCACACGCCGCGCATCCAGCGCTCCAGCGCCGCCTCGGCCTGCTCGCGGGTGACCCGGAAGGGGAGGAGCGCGGTGGGGCGGATCAGCCGGCGGGAGGCGCGGGCCGGCACCAGCGCGCCGCGGCAGAAGGGGCACTCCTCGGACACCACGTTCGGGTCCAGCGTGGTCTCCGCGCCGCACGAGGTGCAGTGCGCGTCCAGCACCTCCCACGTTTCCGAGCCGGCGGCCAGGCGGGCCAGCCAGGCGTGGAAGTCCAGTTCCTCCGTGCCGCCGAGCGTGGGCGGGACGGGGGTGGTGGTGCCGCAGTAGGGGCAGAGGAGGGAGTCGGTGCCGGGGGCGAAGCGGAGCCCCGCCCCGCACCCGGAGCAGGCGAGCCGGGGGCCCGCCTGCTCCGCGGAGGGGGTGCTCACCGCGGCGGGAGCGGCGGCGGCGCGGCGGCAAAGAGCGCGGCCAGCTCCGGCACCTCGCCGGCCGGGGTCCACCCGGCCATCCCCTGCTTCCAGGCCAGGGTGTCGCGCGTCAGCGACCCGTCCGTCACGCGGCCGCGCAGCGCGTCCAGCCCGTGCGGGCCGCTCTGCGCGCCGTCCAGCGCGATGTAGAACTGCGCCCCGCCCGGGAGCGGCGGCGGTCCGGCGGGCGCGGCGGAGGCCCCGTGCGCGCCCCCCATGCTCTGCGCCATCTGCTGGGCCATGGCGAAGCCCATCCCCAGCCCCATCCCCTCGCCGGCCGCGCCGCCCGGCGTCTTCGCCGCGTTGCCGATGGCCTCCGCGGTCTGGAAGCGGGTGTAGGCGCTCAGGTCGCCGATCACCCCCATGCTGGTGCGCTTGTCCAGCGCCTTCTCCACCTCCTCCGGCAGCGAGATGTTCTCCACCAGCACCTTGGTGATCTCGATGCCGTAGGCCAGGAACTCGGGGCGGATGCGGTCGGCGATGAAGCCGCCCAGCTCGTCCTGGTTGCCGGCCAGGTCCAGCACCGGGATCTTGCTCTCGCCCAGCACGTCGGCGAAGCGCGAGGTGATCAGGTTGCGGAGCTGGCCCTCGATGTCCTCCGTCTGGAAGTGGCCGTTGGTGCCCACGATCTCGGCCACGAACTTGGCCGGCTCCGAGACGCGCACCGCGAAGGTGCCGAAGGCGCGCAGCCGCACCGGGCCGAACTCCGGGTCGCGGAGCATGATGGGGTTCTTGGTGCCCCACTTCCGGTCGGTGAACTGGCGCGTGGCGACGAAGTACACCTCGGCCTTGAACGGGCTCTCGAAGCCGTACTTCCACCCCTTGAGCGTGGACAGGACGGGGATGTTCTCCGTCGTCAGCGTGTACGTGCCCGGGGCGAACACGTCGGCCACGCGGCCCTCGTCCACGAACACGGCGGCCTGGCCGGGGCGGACGATCAGCTTTGCGCCGCTCTTGATCTCGTTGTTGTACCGCTCGAAGCGGTGCACCATCGTGTCGCTCGACGGGTCGAGCCACTCGATGATGTCGATCAGCTCGCGCTTGACGAAGTCGAAGATTCCCACCGGGGTTGCTCCTTTTCGAGGTCGTGTTCGGCGCGGGACGTCGCGCGGCACGCTCCTAACTAAATGCGGCCGGAGGGGGTTCGCAACGGTGCTTCGAGTCCCGCGGAGGTGGAGTACGGGGTTTTCCGGGGATTCGTTTCGAGGGTGTGGTTCGGTGCGTGGTGGCGGGGCCGCTCCGGAACCAGGCCAAACTGCCGGCCTGTTTCCTACGCGGGCTCCGGGAACCCCGCGGTACTGCTGCGGGTTTCCCTCCGCCGGAGGGAGCCAGCCGAAACTGCCCGGCTGTCTCCCTCCGAACAGATTTCGAGGGATACTGCGGGAACTGCTAACGGCAACTACGAACGGCAACTGCGAACGGCAACTGCGCTGGTCAGCGGTGCGCGGTGGGGGCGGCGGGGGGGAGGGCGCCGCGCAGCTCGGGCGGCACGGCGTCCAGCCATCCCACCTCCAGCACGCCCCAGAAGCCGATCAGCACCGCCTCGGCGGCGTCGTGGCGCAGCGAGGGTGGACGGGGGGCGCCGGACCAGTCGATGATGCGGCGGGCGGTGGCGTCGGCGCTCTGCTTGGCCTGGGCGCCGCTGCGCTGCTCGCGCGCCAGGAGCATGCGCGGGCGCCAGGTCTCCGGGCTCACGCGGCGGGCGGAGGCTCCGCGCTTCGCGGCCTCGCGCTCCCACAGCTCGAACAGGTGGCGGTCGCCTTCGGCCACCAGCCAGGCGAGGGCGGGGACGTCGGCGAGCACGCCGTGGATGCCGCGCTTCAGCCGGGTCACGCTCCCGAAGTTCTGGGAGCGGCACCAGCGCAGGCGGCCGTCGTCGCCGAACAGCGCCAGCCCGGTGCGGAGCCCCAGGTCCACGGCGAGCAGGCTGCGCTGCATCGGGGCGGCGGGGCGGGGGCGGCTCCGGGTTCGGGAGCCGCCCCGCGGGCTTCAGGGGTGGTTCTTGGGGAGCCAGCGCTCCCCGAAGCCGCCGCTGCTGTAGCCGCCGTAGCGGTTGGCGTCGCGCTGCTGGTGGTCGCGGTCGTAGACGCCGCGGCCGGGGCGCCCGCCCGGCTCGCCGCCGGCGTGGCCGTAGCTGCGGTCGTACGCCTGGCCGCCGCGCAGCGCCGGGCTGGCGGCGTTGTACTGGCGCAGGTAGCGGTTGTCGCCCTGCACGCCGCCGTCCTCCACGATCCGGCCGCCGGCGCCATACCCGCGATCGTAGCCGCGGCCGCCCTGCGCCGGCGGATCGAAGCCGCGCCAGTTGTACCCGCCGCGGGGATCGTAGCCCCGGTCGTAGCCGCCCTGGCCCCGACCCAGGACGGGCTCGTACGTCCCCGTGTCCCGGCGGAGCCGCCACTCCCGGTCCTCGGTCCCCGGGAACCCGCCGGATCCGCCCAGCTCCGCGGCGTGGTCCAGGCGGTAGCGCCCGTAGGCCGCCTGGTTGGGCTGGCCCCTGCCCATGCGCATCCCCCGGTAGTCGCCGCCCCGGTAGTTGGGGTCGAGCGACTCGCCCCGCACCGGCTCCGGCCGCATGGAAAAGCCGCGGTAGCTCTTCCAGTGGAAATCGTCCTCGTAGCGCGCCATGGCATCCTCCTCGTCGCGGCGGCCCACGGCGTCCCCGCGGGCCCTGGTTGCGGTCGCATCACCCCCGCCCGTCCACGCAAGATCCCTTCCCGCCACGCCCGCCGGGCGGGCACGCGCGTTGCTGGACCGGAACGGTCGTTTCCACGCCCCGCCGCGCGGCGGGGCATCGTCCACCCGCGAGCAGGAGGCAGCCATGACCACGGTCCAGCGTGTCGCGCAGGTGTTCGGCATCGGGTTCCTCCTGGCGGCCGTGGCGGGCTTCGTGGCGGCCGGCGGGAGCATGGACCCGCACACGGCAACGGCGCCGAGGGCGCTCGGCCTGTTCCCGGTGAACCTGCTCCACAACCTGATCCACCTCGCCTTCGGGGTGTGGGGGCTGGCGGCCTCGCGCAGCTGGGGCGCGGCGAGGACGTACTGCCGGGCGGCGGGCGTGACCTACCTGGTGCTGATGGTCATGGGGTTCATCGCGCCGGACACCTTCGGGCTGGTCCCCATCGGCGGCAACGACATCTGGCTGCACGCCGTGCTCGGGATCCCCCTGGCGTACTTCGGGTTCACGGCCCGCGGCGCCGCGCCGGCGGGGGCGCGCCCGTAGCGCGCCCTGCGCGCGGGCGGTGCGGCGGGGGCCCGGGCCGAGCGCCCGGGCCCCCGCCGCGTTGCGGAGCCTCCGGGGGAGCCTCTAACTTGCCGCGTCCGCGCCGGGCTCCCGCCCTGCGCCTCCCCCCTCCCCGCCGAGAGCCATGGGACAGCCCATCGTCCAGGTGGACGCCTTCACCGACCGCCCCTTCGCCGGCAACCCGGCCGCCGTGTGCGTCCTCCCCGCGGCGCGCGACGAGGCGTGGATGCAGGACGTCGCCCGCGAGATGAACCTTTCCGAGACCGCTTTCCTGCACCCCCGCGGCGACGAGTGGGAGCTGCGCTGGTTCACCCCCGCGTGCGAGGTGGACCTGTGCGGGCACGCCACGCTCGCCACCGCCCACCTGCTGTGGGAGGACGGACGGCTGGCGCCGGACGCGGAGGCGCGCTTCCACACGCGCAGCGGCCTGCTCACCGCGCGCCGCGACGGCGCCTGGATCTCCATGAACTTTCCCGCCAAGCCCGAGGAGGAGACGGCGGCCTCGCCGGAGCTGGCGCGCGCGCTGGGCGCCGCCCCGCTGTACGTGGGCCGCAGCCACTTCGACTGCCTGGTGGAGGTGGAGTCGGAGGAGGAGGTGCGCGGGCTGCGCCCCGACTTCGGGCTGCTGCGCGGCGTGGCGGCCCGCGGCATCATCGTCACCAGCCGCTCGGAGACGCCGGGGGTGGACTTCGTGTCCCGCTTCTTCGCGCCACGCGTGGGCGTGGACGAGGACCCGGTGACCGGCTCGGCCCACTGCTGCCTGGCGCCGTACTGGGCCCGCAGGCTGGGGCGCGCGGAGCTGGTGGGCTTCCAGGCCTCGGCCCGCGGGGGCACGGTGCGCGTGCGAGCCGACGGCGACCGGGTGCACCTGGGCGGGCAGGCGGTGACGGTGATGCGGGGGGAGCTGGTGGGGTGAGGAAGTACGGAGTACGCAGTACGAAGTACGCCGGGTGGCGATGCCGCACGAGATCCAGGCAGGAAATGTTCGCGGATGCACTACATGGTTTTGTGCCGCCGCGCACATGAACCGGCTTGCGTGCCGAATGAGTCTGCCAGAGCGGAGAATCTTACATACGAAACGTGTTTTCCTGTTGGGACGGCGTAATGTCCGGCGGGAAAGCGACCCGATGGCGCGCCTTTGCGGCGGCGTGGGGCGGAAGTGGCCGCGGGCCAAGGGGTTGAAAACGACGGCGCGGGGAACTTTGTCGCGCGCGGGGTTCTATAAGGGCGTTCCCCGAATGTTTGGTCTTGCCCCCGCGCGCATTCCGCTGTAGCGTGTGGAACGGACCCGCATCCGGAGCTCCCCCCAAGATCAGATGTCGCACGGCCGGTTCGTCGCGGACCGGGCGGTGGAATGTCAAGGTAGAACGAAGCCCATGAGCACAGCTTTGAGTGAAAAGCAGTCGGACCTCCTGCGCGAGCTTTCCCGGCGCACCGGCCCCGTGCCGGAGGACGGACTCGACGGCCGGGTGGTGCGCGCGCTGGAGTCGCGCAACTTCGTGCAGCGGCGTGACGGCGTGGTGCTGGTGACGGACGAGGGGCGCGACCACTTCCAGTCGCACGTGCGGCGCCGCCGGCGTGCCCTCTCCCACGGCGCAGAGGCCGACCCGCGGAGCGCCCGCGCCGACGCGGTGAACCGGGCCATCGAGATCCTGGAGCTCGCCGTGCCGCGCGACATGGTCCTCCACGTGGGCGACATCGCCACCTCGGCGGAGGAATTGATCGAGGGGCTGCGCGGATTCGCGAAGCTGGTGGAAGGCGGACGGGCGGGCGCCGGGGCCTGACGGCCGGCGCGCCGGACCCTTCCCGAACCGGAGACAGGCCCGGACCCTGGCGGTCCGGGCCTGTCGCGTTGCCCGTCTACGGGAGCTGCGGGGTGGGGTCGCCGTCCGGCATGTCGCTCTCCACCCGGAGCGGGACCACCTCGTCGGCGGCGCGCAGGAGCATGCACAGGCGCTCCTGCGGCAGCTCGTCCCACCGCTCCGGGATGGGGCTCAGGCGGCGCTTCCCCGTCTGCGACTCGAAGCAGAGCCACCCCTCGGCGTACGGGGCGGTCACGATGTTCCGGTTCTGCGGATGGGTGTCCCACGCCCGCCACGTCCGCCCCTGCCTGTCGGTGAACTCCCGGTACGCCATGCCTGCTCCCTGCCCTGGAATGGTGCTCGTGGTACGCGCCAGGGCGGTCCGCAAGTATCTTGCCAGCAACTGCTTGCGATGATTGCTCAAACGTTTGGCGCCCCGGTGTCGCGACGCCCTGTGGGGAGCTTTCGCGCGCCGCGGCCGCGGTGCAGATTCCGGGCGGATCCGGGAGGGGGCGCCGTGCCCGGCGGAACAGCGAAAGGAGCGGACGTGGCGATGGACGGAGCGGCGGTGCTGGAGCGCACGGAGGCGTACGTGCGGGAGCGGATGCAGGGGGAGGGGACGGGACACGACTGGTGGCACGTGCACCGGGTGCGCGCCGCGGCGCTCCGCCTGGCGGCGGAGGAGGGGGCGGACCCCTTCGTGACGGAGCTGGCGGCGCTGCTGCACGACGTGGCCGACCACAAGTTCCACGGGGGCGACGAGACGGCGGGGCCGCGCGCCGCCCGCGAGTGGCTGGCCGGGCTGGGGGTGGACGAGGCGACCACGGAGCACGTGGCGCGCATCGTCGCGGAGCTCTCCTTCAAGGGCGCCGGGGTGCCCACGCCCATGAGCAGCCTGGAGGGGGCGGTGGTGCAGGACGCCGACCGGCTGGACGCGATCGGGGCCGTCGGGGTGGCGCGGGCCTTCGCTTACGGCGGGAGCCGGGGGCGGCCGCTGCACGACCCGGAGGCCGCGCCGGAGGCGCACGGCTCGTTCGCGGCGTACAAGGCGAGCACGGGCCCCACCGTCAACCACTTCCACGAGAAGCTGCTCCTGCTGCGCGACCGGATGAACACCGCCGGCGCCCGCCGCGCCGCGGCGGAGCGGCACCGCTTCATGGAGGAGTTCCTGGAGCGCTTCCACCGCGAGTGGGAGGGCGCGGACCTCGCGGCGGAGGGGACGGAGCGGGCGGGGTGAAACCGGGGGCGCGCGGGCGCCGTAGGGTGCGACGTCGCCGGTTCGGCTCGCTCCTCACCTCCCGGGTTGCTCCCATGAACGCTCCCACAGTCGCCGCCGCATCGCTGGCGCTCGCCCTCGGCGCCGCCCTGCTCCCCTCGCACCTGGCCGCGCAGCGGCACTCCTCGCCCCGCGACGCCGTGGTGGACGCCCGCGGCGCCACCCGCCTCCGGGTGGACGCACTTGCCGGCTCGCTGCGGATCGAGGGGCGTCCCGGGCTGCGCGAGGTGCGCATCCGCGGCGTGGCCCGCGCCAACGACCGCAAGTACCTGGACGCCATGCGCCTGGCGGCCGACCGCAGCGGCTCCGAGGTGCGCGTGGCGGTGGAGATCCCCGAGGTGCGGGTGCTCCTGGGACGGGTGCAGCGGGTGCTGGACCTGGTGATCGAGGTGCCGGAGGGGATGGCGGTGGACGTGGACGACTCCAGCGGCGAGACGGAGATCCGCCGCGTGGGCGCCCTGCGCGTCAAGGACAGCTCCGGCGAGCTCGTCATCGAGGACGTGCGCGGCGACCTGGACGTGACCGACAGCTCTGGCGGCGTCTCCATCGCGCAGGTGGCCGGCGGCGTGCGGGTGACCGACAGCTCGGGCGAGCTGCGCATCCGCGACGTGCGCGGCGCGGTGGTGGTGGACGAGGACAGCTCCGGCGAGATCGACGTGCGCGACGTCCGCGGCGACGTGCTGGTGCGCGAGGACGGCTCCGGCGGGATCCGCGTGGACGGCGTGGGCGGGAACCTGACGGTGCGCGACGACGGCAGCGGCGGCGTGCGGGTGGGGCGGGTGGCCGGGACGGTGCGGGTGCCGAGAAGATAGGGGACAGGTTACAGGGAACAGGGGACAGCCTGCGACGGCGCCCCCGCCTCGATGCCGAGGCGGGGGCGCCGTTTGCTTTTAGCCGTATCCACGTGAAGATGTTCGGGGGGAGACTCACGCGGCGGTTTGCGTGAGGCTCACCCCGGCGAGGGAAACCCACAGCAGTTCCGTGGGGTTCCCGGAGCCCGCGGAGGAGACGGACAGCAGTACCGTCCGGCTCCGTAGCGGCCCGTCCAGGCGGCAAAGAATCAGCCCTGGTGGACGGCGTGGCCGGGCTCGGGAAGCGTGCGGACGGGCTCCGCTTGCACGGGAGGGACGCGCGGGCCGCCGCGGAGCCCGGCGAGCTCCTGCTCCAACTGCGCCACGCGGCGCTCCAGCTGGCGCACCTCCTCCGCCGGGCGGCGCGCCTCGGCGACCCGGAGGATGGAGTCGATCAGCGGCTTGAGCGCGAAGCGCGCGGTGATGCCGGCCACGGGGACGAGAACGATCAGGCCGCCGATCAGAACCGCGAGAACGCCTTCGTCCATGGGTGCACCGCGGGTGGGGGTGGCTGGGGAGACGGGCTGGTCAGCGAGGGGCGGACCGCCTCCGGGGAACCGCACCACCCCGCGTGCCGGAGCGCAGGACGCGCAGGTACTGCTCGGCCACGGCGCCCCAGGAGAAGGCGTCGGCCACGTGGCGGGCGGCGCCGGCGGAGGCGCGGGCCAGGGCAGGGCGGTCGGCGTGGTAGCGCAGCACGGCGTCGGCGAAGGCGGCGGCGTCGCGGCTGGGGAGCAGGTGCCCGCTCCGGCCCTCGCTCACCACGTCGCGGATCCCCTCCAGGTCGGCGGCGAGCACGGGGAGGCCGCAGAGCCCGGCCTCCAGCATCACCACGCCGAAGCCCTCGATGTCGCCGGGGACGGGAACGTTGGGCATCACGAACAGGTCGGCGCCGCGGTACAGCGCCCGCAGGGTGTCCTCCGGCACCTGGCCCGGGAGCAGCACCCGCCGGCCCAGCCCGCGCGCCGCAACCGCCTCGCGGATGGCGGGGGTCATGGGGCCCTCGCCGGCCAGCAGGTACACCACGTCCTCGGGGAGGCGCTGCATCACCTCGGACACGAACCACTGGAAGCCCTTGCGCTCCTGGTGCCGCCCCACGCTGGCGAGGAGCAGCGCGTCCGGGGGCAGGTCGTCCGCGCCCAGCGCGCGCAGCAGCTCGGCGCGGGCGGCGGCGCGGTCCGCGGGGGCGGCGAAGGCGGCGGTGTCCACGCCGCAGGGGACCACGTGGGTGCGCTCCGGGGCGGCGCCGCGGGCCAGGCACTCGCGCGCGGTGGCGCGGCTGATGGGGAAGACCAGGTCCAGCGACCTCATCACCCGCGGCACCAGCCACTGGTAGGGCGCCACCGGCAGCGTCACGTCGCGCCCCACGGGGATGGCGGCCAGCCGTGCCCCGGCCGCGGCGAGGCGGCGGCGCAGCGGCAGGGCCAGCGTGGCGGTGACCATGGAGGAAAAGAGCACCACGTCGATCCGCTCGCGCTCCACCGCCCGCGGGATCCCCCGCAGCAGCCCGGCCATGAACGGGGGCATGCGCAGCGTGGTGTCCTCCCAGGCGGTCTCCAGCGCCAGCCGGTGCAATTCCACGTCGGGGCGGGCGGCGAGGGCGTGGTACAGCCCCGTGGCGACGCGCTGCATCCCCCCGACGTTGGAGAGCGGGTCACCGCGGAGCGGAAAGGAGTGCGAGACGTAGAGGAGACGCAAGCGGGTACGGCGCTGGAGCGTGGACGTGGGCGGCACGGCCGCGGCGCGGCGGCACGATAACCCGCCGCGCCGCGCCGTGCCAGCCTGGGCGAGGTCAGACGGCGGCCGGCTCCGCGAGCACGTCGCGCGCCGGGTCGGAGGAAGCGGCGGACACGACCTCCACCTCCACCGCATTGTCGTAGAACACGGCGCCGCCGCCCAGGTCGGTCTCGGCCTGGGAGGTGGTGTCGTTGACCGTCTTCCCCTCTTCGGAGAGCCGGGCCCAGCGGACGCCGTAGGAGACGGCCACGCCGGGCCGCACGTCCTCCGTGACCACGGCGCGGGCGGTGAAGTCGCCGCGCTCGTTCCAGGTGCGCACCCGGTCGCCGTCCCGGATCCCGCGCACCGCCGCCTCGTTGGGGTGCAGCAGGAGCTTCGCGCCGCCTGCCGCTTTGGAGAGCGCGGGGATGTTCACGAAGGTGGAGTTCATGAACGGGTGCTCCGGCGGGGAGAGCAGCACGAGCGGGAAGCGGGCGCCGCGCCGCGGGTCGGCGCGCGGGTCCTCGGCGGGGGGCACGTAGGCGGGAAGCGGGTCCAGCCCCAGCCGCTCCAGCTCCGGCGCGAGGACCTGGATCTTCCCCGACGGGGTGTTGAAGCGCACCGGGTCGGCGAAGGGCGCGAACGGCTTCGGCAGCTCCAGGCGCGCGTACCCCTCCTCCAGCAGGCGCTCCAGCGTGATCCCCCGCATCCGCGGGTCGGAGGAGGAGAGCGCCTGGCGGATCAGCGCCAGGTCGTCGTCTTGGAACTCCGGGTCGTCCATGCCCATGCGGGCGGCGAGCCGCCGGAAGATCTCCGAGTTGGGGAGGCTCTCGCCCACCGGCGGGATGGACGGGCGGTTCAGGGTGACGTACAGGTGCCCGTACGAGCTGTGCACGTCCCAGTGCTCCAGCTGGGTGGTGGCGGGGAGGAGCCAGTCCGCGTAGTCGGCGGTGTCGGTGCGGAAGTGCTCCAGCACCACCGTGAACAGGTCCTCGCGCCGCAGCCCCTCGCGCACCCGGCCCAGGTCGGGCGCGACGGCGGCGGGGTTGGAGTTGTAGACCACCAGCGCGCGCACCGGCGGCCCACCCACGCCCGCGTCCGGCAGGGTGAGCGCGTCGCCCAGCCGGATCATGTTGACGGTGCGGGTGCCGGCCGGGATCCACTCCGGCCGCTCCAGCGCCGCGCCGTTCATGCGGAACGCGCCCGAGGTGGAGAGCGTGGCCCCGCCGCCCACGTCGCGCCAGGCGCCCGTGACCGCCGGGAGCAGCGAGACGGCGCGCACGGCCATGCCGCCGCCCGCGTGGCGCTGCAGCCCGTAGTTGAGGCGGATGAACGCCGGCCGGGTGGTGGCGTACTCGCGCGCCAGCGCCTCCACCTGCTCCGGCTCCAGCCCCACCACCTCCGCCGTGCGCTCCGGCGCCCACTCCGCCAGCACGCGCTCGCGCAGCGCCTCCCAGCCCACGGTGTGCCGCTCCAGGTAGCCACGGTCCTCCAGCCCGTCGCGGAAGACCACGTGCATCATCCCCAGCGCCAGCGCCGCGTCGGTGCCCGGGCGGACGGCCAGGTGCTGGTCGCACTGGGCGGCGGTGCGGGTGCGGATGGGGTCGATGGCCACCAGCCGCGCGCCGCGCTCCCGGGCGCGGCGAAGCGCCGGCCACAGGTGCGGGTTGGAGGTGAGCGTGTTGGTGCCCCAGAGCAGGACCAGCTTCGCGTGCTCCGCCTCCTCGGGCGTGGGGCCCATGCGCTCGCCGTAGGTGTGGCGCCACCCCTCCGTCCCCGCCGCCGCGCAGATGGTGCGGGCCAGCAGGCTGGCGCCCAGCCGGTGGAAGAAGCGGCGGTCCATGCTGCCGCCCTGCACCAGCCCCATGGTCCCCGCGTACGAGTACGGCAGGATCGCCTGCGGTCCGTCCGCCGAGTCGCGGATCCGGCCCAGCCGCCGGGCGATGTCGTCCAGCGCCTCGTCCCAGGTCGCCGGCTCGAAGCGGCCCTCGCCCTTGGGTCCCACGCGGCGGAGCGGGACGGTGAGCCGGTCGGGGTGGTAGGTGCGCTCCACGTAGCGGTTGACCTTGGTGCACAGGAAGCCCTGCGTCACCGGGTGCTCGGGGTCGCCCTGCACGCGCACGGCGCGGCCGTCCCGCACGTGCACCAGCATGGCGCAGGTGTCCGGGCAGTCGTGGGGGCAGGCGCCGCGCACGACGCCGTTCTGGATCAGCGGAAGGGGTGTGCTCATGCCCCGGAATCTAGGCGGGCGGCGGGGTGTGCGGAACTGGTTTGAACGGCTCTGGACGGAGGGACGGGCTTCGGGAGTGCCCCCGGCTGCGCCGGGGTCGGGCTGCGGCTCCGTAACGCACGATAAAACTGTGCGTAACGGAGGCGAGCCCCGCCAAACTGCCGGCGGGTCTCGCCGCTTCGC
>DASVQR010000140.1:0-37527 GCA_036389055.1 Longimicrobiaceae bacterium | reverse complement strand
CCCGGCACGGGGGAGGGTGGCGGCGATAAAGCCGCCGGGTGGGGGCCTCCCGCGGACGCCAGCACCAGCCCCGCGTGAGGGATGCGAGCGCGAAGCGGCGAGACCGCACAGCAGTATCGTGCGGGCTCGCCTCCGTTGCAGACGGTCGTATCGTCTGCTACGGAGCCGCAGCCCGACCCCGGCGCAGCCGGGGGCACGCCCGAACCCCCTTTCGCCGTCCGCCGTCGACGTTCGTCTTGCCAACCGGCCCGCTCGCACGCATCGTTATCGCTCCCTCCCGAACCCGATCTTCCCAACCGCAGAGCTCCACCCATGGATCCGAACACCTGGATCAACTCCCACATCCCTCCCGACCCGCGCATCCGCACCATCGGGGTGACGGAGGACGAGATCATCTGCAAGTACCGCGACGGCCGCAAGCTGAGCCTGCCGCTGGCCTGGTCGACGCTGCTTTCCGGCGCCACCCGCGAGCAGCGCCGCAACGTGGTGATCCTGGACGACGGCGAGCTGGCCCACTGGCCCGACGTGGGCGAGTTCCTCAGCGCCCAGGGGATGCTGTACGGCACCAAGGCCCGCCTGCTCCGCCGCCCCGCCTGACCCGCGGGCCGGCCCCGAGGGTTCACTGAACGGCGCCGGGCCGTTCAGTGAACGCCCCGAACGCCGCCCTCCGCCCGCTCCACGCGCCGCCGCCCTCCGCACAAGCACAGCAGCCGCAACGCCTTGCCGCAGCGCCCCGCGCGCGCTCCGGCTGGCCGCCCGCTTGCCCTCCGGTGCCGCGCCGCACTCCCGCGGCCCGCTCGCGCACCCGCGCCCCGGAGCCCCCATGCGCAGGCTCGCCCTCCTCGCCCTGCTGGCGCTCGCCCACCTATCCGCGACGGTCTTTTTCTTCTGGCTGAACCTGTGGCTGCTGTTCCGCGCCCTGAACTCCCGCCCGCTGCCTGCCGTGGTGGACCGCGCGGCCGAAGCGGTCTCGTGGGCGCTCGGCTTTCCGTTGCTGACGGCGGCGTACCTGGCCGAGGTGAACCTCCTGGGCACCTGGAGGCTGCTCGGCCTCATGGCACTGAACAGCGCGGTCTGGGTGGCGGCCGGGGTCCTGGCGCGCCGCGCGTGGACCCGGCGCCGCGCCCGCACCCGGGCGCGCGCTGCGGCCTGACGCGGCGAGGGGCGCCTCCCCTGCCGGGAAGGCGCCCCTCGCTGCGAACCGCGATATCGCCGGCCGCTACCGGCCGCGGTCGTAGCCCCGCCCGAAGGCGCGCCGGAAGCCGCCGGGCTGGTCGTAGCCCGCGTCGCCGCGGTACGGGCCGTCGTAGCCGCCGCTGTACCCCGGGCGCCCCTGCGGGCGGTAGTCGTCGCCGTAGATGCGGCGCCCCTGGAACTGGGCGTCGCCGCGGGCGAACGCGCCGCCCCACGCCTCGTCCACCATGTAGCCGGGGTTGAAGTAGCCGCGGCCCCGCCCGGCGTCGTAGTCGTTGCCGTAGCGCCGGCCGTTCCCGACCTTGTCTCCGAAGAACGAGCGGTCGTACCCGCCGCGCCCGCCGCCGAAGTTGGAGCGGTCGTAGCCGCGTCCGCCGAACGAGCGGTAGCCCCGGTCGTAGCCGCCGCCACCCCCGCCGCCGCCGAACCAGCGCTCGAACCAGCCGCGGGCTCCTCCGTGGTCCCTTCCGTATCTGGCCATGTGGGCCTCCCCCTGGTTGAGGTTCGAGCTGGAGCCCCTACGCCTCCACGGAGGCGAACAGGCGCTGCAGCGCCGCGGGAGCGCTCTCCTCCAGGAAGCGCGCCATCTCCAGCTCCTCGGCGAGGCTCTCGCCCAGGATGCGCGCGCACTCCTCCTGCCCCAGCGCGTTGGCCACGGCGATGGCCGTGCGGTACGCCGCGATCTCATAGTGCTCCACGCGCAGCCCGGAGCCCAGGTCGAAGGCCTCCAGCAGCGTCTTGGAGGGCTTCTCGTCGGACTTGAAGGAGTCGTGCTCCTCGCGCAGCCCGATGGCGGCCTCGCACTTCTCGGCCTTGGCCTTCTCGCCGATGGCCTCGAAGGCGCGCCCCAGCCGCTCGATCTGCGCCTCGGTCTCCTGCACGTGCTGCTCGATGCGCTGCTTGACCTGCGGGTCGCTGGTCTCGCGCGCCATGGTCTTGGTGGCCGTGAGGAAGCGGCGCTCGGCGTAGAGCAGGTCCCCCAGCTCGTGCTTCAGCAGGTCCTTCGGGTCCGTCATCTGCGGCATGGTCCGTCTCCGGTCTCGAGTTCGTCGTGGTTTTCCCGCGAACTCCAGGCGAACGCAAATCCCCTGCCCTTGCGCGTCCGCCCGGCCGGCGCGAGGGTGTCGGTTCGCGCCACGCCGTCCGCAACCCCGAGCCCCCGCGCCGACCATGGACAGCCTCGCCCCCAAGCGCCTCATCACCACCACCACCTTCACCGTGGAGGGGTTCCGCATCCGCGAGTACCTGGGGATCGTGCGCGGCGTGGTGGTGCGCTCGCCCACCATCTCGCAGGGGTTCATGGGCGGGCTCCGGACCATCGTCGGCGGGCAGATCCACGAGTACACGGAGATGTGCGAGCAGACGCGGCAGCAGGCCACGCAGGAGCTGATGCAGCACGCACGGGAGCTGGGGGCGGATGCGGTGGTGGGGATCGGGTACGACGCGTCGGAGATCGGGCAGTCGGCTACGGAGGTGCTCTGCTACGGCACGGCGGTGATTTTGGAGCCGCTTTCGTGACGGCTTTTTTGAACTGCGGGGTCGGGCGTGCCCCCGGCTGGCGCCGGGGTCGGGCTTCGGCTCCGTAGCAGACGAAACGACCGTCTGCAACGGAGTCGAGCCCCCAACGATACTGCTGTTGGGGTCTCGCCCCTTCGGGCCGTAATCCCTCACGCGGTGGACGGGCGTGTCCACCGGGGCGGACGGCGTGGGGGCGGGCTTTTTCCCCCGGTGCTGCGACGTGCATGTGCGGCAAGCGCTTGCGCGGCGGGCGCGCGCTGGCGCGCGCGTTGCCTCCGCGCGGCGTCCGGATTTCCGCGTGTCCCCTTCTCCACCGCCGACGCTCCGACCGCCATGCGCACCACCACGGCTTCTCTCCTGCTCCTCGCCTCCGCCGCCTGCGCCACCCTCCCGTCCACGCCCGCGCCGCCCAGCCGCACCGTCGCGCCGGGCTCCGCGGGCGAAGCCTTCGCCTGCGCCATGCGGCAGGTGAACGAGCTGGGCTACGTGGTGGCGGACGCCGACCGGGAGGCCGGCTTCATCCGCGCCGACCGCGACCACACCGGCTGGGGGGACGCGTTCCTCGGCGGCGTCGAGAAGTACGACCAGCTCACCGTGACCGTCTACCCGCGCGAGGACGGGAGGACGCTGGTGCGCGTGGTGAGCGGCGGCTACGAGGTGCAGGCGCGCGGCGAGAACGTAGGCGCCCGCGTCTCCGGCATCGCCACCGAGCAGGCCGGCGCCGACGTGCAGACCATCCTCCAGAAGTGCGGCGAGCCGGTGCAGAACGCCGCCGCCTGACCTCCTCCTCCTTCCTATCCGGCCGCCGCGCGCGGCCGGGACTTCCCCACCCATGGACGCTCGCATCGTCGTCGGCTGGACCTGCACCGTGATCGGCGCCGTCGTGCTCGCCACGTCCGCGTGGAGCTTCGCGAGGCTGGCGCGCATGCGGGCGGCGCTCCGAATCGGGCCGCGCTTCGGCGGGCGGGACGCGTTCCTGCTGCTCGCCTGGGGCGGCGTGCTGGCGGGGGGCGTCGGGCTGCTGGCCGGGCTCGCCTGGAGCCGCTGGGCGCTCACGGCGGGGGTGCTCGGGGTCGTCGCGTGGGCGCTGTTCTCGGCGGCGGTGCGCATCCACGTGGCCTTCACCATGGGGGAGGAGGTGCCGGTGAACCGGCGGGCGGCCGTGGTGGGCAACCTGGGCCCCGCGCTCGTGGTCGCGGCGCTCGCCGCCTGGCTGCTGCGCTGGCTGCACGGCACCGCCCTGGAGGCGGCGCTCCGCTGACCCTCCCCGGCTTGTCGGCCGGCCGCCTTTCCGCGACAATTCGGGCTTTCGCCGCCGCGCGCCCCGGGGCGCGGCCACCGCCCGCGCCCGACACACAGGGGGAAGTGCATGTGCTCTCCGGAGATCGTCCGGTCCGTCCTGGCCGACGCTCCCCACGCCGGTCCCGCATCGGCTGACGCTCACGAGCCGTGGGACGACGCCCCGGCGCTGGCCGTCCCCCCCGAGGCGCTGGCGCGGCTGCGGCGCGTGCGCGACCTGACGCACGTGCTCACGCCGGAGTTCCCGGTGTTCCCCGGCTACCCGCAGTTCCGCGCGCGCTCCCTGGCGACGGTGGAGAAGGACGGCTACGCCTCCGCCGAGCTGCGCTTCGTGGAGCACACCGGCACGCACCTGGACGCGCCCGCCCACTTCGCCGCCGACGGCACCCCCGCCGACGCGCTCCCGGCGGCGAGCCTGGTGGCCCCGCTGGCGGTGGTCTCCATCGCCGGGCGCGCCGCCCGCGACGACGACGCCATGATCACCGTGGACGACCTGCTGGCCTGGGAGCGGCGCCACGGCCGCATCCCGCGCGGCGCGGTGGTGGCGATGCACTCCGGGTGGGAGACGCGCCTGGCGGAGCCCGCCCGCTTCCTCAACGCGGACGCCGCGGGGACGCTCCACTCCCCCGGCTGGAGCCCGGAGGCGGCGCGCTTCCTGGTGGAGGAGCGCGAGGTGGCGGGCGCCGCCTCCGACACGCTCAGCCTGGACGTCGGGGCGTCGGCCGGCTACGAGGCGCACCGGGTGTTCCTCCCCGCGGGCAAGTACGGGCTGGAGTGCGTGGCCAACCTGGGGCGGGTGCCCCCGGCGGGCGCGGTGCTGGTGGTGGGCGGCCCGAAGCACGCCGGCGCAACCGGCGGCCCGGCGCGGCTCCTGGCGCTGTTCTGAGGCGAGGTCCGTCGTCGGAGCGGTGCCCGGAAGAAGGACGAGAGCCCCCGCGCGGCCATGCCGCCCGGTGGCTCTCTCGTTCGGGGCCTGCCGCCTCCCGCGGCGCTACGAGGCGACCGCCTCCGCGCCCTGGTGCTGCGGCACGGCGCTCTCGTCCATGTAGAACACCTCCCACAGGTGCCCGTCCGGGTCCTGGAAGGCGTGCTGGTACATGAAGCCGTAGTCCTTCGGCTCGCGGGGGATGGTCCCGCCCGCGGCGCGCGCCTTCGCCACCTGCTCGTCCACCTGCTCGCGGCTGTCCAGCGCCAGCGCGACGATCGCCTCCACGCTCCGGTGCGCGTCGATGATCTCCCGGTCCGTGAAGGTGCGGAAGAAGTCCTCCACCAGCAGCATGGCGTAGAGGTTCTCGCCGATGATCATGCAGGTGGCGTTCTCGTCGGTGAACTGCGCGTTGAACGTGTAGCCGAGCTGCGTGAAGAACTCGACGGAGCGGTTCAGGTCCTTGACGGGAAGGTTGATGAACATCTGCCTGGCCATGGGATTCTCCCGGGTGCGCGTGGATGGCTGCCGAGCTTCGGACCGACTGGCGATTTCGCCTCTTCACATGAACGTCGAACCACGCGCGGCGATTTCGACATCACCGGAACGATGGACTTGACTCCGGTATTCGGGACGCGCATTCTACTATAATGGAAACGATCTCCACCGACCTCCACGAGCGCCTCGCCGCCCGGCTGCGGGCCCTCCGCGCCGACCGGGGCCTCACCCTGGACGCGCTGGCCGAGCGCGCGGGCGTGAGCCGATCCATGATCTCGCTGGTCGAACGGGGCGAGAGCAGCCCCACCGCCGCCGTGCTGGACCGGCTCGCCGCCGGGCTCGGCGTGACGCTGGCCTCCCTGTTCGCGGACGGCGAGCGCACCGACGCCGCGCCCGTGTCGCGGCGCGCGGAGCAGGTCGCCTGGCGCGACCCGGAGACGGGGTACGTGCGCCGCAACCTCTCGCCGGCGGGCTTCCCTTCCCCGATCGAGCTGGTGGAGGTGGAGCTGCCGGCGGGCGCCCGTGTCGTCTACGACTCGCCGGGGCCGCGCGCCGTCCGTATCGCCCAGCAGGTCTGGGTCATGGAGGGCAGGTTGGAGCTGACCGTCGGCGGGGCGACGCACCTGCTGGACGCGGGAGACTGCCTGGCGATGTGCGTGGAGGGCCACATCGTGTTCCGCAACCCGGGCGAGCGGGCGACGCGCTACCTGGTCGCCCTCGCGGCGGACCCGGCGCCCAGCGCGGGCGGCGGCCTGCGGAGGAACGCGCCGTGACCAGGCCGTTCAGCGTGCGCCGCCTCACGGCACTGGAGGCCGCGGCGCGCGCCGCCGAGCTGGCCGCCGTGCTGGTGGACTGCGTGGAGGGCGGCGCGTCCGTCAGCTTCATGGCGCCGCTCTCCGTCGACAAGGCGGAGGCGTTCTGGCGGGACGTCGCGGAGGACGTCGCGGCCGGCGGCCGGGTGCTCCTGGTCGCGGAGGACCGGGAGAGCGGCGGGATCGCGGGCACCGTCCAGGTGGTGCTGGACCTGCCGGAGAACCAGCCGCACCGGGCCGAGGTCGCCAAGATGCTGGTGCACCGCTCGGCGCGGAGGCAGGGGCTCGGCGGGATGCTGATGCGCGCCGCGGCGGCGGAGGCGCGCGAGGAGGGGCGTACGCTGCTGGTGCTGGACACGGTCACCGGGAGCGACGCCGACCGCCTGTACGAGCGGCTCGGCTGGATCCGCGTCGGCGTGGTGCCGGGCTACGCGCTGATGCCGGACGGCGCCCCCTGTGACGCTACCTTCTTCTATCTATCGCTGGCCGACGGCTGATCCGGGGGCAGCGGGCCCCCTCCCCCCGGCCCCCTCCCCCGCAAGCGGGAGAGGGGGAGAACACCTCGCCAATCGATCACCCGGTCACACGACCAGGCGTCCCACGGTTCCCGTCCGAAGCTGCCGACCCGCGTCAGCGACCGCTTCCCGCCCCGTCCTGGTCCGCCACGTACGACCCTTCCCGCAGCTCCCACAGCACGTCCGGCCGCCGCGGCTCCCAGCCGAGCAGCCGCCGCGCGCGCTCCGCCGAGACCTGCTGGTCCAGCGCCAGCGCGTCGGCGTAGGCGCCGAGGGTGGCGCGGGCGGCTTCGAGCGGCCACGGCTCCGCCCGGGCGCCGTTCGCGGCCGCGGCGGCCTCCGCCAGCTCGCGCGCGGGGACGGACGGCCCGGCGGAGGCGTTGAGCAGGGTGCCGGGCGGGGCGCCGAGCGCCAGCACGTACAGCTCCGCCAGGTCGTCCACGTGCACCAGCGGCCAGCGCTGCGCCCCGTCGCCCACGTAGCGCACCACGCCCTTCTTCCGGGCCGAGCGGACCAGCGACGCCGGGGTGCCCCCGCCGCGCCCGTAGACCACCGTCGGCCGGAGTACGACGGAGCGCACCCCGCGCTCCGCCGCCGACAGCACCGCGCGCTCCACCGCCGGCCGCCACGCCACCAGCTCCGCCGCGTTCGCCGGCGCGTCCTCGTGGGCCACGGCGTCGCCGGTGCTCCCCAGCACCCACGCGCCGCTGGTGTAGACGAAGGCCTTCCCCGTCCCCTCCAGCATCCGCAGCATCGCCTCCGTCGCCGCCGCGTCCGCGTCCCCCACGAGGGCCGCCGCGTGGATCACCGCGTCGGCCTCCGCGACCGCGCCGGCGGCGGACTCCGGCCGGGCCAGGTCGCCGCGGCGCGCCGCGAGGCCGGCCGCCTCCAGCCGGGCCGCCGCCTCGTCCGAGCGCGCGAGCCCCAGCACCTCGTGCCCCGCCGCGCGCAGCGCCTCCGCCGCCGCGCTCCCCACGTACCCCGTCGCACCCGCCAGCAGCACCCGCATCCTCGCCTCCCGTTGGGGTTCCCGGCCAGCCCCCCGATCTACCCGCCCGCCGCCGGCCGCGCAACCCCGCCCGGCACGGTCCTCGCTCCCGCGGCGGCGGTCGAGATCTGCGTGAACCCGGTGCCGTGCAGTGCTCCCCCTCTCCCGCTTGCGGGGGAGGGGGCCGGGGGGAGGGGGCCGCCGTCGCGTGAGGGATTCCGGCCCGAAGGGGCGAGACCCGGCGGCAGTTTGCCGGGGCTCGACTCCGTTACGCACAGTTGTATCGTGCGTTACGGAGCCGAAGCCCGACCCCGGCGCCAGCCGGGGGCACGCCCGAACCCGCAGTTCAGTGCCGTTTCAGAAGACGAGGAGACGCACATGGAAAGCTGGATCATCGGGGCGATCCGGTCGATGGGGGTGTTCGGGGTGGGGCTGCTGATGTTCCTGGAGAACGTCTTCCCGCCGATCCCGTCGGAGGTGGTGATGCCGCTGGCCGGGTACCTGGCCTCGCAGGGCGGGATGAGCTTCGCCGGCGCGGTCGCGGCGGGCACCGTCGGCTCGCTGGCGGGAGCGCTGGTCTGGTACTGGGTGGGGCGCCGCGTCAGCGAGGAGCGGCTGTGCCGCTGGGTGGAGCGGCACGGCATCTGGCTGGCGATGGACCCGGGCGACGTGCACCGGGCGCGCGAGTTCTTCGAGCGGCACGGCCGCTCGGGCGTGCTGGTGGGGAGGCTGCTCCCGGTGGTCAGGACGCTGATCTCCGTGCCGGCGGGCTTCGCGCGGATGCCGCTGCTCCCCTTCTTGCTGTACTCGGCCGCGGGGACGCTGGCCTGGACCGCCGCGCTGGCCTGGGCGGGGCGGGGGCTGGGGAGCCTGTTCGGCGAGGTGGACCGCTACCTGGGCTACCTCACCTGGGCGGTGATCGCGCTGGCGGCGGTGGCGTACGTGTACCGGGTGGCGAAGCTCCGGAAGCGGCGCGCCCGGGGGTGAGCCGCGCCGGGCTTGCCCGCGGCGCGGGGCCCGCCGCACTTTGAGCGGGTCCGCCGCCCCCCTCCCCCACCGCCGCACCGAGCCCCGAGCATGCCCCTCCGCCCCGCCGCCGCCGCGCTCCTCCTCGTCCTCGCGCTCCCGTCCGCAGGGACCTCCCAGGCCGCGCGGACACGCGCCGCCGACTCGCTGGCCGCGCGCGTGACCGCGCTTGCCGACGAGTACGTGCGCGAGTTCGTGGCGCGCTTTCCCGAAAGGGCCGAGGGGAACGGGCTGAGCGTCGCGCGGCACGACGGGCTGAGCGACAACTCGCTGGCGGCGGGGCGCGCGTGGGACGCGCGGGTGGACGCCTGGGCGGCCGCGGCCGCGCGCATGGACGGCGGGGCGCTCTGGGGCCGGCCCGAGTGGGTGACCTTCGGGATGCTGCGCGAGGCGCTGGAGGCCGCGCGCGGCCGGCGCGTCTGCCGGCAGGAGCTTTGGCCGGTGAGCCAGCTCGCCGGGTGGCAGGCCGACTTCGCCGAGCTGGCCGGCACGCAGCCGGTGGGGACGCCGGAGCTGCGCGAGCAGGCGCTGGCCCGCTGGCGCAGGGTGCCGCGCTTCCTGGACACCGAGGTGGCGAACCTGCGCGAGGGGGTGCGGCTGGGCTACACCACCCCGCGGCGCAACGTGGAGCTGGTGATCGGCCAGCTGGACGCGCTGCTCGCCACGCCCACGGAGGAGTCGCCCTTCTACGACCCGGCACGGCGCGACTCCGCCCCGGAGTTCCGCGCCGCCTGGCGCGCGCTGCTGGAGACGCAGCTGGCCCCGGCCGTCCGCCGCTACCGCGACTACCTGCGCGACGAGTACCGCGCCGCCGCGCGCGAGGCCGCGGGCGTGTCCGCGAACCCCGACGGGGCGGCGTGCTACCGGGCCCTGTTCCGCGGCAACACCACGCTGGACCGCGCGCCGGAGGAGACCGCGGAGCTGGGCCGCGCCCGCGTCGCCCGCAACCGGGCCGAGGCGGAGGCGCTGGGGCGCGAGGCGTACGGCACCGGCGACCTGTCGGCCGTGCTGGCGCGGATCCGGGCGGACAGCTCCACGCGCTTCGGGAGCCGCGACGAGCTCCTGGCGTTCTCGCGGGACGCGGTGGCGCGCGGCAGGGCGGCGGCGCCCCGCTGGTTCCGCACCCTGCCCCGCGCCGAGGTGGAGATCCAGCCGCACCCCGCCTTCCTGGAGCAGAGCGCCGCCGACCAGTACTCGCCGGCCGCGGTGGACGGGAGCCGCCCCGCGGTCTACCGCATCAACCTGTACCGCCCGGAGCAGAAGCCCCGCGCGGTCGCCGAGGTGACCGCCTTCCACGAGACCTATCCCGGCCACCACCTGCAGATCGGCCTGGCGCAGGAGCTCCCCGGCGCGCACGACCTGGCGAGCCTGGTGTTCAGCGGCGCCTTCGTGGAGGGGTGGGCGCGCTACTCGGAGGCGCTGGCGGAGGAGATGGGGCTGTACACCGTCCCCGGCGCCCGCATCACCCGGCGGATCTGGCCGGCGCGGGGGATGGTGGTGGACCCGGGGATCCACGTGATGGGGTGGACGCGCGAGCAGGCCGTGCGCTACATCATGGAGGCCGGGCGTGGCCGCGAGGAGGCGGAGAGCATGGTGGACCGCATCGCCGTGCTCCCCGGCCAGCTCACCGCCTACGACACCGGCGGCCTGGAGATCTTCGCGCTGCGCGAGCGCGCCGAGCGCGAGCTGGGGGCGAAGTTCGACGTGCGCGACTTCCACGACGCCGTGCTCGGCCGCGGCGCCGTCACCCTCCCCATGCTGCGCGAGGCCGTGGACCGCTGGATCGCCTCCCGGAAGTAGCGCCCTGCCTCACCGCGGCGCCGGGCAGGCGACGCGGGTCAGGGTGGCGGGGTCCTTTTTCTTGCCGCCCTCGCTGGCCAGGTAGACCGCGCCGTCCGGGCCCAGGGCGATCCCCTCCCCCTGCGCCTCGTCCGCGGCGCCCAGGTCGAAGCGCGCCGGCTCGCCCCCGCCGCCCCCGGGGGTGGCGAGGGCTTCCAGGGGGTGGAACGAGACCGCCTTCAGCGTCCGCAGCGCCACCCACTTGCCGTCGGGCGAGGCGGAGGCGCCGGTGATCCGGTCCGACCGCCCCACCTTGCCGGCGCTCAGCTCCGCGAGCCGCTCCAGGCGGGCAACCGCGCCCGGCCGGGGCGATTCCGGGAAGCGGTAGACCGCGACCGGCCCCGTCTCCCCCTTGGTGACCACGTGGATGCGGCCCGTCCGGTCCACGAACAGCGCCTCCGCGTCCTGCGGCCCGTCCGGGTAGACCGCGTGGAGCGCCTCGGCCGGGGCGCTCGCGCCGCCCGCGGGGTCGGGCTCGGGGAAGCGGTACACGGTGATCCGCGGGCGCGACGCGTCGTTGTCGCCGATGTCGCCCACGAACAGGCACTCCCCCGCGGCGCACGGGCCGGCGGCGACGTCCTCCCAGTCCTCCACGCTCGCCCCGGCGACGCGCACCGTGCCGCGGACCGTGCCGTCCAGCGACACGGCGAGCACCTGCGGCTCCCCGCTGTCCGCGTGCGTCCACAGCACTCCCCCGTCCCGCCGGCCCAGCGCCAGCCCGCTGGCCTCGTGCACCGCGTCCGGGAGCGGCGCGGCCGGCGCGGCCACCCGGCAGGCGGCCGCGTCCGCGGCCTCCCGGCGCGGGACCGCGCTCGCCGCGGGGGCCGGGGCCGCCTCGGCCGCGGCGCGGGCCGCGGGCTCGTCCTTGCCCTTTGCGGTGCCGTCGCCCGCGCCGGTCCCCCAGGCCACCACGCCCACCCCGATGATCGCCGCGAAGACGCCGGCGCCCATCCGCATCAGTCCAGCTTCGTCACCCATCTCTGCTCCTTTTTCCTGCGGCGCCCGCCTCCCCGCTCCGGGTGGGCGGCGCCTGGCAATCGACGTCGAACGGTCCCGCGGAGGGCGGGTCAGTCGCCGGGCGCCTCCGCAGCGCGCGCCCCGCGCGCCTCCACCCGCCGGTCGAAGACGGCCCGCTGCGGGGGCGTCAGCACCGCGCGGATCTCGTCGTACGAGCCGGCCGCGATGGCCTGCATCTCGGGGAGGCGCGCGTCCCAGTACTCCTCCAGCCGGTCCTCCTGCCGCTCCAGGATGCGGTCCACCCGCTCCCGCTGCGGCGCGGACAGGCCGATCCCGTCCAGCAGGCGGTCGTCGCGGCGCGCGTCCTCGTCCAGGAAGTCGAACCAGTCCAGCCCCGCCGCCTCCTCCAGCGCCATGCCGGCCATGCCGCCGGACACGAAGGTGAGGGCGAGGAGGAGCGTGGCCACCGCGCGGGGCCGGCGCATCAGCGCAGCCTCCAGGGCGAAACCGTTCCCAGCAGCTCCGCGCCCGTGGGCGGCCGCCCGCCGCGGAGCGCCTCGCCCGACAGCTGCGCCAGCGACCGCACCCGCTCCGCGCCCTCCTCGCGCCGCTCCAGCGCCCACTCCGCGGGGAGCACCACCACCACCACGGCCGCCACGGCCGCGAGCACGGGGCGCCGCCACCGCGCGATCAGGGAGAACGGGTCGTCCCGCTGCGCGCGGGCGAGCAGCACGGCCTCCACCCGCTGCAGCGTCCGCTGCACCGCCTCGTCCCAGCGCCCTCCGTCCCGCGCCGGGTCGAGCGCGGAAAGGTCGATCGGTTCGTCGCTCATCCTTCTTCCTCTCCCTTCAGGTTCCCCAGCAGGCCGCGGAGCCGCCGCCGCGCGAGGTGCAGGTGCGACCGCACGGTGCCGGGGGGAAGCTCCAGCCGCTCCGCGATCTCCCGGTGGGTCCACCCCTCCAGGTCGTGCAGCAGCACCACCTCGCGCCGGTCCCCGGGGAGCTCGTCGAGCGCGGCAAGGAGCCGCTCCCGCAGCTGCGCCCGCTCCGCGTCGTCGGCCGGCGACGGCAGCCGGTCCGGCAGCGCCACGGCGTCGAGGGCGAGCATCCGGTCCGGGCGCTGGTCCCGCACGTGGTTCCGGGCCCGGTTGCGCGCGATCTGGAAGAGCCACGCGCCGAAGCGCTCCGGCCGGCGGCAGTCGTCGATGTGCTCCATGGCGTACACGAACGCGTCCTGGCACACGTCCTCCGCCCCGGCGACCTCCCCCGTCACGGCGAGCGCAACGGCCCTGCACGCGCGCAGGTACCGGGCGGCCAGGGCCCCCGCGGCGGCGCGGCTCCCCCGGCGCACGGCCGCCACCAGCTCCGCATCGGATTCGGCTTCCATCCCCTGTATGGCACACGAGCGGCCCGAAGTGTTGAGCTCCCCTCCCCGTCCCCCGGCACGACGCAAGGGCGCGGCCCGCTCCGTACGCGGTCCTTGACCCGGCGGCCGGCGCCGTGCAGATTCGAGACCGATCGGTCTCTTAGCGATTGAACCGGAGAACGTGGCGGGAGATGAGGAACGGCGAGCAGACGCGCGAGAACATCGTCCGGCAGGCGGCGGCGCTCTTCAACCGGCAGGGCTTCGCCGGGGCCTCCATGTCGGACATCATGGCCGCGACCGGGCTCCAGAAGGGCGGCATCTACCGCCACTTCGAGAGCAAGGAGGCGCTGGCGCTGGAGGCGTTCGACTACGCGGTGGACGTGATGGGGCGGCGCTTCGCGGAGGCGCTGGAGGGGAAGCCGCACGCCGTGGACCGGCTGCGCGCGCTGGTGGGCGTGTTCGCGGCGCTCCCGGAGGACCCGCCCGTCCCCGGCGGCTGCCCCATGATGAACGCCATGATCGAGTCGGACGACGCCAACCCGCCGCTGCGCGAGCGCACCCGCCGGGCGATGGACGGGCTGCGGCGGCTGGTGGCGCGCACCGTGGCCGAGGGGATCGCGCGCGGCGAGGTGCGCCCCGGCACGGACGGCGACGCGCTCGCCACGGTGCTGGTGGCGACCATGGAGGGCGCGGTGGCGCTGTCGCAGGCGTACGCCGACCCCGTGCACGCGCGGCGGGCGGCGGAGCACCTGGAGTGGTACCTGGAGGAGCGCGTCCGGGCCTGACGGCCGGGGCGCCTTTTTTTTGCCCACTGAGAGACCGATCGGTCTCTCCACCACGGGAGGGGGGCATGGACGCGAAGGTCTACGACGCGATCGTGATCGGCGGGGGGCCGGGCGGGTACACGGCGGCGATCCGGCTGGCGCAGCTGGGAAAGAGCGTGCTGTGCGTGGAGCGGGAGAGCCTGGGCGGGGTGTGCCTGAACTGGGGGTGCATCCCCAGCAAGGCGCTGATCTCCGCGGCGGGGCTGGTGGAGAGGATCCGCGAGGCGGACGCCATGGGGATCCGCGTCGGCGAGCCCGTGGTGGACTTCGCGCGGACGCAGGCGTGGAAGGACGGGATCGTGGCGCGGCTCACCGGGAGCGTGGGCACGCTGATCCGCGGCAACGGCGGCGAGGTCGCGCTCGGCACCGCCCGCGTCGCCGGGCCGCGCCGGGTGGAGGTGCGCGCGCCGGACGGCACCGTGGAGACCTTCGAGGCGCGCGACGCGGTGGTGGTGGCGACGGGGGCGCGGCTCGCCTCGCTCCCCGGCTTCGAGCCGGACGGCGAGCGGATCATCACGGCGCGCGAGGCGGTGTCGCTCACGCGGGTGCCGCGCTCGCTGACCGTGATCGGCGGCGGGGTGATCGGGATGGAGCTGGGGATGATGTACCAGAAGCTGGGGACGCGCGTGACGGTGCTGGAGGCGACGGACGGGCTGCTCCCCGGCGTGGACCCGGACCTCGTGCGCGTGGTGGAGCGCCGCTTCCGCCGGCGCGGCGGCGAGGCCCTGCTCGGCGCCCGCGCGCTCGGCTGGGAGCCGCGTGGCCAGGGCGCCGCCGTCGCGGTGGAGCACGGCGGCGGGACCCGCGTGCTGGAGGCGGAGCGGGTGCTGGTGTCGGTGGGCTTCCGCCCCAACGCCGGTGGGCTGGGGCTGGAGGACGTCGGGGTGCGGCTGGACGCCCGTGGCCACGTGGCCGTGGACGACCGGATGCGCAGCTCCGTCCCCTGGATCCATGCCGTGGGCGACGTGGCGGGCGGCCCCTACCTGGCGCACAAGGCCTTCCGCGAGGCGGAGCTCGCCGCCGAGGTGATCGCCGGCCGCAACGTGAGGCGCGACTGGTACGCCCTCCCCGCCGCCATCTTCACCGACCCGGAGATCGCCACGGTGGGCCTCACCGAGGCGGAGGCGCGCGCCGGGGGCCGCGACGTGCGGACCGGCCGGTTCCCGTTCGGCGCCTCCGGCCGCGCCATGTCGCTGGGCGACACGGACGGCCTCGTCAAGGTGGTGGCGGACGGGGAGCGCCTGCTGGGCGTGGGGATCGTGGGCCCGGAGGCGAGCGAGCTGATCGGCGAGGCCGCCCTCGCCCTGGAGATGGTCGCCGCCCCGGAGGACGTCGCCCTCACCATCCACCCGCACCCGACCCTGTCCGAGGGGGTGATGGAGGCCTTCAAGCACGCGCTCGGCGAGGCGGTGCACGTCATGAACCGGCGCCCCGCACGGCGGGAGGCGTCGGCGCTGGCCGGGGTGTAGGGCAACGGCGACCCCCTCCCTCGGCCCCTCCCCGCAAGGGGGAGGGGAGAACGACGGAGTGCCGAGGCGGGCTCCGAGCGAGGGGCGACCCCTCACCCCCCGGCCCCCTCTCCCACAAGGGGAGAGGGGGAGAACGACGAAGCTGAACCCCGGACAGCCCTCCCCCGGCACGGGGGAGGGTGGCGGCGATAAAGCCGCCGGGTGGGGGCCCCCGAAGACGCCAGCGCCAGCCCCGCGTGAGGGATGCGAGCGCGAAGCGGCGAAACCCAACAGCAGTACCGTTGGGGTTCGCCTCCGTTGCGGACGGTAGTTTCGTCCGCTACGGAGCCGCAGCCCGACCCCGCGCCAGCGGGGGCACGCCCGAACCGGCCGTGCCTTGCCTCTCCTGTCGTCCCGCACGAACTTGCCACCCGAGCACCCCCTCCCGAAGCGAAACGAGACGACGACGATGCCCAGCACCACCGAGCGCCCCCCGCGCACCTTCCTGACGGCGGAATGGCGCTGGCTGGCGATGCTCAACTACGAGGTGGACCCCGCCCTGCTGGCGCCGCTGGTGCCCCGCGGGACGGAGCTGGACGCGTGGAACGGGACCACGTACGCGAGCATGGTGGGCTTCCTGTTCCTGGACACGCGCGTGCTCGGCGTCCCCATCCCGCTGCACCGCGACTTCGAGGAGGTCAACCTGCGCTTCTACGTGCGGCGGCGCGGGCCGGAGGGGTGGCGGCGCGGCGTGGTGTTCGTGCGCGAGATCGTGCCGCGCCGGGCCATCGCCACGGTGGCCCGGGTCGTGTACGAGGAGCCCTACGTCGCCCTGCCCATGCGCCACCGCGTGGAACTGGACGACGCGGGCACGTCGCTGCGGCCGGGCGGCGCGGTGGAGTACGCCTGGCGCTGGCGCGGGCGGTGGAGCTCGCTGCGCGCCGTGACGCAGGGGCCGCCGGAGCCGCTGCGGGCGGGCTCGGAGGAGGAGTTCATCACCGAGCACTACTGGGGCTACACCGCCCGGAGCGGCGGCGGGGCCGCGGAGTACCGGGTGGAGCACCCGGCGTGGCGCCTCTGGCGGACCTCCGAGGCGCGGCTGGACTGCGACGCGGCCATGCTGTACGGCCCGGAGTGGGTCGCGCCGCTCGCCGCCGCGCCGCGCTCCGCGTTCGTGGCGGAGGGCTCGCCCATCCGGGTCATGGCCGGCGCCCGGCTCTGACGCGGCCGGGTGGACGCATGCGGCGGAGGGCGCCCGGGGAGATCCCCGGACGCCCTCCGCCCTCACGCTCCCGACGGCGGACGGCGGTCCTCAGCCGTCGGTGCCGCGGCCGGTCTTGTCCTGGAGCTCGTCGATCTTCTTGGACGCCTCGGCCTTGGTGAGCTCGTCGTCCACCTTCTCGCCCGCCTCGCCGGCGAGGGTGTGGAGGTAGGAGCGCTGCGCCCCGGTCATCGGCTCGTCGCCGGTGGTCCAGTCATCGGGGTCCTTGATGGTGTTCCCCTGCTGCGCCCGGTCCTGCGTGTCCTTGTCGGCCATGGTATGCTTTCCCGCGCTGGTTTCGGAACGATGGCAACCCTTTCGGGTGCAATTGTTTACAGCAGGATCCATACCAAACAAAAACCGAAGTGGACACGTCCCGCGCCGGGGCGCCCGATCTCTGTAGCCGTTGCGCGGGACGGCGTGCGGTCGTCATGTTTAGCGCGTCCGGCGCCGCGATGTTCGGGCCTTCGCGGGAGCGGCGCCTCCCGTCACCCCATCTTCAATCCCCGGAGATCCTCCATGAAGCGACTCGTCGCCATCGCCACCGCCGCCCTGCTCGCCGGGTGCGCAACCGGCGGGCAGGCCCCCGCGGAAACAATCCGCTCGACCGTGTCCATCTCCGGCACGGACGGGGCCGCCACCCGCACCCTCGAGTCGTATTCGAACGTGGGCGGCTCGACCCACCGGATCAGCGCCACCCCGGACAAGGTGTGGGCGGTGCTCCCCAACGTGTACCAGGGGCTGGGGATCACCGTGGGCACCAGCCTCCCCGACTACATGACCATCGGCAACAGCAAGCTGGAGCTGAACCGCACGCTGGGCGGCCAGCCGCTCTCCAGCTTCGTGAGCTGCGGCTACGGGCCCAACGGCGCCCCGCTCGCGGACAGCTACCGCGTGAACATGGCGGTGGTCACCACGGTCGCGCCCGCGGCCGGCGGCGCCGCGGAGGTCGAGACCCGCGTCCAGGCGTCGGCCACCAACCGCGCCGTCAGCGGCGCCTCGGTGAACTGTGCGACCACGGGCCGGCTGGAGGGGATGATCGCCGAGCGGGTCAAGAACCAGGCGATGTGAACGGCGGCTAGGGAAGTACGCTGTAAGGGAAGTGCGTGAGTGCGTGAGTGCGAAAGTGAGGAACGGCGCCCCCGCCCCGGGATCGAGGCGGGGGCGCCGTTCGCTTGTGGATATTCCGACGGGCGCGGGACTTGATACGGTTTGCGGGCCGCCGCGGAGGTGCCCGTCCGCGGTCCGATGAAGCGTCGTCCCCCGGAAGTAACGAACAGCGTCGAGTGCCTTCCCTCTGGACCGTCCTGGTGATCCTGCTGGTGTGGACCGGCACGTGGTGGCTGGTCGTCGGCGCGCTGCTGCGGCCGACCCTGCCCGGCGGCTGGCTCACGGTCCTGGCCGCGGTGCTGCTCTGCGTGGCGCCCGCGCTGGTGCTCGCGCGCGGCTTCGGCGGGCAGGCGTACCCGTCCGCGCCGGTGCGGCTGTGGGTGCTCCGGCCGTTCTGGTACGCGCAGCTGTTCGTGCCGCTGGTCGCCATCGCCGGGATCCTGGGCGCGCTGGGCGGGCTCCCGTTCGGGGTGCCCGGACGCGCCGGGCGCTGGGCCATGGCGGGCGCCGCGGGGGTGCTGGCGGTGCTGGCCGCGTGGGGCTACCTGGGCACGAAGCGGCTGGTGGTGCGGCGCATGGACGTGGCGCTCGCCGGCCTCCCCGCGGGGCTGGAGGGGATGCGCGTGGCGCAGCTCTCCGACCTGCACGTGGGCCCCCACACCTCGCGGCGGCACCTGGCGCGCATCGCGGCGGCGGTGCGGGAGGCCCGGCCGGACGTGATCGCCGTCACCGGCGACCAGGTGGACGACTACGCACGCGACGTGGAGCCGTTCGCGGCCGCCTTCGGCGGGCTGGCGGCGCCGCTGGGCGTGTTCGCCGTCCCCGGCAACCACGACGTGTACGCGGGGTGGCCGGCGGTGCGCCGCGGGCTGGAGGCCATGGGGTGGACGGTGCTGGTGAACCGGGCCGTGCCGCGGGAGCGGAACGGCGCGCGGTTCTGGGTGGCCGGGACGGGCGACCCCGCGGGCGGCCCGGCCGCGCCGGACGTCGCGCGCACGCTGGCCGGGATCCCGCCGGGCGAGTTCACGCTGGCGCTGGCGCACAACCCGGCGCTCTGGCCGGCGCTGGCGGAGCGCGGGGTGCCGCTGACGCTGAGCGGACACACGCACCACGGGCAGCTCTCGGTGCCGGCGCTGCGCTGGAGCGTGGCCTCGGTGTTCCTGGAGCACGCCATGGGCAGCTACCAGGCCAACGGGTCCACGCTCTACATCAACCCGGGGACCAACTTCTGGGGGATCCCCTTCCGCATCGGCGCGCTCCCGGAGGTGACCGTCGTCACGCTGCGGCGCGCGCCCGGTGGCGATCGTACGACATCACACGAGTGAGAGCATGGAGCTGAGCCAAAGGACGGTGCTGGTCACCGGCGGGGCGTCGGGGATCGGGCTGGCGATCGCGGAGCGCTTCCTCCGCGCGGGGAGCGAGGTGGTCGTCTGCGGGCGGCGGGAGGACAGGCTGCGCGAGGCGCGGGACAGGCACCCGGCGCTGCGCACCCGCGTCGCGGACGTGGCGAGCGAGACGGACCGCGCCGAGCTGTTCGACTGGGCCACGCGGGAATTTCCCGCGCTCGACGTGCTGGTCAACAACGCGGGGATCCAGCGGCGCTTCCGCCTGGCGGAGCCGGAGCCGTGGAGCGAGACGCGGCAGGAGATCGCCATCAACCTGGAAGCGCCGGTGCACCTGACGCAGCTGTTCCTGCCGCAGCTGCTCCGGCAGCCGCGCGCTGCGATCGTCAACGTCACCTCCGGGCTGGCGTTCGTCCCCATGGCCATCGCGCCGGTCTACTGCGCCACCAAGGCGGCGCTCCACTCGTTCACCCTGTCGCTGCGGCACCAGCTGGCCGGCACACCGGTGGAGGTGATCGAGGTGATCCCGCCGGCCGTGAACACGGACCTCGGCGGGCCCGGGCTGCACACCTTCGGCGCGCCGCTGGACGAGTTCGCGGACTCGGTGATGGAGCGGATGGGCCGCGGCGACCTGGAGATCCCCTACGGCACCTCGGAGCGGAGCAGCCGCGCCTCGCGGGCGGAGCTGGACGAGATCTTCGCGCGGATGAACGCGCCCCGGTAGCCGCGGGCCGGCTACCGCGCCCCGGCGGCGCGCAGCTCCGCCGCCAGCGCGAGGGCCGCCGCGGCGAAGGCGCCCTCGCGGCGCAGGGCCGCCGCGCCACGGCCGGGAAAGGTGCGCAGCGCCCGCCGCAGGGCGCCGTCGGTGGTGTAGCCGCAGGCCCGTGCCACCTGCGCGACCGTGCGCCCGCCTTCGTCCAGCAGCGCGGCCGCCAGCAGCAGGCGCGCCCAGGCGAGGAGACGCCGCGGGTTGGGGAGCCGTTCCCTGCGGCACCACGCCGCCACCGTGCGGGGGCTGGCGCGGAGGACGCGCGCCAGCTCGCCCGCCCCTCCGCCGTCCGCCGCCGCCTCCACCGCGGCGAGCAGGAGCGCGTGCCCGCCCGCGGACAGGTGGGGCGCCAGCGCCGTCTCCGCCTTCCCCTTGAGCCGCCGCGCGTGGGCGCCCAGCAGCCGCTCCCGCACGGCCCCCGGAGTGTCCTCCACTCCCAGCGCCACCACGTCGGCGACTCCCCACCCGAGCAGGTTCCGCACGGCCCCGCCGGAGTCCGGACCCACGTCCAGCACCGCGACCACGGTGGTCGACGGATGCGCGGCGAGCAGCGTCCGCAGCCCCGGCGCGGGGGCGCCGCCCGGTCCGTCGAAGGGGTCCACCACGAACACCGCCGAAGCGGGCGCCGCGGGCACGGCCCGGAGCACGTCGTCCCAGCCGTCCAGCGCGCGGAGGTGGAAGCGGTCGCGGAGTTCCGCCAGCAGGGGCGGGTAGAGCGGCAGCGACTTCTGCACGTACAGCGGACGTGTGGCGTACCCTCGCACGTGGCCTCTGCGGAGCGGGTAGTTCGAACCGTGGGACTGTTGACACCGGTTCCCGGTGCGGCATCTTAGGCGGGTGACCGGCCGACACGTCCCCCGCCAGGAGCCACCATGAAGGCTTTGCGCACGTTTTTGGTATGCGGCGTCCTGCTCCTCACCGGATGCGTGGGCAGGGACCCCGTCCGGCCCGCCGAGCTGCCTTCATCTCCATCACACGACCAGGCTCCTGCGCCCGATTCGACGACCACGTACAGCGTGGAGCGAGGGCCGAACCTGATGGGCTCGGGCAACAGCTCGACCATACCGGATGCGGGGGCTCCAGCCGATACGGCCACCACGGCACAAGGGATAAGCACGCTCGGATCCGGGAACTGACCGTTTCGGGCCAGCACCAATTTTCAGGAGCGTTCCAATGAAGCGCGCGCGAATCGTTCTCGTCCTCGGGCTCAGTCTGCTAGGCGCTTCCTGCGTGGCGGTTGCTCCGACCGGTTCCGCACCGGAGCGGCCGTCCAGGTCGGTGACTCCGGGAGACAGCACGATCGTGGGCGGTTCAGCGGGCGGGGATTCCACCACGTCGACGAGCCGGGGGCCGAATACGTTCGGCTCGGGCAACTGAAGCGTCCGGGAACTCAGCAGGACTCTGCACCGACTGACTGCAACGAGCGAACGATCGAAGAGGCGAGGTCGTCGCCAGGATTCGTGAACCTGCCGCCGGAACGGCTTTCGACCTCTGCCTTTCGGTGACGCCGGACGGACGAGAGCACTGCGTCAGCCCTGAACTGGACGTCCGCCTCTCCTCGCTCCTGCGCAGCACCGTGAGCCTGTGTCGCTGCCGCCGCCGCATGTTCCCAGTCACCCAGGCTGGAAGCGCCGATGGCAAGCTCTACCAGCGCCGCAGCAAGGGTAGAGGTATCGTCGAGTTCCGGGATGAGCGAATTGGCCTCGATCCAGAGGCGCTCGAACAGCTGCCGCCTCCCGCACGCCGCAGCGGCACGCGCGGTAGAAGCCAGGACTTTGAGCCGTTCGTGCGGGACGTGGAAGTGCGAAAGAAGCTGTTGCACGACCGTTAGAGCACGAGCGAAGTAGCCCTGCTCTATCCAGAAATAGGCGACGTCATGGGCGAACTGCGGCAGACGCGGATGTCCCCCGGTGTAGAATGCCGAAGCCGCGTGGCAGAACGCTTCGGCTCGCTTGAAGTCGTTCGTGAGGAAGCTGACGATAAAAAGGTCGTGGAGAACTTCTCCCTCGAGTTCGCCTATCCGGTTCCGACGTACGGCGCGAAGCGCCTTGTTGTTCAGTCTCAGGGCGTCAGGATAGGCCCCCTGCGCTAGGCGCAGGTTGCCCAGGCTGTTCACGCTCCGCGCGTACACCTCCCACTCGCCCACCCGCCACGCCACCGCCGCCGCGCGCTTCAGCCACCGCTCCGCCGCGAAGGCGTCGCCGCGGGACCGCGCCATCCGCCCCACCATGAACGCGAGCCCGGGCTTCTCCGGCGCCGCCAGGGCCGCCGTCTCGGCGAAGAGCCCGCCGGTCTCGCGCGCGCCGCGCAGGAGCGCCCAGTCCGCCACGCACAGGCACGCCCACACCGCCTCGCCGGGCTCCGCGCGTCCGTCCGCCAGCAGCGCGGACAGCACCGCCAGCGGCCCGGACAGGTCCGGATCGAGAGTCTGGTGGATCAGCTCCAGCTCGCGCCGCGCCTGCGAGCCCCCGCGGAAGAGGCCGGCCCGCCGCGCCGGCTCCGCGGCCAGCCACAGCCGCACGTACCGCAGCGTTTCCCACGCGGGCAGGGCCGCCGGGTCGGGCAGCTCGCGCAGCACCGCTTCCCACGCCGCGTCGCCGCCGCGCAGCAGCAGGCCGGGCGGCAGGGGCGGGATGCGGGGCCCCGCCCCTCCCTCTCGTGGCTTCATCCATCCTCCGGAACGGGTAGTCGCCCTGCGGGGCCGTAATGTCGTATTGTAAGCGACCCGTTTCCCCACTCCAACAGCTCCATCTACCCGCCCCGCACGCGCCTCGGCCGGTGCCGCCATTCGTTCCGGATCACACGCGGAAGCCGTTGCTCCCGATGTTCTTGCATGCCGTGAAACGGCCGTGTATCTTGGCCGCGACCCACCCACCGGACCCCGCCGGACCGGCCCCCCTTTCCCACCGCGCCCGCGCTCCCCTCCGGGGCGCCGCCGCGGACGCAGACTGCATCCCCCGCATGACCGACCGCTTCCAGCAGACCATCGACGAGATCGCCGAGCGGCGCGAGGCCGCCCGGGAAGCCCTGCGCCGGATGCGCGAGGCCATCGAGCGGAGCCGCCAGCTGCTGCGCGAGAGCGGCGAGGAGCTGAAGCCGCCGAACGGCGACCGGGTCGGGACCGGGGCGCCTGGCGGGGAGAGCGGCGAAAACCAGGGCTGAAGAAAGGGGGAGGAGCCGCGGTGGCTCCTCCCCCTTCGCATTCCCTGCCGGCGCGCGGACAGCCGCGAACGCGACCCTTGCTCCCGGCGCGGGCGGCGCTACTCTATGGGGAGGACCATCCTCTCCTCCCCGACGAGGCACCATGTCCAAGCTGCACCAGAAGGGAGCCCCCTCCAGGCAGGCGCTGGTGCTGGAAAAGCTCTTCACCTCCCTGGACCGCCGGGACCACGAGGCCATGGCGGCGTGCTACCACCCGGACGCCGTGTTCCGGGACATCGCCTTCACGCTGCGCGGCAGGAAGCAGATCCACGCCATGTGGCACATGATCTCCGAGTCGGACCTGCGCGCCTCCCACACCATCCGGCGCATCGACGGCCGCGCCGCGACGGTGGAGCTGGTGGCCGACTACACCTTCGGCTCCACCGGCCGGCGCGTCCACAACGTGATCCGCTCCGACATCCACTTCATGGACGGGCTGATCATCCAGCAGCTGGACTCGTGCAGCGCCCTGAGGTGGGGCGTGAAGGCGCTGGGGCCCGTGAAGGGGGTCATGTCCTGGATCGTCCCCGGCACACGGCGCAAACTGGCGATGCGGATGCTGGAGAAGTTCGTCGGCCGCCACCCGGAGTACGCGTAGCGCAGGAGGTCGCCTTCACCCTTCCCCCGGAAAGGAGAACAGGCCATGTCCAGGGTGCTTCGTCACGACGTGATCACGCTCCACGGCGGAGTCAGCGAGGAGGACTTCGAGCGGTTCATGGAAGGAGAGCTGATCCCCTACTTCAGCGAGCGCTACCGGGGCCCCACCCGGTCGTCCAGGGCCGACCTCAAGAGCCAGTCCCTGCTCAGGGACACCAAGGGACGGCGGAAGTGGCTGTGGGTGACGGGGTGGGAGGGGAGCCCGGAATCCGTCCGCGGCGCGTCCTTCGAGCACGCCCGGATGAGCAGACTCGAGGAGACGGACGCGATGCTCGGCAGGCTGGACGCCTTCGGCAGGCGCGCCGCCGAAAAGGTGTTCAGCGAGACGGCCAGCGCCGAGGTCGCCACCAACCGGTAGCCCGCGCCGGGCCGAGGCGGGGCGCCGCTACCCGGCGCCCCGCCGCGCCTCCAGCTCCGCCAGGAACGCGTCGACCAGGTGCCGCGCGATGCTCAGCTTCGGCGGGGTCGTGGGCAGGGCGTCCGGCTCGAACCACGCCGCGTCCTCCAGCTCCGCGCGGTCCACCACCAGCTCGCCGCCCGCGTACTCCGCCGTGAAGCCGATCATCAGCGAGTGCGGAAAGGGCCAGGGCTGGCTCCCGAAGTAGCGGACGTTCCGGACCTCCACGCCCGTCTCCTCGCGCACCTCCCGCGCGACCGCCTCCTCCAGGCTCTCCCCCGGCTCCACGAACCCCGCCAGCGTGCTGTACATCCCCGGCGCCAGCCCCGCGTGGCGCCCCAGCAGCAGCCGGTCGCCGTCCCTCACCAGCATGATCACCGCGGGCGCCAGGCGCGGGTAGGCGATCAGCCCGCACGCCGGGCACTCGCGGGCGCGCTCTCCTGCGCGCACGTGCGTGGGCGTCGCGCACGAGCCGCAGAAGCGGTGGGTGCGGTCCCAGTCCACCAGCTGCACCGCCCGCCCCGCCATGCGGAACAGGGGCTCGTCCAGCAGCCCCCAGGTGGAGCGCAGCCCGCGGAACTCCATCCCCGCGGGCGGCTCCCACTCCGCCGGCACCTCCGCCGCCCACGCCGGCGTCCCCTCCACCGCCTCCAGCTCCAGGGTCCGCAGCGGCTCGGCGCCCAGCTCCGCCGGGCCCGCGGCCAGGGGAAGGCGCAGCGCCTCCCCCTCCGCCCTCACCAGCAGGTCGCGGCCGCGGAAGACGAACCCCCACCCCGCGGCCGCCCCGCTCACCGCGTCCTCGACCACGTCTGGTTGCTGCGGTCGATGTCCGCGAAGGCGTTCTCCGGGTCGATCTCCACCCGCGTCACCGTGGCGGCGTCCTGCACCGGCACGGTGTGGCGGCGCGCCCCGGCCAGCCACACGTCCACCGGCACCTCGATCC
Organism: Longimicrobiaceae bacterium; assembly: GCA_036389055.1. GTDB lineage: Bacteria > Gemmatimonadota > Gemmatimonadetes > Longimicrobiales > Longimicrobiaceae > JAFAYN01. Next base: position 12,638 of record DASVQR010000140.1, on the reverse strand, counting down.
TCTCCGTGCGCCCGTCCGAGCGCGTCACGACGAGCCGCGCCGGCATGGGTGCCAGGCCGCGGTCCAGCACCTCCACCTCCATGCGGTCGCCGGTGATCCTCACCTCGCCGAGGGCCTGGTCCAGCGTCCAGGTCTCGTACCACCAGGTGCGCCAGAACCAGTCCAGGTCGCGCCCGGACACGTCCTCGAAGGTGTTCCACAGGTCGTACGGCTGCGGGTGCTTGCCCGTCCAGCGGCGGCCGTACTCGCGGTAGGCGCGCATGAACACCTCCTCGCCCAGCAGCGCCCGCAGCATCGCCGTGTTGGTGGCCATCTTGGCGTAGCTGGCGATGCCGAAGGCGCTCCCCGTCACCGGGTACAGGTCGCCGTGGCGCATCAGCTCCACCTGCCCGCCCGCGTACTCGCTCCCCTTGCGCGCCAGGTCCAGGTACTGGTTCCGGGCGATGGTCTCCAGGTCGTAGCCGTCGAAGAAGTCGCGCATCGCCTGCGCCTGGTTGAAGCGCGTGAGCCCCTCGTCCTGCCAGGAGTAGCGGCGCTCGTCCGAGCCCACCTGCATGGGAAACCACATGTGGGCGATCTCGTGCACCGTCACCGAGTACAGCGACAGGGTGTCGCGCTGCCCCCCGATGCAGGTCATCATGGGGTACTCCATCCCCGAGCACGACACGATGCCGTCCACCGCGGTCATGTGCGGGTACGGGTACGGCCACAGGTAGCGCGACAGGAACTCCACCGAGTGCCGCGAGTAGCGCGCCGACTGGTCCCACGCCCACCGGACCCGCTCCGGGCGGTAGAAGGCGTGGATCGCCGTGGTGTCCACGCCGCCGTCGCCGTCCGCGTCGCCCGCCACGGCGTGGGTGGCGTCCCACAGGTAGCGCTGCGAGGTCCCCCAGGCGAAGTCGCGCACGTTGGCGGCGCTGTAGCGCCAGGTGAGCCGGCCGCCGCGCGAGGTGCGCGTCGCCCGCCCCGCCGCCCGGTCCTCGGCGGTGACCACGTGCACCACGCCGGGCGAGGTGCGCGCCTGCTCCAGCCGCGACAGCGTCTGCGGGGCGAGCACCTCCTGCGGGTTCTGGAGCGTGCCCGTGGAGGCCACCAGCCACCCCTCCGGCACCGTCAGCGACACGTCGTAGTCCGCGAAGCCCATGTAGAACTCCGCGTTGGCCATGTACGGGTCCGTGTGCCACCCGGACACGTCGTCGTACACCGCAAGCTGCGGGTACCAGTAGGCGATGTAGAACACCTCGCCGTCGGTGCCGGTGCGCGGGGTGCCGTCCGGCGGCACCGTGTAGCTCCAGGTGAAGCCCAGGTCCGCGGTCTGGCCGGGGGCCAGCGGCTGCGGCAGGCGCAGCCGCGCCACGGTGCCGGCCACCGTGTACGCCGGCGTCCCCAGCGAGTCCAGCGCCGCCACGCCCTGCAGCGTCCTCCCCTGCGCGATCACCCGCGACAGCTCCACCCCGCCCGTCTCCGGCACCGCGCGGTTCCGGGGCACCCCGGGCGCGTTGAGGTTGGGGTTCAGGAACACGTACACGTCGGTGAGCACGTCCGGCGAGCGGTTCTGGTAGCGGATGGTCCCCTGCCCCGCCAGCCGGCGGGTGGCCGGGTCCAGCTCGGCGCTCAGCCGGTACTGGGCGTGCTGCGTCCAGTAGCGCGGCCCCGGGCGCCCGGTGCGGGTGCGGGTGCCGCGCTCCACGGCGCGCGCGAACTCGGGCGTCTCGAAGACGGGGTACGGCCGCGGCCGCTGCGGCGCCTCGCCCGGGCGCGCGGTCTGCGCGGCGGCGGGCGCGGCGCACAGCGCGAGCGCGAGCGCGGCGGGAGCGAGCCGGAAGGGGAGAGCCGGCCGGGAACGGGTCATCGCGTGAATCCTCCGCGTGGTGGCCTGGTTGGGGAACGCGGCAATCTACACCGGGCGGTGCCGCGGGGCCATGCGGGGAGGAACGTACGGTGGGAGGGAGACGGGCGGGAGGAGGGAATTGCGGGCGGGGAGGCCGCGGGGCGGTCAGCGGGCCACGGCGTCGGACTGGGGCCCGGGCTCGTACAGCACGCGGACGGGGAGGACGACGCGGTCCCATCCCTCGCGGGGGACCACCGCGCCCACCCCCGCCCCGATCCCCACCCCCCCGAAGGAGAAGAGCGGCACCAGCACCCAGCCGTTGGTGCTCCCCTCCCGGTCCTTGATGGCCCAGGCCGAGTACACCCCCGCCGCGGTCCCCGCCAGCCCGCCGAGCACCGCCCCCAGGTTGCGCTGCGAGCCGATGCGCCCGCGGAACAGCTGCATGCGGGTGATCGCGGCCTGGTCCAGCGCCAGCGGCGAGCCCCAGCGCCGGGTGGTCGGGTCGATGATCACGGTGGAGGAGTCGGCGTGCACGATGCGCCCGCCGATCCACGCCCGGGTCAGCTCCGGCGCCATGAAGCGGATGCGCGCCCCCACCAGCACCGCCTCCACCTCGCGCTGCTGCTGCTGCTGCGCGGCGGCGGGCCTGCAGGGCAGCAGGGCCGCGAGGAGGAGGGCGGGAAGAAGGCGTGTGGTACGGCGCATGGGCTCGGGTCCCTGGGCTCGGTTTGTGAGCGGCGCTCCGCGCGGCGTCAGGCGGCCAGCTTCCGCAGGCGCTCGACGGCGGCGTGCAGCGTCTCGTCGCGCTTGCAGAAGCAGAAGCGCACCAGCCGCGCCCCCCGCTCCGGCTCGGAGTAGAAGCTGGACCCGGGGACGCAGGCGACGCCCACCTCGCGGATCAGGTGGCGCGTGAAATCCACGTCCGATGCAAAGCCGAAGCCGCCGATGTCGGCCATGACGTAGTAGGCCCCCCGCGGCCGGAAGGTCCGGAAGCCCACCTCCTCCAGCGCGGGGAGGAGCAGGTCGCGCCGCGCGCGGTAGTCGGCGGCCAGGTGCGCGTAGTACTCCGGCGGGAGCGAGAGCGCGTAGGCGCCGGCCGCCTGCAGCGGCGCCGCGGCGCCCACGGTGAGGAAGTCGTGCACCTTGCGGATGGCGCCCGTGATGTCCGGCGGGGCGATGCAGTAGCCCACCCGCCACCCGGTGACAGAATACGTCTTGGACAGCGAGTTGACCACCACCGTCCGCTCGCGCATCCCCTCCAGCTGCGCCATGCACACGTGCTCCGGCGCGGGCCCGCCGTCCTCGGCGAACAGGATGTGCTCGTAGATCTCGTCGGTGAAGCAGAGCGCGTCGTGCTCGACGCAGAGCCCCGCGATGAACTCCATCTCCTCGCGCGTGAACACCTTGCCGCACGGGTTGTTGGGGTTGCACAGGATGATTGCGCGGGTCCGGGCGTTGAACGCCGCCGCCAGCTCGTCGCGGTCGAAGCTCCAGTCCGGCGCGTGCAGCGGCACGTAGCGCGGCGTGGCCTGCGACAGGATGGCGTCCGGCCCGTAGTTCTCGTAGAACGGCTCGAACACCACCACCTCGTCCCCCGGGTCCACGGTCGCCATCATGGTGGCGATCATCGCCTCGGTGGAGCCGCAGGTCACCGTCAGCTCGGTCTCCGGGTCCACGTCCAGCCCCAGGTGCCACTTGGTCTTGCGGGCGATCGCCTCGCGGAAGTCGCGCGCGCCCCAGGTGATCGCGTACTGGTTGACGTCGTCCGCGATCGCCCGCGCCGCCGCCTGCTTGACGTCCTCCGGCGCCGGGAAGTCCGGGAACCCCTGCGACAGGTTGACGGCCCCGTACTTCATCGCCTCGCGCGTCATCTCGCGGATGACGGACTCGGTGAAGAGGCTGGCGCGGTGCGACACGCGCGGGCGCGTGGTGGGAGCGGTGGAGGCCATGTGGACCGGGTGGAACGGGATGGAGGGCGCGGGTCCGCCGTCCCCCGGCCGGGAGGACGTCGCGCGGCCGGTGCGGACGTGCAGTGAAGGGATACATCCCGCGCCGACGGCGCGCAATGCGCGCCGTGACGCGTTGGGGACGGCGGCCGCTACTGCCGCATCGTGCGCGCGCAGGGGGCGGCGGGGGCGGGATCGGGGGCGCCGTAGCGCGACTGCACCAGCGTGGGCTCGCCGCCCGGCCGCAGCACGACGACGAACAGGTTGGAGTACTCGTGGTCGCACAGCTCGTCCATGGGCGGGGCGCCCAGGGCGGTGATGATCGCCGGGACGGTGTTGGAGTGGCCGACGACCAGCACGGTCCGCCCCGCGTGCCGGCGCACGGCGTCGGCAACCGCTTTCGCGTGGTCGGCGCCGCCGGCGGGGACCACCTCCGGCGACAGCTTCAGCTCGCGCAGCAGCGGGCCGGCGGTGAGCCGGGTGCGGCGCAGGTTGGTGGTCACCACGGCGTCCACCCCCGCGTCCGCGAGCGCGGCGGCGAGCGCGGCCGCGCGGGCGGTGCCGGCCTCGCTCAGCTCGGGGTCCTGGCCGCCGGCGGCGGCCTTCTCGCCGTGGCGCACCAGCACCACCACGGTGGACTCCTGCGCGGCGGCCGTGGCCGGCAGGACGAGCCCGCAGAGCGCGAGCAGGAGGGCGGCGAGCGGGAGGCGGACGGGGAGCGTCATGGCTTCGCGGGAGATGAGGTGAAGGGTCAGGTGGCGGGCAGGGCCGCGGGCGCGGGCTCCGGCCGGCCGAGCGCCGCCATGATCCCCGCCGACGCCAGGCCGACGGCGAGCATGGCGCTCCACAGCGCCGCCGCGCCGAAGCGGTCCAGCACGGCGGTGCCCAGGGCCGGCCCCACGGTGAAGGCGAGCCCCCACGACATGCTGTAGGCACCCATGTACGCGCCCTGCCGCCCCGGCGGCGCCAGCTCCGAGGCGTAGGTGGCGGAGACCGGGAAGAAGATCATCTCCCCGAAGGTCCACACCACCACGGTGAGGATCACGCCCACCGGCCCGGAGGCCAGCACCAGCGCCCCGAACCCGGCCGCGCACAGCGCGGCGCCAAGCACCAGCGCGCGGCGGTGCGGCCAGTGCGCCATGGCCAGGTTGAGCGGCACCTCCAGCAGCACGATCATCACCGTGTTGACGGCGAAGATCATCCCGTAGAAGGAGGGGGAGAACCCCAGCTCGCCCACCAGGAACACCGGGAGCGCCCCCTCGTGCTGGAGGAACACCACGCCCAGCAGGAAGAGCCCGGACAGGAAAAAGAGCATCCGCCCGTCGCGCAGCACGCCGCGCGGCACGGCGGCGCCCGCCAGGGCGGCGTGCTCGGCGGCGCGGTCCTCGTGCCGGCGCAGCCCCAGCTTCCACACGGCGAGGGTGAGGCCGGCCCCCGCCAGCAGCGAGGTGATGCCGTCCACCACGAAGATGAGCGGAAACGACACCAGCGCCAGGAAGCCGCCCACCGCCGGCCCCACGCTCATCCCCAGGTTGATCGCCAGCCGGTTGAGCGCGATCGCCGCGGTGCGCTTCTCCGGCGGGAGGCTGCCGGTGAGCGCGGCAAGGCTGGCCGGCCGCACCGCCTCCGACAGCAGCGACCACACCAGGGTGAGCCCGAGCACCGCCTCCAGCCCGCGCGCCAGCGGAAAGAGCAGCAGCACCCCGCCGGAAAGGAGGAGCGAGCCCTGCATCACCCGCAGCGCGCCCACCCGGTCGCACAGCCGCCCGGCGAGCGGCGCGCTCACCAGCCCGCCCACCCCGAAGACCGTCAGCACCAGCCCCGCCCTGCCGGCCGGGTAGCCCAGGTGCTGGGTGAGGTAGAGCACCAGGAAGGGGAGGACCATCATCCCCATCCGGTTCACCAGCGTGGTCACGGCGACCACCCACACGTCCGCCGGGAGGCCGCGCAGGCCGCGCCAGGGGTTCGGGATCTTCACAGCGCCTCCTTCTCGACCGTGGGGAGCCGGGCGACGACGAAGCTCGTGCCCGTCTGCGGCGTCACGAGGAAAGGCGCAGCCACCGGGCTCGGGCGGACATCGGCCGGGAGAGCGGACGGCAGGAGGCAGGACACGTGGGCGGGACTCCCGCGGCGGAGCAGGAAAACTGCCCCGCCGCACGCCATCCGGCAAGTGATGCCGGCCCCGGCCGCATCCCGGGAACGCGACGAACCCGATCACCGGGAAGCCCTCCCCCGGCACAGGGGAGGGTGGCGAGCCCGAGCGAGCCGGGTGGGGTCCCCCGCGGACGCCAGCGCGAGCCCCGCGTGAGGGATGCGAGCGCGAAGCGGCGAAACCTAACAGCAGTACCGTTGGGGTTCGCCTCCGTTACGCACGGTTGTTTCGTGCGTTACGGAGCCGCAGCCCGACCCCGGCGCAGCCGGGGGCACGCCCGAACCCACAGCCCAGGCTTTCAGATCTTCAAAACACCTCTCGCGGTCACGGTCTTGCAGGCCGGACGCGGGCACCCCGTGCAACCCTCCACACGAGGCATACACCGATGCGCGTCTGGGTTCTGGTGAGCTGGCAGACCGACATGGCGAGCGACACGCTGGGCGTGTTCGCGTCGCGGGAGCGCGCGGAGGCCTGGGCGCGCGAGGACGCCGGGAGCGACCTGGCGTGGGAGGACGAGACGGACCGCGGCGGCCGCGCCTTCCGCATCGCCCGGATCGGGCTGGGCGAGGGATACGCGGTCGAGGAGTTCGAGCTGGAGGAATAGTTGGAGAGGCGACAGGTTACAGGGGATAGGGGACAGCCTGCGAACGGCGTCCCCGCCCCCTGCTTCGCCAGCCGCCGGAGGGTCTAGATGGGCTGGTTCGCGGCGAGCCGCAGCCAGCCCTTGACGATGCGGTACACGAACCAGGCGGCAAGCCCCAGCCCGCCGACGAGGCCGACCGTCGTCACGGAGAGCATGCCGCCCATCGCCCCGGCTTCGCTGCCGGCCACGGCGGCGCCCGCCGTGCCAAGCACCAGCATCACCAGGCCGATGGTGAGCAGTAACCCGAAAGCCAGCCAGAGCCACGCCGTCCTGATCTGCCATCGGAAGTGCGATTCCACCCAGGTGCCGCGCACCTCGTCCATCTTGATGTAGTTGATGACCAGGCCGATGAACACGGTGAAGCCGAGGACGAAGGACGCGGCCTGCAGGGCGTAGACCGCGGTCGCCAGCCCCCTGGCGGAGGCCACCTGCGGCGAGGCGGCGTCCTGTCCGACGTACGGGTTGCTCATCTCGTCTCCTGGCAAGGGGTTGGAGGGGGCGGAGCTGCGAGGCCCGCCGCACGGACACCGTACGGGGGAAGGGGGCCGCGGGTTTCCCGCGGGGCGGGCTACTCGTCGTCGCCGCCCTGCCCGGGGTTGTTGAGCTTGTTGCGGAGGGTGCGCACGCTGATCCCCAGCAGCTCCGCCGCGCGGGTGCGGTTGCCGCCGGACACCTCCAGCGCGCGCCCGATCAGCACCCGCTCCGCCTCGTCCACGTTGAGCGAGTGGAGGACGATGGCCCCGTTCTCCCCCGGCGCGGCCGCCCCCTCGGAGGCCGCCGCGAGCGCCGCGGCGGAAAAGGCGCCGGGGGCGGCGTAGGCGGGGAGCGCCACCTCCGGGAGCGACTGCGCCAGCCCGAAGCGGTGCCCCTCGAAGGCGTACGGCTGGAGCACCGGCTCCGGCGACAGGATCACCGCCCGCTCCACCGCGTGCTGCCGCTCGCGCACGGTGCCCGGCCCGGGGTGGCGCTGGAGGGCCTCCAGCGCCGCGGGGGAGATCCCCTTGACCTCCTTGCCCGTCTCGGCCGCGGTGCGCATGGCGAAGCGGGAGGCCAGCGAGGGGATGTCCTCCGGGCGGGCGCGCAGCGGCGGGATCTGGACGGGGATGGTGCTCAGGCGGAAGTACAGGTCCTGCCGGAAGGTCCCCGCCGCGGCCTCGGCCGCCAGGTCGCGGTTGGTGGTGGCGACCACGCGCACGTCCACCCGGATGGGCGTCGTGCCTCCCACCCGCTCGAACTCCTGCTCCTGGAGCACGCGCAGCAGCTTGGCCTGCAGGTCCAGGCGCATCTCCGAGATCTCGTCCAGCAGCAGGGTGCCGCGGTGCGCCCGCTCGAAGGCGCCCTCCACCCGCTTCACCGCCCCGGTGAACGCCCCGCGCTCGTGGCCGAAGAGCGCGCTCTCCACCAGCCCCTCGGGGAGCGCCGCGCAGTTGAGCTTGATGAAGGGGCGGTCGCGGCGGTCGCTCTGGTCGTGGATCGCGCGCGCGAACAGTTCCTTGCCCGTGCCGCTCTCCCCCTGGAGCAGCACCGTGGCGCGGGTGGGCGCCGCCATGGCGACCGTCTGGAGGATGCGGCGCAGCGCCGCGCTCTCGCCGATGATCTGCCGCTCGTTGCGGAACTCCATCACCTCGCGGCGCAGCGCCTCGTTCTCGCGGCGCAGGCGCACGAACTCCAGCGCCTGGTCCACGGCCAGCCGCAGCTGCTCGGGCCTCACCGGCTTGGTGATGTAGTCCACCGCCCCGGCCTTGATCGCCGCCACCGCGTGCTCGATGCTGGCGTACCCGGTGAGCATGATCAGCGGGACGTCGAACCCCTCGCGCTGCAGGAGCGCCAGGAACTCCAGCCCGGTGAGCCCCGGCATGCGGTAGTCGGAGATCACCAGGTCCACCCCGCCGCGGGCGAGCACCTGCAGCGCCTCGGGGACGCTCCGCGCGCCCACGGGCGCGTGGCCGGCCCGCTCCAGGGTGTCCTGGAGGATCAGCCCGACCGCGGGCTCGTCGTCGACGTGGAGGATGGTGGCCATGGAGCGGGGAGGGAGGTCGCGGGCACTACAAACTTCCCGGAAAGGCGCGCCCGACGTTTTCCAACATACGTGCGCGCCGCGCCGGCTGGCAAATTCGCGGCCGGCCCCCTGGCGCCACGAACCGGAACATCCTGCCGCATCGCCCGCCGCCGGCACGGCCATTCCTTCCCGCCCGGCCGATTCTTCCCCGTCGCACGAAACCGCCAAAGCGCTCCACGCCAGAGACTTGGCTCGCGGCACGCGGGGTGCCTCCGTCCCGGTGCCCGGAAGAGTACGTCCCGGTATCCTAACCTGGGGATCTCATGCCCAACCGCTCCCGCCTCCGCCCCTCCCACTCCCGGCCGCGGCCCTCCCGCGCGCGGGCCGCCGCATTCGCCCCCGAGCACGCCGCGCAGCCGGCCGCCGACGCCGCCATCCGGCACCACCGGCGCGCCGCCGAGCCGAAGCAGGACTCGGCGGCGGCGCACGTCGGCCCGCAGGCCGGCGGCCTCGTGCCGGCGCTGCGCCTGTTCCCCGCGGGCCCGGCCACCGACGCGGCGCGGGCGTGCCTCGCCGCGGGCGTGCACTTCCAGGCCATGGGCGAGACGGGGCTGGCGGAGGCCGCGTACCGCGAGTCGCTGGCGCTGGACGGGGGGATCGCGGAGACGCACAACAACCTGGGCGTGCTGCTGCGCGCCCGCGGGGACCGGGACGGGGGGCTCGCCGCCTTCCGCCGCGCCGCGGAGCTGCGGCCGGACTACCCGGAGGCGCTGGGCAACCTGGGGCTCGCGCTGGGGGAGCGCGGAGACCTGGCCGGCGCGCGGGAGTGCTTCCGCGCGGCCGTCGCGGCCGGGCCGGAGCGGGCGGCGGCCCACGGCGGTCCGGGCGCGGCGCACGCTCCCGCGCCGGCCGGGCGCACGGCGCCGCTCCCCTCGGTGGAGCGGCTGCCCAACGGCGCCGCGCGCTTCACGCTGCACGTGCCGCTCGCCGCCCTGGCCGCGGACGGCTTCGAGACCTACTCGCTGGAGCTCGCGGGCGGCGGCGTGGACCGCGACCTCCGCCACTTCCTGGAGCGGGAGCTGCGGGACGGCGACGCGTTCCTGGACGTGGGCGCCGGCTGGGGCTTCGCCGCGCTCGCCGCCGCGACGGTGCCGGGGCGCGCGGTGCGCGTGCTTGCGCTGGTGGGCGCCGCCGCCGAGCAGGCGGTCCTCCGCTCCGGGCTGGCCGGCGCGGCGATCACCGGGAGCCTGGAGGCGCTGGCGACGGACGCGCCCGGCCGGACCCCGCCCGACCTGCTCCTCGCCGACCCCGCGCCCCGCCGCGGCAACGTCTTCCTGCGCGTGTCCGACGCGGGCGCGCTCCCGGACGTGCTGGCCGGCTCCGCCGGGCTCGTGGCGTCCGGCCGGCTGGCGTGCCTCGCCTGGCGCTGCCGCCCCGGTCCGGACGGCGCGCCCGCGCAGGCGGACCGCGCCGTCCTGGCAAGCCTGTCCGCCCTGGGCTTCCGGCACTTCCGCGTCCGCGAGGACGACGCGGGGTGCCAGCTCGCCCCCCTCGCGTCGCCGCCCCACGGGGAACACGTCTTTTCCCTGTCCGCCGCCTACCTGGCGGCGCGGCCGGGCGGGGCGTAGGCCGCCCCGGACCGGACGCCGGGGGAATCCCCGAGGAAACCCCTCTCCCGTCCGGGAAGAGGGGTTTTCGCTTGTCCGCCGGGCACGCGAGCGGGGTGGCGGCGGCCCCGGAGTGAACTCCGGCGGCGGAGGCGCCGATACTCTCACCGGGATCGAAGCGGGGGCCGACTACGCTCTCCGGCACACGGCAGTGGACTCGCTCCGGAAGCGCCTCGAACTGCACACCGCTTCGGCCCCCCAGGCCGGATCACCACGCACCCGAACGCCACCCATGAGCCACACCAGCCAGGCAGCAGCGCAGACGGACCGCCGGGAGGCGGCGCGATGAGCACCGCGCTCCCCCTCCCCCTGCTGCGCGAGACCGCCGAGGAGGCGCGCGTCCTCTTCGACTGCATGTGCGCGCTGGCCGGCGACGCCTTCGCCGCCGCCGACGCCGGCGACGAGGTGGCGCTGCGCCGGGTGCTGGACGAGCGCGACCGCGTCGCCGAGCGGCTTGCGCCGCTGGTGCGCGACCTGGGCCGCGCCCGTGCCTCCGCCGGGGGGGGCCGGCTCGCCGAGGCCGAGGCCGCGGGAGTGGTGGCCGCCGCGCTCGCCGTGCAGGAGGCCGACGCGCGCCTCACCGACCGCCTGGCCGCGATCCGCGCCGGGGTGGCGCGGGAGCTGGGCCGGCTGGACCCCGCCGGCGCGGCTGCCGCCCCGCGCGACCGCCCGCGGCTGGACCTGCTACGATGAGCCGGCCCGTCCCGCTCAAGTGCGGGCGGAGCGGCGCCGATACCTTCGGTAACAGGAGGAACCGACCCATGAGAATCGACGAAGGCGGCTGTCCGGCCCGTGCCCGCGAGCAGATCTCCGCCCCCGGGCGCGAGCCGGACGCCCGCGGCGGCGGCCCCGGGCCCGCCCCCGAGCGCGTCGCCCAGGTGCGGCGCCGCATCCTGGAGGGCGCCTACGACTCCGCCGAGGTGGCCGGCCGCGTCGCGGAGGGGATCCTCCGCAGCGGCGACCTGTAGGCGACCGCCGCCGTCGGCCGCTCGTCCCACCCGACCGGGCTCCGCGAGTAAGCCCCTCCACCGCGCCGGGTGGAGGGGCTTCGTCGTGTCGCGGCCGGAGCGGCGGCGCCTCAGCCGAAGAACGCCGCGATCCTCCGCATCGCCTCGTCCAGCTGCTCCTCGCCCACCACCCACGACAGGCGCAGCCACCCTTCCCCGCTCTCCCCGAACGCGGTGCCCGGCACCGCGACCACCCGCTGCTCCTCCAGCAGCCGCTCCACCGCGCCCAGGGAATCGTGCGCCAGGCGCTCCGGCAGCCTGAGCAGGCAGTAGAAGGTGCCCTCCGGCGGGAGGTGGGGGACGCCGTGGCGCTCGGCGGCGGCGAGCAGCACGGAGCGCATGTGCCGGTAGTGCGGGCGGTGCGCGGCGAGCGCGGCCGGGTCGCGGAACAGCTCCAGCGCCACGGCCTGCGAAAAGGTGCTCGCGGCGGTGTTCACGAACTGGTGCACCTTGATGGCGGCGGCCACGACCTCCGGCGGGCCCACCAGCCACCCCAGCCGCAGCCCGGTGAGGGCGTTGCTCTTGGAGAGCGAGCCGGCCACCAGGGTGTGCGGGTACACCTGCGCCACGGAGAGCGGCGGCTCCGGGGTGAAGTACAGCTCGCGGTACACCTCGTCGCTCAGCACGTACACGGGCGGGCCGGGACGCGCGGCCAGCCCCTCCGCCAGCGCGCGCAGCTCCGCCTCCGGCCAGACGCGGCCCGTGGGGTTCACGGGCGAGGAGATCACCACCAGGCGCGTGTCCGGCCCCAGCGCCCCGAGCACGACGTCGGCGCGGGGCGCGAAGCCGTCCTCCGGGCGCAGGGCGACGCCGCGGTGGCGGATCCCCTCCAGCATGCAGAGCTTTGCGTACGCCAGGTACGCCGGCTCCACCACCAGCACCTCGTCGCGCGCCGGGTCCACCACGGTCTTGATGGCCAGGTACAGCGCCTCCTCCGAGCCGATCGTCACGCACACCCCCGCCTTCCCCGGGCCGCCGGGGAGGGCGTAGTAGTCCGCGATCCGCTCGCGCAGCTCGTCCCACCCTGCGTTCGGCGTGTAGGGGCAGCCGTTCCGGCGGACCCACTCCGTCGCCGCCTCGAACGGGGCGGGGTCCGGGCGCAGCGTGGGCTCGCCCATGCACAGGTCGATGTCGCCCGGCTTCTTGCGGGCGTTGATCGCCCGGATGATGGAGGGCGGGATCTCGGCGATGACGGGGTTCATGACGGCAGGGAACCGGGAATAGTCTCTTTCCAGTGAAATCCGTCGCAAGGTGGTCGTGATTTAAGCAGGGATGCCGGCCAGTGCAGGGATGATGGAGCCTTCACGCAGGCGGAAGGCGGCGGCGATGGCACGGCGGCCGAGGCGGGTGAGATTGTACTTGTAGGTGCCACGGACGCGCTTGTGGTGGCGGT
>DASVQR010000139.1:0-4876 GCA_036389055.1 Longimicrobiaceae bacterium | reverse complement strand
TTGGGGGAGGGTGGCGAGCCTAAGCGAGCCGGGTGGGGGCGATCCGGGGGTCACGCCGGCGCACCTGGCGTACGTCATCTACACCTCCGGCTCCACCGGCACGCCCAAGGGCGTCGCCGTCACGCACGGGGCGCTGGCGAGCACGCTGCTGACGGCGCGCGACGCGTTCGGCATCGGCGCGGGCGACGTGATGCCGTCGCTGGCGAGCTTCGCCTTCGACATCTGGCTCTTCGAGGCGCTGCTGCCGCTGCTCGCGGGCGGGAGCGTGCGGGTGGTGCCGCGCGAGCGGGTGGTGGACGTGGCGGGGCTGCCGGGCGAGCTGGAGGGCGCCACCCTGCTGCACGCGGTGCCGGCGCTGATGCGCCGGGTGGTGGACGGGGCCGCCGTGCGCGGCGGCGTGCCGGGGCTGCGGCAGCTGTTCGTGGGGGGCGACGCCGTCCCGGCGGAGCTGCTCGGCGCCATGCGGAGCGCCTTCCCCGCGGCGGAGCTGCGGGTCCTCTACGGCCCCACGGAGGGGACCATCATCTGCGCCGCGCACCGGGTCGGCACGGGCAGCGAGGCGCGCGGGCGGCACCTGCTGGGCGGGCCGCTCGGCAACGCGCCGCTGTACGTGCTGGACGCGGCGGGGGAGCCGGCGCCCATCGGCGTCCCCGGCGAGCTGTGCATCGGGGGGGCGGGCGTGGCGCGGGGCTACCTGGGGCGGACGGCGCTGACGGCCGAGCGCTTCGTCCCCGACCCGTTCGCCGCCGGGCCGGGGCTGCGGATGTACCGCACGGGAGACCGGGCGCGGTGGCGGGCGGACGGGATCCTGGAGTTCATGGGCCGGCTGGACGCGCAGGTCAAGATCCGCGGGTTCCGCATCGAGCCGGGCGAGATCGAGGCCGTGCTCTCGGCGCACCCGGAGGTGAGCGAGGCCCGGGTGGTCGTGCGCGAGGACGAGCCGGGCGAGAAGCGGCTGGTGGCCTACGTGGTGGGCGAGGCGGACGCGGACGCGCTGCGCGAGCACCTGCGGCGGAGCCTGCCGGAGTACATGGTGCCGGCCGCGTTCGTCGCGCTGGAGGGCCTGCCGCTCACCCCCAACGGCAAGCTGGACCGGAAGGCGCTCCCGGCGCCGGACCTCGCCGCGGCGGCAGAAAGCTACGCCGCTCCGCGGACGCCCGTCGAGGAGGTGCTGGCGGGGATCTGGGCCGAGGTGCTGAAGGTGGATCGGGTGGGGGTGCACGACAACTTCTTCGCGCTGGGGGGGCACTCCCTGCTGGCGGTCACCTTGGTCGAGCGCATGCGCCGCCGCGGTCTGCACGCGGACGTGCGCGCCCTCTTCACCACCCCCACCATCGCGGATCTCGCCGCCGCCGTGGGGGGCGCCACCCCGGAGGTGCAGGTCCCGCCGAGCCGGATCCCGGACGGCTGCGAGCTGATCACGCCGGAGATGCTGCCGCTGGTGGAGCTGAGCCAGTCGGAGATCGACCCGATCGTGGCCGGGGTGCCGGGCGGAGCCGCGAACGTGCAGGACATCTACCCGCTGGCCCCGCTGCAGGAGGGGATCCTCTTCCACCACCTGCTCGCCCGGGAGGGAGATCCCTACCTGCTCTCCATGCCGTTCGCCTTCCCGAGCCGGGAGCGGCTGGACGCCCACCTGGCCGCCCTGCAGGCCGTCATCGCGCGCCACGACATCCTGCGCACCGCCGTGGTGTGGGAGGGGCTCGCCGAGCCGGTGCAGGTGGTCTGGCGCCACGCCCCGCTGCCGGTCGAGGAGGTGCGGGCCGACCCGTCCGCGGGCGACGCGGTGAAGTGGCTGTACGAGCGCTTCGACACGCGGCGCCACCGCATCGACCTGCGCCGGGCGCCCATGCTGCGCGCCTACGTGACTCGGGACGCGGCATCGGGCCACTGGGTGCTGCTGCTGCTGCTCCACCACCTGGCGAGCGACCACACCACGTGGGAGGTGGTCCAGGCGGAGATCGAGGCGCACCTCGCCGGGCACGCGGACCGGCTCCCGGCTCCCCTCCCGTTCCGCAGCTTCGTGGCGCAGGCGCGGCTGGGGGTGAGCCGGGCGGAGCACGAGGCGTTCTTCACGGAGCTGCTGGGCGACGTGGACGAGCCGACGGCGCCGTTCGGGCTGCTGGACGTGCACGGGGACGGCGCGGAGCTGGAGCTGGCGCGCCTGGAGGTGGATGCGGAGCTGGGTGTTCGGCTGCGGGCGCGGGCCCGGGCGCTGGGGGTGAGCGTGGCGAGCGTGTGCCACGTGGCGTGGGGGCAGGTGCTGGCGCGGGCCTCGGGGCGGCGGGACGTGGTGTTCGGGACGGTGCTCTTCGGGCGGATGCAGGGCGGGGAGGGGGCGGACCGGGTGCTGGGGCCGTTCATCAACACGCTGCCGGTGCGCATCCGGGTGGGCGAGGAGGGCGCGCTGGCGAGCGTGCGGCGCACGCAGGCGCTGCTTGCGAGCCTGGTCCGGCACGAGCACGCCCCGCTCGCGCTGGCGCAGCAGTGCAGCAGGGTGGAGCAGCCCGCGCCCCTGTTCTCCGCGCTCTTCAACTACCGGTACGGCGTGCGGGCGGAGGTCCGGCCGCCCACCCGGGGAGCCGGCGAGGGCATCCGCCCGGTGGAGCGGTCCAACTACCCGCTCACCCTCTCGGTGGACGACTTCGGAGACGGGTTCTTCCTTTCGGCGCAGGTGCAGGGCTCGGTGGGGGCGGAGCGGGTGTGCGCGCTGATGAACCGGGCGCTGGAGGGGCTGGTCGGGGCGCTGGAGGCCGCGCCGGAGCGGCCGCTGGAGGGCATCGAGGTGCTCCCGGCGGCGGAGCGCCGGCAGGTGGTGGAGGAGTGGAACCGGACGGAGCGGCCGTACCCGCGCGGGGCCTGCATCCACGAGCTGATCGCGGCGCAGGTGGAGCGGACGCCGGACGCAGTGGCCGTGGTCTTCGAGGACGACGCGCTCACCTACCGCGAGCTGGATGCGCGCGCCGACCGGCTGGCGCGCCGCCTCGCCGCGCTGGGCGCCGGGCCGGAGACGCGCGTCGGCATCTGCCTGGAGCGCTCGGCCGGGATGGTCGTGGCGATGCTGGCCGTGCTCAAGGCGGGCGCGGCGTACCTCCCGCTGGACCCGTCGTACCCGGCCGACCGCCTGGCCTACATGCTGGAAGATGCGGGCGCGCGGGTGCTGGTGACGCAGGCCACGCTGCGCGGCCTGCTCCCGGCCGACGGCGTGCGGACGGTGCTGGTGGACGGCAACGGCAGTACGGAGTACGAAGTACGCAGTACGCTACACACCGCGGAGCCGGCCGGCGACGGCTCGTCGTCCGCACTTTCGCACTCCCGCACTTTCGCACTTCCGCACTCGCCGTCTCCCGAGAGCGCGGCGTACGTCATCTACACCTCCGGCTCGACCGGGCGGCCCAAGGGCGTCGTCGTCACGCACGCCAACGCGGCGGCCTTCTTCGCGGGGATGGACGAGGTCGTCGGCGGGCCGATGCCGGGGACGTGGCTGGCGGTGACGCGCATCGGGTTCGACATCCACGTGCTGGAGCTGCTCTGGACGCTGGCGCGCGGCTTCCGCGTGGTCGTCCACCCGGACGTGGAGGGGGCGGATAGCGGGGCGCTGGCGCGCGCGATCCGGCGGCACGGCGTCACTCACCTGCAGTGCACGCCGTCGCTGGCCGCGATCGTCGTGGCCGAGTCGGGCGCGGAGGCGCTGGCCGGGCTGGAGCGCGTGTTCCTGGGGGGCGAGGTGCTGCCGGCCGGGCTTGCCGCGCAGCTCCACGCCGTGCTCTCGGGCAGCCTGGTCAACATGTACGGGCCCACGGAGACGACGGTGTGGTCGGCCACGCACGCCGTCACGGGTGGGGAGGGCGTCGTCCCCATCGGGCGGCCCATCGCGAACACGCGCGTCTACGTGCTGGACGACGGGTTCCGTCCGCAGCCCGTCGGCGTGCCGGGCGAGCTGTACGTCGCGGGCGACGGGGTGACGCGCGGCTACCTGGACCGGCCGGCGCTGACGGCGGAGCGCTTCCTCCCCGAGCCGTTCGCGGGCGAGGGGGGCTCGCGCATGTACCGCACGGGCGACCGGGCGCGGTGGCGCCGGGACGGCACGCTGGAGTACCTGGGTCGCCTGGACGAGCAGGTCAAGGTGCGCGGCTTCCGTATCGAGCCTGGCGAGATCGAGGCGGCGCTGGCGGCGCACCCGCGGGTCCGCGAGTCGGCGGTGGTGGCGCGGGAGGACGCGGCGGGCGACCGGCGCCTGGTGGCGTACGTGGTGGCGGAGCAGGGGGCGGCGGTCGAGGCCGCGGAGCTGAGGGCGCACCTGGCGGGGCGCCTGCCGGAGTACATGGTGCCGGGCGTTTTCGTGGCGCTGGAGAGTCTTCCGCTGACCCCCAACGGCAAGCTGGACCGGCGGGCCCTGCCGGCGCCGGACTTCGGCCCGGCGGAGGGGCGGTACGTGGCGCCGCGCTCGCCCGTGGAGGAGGTGCTGGCGGACATCTGGGCGGAGACGCTGGGCGTGGAGCGGGTGGGGGTGACGGATAGCTTCTTCGCTCTGGGCGGGCACTCGCTGCTGGCCACGCGGATGGTCTCGCGGGTGCGGCAGGTGTTCGGGGTGGAGGTGCCGCTGCGGGCGCTCTTCGAGGCACCGACGGTGGCGGAGCTGGCCGTACGCGTGGAGGAGATCCGGCGCGCGGGAGCGCCCGCGCTCCCCGCGGTGGTGCCCGTCGAGCGCACGGGGCCGCTGCCGCTGTCGTTCGCGCAGGAGCGGCTCTGGTTCCTCGATCGCCTGCAGCCGGGGAGCGCGTTCTACAACGTCTACTCGGCGCTGCGGCTGGGGGGCGCGCTGGACGTGCGGGCGCTCGAGACGGCGCTGGGGGAGATCGTGCGGCGCCACGAG
>DASVQR010000138.1:0-10570 GCA_036389055.1 Longimicrobiaceae bacterium | reverse complement strand
GATGAAGGACGGCGTGGTGTACAAGCGGGATGGCACGGCGCTCGCCGAGGCGCGCTGATCGGTTCCCGGAACGAGGCTCGATGGCAACGGCTCACATGACGCTCGGCTCTTCCCGCCGTCCCGCGGCGATCCTCTCCGCCCGGCTGCGGCGCGCCGCGCTCGGCTGCGCGCTGGCGCTCGCCGCGGCCTCGCCCGCGGCCGCGCAGGTGCGCCCCACGGCGCCCCCGCGCGACACGGCCGCCGCGGCGCCCCGCGACACCCTGGTCGCGCGCCCGCTCCCCGCGCTGCCCGCCCGCGCGGACACCGCCGCGGCCGACAGCGCGCGGCGCGTCTCCCCGAAGGGCGCGTTCGTCCGCTCGCTGGTGCTTCCCGGCTGGGGGCAGTCGGCGGTGGGCAACCCGGGGCGCGGGGCCATCTACTTCGCGCTGGAGACGGGGAGCCTGTGGATGGTCTACAAGAGCCACCGCAAGCTCGCCTTCGCCCGGCGCAACCAGGAGTACCTGCGCGAGGTGGGCGAGCTGGAGGAGGACCAGCAGAGCGGGTTGGTGAACTCCCGCGAGGAGCAGCTGGAGGACTGGATCACCCTGTCCGGCTTCCTCCTCCTCTTCAACGCCGCCGACGCCTTCGTGTCCGCGCACCTGGTCGACTTCGACGAGCGCATCGGCGTGGTCCCCGGCCGGGGTGGCGGCGCCGGGCTCCAGCTGTCGGTGCCGGTGGGGAGGCGCCCGTGACCCCCGCCGCCCCGGTCGCGGTCTTCGACTCGGGGCTGGGCGGGCTCTGGGTGCTCCACGAGATCCGCGCCCTCCTCCCCGCCGAGGAGCTGCTCTACCTGGCCGACAGCGAGTGGTGCCCGTACGGCCCCCGCCCGCGCGACGAGGTCCGCGAGCGCTCGGTGCGCATCGGCCGCTGGCTCCAGGCGCAGGGCGCGAAGATGCTGGTGGTGGCCTGCAACACGGCCTCCGGCGCTGCGCTGGAGGCGCTCCGCGAGGCGCTGGAGATCCCGGTGGTGGGGATGGAGCCGGCCGTGAAGCCCGCCGTGCGCGACACGCGCGCCGGGCGCATCGGCGTGCTCGCCACCGAGGGGACGCTGGCCTCCGAGCGCTTCGCCCGGCTGCTGCGCGACCACTGCGCGGAGGTGCAGGTGGTGGCCCGCCCGGGCACCGGGCTGGTGGAGATGGTGGAGGACGGCCTGCTGGAGGGCGACGCGCTGCGCGGGGTGCTGGAGCCGGTGCTCGCGCCCTTTCGCGAGGCGGAGGTGGACACGGTCGTCCTGGGCTGCACCCACTACCCCTTCCTGTCGGCCGCCATCTCGGAGGTGCTGGGCCCCGGCGTGCGCCTGGTGGACAGCGCCCCCGCCATCGCCCGGCAGACCCGGCGCGTGCTGGAGGAGCGCGCGTTGCTCGCCGAGGGCGGGGCGGGGCGGGTGCGGATCCTCACCACCGGCGACCCGGCGGAGGTGGGCGCGGTGGTGGCGCGGATGTGGAGGGAGCCGGCGGAGGTGGAGGGGGTGGCGGTCTGACGGGAGTGCGGGAGTGCGGGAGTGCGGAGTACGCTGAATGGCGCCCATCCGGAGGTCTCGGGTGTGGGCGCCATCGTAGTTCTCCCCCTCTCCCGCTTGCGGGGGAGGGGGCCGGGGGGAGGGGGCCTGCCGTCGCGTGAGGGATGTCGGCCCGAAGGGGCGAGACCCGGCGGGGCAGTTTCCGCCGGGGCTCGACTCCGTTGCAGACGGTCGTTTCGTCTGCTACGGAGCCGCAGCCCGACCCCGGCGCTAGCCGGGGGCACGCCCAAACCCGCCGTAGCAGTTCAGCCGTTCGGCATCGGCCAGCGCCGCAGCTCGGGAGGACCACCGTCTGCGGGAAGCGCCAGGTAGGTGAAGTGCCGGATCCAGTCCCCCGCGTTCGCGTAGAACCGCCCCGGCTCCACCTCCACCACCGCCGGCACGTGCGCGTGCCCGGCCACCACCAGCTCCAGCCGCGCGTCCGCCCGCAGCCGCTGCTCTGCCCACGCCTGGATGTATGCCGCGCGCCCCTTGCTGTGCGCGTCGCCGGTGTCCGCCTTGTGCTCCGTGGTCGATGCGATCCGCGCGATCCGCGTCCCCAGGTCGGGGTGCAGCACCCGGAACGCGCCGACGACCACCGGGTTGCGGATGAACCCCTTGAGCGCCCGGTACTTGTAGTCGCCCCTGCCGACGCCGTCGCCGTGGGCCACCAGCGTGCGGCGCCCGGCCAGCTCCAGCTCCACCTGGCCGTCCAGCAACGCGATCCCCACCTCGTCGCGCAGGAAGCTCCCCGCCCACGCGTCGTGGTTCCCGCCCACGAACGACACCGGCACCCCCGCGTCCACCAGGTCGGCCAGCGCCGCCAGCGTGCGGTAGTGCTCCCGCAGGATCACCGTGCCGTACTCGAACCAGAAGTCGAACAGGTCGCCGTTGATCAGCAGCCCCGACGCGCTGCCGGGAACCTGCGCCAGGAAGTCGCGGAACGCCGCCTCGGTGGCGCGCGGCACGGCGCCCAGGTGCGTGTCGGAGACGATCAGGTAGGGGAGGTCGCTCATAGGGTCGGCAACCTACCAGCCTGTTTCCCGGCCGACAATACGTGGAACTGCACGGCTGTACGGCGGGTTCGGGCGTGCCCCCGGCTGCGCCGGGGTCGGGCTGCGGCTCCGTAACGCACGATACAACCGTGCGTGACGGAGTCGAGCCCCGGCAAACCGCCGCCGGGTCTCGCCCCTGCGGGCCGACATCCCTCACGCGGGGCTGGTGCTGGCGTCGTCGGGAGGCCCCCACCCGGCTCGCTTGAGGCTCGCCACCCTCCCCCGTGCCGGGGGAGGGCTGCCTGGAGTTCGCGTTTTGTCGTGCCCCCCCTCTCCCCTTGTGGGAGAGGGGGCCGGGGGGTGAGGGGGAGAGCCTCACGCCGATGACTGCCCTGGCACACTGTCGTTCTCCCCTCCCCCTTGCGGGGAGGGGCCGGGGGAGGGGGTCGCCGTCCGCCGTTGCAGGCTGTCCCCTGTACCCTGTCCCCTGTCCCCTATCTTGCCGTTCCCCCCGCCCGCCGGTACAATCCCGGCTCGCCCGCACGGTCCGAGTCGCGATCCGTTTCCCGAACCGCCCTCCCGGTGACCGACACCCCGCTCCGCTGCACCGTCGAGCTGCGCGTCCGCTACCCCGAGACCGACCAGATGGGCGTCGTCTACCACGCGCACTACCTGGTCTGGTGCGACGTGGGGCGCACCGAGCTGATCCGCCGCCTGGGGGGCAGGTCCTACGCCGAGCTGGAGCGCGCCGAGGGGCTCTTCCTTGCCGTCGCCGATGCGTCGCTGCGCTACCACGCGCCGGCCCGCTACGACGACCGGGTGCGGGTGGAGACGTGGGTGGAGGAGGTCCGGTCGCGCACCGTCACCTTCGGCTACCTCATCACGCGCGCGGAGGGCCCGGGGCCGGAGCGGCTGGTCACGGCCCGCACCACCCTGATCGCGCTGACGCGCGACGGCGCCACGCAGAAGCTCCCCACCCACCTCGTCGCCGCCTTCCGCGGCGCGCTCACCGAGCACGGAGCGGCTTCTTGAGACACGGATCCGCGGTTTCCGCCCTCCTCCTGGCGGCGCTCGCCGGCTGCGCCACGGCCGCCCCCGGTCCCGGCGCGCCCACCGGCCGCCCGGCGCGGCCGGTGGAGCCCACCCGGCAGCTCCGCGGCGAGGACGAGATCGACGCCGCGGCCCGGCTCCTCCGCATGGAGGACACGCGCGTGCTGGACCTCGCCGCGCTGGAGTCCGTCGCCGCGTCGCCCAACCCGGAGCTGCGCCGGCGGGCGGCGCTCGCGGCGGGACGCATCCGCGACTCCCGCGCGCTCCCCGTGCTGGAGCGCCTCCTCGCCGATCCCGACACCGCCGTCGTCGCCACCGGCGCGTTCGCCCTGGGCGTGCTGGGCGACACGGCGGCCGTGGGGCTGCTCGTCCCGCTCACCACCGCCGAGCGCGCCGCCGCGCTCCCCACGGTCGCGGGCGAGGCGGTCGGCGCGCTGGGCAAGCTCCGGACGGAGCGGGGACGCGCGGCGGTGGCCGGGCTGCTGCGCGGCGCCGCCAACGACTCCGCCTCGCGGCTGGCGGTGCGCCACGCGCTGCTCGCCGCGTGGAAGTTCCCGCGCCGCGGGGGCGACGCCGCCCCCGTCCTGCGCTGGACGGAGTCGTCCGATCCCGAGGTGCGCTGGCGGGCCGCGTTCGCGCTCACCCGCCGCGCCGACCCCGCGGCCGCCCCCGAGCTGGCGCGCCTGGCCGCCGACCCGGACTGGCGCGTGCGCTCCTTCGCCGTGCGCGGCCTCACCGCGCCGCTGGCGGACTCCTCGTCCGTGGGCGCCGCGGCCGCGCGGGGGCTGCTCCTCGCCGCCCTCGCCGACACCAGCACCGCCGTGCGCGTCAATGCCGCGCGCGCGCTGGGGACGCACCCGCACCCGTCCGCCGTGGAGGCGCTGGCGCGGCTCGCCGGCGGCACCGGCGCGCACCTTGCCGTGGCCGGCGCCGAGTCGCTGGGGCGGCTGGGGGCCGCCGCCGCGTCCGCCGCGCCCGTGCTCCGCGCCGCCGCCCTGGACACCATGCGCGTCCCCGGCGTCCGCGGCGCCGCGCTCGCCGCCCTCGCGGAGATCTCCGGCGCCGAGGCGGCAGGCGTCGCCGCGCGGCTGGCCGCCGAGCGCGACTGGCGCTCGCGCGCCGCCGCCGCGCGGGCCTACGCCCGCGTGGGTCCGGTGACGCGGCCGGAGCTCGTCGCGCTCGCCCGCGACCCGGACCCGCGCGTCGCCTCCACGGCGCTCGACGCGGCCGCGAGCGCGCAGGGGGCGCCGCTCGACTCGCTGCGCCCCCTCCTGCTGGAGTCGCTCGCCGCAGACGACCCCATCGTCCGCACCAACGCGCTGGGCGGGCTGGGGCGCCTCGCCGACCCGGCCACGCTCCCGGCGGTGCTCAACGCGTACGGCCTCGCCCGGCGCGACTCGCTCAACGACGCCGCCCTGGCGGCCCTGGACGCGATGGCCGCCATCCGGGCCCGGGGCGTCCCCGTCGCCCGCGCGTTCTTCGCGCGCTACCCGCGCTCCCCGGACCACAACGTCCGCCAGCGGGCCGAGGCCGTGTTCGCCGACACCGCCCGGCAGGCGTGGGGCCCCGTGGTGCCGGTGGCCACCGGGCTGGACAGCACGGTGTACCGCGCCCTGGTCCGCGAGTGGGTGGTCCCGGCGCTGGAGGGGTGGTCGCCGCGCGTCAGGATCGACACCGAGTCGGGGCCCATCGACCTGCGCCTGTTCGCCGCCGACGCGCCGCTCACCACCATGAACTTCGCCGCCCTGGCGCAGCAGGGGTTCTTCGACGGCCAGCAGTGGCCGCGCGTCGTCCCCAACTTCGTCATCCAGGGCGGCGACCCGCGGGGGGACACTTCCGGCGGTCCGGGGTATGCGATCCGCGACGAGATCAACCGCCACCTGTACGGCACCGGCACGCTGGGGATGGCCCTCTCAGGGCCGGACACCGGCGGCAGCCAGTGGTTCGTCACCCACTCCCCGCACCCGCACCTGGACGGCACCTACACCGTCTTCGGCGAGGTGATCGAGGGGATGGACGTGGTCGACCTGGTGCAGGTGGGCGAGACCATCTCACGCATCACGCGCCTGCGCTGAGCCGGCGCGCAACCGAGGCCGACGCATGCCCCCAACGTCCGGATCGATCCCCGCCGCCCGCCGCGCCCTGCTGCTCCTCGGGCTCGCCGCCGCGGCCGGGTGCGCCACCGCCGCCCCGCCCTCCGTTCCCGTGGGCCCGCCCGCCGCGGACCCGCAGGCCGTGGAGACGGAGCTGGTCCGCGCGACCACGCCCGCCGCGCCCCGGCGCGTCGGCTTCACCTGGGAGCTGGACGAGGCCGGGTCCAAGGTGCGCGGGCGCGGCGTGGTCCGCGCCGAGCCGCCGGAGCGGCTGCGGCTGGACCTGTTCGGCCCCCGCGGCGAGACGTACCTGGCCGCGGCGCTGGTGGGCGAGGACTTCCGCGTCCCCCCCAACGTCGCGTCCCGCATCTCGCTCCCTTCGCCCGCGATGCTGTGGGGAGCCATGGGCGTGGTCCGGCCGCCCGCGGGCGCCACGCTGCAGGGCGCCAGCGCCACCGAGACTGCCTCCTCGCTCCGCTACCGCAACGCCGCGGGGGAGACCACCGAGTACGGGGTGGAGGGCGGGCGCCTTCGCACCGTGCGGCGCGTGGGCGGCTCCGGCGCGCTGGAGTCGCTGTCGCTGGGCTACACCGTGGCCGGCGCCCTGCAGAGGGCCGAGTACCGCGACTGGGGCGCCTACCGCACCCTGGTCCTCAACATCGAGAGCATCGACGATGCAGCACGATTCCCGCAGGACACCTGGCTCCCGGGCGCGGCTCGCTAGCCTGCTGGCGGCCGCCGCGCTCCTCCTTTCCGGGTGCCTCTACTCCTTTACCGGAGGGGGGCTCCCGCCCGGCATCCGCACCATGGCCGTGGTCCCGTTCGAGAACGGCACCACCGAGCCCGTGCTGAGCACCGACGTGCAGCTGAGGCTCCAGGACCAGATCCCCCGCAAGCTCGGGGTGCGCCTGGCCGACCAGCGCATCGCCGACGCCGTGCTCCGCGGCCGCATCACCGGCTTCGAGGAGACCACCCCCAGCTTCCGCGCCAATCCCGGCCCCGGGGAGCGGGTGGACGTCACCGGCAAGCAGGTGAGGATCACCTTCGAGGCCGAGATCTTCGACGTCAAGCAGAACGCCTCGCTGTGGAAGGGGAGCGGGATCTCCGCGCTGGGCACCTACCAGCCCAACTCCGAGCAGGCCCAGGCCGGGCGGCAGCGCGCCATCGACGAGATGGTGCAGAAGATCCTCGAGGGCGCCCAGTCGCAGTGGTGAACTAGCATGTCCATGGACGTCCCCATCCGCATCGCCTCCCGCGGCAGCGAGCTCGCCCTCTGGCAGGCCCGCGCCGTGGAGCGCGCCCTGCGCCGAAGCTCGCCCGCCGCCGCGGTGGAGATCCAGGTGATCCGCACCACCGGCGACCGCATCCTCGACGTCCCGCTCGCCAAGATCGGCGACAAGGGACTGTTCACCAAGGAGATCGACGAGGCGCTGCTGCACGGCCGGGCCGACCTGGCGGTGCACTCGCTCAAGGACGTCCCCACCCGCCTCCCCGAGGGGCTCGCCATCGTCGCCGTCACCGAGCGCGAGGACCCGCGCGACGTGCTGATCCGGCGCGAGGGCGCGGGCGGGCTGGACTCCCTGCCGGCCGGCGCGCGGGTGGGGACCAGCTCGCTCCGCCGCCGCGCCCAGCTCCGCGCAGCCCGCCCCGACCTGGAGGTGCTGGACCTGCGCGGCAACCTGAACACCCGCCTCGCCAAGCTGGACGCCGGCGACTACGACGCCATCCTGCTCGCCGCCGCCGGCGTGCTGCGCCTGGGGTGGGAGGCGCGCGTCTCCGCGTACCTGGAGGCCGGCGGCTGGCTCCCCGCCGTGGGGCAGGGGGCGCTTGCAATCGTTGCCCGCGTCGACGACGAGGACTCGCGCGAGCGCGTCCGCACCCTGCACGACGCCGACGCCTTCGCGGCCACCGCCGCGGAGCGCGCCTTCCTCCACGCGCTGGAGGGCGGCTGCCAGATCCCCATCGGCGCCCTGGGCACCGTCGAGGGCGGCACCCTCGCCCTCCGCGGCCTGGTCGCCGACCTGGAGGGCGAGACCGTGCTGCGCGGCGAGGCCTCCGGGCCCGCCGCCGACCCCGCCTCCGTCGGCCGCCGCCTGGCCGCCGAGCTGCTGGAGCGCGGCGCCGGGGAGATCCTCGGCCGGCTGCGCGGCGCCACCCACGGCGAGGTCGCGGAGCCCGCCGCGCCATGAGCCGCGGCGAGCACGAGATCCCCGATCCCGCGTCCAGGGTGCTGAGCCGCGACGAGCTGGTCGCCCGCTTCGGACGTCCGCGGTCGGAGCGGGTGGTCTTCACCAACGGCTGCTTCGACATCCTCCACCGCGGCCACGCCGAGTACCTGCGCGCCGCCCGCAGCCTGGGCGACGTGCTTGTCGTCGGGCTCAACTCCGACGACTCCGTTCGGCGCCTCAAGGGCCCCTCGCGCCCGGTCAACCTCCAGGACGACAGGGCCTACGTCCTCGCCTCCCTGGAAGTGGTGGACGTGGTCGTCGTCTTCGCGGAGGACACCCCGCGCGAGCTGATCGCGGCTCTCCTCCCCGACGTGCTGGTCAAGGGCGGCGACTACCGCCTGGAGGAGATCGTCGGCGCGCGGGAAGTCACCGCCGCCGGCGGCGAGGTGGTCATCGCCCCGCTCGTCCCCGGCCGCTCCACCACCTCCATCCTCCAGCGCGGAAGAGAGTCGTTCCATGGCTGAAGCACCCACCCGGCAGGACGGGCGCGAGGCCGCCCGCATGCGCCCGGTCACCCTGGAGCGGGGCGTCGCCCGCTACGCCGAGGGGTCGTGCCTGGTCGCCTTCGGCGAGACCCGCGTCCTGTGCACCGCCTCCGTGGAGGCCGGCGTGCCGCCGTGGCGCAAGGGCAGGGGAGAAGGGTGGGTCACGGGCGAGTACTCCATGCTCCCCCGCGCCACGCACACCCGCGGGCGGCGCGAGCGCGGCCAGGTGGGCGGGCGCACCCAGGAGATCCAGCGGCTGATCGGCAGGAGCCTGCGCGCCTGCGTGGACATGGCCGCCATGGGCGAGTGGACCGTCACCGTGGACTGCGACGTCCTCCAGGCCGACGGCGGCACCCGCACCGCCTCCGTCACCGGCGGCGCCGTCGCCCTGTACGACTCCTGCCGCTGGATCGCGGACCGCACCGGCGCCGCGACGCCGTTCCGCGAGTTCGTGGCCGCGCTGAGCGCGGGCGTTGTCGACGGGCACGTGGTCCTCGACCTGGACTACTCCGAGGACTCCCGCGCCGACGTGGACTTCAACGTGGTGGCGCTGGAGTCCGGCGGGCTCATCGAGATGCAGGGGACGGGCGAGCGCTCCCCCTTCACCGCGGCGCAGCTCGGCTCGCTGGTGGAGCTCACCACGGCGGGCATCCGCGAGCTGTGCAGCATGCAGCGCGAGGCCGTCGCCCGGTGACGCGCCTGCTCGCCGCCACCCGCAGCGCCGACAAGCTCCGGGAGATCCGGCAGATCCTGGCCGCGCACGCCGGTCTGGAGGTGATCGACCTGCGCGAGGCCGGGATCCCGGAGAGCCCGGACGAGGACGCCATCGAGGCGTTCGACAGCTTCGAGGAGAATGCCCTCGCCAAGGCGCGCTGGTTCGCGGCCCTCAGCCCGCTCCCCGTCCTGGCCGACGACTCGGGGCTGTGCGTGGATGCGCTCGGCGGCGCCCCGGGGGTGCGCTCCAAGCGCTTCTCCGGTCGGAGCGACCTGCGCGGCGCCGAGCTGGACCGCGCCAACAACGCCCTGCTCCTGGACCGGCTCGCCGGCGTGCCCCGCGAAGAGCGGACGGGGCGGTACGTGTGCGCCGCGGCCGTGGTGCTCCCCGGCGGCCGGGAGCGCGTCTCCATCGGCACCTGCGAGGGCGTGGTCCTCGACGCGCCCCGGGGCTCCGGCGGGTTCGGCTACGATCCCCTGTTCCTCGTCCCGGAGGCGGGCGCCACCTTCGGCGAGCTGCCTGCGGCGGACAAGGACCGGCTCAGCCACCGCGGCAAGGCGGTCGGTGCAGCGGGCGAATGGCTGGCACGCGCACTTGACGTTTCTCCAGCGCACAGGTAGATTTTCGGTCTTGATCGGGGCGTGGCGCAGTCCGGTTAGCGCGCCTGCTTTGGGAGCAGGAGGTCCCCGGTTCGAATCCGGGCGCCCCGACCTGCCGGTAGTGGGCGCCAGTAGCTCAGATGGATAGAGCAACGGCCTTCTAAGCCGTAGGTCATAGGTTCGAGTCCTATCTGGCGCGCTCGCGGCTCCACATCGGCGGACCCGGTCCCCGGTGCTTGACAAAACAGCGGTAACTGCGGAGAATTCTCCGCACATGGTGGGCGTAGCTCAGTCGGTTAGAGCGCCAGGTTGTGGCCCTGGAGGTCGGGGGTTCGAGTCCCCTCGCTCACCCTTATCGCAAGCCCTCGCGGCACGGAGCCGCGGGGGCTTGTGGCTTCTGACGAGGCAGAAGATAGACGGGCGGAAACAAGGCCCTTGACGGCCGGCGTGGACCGGTTTATCATATGTGCCCCTCGCGAAACAAACGTCGGGCGGCGATTCGCGAGGGGTTGACGAGGTAGCTCGAGAGGGTTATCCTTTAGGGCTCCACCTCGGACGGAAGCAGGGCGGTCGGCGACAGTCGAAAGCTGAAGTTCGGCCCCTTGACGATCCGGCCTAAGTGGAGTAGATTGAAGGACTTGCTCGGCAGGCCCGCCGGACGGAAGCCGGAAAAAGAAGTTCAGGCGAGGGGTTGACGGGCGGGCAGTGCGGGGTTAGATTGAAGGGCTCGCTGAAAGGCGGGCCGCCACGACGAGCCGGGTGAAACTGGCTGGGTCGTCCTGAAGCGAGTCAGAGGCTCGCGCGATGGTTTGACAACTCGGGTTTTGGGGGAGTGCGAAACTTGTGCGCCCCGGGGGGAAGGCATCAC
>DASVQR010000137.1:0-51548 GCA_036389055.1 Longimicrobiaceae bacterium | reverse complement strand
GTGGGGGTGCGCGACGACTTCTTCGAGCTGGGCGGCCAGTCCATCCTGGCCACCCGGCTCCTGGCCCGCGTCCGCGCCGAGCTGGACGCCGGCGCCACCGTGGCCGCCCTGCTCGCCGGCGCCACCGTGGAGGAGATGGCCCGCGCCGTGGCGGGGCGGCGGAGCCCGACCCGCCCGCCGCTGGTCGCGCTGCAGACCTACGGGGGGCGGGCGCCGCTCTTCCTGGTGCACCCGGCCGGCGGCCACGTGGTCTGCTACCGCGCGCTCGCCGTCCACCTGGCGCCCGAGCAGCCGGTGTACGCGCTGCAGCCCCGCGGCGTGGACGGCGGCGAGGCGCCGCTCGCCGACCTGGCGGAGATGGCCGCGTACTACGTGGACGCCGTCCGCGCCTTCCGGCCGGAGGGGCCGTACCGGCTGGGCGGGTGGTCGTTCGGCGGGGTGGTGGCGTGGGAGATGGCGCGGCAGCTCGCCGCCGCGGGCGCGGAGCCGGAGCTGCTAGCGCTGGTCGACACGGCGCCGCTGGGCGCGGAGGGAGACTCCGCCGACCGGCGCGACCCGGCGGAGGTGGTGTGGCACACCGTCGCCGGGGTGGCGGGGTGGGCGGCCGCGTCGCGCGTGGACGTGGGCCGGCTGCGGGGGATGGAGCCGCGCGAAGCGGTGCTGGAGATGGTCCGCGGGATGGACGCGCCCCACCTGCTGGGCGAGTCGCGCGTGGACGAGGTGCTGGCGCTGATCGCGGTGCGCGCCGCGAACGTGCGGGCGCAGGAGGGCTACCGCCCGGGGCGCTACCCCGGCCGGCTGACGTACTTCCGCACGGTCGGCTCGGACCACGCGGACGCGCACTCCCCGGGGCTGGCGTTCTGGAGCGCGCTTGCCGACGGCGGGACCACGGCGCACGCCGTCACCGGCAGCCACGGCTCCATCCTCCAGGAGCCGCACGTGGCGGCGGTGGCCGCGGCGCTGCTGGCCCCGGGATGACGAGCGGCCCGGCCGCCGGACGGGGCGGCCGGGCCGTTCTCGCCCGCGGGGGCGGCGCGGCTCAGGAGCGGTTCAGGTCCCGCGTGGTGGAGCCCAGCCGGATGCTGGCGACGTACGGGCTGAAGATGTCGCAGAGCGCGCGCGCGGCCACCTGCTGGTGGTTGCCGTAGTAGTCGGACGCCACCCCGTCCCAGAACTGCACCACCGACGCCTTGGCGATGGCGATCACCGGGTTCCCCTTGGTCAGGCTCTCCTTGAGGACGCCGTCGGTGAGCGGGTTGGTCGCCAGGGCGTCCCGCATGGCGTAGACCAGGTCCTCCTGCGCGTAGATGGTGCGGGCGGGATGCGGCTTGCCGCCGCTGTTCTGCACCGACACCGTCACCGGCACGCTGCCCGTGGCGGTGGAGAACTTGTACGAGGAGCGCAGGATGGTGGCGAGGCCGGTCCCCGTGCGGTCGTCGTCGGTGACGATGCGCTGCAGCCAGCCGCCGCTCGCGGGCTTCTCCAGCACGGGCACCCTGACGTTGGACGCGGCGCCGATGGTCGCCGCGATCTTGTGGTGCAGCGTCCACCAGGGCTGCCCGCCCGAGGTGTGGTTCAGGGCCGGCGCTTCGGGCACGGAGGCGGCCGCGGCCGGGCCGGTGCCGGTCCCGGCGTCGCAGGCGCCGAGCAGCGGCGCGCCCACCGCGACCGCGGCCATGGCCGCCGCGCTCCCCAGGAAGTCCCGCCGGGCGGGATCGGCCGGGCGCTCGGCGGCCAGCGGCGAGGTCGGTTCTTCGGGACGCACGGAGGACATGGGCCCACCTCGTGGATCGGGAGCGGTGGCTGGCGGGAGCTGCGGGCAGCTCCCCAAGCTAATCCGTGCGCCTCGTGGCGCAAGAAAATCGACGCGCTTCCGCGCTCTCCCTCTCCCCGCTGTTCGCCGACGCCGCGCGCCGGGGCCCCGCCATCGGGCTGGGCGTGGAGGAGGGCCGGCCCGACGCGTGGGGCCGGGTCCTGACCCGCCGCTAGTAGTCGGGGTCGCCCAGGACCCTGCTCCCCTCCACCACCACGTACGCCACGGCCGCGCCCGCGGCCAGCGCCGCGGCGAAGGCCGCCGTCCGCCCGGGGCTGGGCTCGCCGCGCTCCACGCGGGCCACGTCGCGCACGTGGAACGCCGCATGGACGATGTCGTACCCGCGCCCCCGGAACCCCACCAGGCTGTCCCCGCGCACCGACAGGTCGCGCACCTCCACCCGCCGGCCGCTCCACAGGACCAGCCGCGCCTGCTCCATGCGGCCCGGACCCACCGCCGCGCCGGGCGCCCCCCCGACCGGGCGATACGCGGTGCACGCCGCCGTGCCCGCCACCAGCAGCGCGCGGGCGGCCGCCCGGGCGCCCCGCGCGAGACGCGCCCCGGGCCGCATGCTCCTCCCCATCGGCGGGATCAGCTCCCGAGCAGCTTGAGGATCGCGTCCGCGGCGGGGAACGACGCGAGCATGGGCGCCAGCACCGCGACCACCCGGGACCACTGGATGGGCATGGAGAACGCCAGCCCGTTGTCCTCCCGCCACTTCTTCCGCTCGGCCTCGCCGCCGGCCACCTGTCCCGAGAGGGCGCGGGCGCGCTCCCGCAGGACCAGCGCCCCCGGGAGGTACATGACCGCCAGCAGGAGCGAGTAGACCAGCCCCCCGCCCCGCGACACCGCCGCGTCCGTGACCATGGACACGCGCCGGGAGACCGCCTCCGCGCGCGCCGCCGCCAGCCGCGCGACCGCCGTGTCCCGCCCGGCCTGGAACCTCGCCGCGTCCAGCGCCGCGCTGTCGGCGCGGAACGCCGCCGCGCGCCCCGCGACGTCCGCGGTCCGGGCTCCCACCACCTTCCCGGCGGCGCGCTTCGCGGCGGGGCCCCTGGCCTCCGCCAGCGCCGCGCGCGCCCGGCCCAGCTCCGCCGTCGCGCCGAGCAGGCGGGCGCGGGAGCGGTCCAGGGTGGCCTGCGCCGAGTCCACGCGGGCGGCCGCCTCCATCCGGGCCCGGTCCACCCCGGCCACGGTCGCGCCGGTCAGGGCGCCGGCCCACCCGAAGAACGCCGTCTGGTGGACGATGGCCGCCACCAGGAGCGCCGCGCCCGCGTACAGCGTGAGCGTGAGCCGGCGCGACTGCCGCGCCAGGTGCTCGGCCGGGGAGGGAGCGCCCGGCCCCGCCCCGTGCCCCAGCAGGGCCGCGCCCGCCGCGAGCGCCAGGAGGGCGACCGCCACCACGGTGGAGACGCGGAAGTACCGCTGCGCTCCCTCCACCATTCCCGCGACGTGCGTGTCCCCGCCGAACACCTTTCTCATCAGGGGGAGGAGGAGGTCGCTCCCGATCATGTACGCGTCGTTCCACGCCCACCACGCCGCTCCCCCCGCCGCTGCCGCGGGCGCGGCCAGCGCGATCCACCGCCACCACCCCCGTGCGCCCGAGTCGCGGACGGAGCCGTAGAGCAGACAGGTGCCGCCCACCGCGGCCACTCCGGCGAGCGCCACCAGCAGCACCAGCGTGGACTGCCACCCGAAGCGCGCCGCCACGTCGTACGCGTTGACGACGCCGTCCCGCACCCCGGGCGCCGCCGCCGCCAGCTCCTTCCCCAGCGGCAGGAGCTCGCTCTTGCACCCCCTGGCGCCGTCGCAGGGGAACGGGAGGTGGTACAGGAGGTGGATGAGCCCCTGCACCAGCGCCACGCCGGCCGGGGGGACCAGGCAGGCGAGCCACGCCCGGCCGGAGCCCGCGGGCGCGGGCGCCTCCGCGCCGGAGTGGATGCGGGTCTGTGCGCCGACCTCGACGGCGGCGCGGGTGTCGGTGTCAGGCATGGGAGGAAGAGAACCGGGGCGGTGGGCGGTAAACATGTGGCTCCGAATAAGCGCAACCGCCCGCCCCGCGTCAAGGGATCCGCCGCCGCTGCCCTTCCGCAGTTCCGCAGTACCCCCCAGAATCTGTTCGGAGGGAGACAGCCGGGCAGTTTCGGCTGGCTCACTCCGGCGCAGGGAAACCCGCCGGCAGTATGGCGGGGTTCCCGGAGCCCGCGTAGGAAACAGGCCGGCAGTTTGGCCTGGTTCCGGAGCGGCCCCCCACCAACCCCCGCCACTTAGCCTTCGACAAACCTGCCTGCACGCCACCCGGAACGGTTTCTGCAGAGCCTCGCGCCCTCGCGTGGAGAAAAGACCCGAGAACCGATCCCGAGGAGCCCGTCGAGTGAGTGACGACCGGTTGTGGTACAAGGACGCCGTCTTCTACGAGCTGCACGTCAAGGCCTTCCAGGACTCCAACGCCGACGGGGTGGGTGACTTCCGGGGGCTGATCGAGAGGCTGGACTACGTCCGCGACCTGGGCGTGGACGCCATCTGGCTGCTCCCCTTCTACCCTTCGCCGCTGCGCGACGACGGGTACGACATCGCCGACTACTACGGGATCAACCCGCAGTACGGCAACCTGGAGGACTTCCAGCGCTTCCTGGACGCCGCCCACGAGCGCGGCCTCAAGGTGATCGCCGACCTGGTGCTGAACCACACCTCCAGCGACCACGCCTGGTTCCAGCGCGCGCGCCGCGCCCCCAAGGGCTCGCCGGAGCGCGAGTTCTACGTGTGGAGCGACACCGACCAGCCCTACCGGGACGCCCGCATCATCTTCACCGACACCGAGCCCAGCAACTGGACCTGGGATCCGGTGGCCGGGCAGTACTACTGGCACCGCTTCTTCGCCCACCAGCCCGACCTGAACTGGGACAACCCGGCGGTCAAGGAGGCGATGTTCGGGGTGATGGAGTACTGGCTGGAGCGCGGGCTGGACGGCTTCCGCGCCGACGCCGTGCCGTACCTGATCGAGCGGGAGGGCACCATCTGCGAGAACCTCCCGGAGACGCACGACATCCTCAAGGAGTTCCGCACCCGCATCGACTCGCGCTACCCGGGGCGGATCCTGCTGGCCGAGGCCAACCAGTGGCCCGACGACGTGCGCCCCTACTTCGGCGACGGCGACGAGTTCCACATGGCGTTCCACTTCCCCCTGATGCCGCGCATCTTCATGGCGGTGCGGCAGGGGATCCGGAAGCCGATCGTGGAGATCATCCAGCGTACGCCGCCCATCCCGGACGACTGCCAGTGGTGCATGTTCCTGCGCAACCACGACGAGCTCACCCTGGAGATGGTGACCGACGAGGAGCGCGACTACATGTACTCGCAGTACGCGGCGGACGCGCGCATGCGGATCAACCTGGGGATCCGCCGCCGACTGGCCCCCCTGATGGAGAACGACCGCCGCAAGATCGAGCTGCTCAACTCCATCCTGTTCACCATGCCCGGCTCGCCCATCATCTACTACGGCGACGAGCTGGGGATGGGCGACAACATCTGGCTGGGCGACCGCGACGGGGTCCGGACCCCCATGCAGTGGAGCCCGGACCGCAACGCCGCCTTTTCGCGCGCGGAGTCGGCCCGGCTGTACCTGCCGGTGATCTCCGACTCGCTGTACGGCTACGCGTCCATCAACGTGGAGGCGCAGGAGAACTCGCCCTTCTCGCTGCTCAACTGGATGAAGCGGCTGGTGCAGGTGCGGAAGCAGCACCGCGCCTTCGGGCGGGGGAGCATCGAGTTCCTCCAGCCGGAGAACCCGCACGTGCTGGCGTACCTGCGCGAGCACGAAAAGGACACCGTGCTGGTGGTCAACAACCTGTCCGGCGCGGCGCAGGCGGTGCGGCTGGACCTGGGCCGCTTCGCCGGGTGCGTCCCGGTGGAGATGCTGGGGCACACGGAGTTCCTCCCCATCGACGAGACGCCCTACGCGCTCACGCTCAGCCCCTACGGCTTCTTCTGGTTCGCCATCCGCTCGCCGGCCTCGGGCGAGGAGGGCGGCGAGGTGGACGAGAGCGTGGCGCGCGAGTGGGCGGAGCAGGACACCCGGGTGCTGGAGAGCCGCGAGTCGGTGGCGGCGCTGGTGGGGGCCGTCCCCGCCGAGTGGCTGGCGGAGCAGCGATGGTTCCGTGGCAAGGGGCGCGAGGTGGTTGCGGTGGAGCTGCGCGACCACGCGGTGGTGGCGCCGGAGCACGGGCCGCGCTGGATGGTGGCGGTGGTGCAGGTGCGGTTCGCCCAGGGCGAGCCCGACACCTACCTGCTCCCCCTGTCGCTGCGCCCGCCGCTGGAGCGCGGGGTGGAGGCGGAGCCCATCGCCACCGTGGCGATGGAGCGCGGCGAGGTGCGGCTGTACGAGGCGCTGGTGGACCGCTACACCGCGCTGGCGCTGCTGCGCATCATGCGCGAGGAGGAGGCGCTCCCCTCCGCCGCCGGGCGCTTCCGCGGGCACCGCGTGCAGGCCGCCGTCCCCGACCAGGAGCACGGCCGGCTGACGCCGGTGAAGCGGATGAGCGCGGAGCAGAGCAACACCTCCATCGTCTTCGGCGAGCGGCTGATCATGAAGCTGTTCCGCAAGCTGGAGGCGGGGGTCAACCCCGACCTGGAGGTGACCCGCTTCCTGGTGGAGAACACGGAGTTCCGCGGCATCCCCGCGCTGGCCGGGTGGCTGGACTACACCGGCGACGGGGTGGCCAATGCCTCGGTGGCCGGGGTGTTCCGCTTCATCCCCAACTCCGGCGACGCCTGGGCGTACACCCGGCGCGCGCTGGACCGCTACTTCGCCGCCGCGGCCCGCAGCGCCGCCGACCCCACGACCCCCACCGGGCAGGACGCCACCCGGCGGATGATGGGCGACTTCCACGCCGCCGCCCGCGCGCTGGGCCGGGCCACGGGCGAGCTGCACGCCGCGCTCGCCTCGGCGGGGCCCGAGCACCCGGACTTCGCGCCGGAGCTGGTGACCGAGGACGACGTGCGCGCCTGGACCGACGCCTACGCCCGCGACGTCGCGGCCACGCTGGAGGAGGTGGGGCGGCGCCTGGAGTCCATCCCCGGCGTGTTCCCGGCGGGGAGCCACAACGAGCTGGGCGCCATCGTCCGCGAGGCCGCCGACCTGCGCCACCGCGCCGACGACCTGCGCTTGCTCAACGAGGCCGGGCTGGTGCGGACCCGCACCCACGGCGACTACCACCTGGGGCAGGTGCTGCGCGCCGCCGACCCGGAGGCGGCCGGGAGCGAGTGGTTCATCCTGGACTTCGAGGGCGAGCCCGCCCGCCCGCTGGCCGAGCGTCGCGCCAAGCAGTCGCCGCTGCGCGACGTGGCCGGGATGCTCCGCTCCTTCGACTACGCGGTCCGCATGGCGCTCGCCGACCAGGACGCCGGCGACATGCGGGTGAAGGCGTCGCTGGAGGGGTGGGCCGACTCGTGGCTGAGGATGGTGCGCGGGCTGTTCCTGGAAGGGTACGCGGAGGCCACGCGGGGCGCCGGGATCGTCCCCGACGACCCGGAGACGCTGCGCCGGGTGCTCGCCGTGTTCGAGATCGAAAAGGCCGTGTACGAGCTGGGCTACGAGATGAACAACCGGCCGGCGTGGATCTGGGTGCCGGTCCGCGGCATCCGCGCCCTGCTGGAGGGAACCGCATGACCCCGCCGCCGCTGGTCTACAACCTGTTCCCGCGGCTGGTGGGCCCCGCCGGGCGCTGGCCGGAGCACGCCGCCCGCGCCGCGGAGATGGGGTTCAACTGGCTGTACCTGAACCCCTGGCACTACCCCGGCTTCTCCGGCAGCCTGTACGCGGTCAAGGAGTACGGGCGGCTCAACCCGCTCTTCCTCCCCCCCGGCGCCGACCCGGCGGACCTCGCGCCGCTGCGCGACGCGGTGGAGCGGATCGCCGCGGCGGGGACCCGGCCGATGATGGACCTGGTGGTGAACCACACCGCCAAGGACTCGCCGCTCATCGCGCAGCACCCGGAGTGGTACGTGCGCGACGAGCGCGGCGAGGTGCGGAGCCCCTTCGTGGTGGACCCCGACGACCCCACCAAGGTGACGACCTGGGGCGACCTTGCCGAGATCGACAACGAGCATTCGCCCGACCTCGAGGGCCTGTGGGGCTACTGGGAGTCGCTGGTGCGGGAGTCGCTGGAGCTGGGCTTCCACGGCTTCCGCTGCGACGCCGCGTACAAGGTGCCCGCCGCCCTGTGGCGGCGGCTGATCGCGGCGGCCCGGGAGGTGCGCCCCGACGCGCAGTTCTTTGCGGAGACGCTGGGTGCGCCCCTGGAGGACGTGGTCGCGCTCAAGGAGGCGGGCTTCGACTACTTCTTCAACTCCAGCAAGTGGTGGGACTTCCGCGAGCCGTGGGCGCTGGAGCAGCACGAGAAGCTGCGCCGCATCGCCCCCTCGGTGGCCTTCCCGGAGTCGCACGACACCACCCGCCTCGCGGCCGACACCGGCGGCGACGAGGCCGTGCAGCGGCAGCGCTACGCCTTCGCGGCGGCGTTCTCCGCGGGGGTGATGATGACCACGGGCTACGAGTTCGGCTTCCGCAAGCAGGTCAACGTGGTGGAGAGCATGCCCAGCGACTGGGAGCGCCGCCACGTGGACCTGCGCCGCTTCGTGGGCCGCGTCAACCGGCTCAAGCTGCGCCACCCGCTGCTGCAGGGCGAGGGCGTGCTGCGCGCCGCCAGCGGCCTGGACGAGGACGTGCTGGTGCTGGAGCGCCGCACCGACGACGGGCACCTGTCCGGTCCCCGCGGCTGGATCCTGGTGAACCACGGCGACGCCCCCGCGGAGCTGAACCTGGCCGACTTCACCCCCGGCACCCCGGTGTGGACCGAGCACCGCCTGTTCCGCGTCTGCCGCGACGACGCGCCGGAGGAGGGCGAGCCGGTGACCCCGCTGGTGCCGCTGGACCGCGCCGAGGTGGCGTACGTGCTGCCGGCGTTGTAACTGAAGTGCGTGAGTGCGGAAGTGCGAAAGTGCGGACCCACCCGGCCGGGGGAGGCTGAACGCTCTCCGTTCGGCTCGTAGCGTTACTCCGCACTTCGTACCGCCGTCCACTTTCGCACTCACGCACTTTCGCACTTTCGCACTTCTTTTCCGTGCCCCAGCCCCTCGCCGCCTACCCCCGCTGCTCCGGCGTCCTGCTGCACCCCACCTCGCTGCCGGGGCGGGGGATCGGGGACCTGGGGGAGCCGGCGCGCCGCTTCGTGGACTGGCTGGCGGAGGCCGGGCAGACGCTCTGGCAGATCCTGCCGCTGGTGCCGGTGGACGCGGGCGGCTCGCCGTACAACGGGCTCTCGGCCATGGCGGGGAGCTCGCTGCTGGCCAGCCCGGAGGCGCTGGTGGCGGACGGGCTGCTCCGGGCGGACGAGGTCGGCGGGGAGGAGCTGCCGGCGGACCGGGTGGACTTCCCCGGCGTGTTCGCCTGGAAGGAGGCACTGCTGCGGCGGGCGTGGATGGCGTTCCGCGCCGGGGCCGCCCTGGGGCTGCGCGGCGAGTTCGACGCGTTCCGGCTCCGCAACGCGTCGTGGCTGGAGGACTACGCCCTGTTCCGCGCGCTGCGCGACGAGCACGGGGGCGCCGCCTGGACGGAGTGGGAGCCGGGCGTGCGGCTGCGCGAGCCGGAGGCGCTCGCGCGGGCGCGGCACCGGCTGGACGGCGGGGTGGAGCTGCACGAGTTCCGGCAGTGGATCTTCCAGCGGCAGTGGAGCGCGCTGCGGGAGTACGCCCGCGAGCGAGGGGTGCGCATCGTCGGCGACCTCCCCATCTTCGTTGCGTACGACAGCGCCGACGTGTGGGCGCACCGCGAGTGGTTCGAGCTGGACGCGGAGGGGCGCGCGACGGCCGTCTCCGGGGTGCCGCCGGACTACTTCAGCGCCACCGGGCAGCGCTGGGGAAACCCGCTGTACCGCTGGGAGGCGATGCGGGCGGACGGCTTCCGCTGGTGGACGGAGCGCTTCCGCCGCGTGTTCGAGCTGGTGGACGTGGTCCGGGTGGACCACTTCCGCGGCTTCCAGGCGTACTGGGAGGTGGACGCCGCGGCCGACACCGCCCAGGAGGGGCGCTGGCGCGAGGGGCCGGGGGCGGAACTGTTCGCGGCGGTGCGCCGCGAGCTGGGCGAGCTGCCGCTGCTGGCCGAGGACCTGGGCGTCATCACCCCGGCGGTGGAGGCGCTGCGCGACGGGCTGGGGCTGCCGGGGATGCGCGTGCTCCAGTTCGGCTTCGGGGGCGGCGACGGCGCGGACAACCCGCACCGCCCCGGCGCCTGGCCGGAGAACGCGGTGGCGTACACCGGCACCCACGACAACGACACCGCGCTGGGGTGGCGCGCCGGGGCGGGGGAGGCCGAGCGGGCCCGCCTGGGCGCCCTGCTGGCCCCCGGCGAGGAGCCCGGCTGGGGGATGATCCGCCTGGTGATGGAGTCGCGCGCGAAATTTGCCGTCGTTCCGCTGCAGGACGTGCTCGGGCTGGGGAGCGAGGGGCGGATGAACACCCCCGGCACCCGCGCGGGCAACTGGGCATGGCGCTTCCGCGAGGGCGCGCTCACCCCGGAGCCGGCCCGCCGCCTCCGCGAGCTGGCCCGCGCCGCCGGGCGCGCGTAGCGGGCCGTCACATCGTTCAGGCGCGGCCGGGACCGTCCGGCCGCGCCCACCACCCATTCAACCGGGACTCTCTGCATGGCGGATTCCGTGGCCCTGATCACCGGCGGCGCCGGCAACCTGGGGCGTGCCGTCACCCGCGTCTTCCTGGAGGGCGGCGCGCGCGTCGCCGTCCCCGTCCACAAGACCGACCACCCGGGCGCGCTGGACGCCCTCAAGCAGGAGTTCGGCAACCGCCTTCTCCCCTTCGCCCTGGACCTCACCACCGAGCGCGGGGCCAACGCCGCCGTGGACCAGGTGCTGGAGTGGGGCGGGCGGCTGGACACGGTGGCGCACCTGGTGGGCGGCTGGCGCGGCGGGATGAAGCTGGCCGACACCCCCACCGACGTGTGGGACCGGATGATGGACCTCAACCTCAAGTCCGCCTGGCTGATCGCCCGCGCCGCCCTGCCGGCGATGGTGCGCGGCGGGGGCGGGTCGCTGGTGTTCGTGTCCTCGCGCGCCGCCCGGGAGGGGCGCGCCGGCAACGCCGCCTACGCCGTGTCCAAGTCGGCGCTGGTGACGCTGGTGGAGGCGCTCGCCGAGGAGTACCGGGGCGAGGGGGTGCGCGCCAACGCCGTGCTCCCGGGAACGGTGGACACCGAGGACAACCGCCGGGCCATGCCCGACGCCGACCACTCCGCCTGGACGCCGCCGGAGGAGATCGCCCGCGTGATCCACTTCCTGGCCTCCGACGCCGCGCGCACCGTCAGCGGCGCCGCGGTCCCCGTCTACGGGCGGAGCTGAGGCGAGTTGCCTGGAACGAACCTTGAACAGGCGGGGCGCCACGGCCCGGCGACCGCCTGCCGCTCCCGCCGGCGACGCCGGCCGGGCCACCCACGTGGGACAAGGAGAGGAACGATGAAAGGATCCAGGCTCTGGGCGCTCGCCGTCCTGCCGCTGGCGCTGGCCGCCTGCGGCGGCGGCGACGAGGGCGCGGCCGGCGGCGACGCCGGCGCGGTGAGCGAGACCGCCGACACCACCACGGCGGCCACCATGCCGGTGGGCGGAGACACCATGGCGATGGGCGCCGGCGCGGCCGGCGGGCAGCTGACCGACGCCAACGTGGCCGCCATCCTGTCGGTGGCCGACTCCGGGGAGATCCGCCCCAGCCAGGCGGCGCAGCAGCAGGCGCAGAACGCGCAGGTCAAGGAGTACGCGCAGATGATGGTCACGGAGCACGGGATGCTGGAGGACTCGCTGCGCGCCCTCACCGGGCGGCTGGGCGTGACCCCCGCGCCCAACGCCATGAGCCAGCAGATGCGCACCCAGGCGGACAGCGCCCTGTCGGCCCTCCAGGGGCAGACCGGCGCCAATTTCGACCGGGCCTACATGCAGTGGATGGTGGCGTCGCACCAGGCCACGCTCACCGCGCTGGACACGCAGCTGATCCCGGCGATCCAGAACCCGGAGATGAAGACCGCCGTGCAGCAGCAGGTCCGCCCCAGGGTGGAGCAGCACCTGCAGCGGGCGCAGCAGATCCAGTCCTCGCTGGGCGGCGCGCAGTAGCCGCCGGCGGGACGTTCCGCCGCGGGACCCCGGCAGCGGGGCCCCGCGGCGCGCTTTTTCCGGGCAGCACCCTTTTCCCGGCGCCCGCTCGCCGTACGTCGCGGCGCCCGGCCGGCACCGCCGCCGGCCTGAAACGTCCACGTGGAATGGGAGGAGTCATGAAGCTCTCGAAGTGGTGGCTGCTGGCCAGCGTCCCCCTCGCGCTCACGGCGTGCGGCATGAACGACACCGAGGCCGAGGAGGACGATCCCACCGACGGCGCCGCCGCGGACACCGCCACCGCCACGGTCTCGGCCGCGCCGCCGGTCGCCATGGACACCGCGGCCCATGCCGCCATGGCGCCGCAGATGGTGCCCATGGCCGCGGTGGGCGGCTCCGGCGTCAGCGGCGAGGCCACGCTCAGCGAGGCCGCCGGCCAGACGCAGGTGGCGGTGCGGCTGGCGGGGTTCCAGCCCAACAGCTCGCACTCGGGGCACGTGCACCAGGGCACCTGCGACGCGCCGGGCGCGCCGGTGGCCCCGCTCCAGGACGTCGCCGCGGACGCCAGCGGTGCCGGCACGGCCACCTCCACCGTCGCCATCCCCACCTCCGTCGCCATGAACGGGCAGCACATCATCGCCTACCACCAGGCGTCGGGCGACAACATGGGCCCGCCGATCGTGTGCGGGGCGATCCCGGGGCACGCGATGTAAGGCAGCGGGAGGAGCTCCGCTCAGCGTGAAGCGCCCCGGCCGCGGATGCGGTCGGGGCGCTCCTGTTCCGTGCAAGGAATCGATTCAGCTTCCGCCCGCGGTTGCGGAGCCGGTGTCGGAGCCGGCTCGCGAAGTCGCGGTCGAGGGGAGCCGCTGCCTCACCGCCATGAGGATCGGGGAGTTCCGGCCGGCTTCGGCGCGGCGACGGGTGGCGAGCGCCCGGCGGTCATGGTCCTCCCCCTCGCCCAGCCCCTGCCCGCACACGAAGCACAAGCTGGACGTCGTATTGAGTATCACCAGTACTCGCGAATGCTGGACACGGGTCGAGCGCCCCTACATGGAAAGTGCCGCGACTCGGTTGAACTCCCCATCAAGTGCGAACAACGACCTCCAACGCATGTCGACGAAAACCCGCCCCGGCTTCGCCGGCGCCGTTCCTGGTTCGAGGTCCAAGTATACGTAGTAGTAGCCGCCCGCCTCGTAGAACACGGGGAGACGCCCCACGCTCGGGTCTCTGCGGAGCGTCGCAACGAAGCGTCGGAGCTGGATACAAGCTTCCGCGTCCCGCTCACGCGTCAACAGGCGAATGCGTGTGGAGTCCACAGTCGGGAGCGCGTACTTCCGCCGCGTGTCGGCGTACGTGGTGGAAGAGCTGAAAAAGGTCACGCCCTGGCGAGCCAGTGTGGTTTCGACCGGGCATGGACCGGACTCCTGGGCAACGACTCGGCTCGGGAGTAGGCCAAGCAGGCCGACGAGTAAAGCCCAAGGCAACGTTTTCATTCTTTGCGTCCTCATGGCTGGTCAGTATCCGCAACGGTTGTAGCGCTTATCTACGATTTCCCCCGGCGTGGGCTGGGGCAGCCTGGCGGCTATGAGGCCTTTCGTGCGTGCGGAGAAGGAAGCGGCCGGCAGTGGGGGGCTGGAGCAACGGTTGGTGTCGTGATTGGCTCTATGGTCGCTACCGGCGCCGCCCGACGGCTCCTGGCCGAAGGCGCACGAGGCATTCGGGCGGAAAGCTCTCACCGCACCGACGCCCGCCGCTCCCCCGGGTCACGCATCCCCAGGAACTCGCCCACCGAGGCCAGCGACTCGATCGCAGACGCGGCCCGGGCGCTCTGGTCATATGACAGCAGGCGGATCAGCTTCCGCCCGCGGCTGCAGGGATGACAGCGCTGGTGGCGGAGTCGGCGCGCGGGGCCGAAGTGGAGCGGAGTCGCTGCCTCACGGCCGCGAGTACCGGGGAGTTCCGGCCGGCTTCGGCAGGCTCCCGCGTGGCGATCCTGACCCGGCCGTTCTCCACCAGGTACTCGCGTGGGACCGGCGTCCGGCCGGGCGGCGCCACCACGCCGTCGATCCTGATGCGGCGAACGGCGAGCGCGCTACGGGTCCCCGCCGAGGGCTCGTCCGCCAGCAGGAGCACGAGCCTGATCCGTCCGGCGCGGTCGTGGTCCACCCACTCCCCTAGGTCCTGACCGCACGCGAAGCAGAAGCTGGACGGGTAGTGCAGGATGACGGTCGGCCGGTCCGCGGCGATCAGCTCCCGCACCGGCCTTCCCTCGGCGGTCCGG
Organism: Longimicrobiaceae bacterium; assembly: GCA_036389055.1. Lineage (GTDB taxonomy): Bacteria > Gemmatimonadota > Gemmatimonadetes > Longimicrobiales > Longimicrobiaceae > JAFAYN01. The sequence goes on along the minus strand of DASVQR010000137.1, from coordinate 37,306 downwards.
GCGCCGAGTACGTCGGCGGGCGCCGAGGCGCACCCGGCCTGCGCGAACCAGACCGCCGCTAGGAGCAACCTTCCCATCCCGCGCCACGCGGGCGTGGCGCTACGCCATGACCGCGCGCTCATCCGGCCACCCAGCGGCAGGCGCTCGTGTCGATCCGGTACGAGCGGATGGTGGTCGAGATGCGCGTCTCTCCATCGGTCTCCTGGGAGAGCACGAAGAGCGTGTCGCCGCGCATGGCGACCCTGACGGGCGGGTCGGTCGGTCCGGGAATCCGCGCGTCCACGCAGCTGCGCCGCGATTCTGGGTCGACGACCGACAGGTAGTTGGTTTCCACGTTCCGGTTGTCGACTCTCCTCCAGTCGGAGCTCACGACCACGATCATTCCGCCTGGCAGCCAGTACATGCCCATGGGTTGGGACGATCCGTAGATTGCGCGCTCACCCAGCTGCTGGTCGCTTGGGTTGTCGGCAAAGCGGCGTAGCAGGTCGGGCTGGGCTCCGTTGCGTCGTCTCACAGGGACCGCGATGCTGTCGAGCACTCTTCCCGCGACATCGCTCAGGTAGACCGAATTGGTCACGTTGAAGGAGGTGGCAACCGTGTCCCCCTTCAGCGCGAGCGCTACGGTGTTGACCATCGGGAACAGACCGGGACGTGTCATGAACTCGGCGAACGGGAACGGACCATTGACGCGAATGTCGGGTGAGCCCAGGGTGATCCTCCCGACCGAGCCGTGCTGGGCCGAATCCGCGTGGCCCGCGAACAGTCTGCCGGCCGACGCGACGATGAGTCCGGGCCACTTGCGCATGGGCTGGGCGCCGAGGTGGGCGGAGCTGCGAGGATCGAACATCTCGATCTCCGAAGTATCCACCACGTACAGGAGCGTATCCCCGTCGAATGCGAGGACCCCGGGATTTCTCAGCTCGCCCGGCCCGTTGCCGCGGCGCCCCACGTCCCGCAGGAACCGGCCGTCACGGCCGAACGCGCGGACTCTCCTCGCGAAGCCATCCGTGACAAAGAAGGCGCCAGCCGGTCCGACTGCCAGATCGCTCGGCTGGCCTACGTAGGTGCTGTCGTTCTCCGCGAGTCTGACACTGTCGACGAGGACCAGGGAAGGCGCATCGGACGTTCCACGGTCCGAGCGGGCGGACGGCCCAAGGTCGCACCCTCCGTTAAGTATGGACGCGGACGCCAGGAGACTTGCACCCGCCGTCCGTCGCAGTGTCCATCGAGCCCAGGACGCGGGCAGGGATGTTCGAATAGATCCCCTTGCTGCTCTCCTTCCACCCGCCGAGGGGGGCGAATCCACATCGGCCTTCCACGCGCGATGCCGGTCGGTCCGCAAATAAAACGTAAGTCGCATGGCCTCAACTATTTGCACGAGGTCGGGGGAATGGCTTGGCGCACTGCCCGATGCTCTGGCTCCGCGCGGGTCGCGGAGCCAGAGCATTTCGAGCCCGGAACTCGTGATCCTCTCGCCGGCAGGAGCCAACGGGATCGGGGCCCGGATCAGTTCGCCGTCAGGTCGCCTCCTCCCTGGCCCTCGTACGGCGGCTCGGGCGCGGGACCGTGAATGGAGCAGGTGCAGTTCTTCATGTCGCACGTGGGGCAGCCGCAATCGGCGCCTGCCGTCTTTGTCGCGTAGCAGTTGAAGCCGCCCTCGGCCGCCGCCTCCTTGCCGGGGACGAGGACCGCACCCGTCGTGATTGCGGCACCAGCGACCATCCCGAGCAGGATCTTCTTCAGGCGCATGGTACACCTCCCAGAGTGAAAGAGAAACCACCTTGGAGCATGGCGGGAAGTCGCCACGTCCAAGACCATGCGGATCACGGTGCGCCGACTGGATCACTCGGCTCACCTCATCCGCTCCATTCGCGAATCATCCGTAGTTGTCATGTTGCTGTGCATGGAATGCGATCATGTCGTCACGAATTGTCTGAAAGGCACGGTTGTAGCCACGAAAGGGAAGGACGCTGACCCTGGGCCGACGACCAGATGCATTCCGGCATATCGGGCGGTGTTACCGCGGCTCCCGCCATTCCAGCCGGATGGCGACCCCTCCGAGCGCGGTGATGCGGTACAGCGGCACCGCCCGCCGGCCTGGCTGGTGCGCGATCCACTTTTGCGCGAGACCCGCGCGGACGAGCCACTCCAGGTCGGCCGGCCACGGCGTGCGCTCGGCCCGAGCGAGCGGCGTGTCCCCGTACAGCGCATCCCATCCCTCTTCCCGCTCCTCGCGGACCGCCCGGTCCATCCAGTCGCCGTCACCCATCCATGGCTCGGCAGGCGGATCCGCGGCTTCGCCCCGTTCCACCCCGTCGCTCTCCTCCCAGGCGCCTCGGCGGGTACGCGGCTCCCAGCGCGGCCGCGCCCGGTCCTCCCCGCCGAGCTGGAGCCGCAGCTCGAGAACGGTTCGCCAGCCGGTCTCACCCGGCAGGAACGGCGACTCCACCCGCATCTCCATGGCACGCCGCAGCCCATGCAGCGCCAGCGCGGCGCCCGCCGGGATGTGGATGGCCGCGTCCGCGTCCCGTTCGGCCGGACGTAGCGGGCGCAGCACCGCCCGTCGTGGCAGGGCCGCCTGCTCCGCCACGTGGTCCGCGCCTGCCTGGGTGACGCGGTAGATCCAGGCGGGCCGGCTGAGGCCGGGGGCGCGGACGTCCTCGCGGTCCAGCAGCCCTCGGCCATGGAGGACCGGCAGACGCTCGGGGAGCCGCAGCCGGATGGCGCGCTCCACGTCTTCCCGCAGCGCCCAGCCTGCCACTCCGAGGCGCGTGTAGCCCCCCTCCCGGAGAACGAGGTAGCGGAGGTACCGCAGCGCGACTGCATCCGGGCTCATTTCCATGGACCGCAGGATAGGCCCCTTTGAACCGGCGCGAAATTGCGGAGTGTAATGACCCGTTCTATTTGCCGGATGGTGCTGGCGGGTTATGTGCGGCATACATAGCTTGGAACCGCTCACCCGGTTTTTCCCCAGCGACAGGAGATCCCAATGCGCAGATCGATGATCCTCGGCCTTTGCCTTCTCGTCGGCCTGACGGCGTGCAACGGCGAGACCCCCACGAGCGTGAGCGCTCCTGGAGGTCCGAGTTATGACAGTGGCTGGCTAGTAGGAAGCGGCAACAAGGACGGCAGCGCGGGGTCGCCCACAATCACAACGATGCCGGATACTACCTCCAGAACCGGCTGGCTTGTAGGTTCGGGAGGCTAACGTTCAGGGGATCTGTACTGGCGAGCGGGCACGAGTTGCCCGCCCGCCTCTCTCTCCGGACTCGTTTGTACGGGACGACGTTCAGGGCGCTGGCGAGCCCGTAAGAGAAACATGATCCTGTCATGGATTTCGTGAATGTGGCCGTCTGGCGGTAGCTCCGCATTTGGAATAGGTGCCTCCCGTCCTAGAATTCCGGAGATGAACTCCTGAACGCCCTGGTAGATCTCCGTCTCACCACGAGATTCTGCTATCGCTTGAGCTCGCCGAGCGAGCGACAGCCCCGCTTCCCATTCCGCAAAGAATCGCGCGCCGTATGCGGCGTGTGCTAGCGCCGCGGATGCGTAAGCCTGAGTGCGTGTGACCAACGCTTCGATATGCTGCACGGCCTCGTCGTACAAGTCCCTGTCCCCGAGTCCGGCAGCTGCACGGGAGAGCGTGCCCCAACTCACCAACTGGATCTCAATTCGCTGAATGGTTGGGATACTGTACTGGAGCAGCGCGACGGCCTGCGAGTAGCAGCCTTGCTGAACCAGCAGGAAACACCAGTCGTGGATCAGGCCTGGAATAGCAGAGTGATGGATCGGGTAATGTTGGAGTGCCCGCGCCATGTGGACTTCAGCTTCTGGATACGAGCCGAGCATCACGGCGAGAGCAAACAGGTCGTGGTGGGTTTCTGCAGCGAGACGGTGGCGGCGGGTCGCGGCACAAAGCCGGGCTGCTCGGTGAAGAATCTGTTTCGCGTCGTCCCACCGGCCCTGCTCCCGCAGGATGGTACCTTTGCCGAGCAGGGCACGGATCAGCTCACGTCGGTTCCGATTGCCATCGCGTCCGGCGATTCGGATGGCGTACTCGAACCAGGACTCCGCGCGATCCGCCCGACCGGCTATCCTGGCTAACCGTCCTGCGAGGTTGGAACTGGCTGCTGCAGCAGGAGCAACGCGGACCGACGCCTCCGCAAAGAGTAGCGCTATCGCAATCAAAGAACGTCGCTGCGCCCACTTCGAAACCCGCCGACAGGCCGCACCGAGTGCTGCGTCGGTCGCAAGATCGGGGTTGGTGCGGATCGTGGAGAGATCCTGGAGCGCCTCGTCGATGCCGTCTGCGTGCGCAACGGCATGGGTGAATGTTTCTATACGGTACTGGCTGCGAGGAAGCAGAAGGCGACGTCGCTCCTCCGGGGTGCAGTCTGCCCACAGGCGCAAGTCGCGAAGAGCTAGGAGGAGGGCAAATGCGACGCGGTCGTCGCCGATCGCATCCGCATCCTCGATCAGCTTGTACTCCGGCAGCCACCCCGGCACCGGTGGGAGGGTGCGCAGGCGGGGCGCGCGCTTCTGCTGGGTTTCCCCCATTACATGGCAGCTTGGCGGATGGCGTGCGGTCTGGGCGCGTCATTATAGTGGACGGAGTATACGCCACGCCACCCACCTCTTCTGCGGGGCACTACCCTCCCGAGACCAGCAGCAGGTGCGAGCGCGCCCATGGTGGCTGATCCACACTGCTGCCCGCCTTCACGCGTTCCGCGGCAGCAGGGTGCTGTTCGGGCGCGGGCGCCGGGGGTGGAACCGGGAGCTTCGCGTCGCCCCCGCTGCCAAGCATGCTCATGGGCGCCTCCCGCGATCCTCGAGCTCGAGCGTGAGCCACTGCGGGATCTCGGCATCCGCTCGCTCGTACAGGCGAGCCATCATCCCGGCCAGCTCCAGCCGGGCATCGTACCTCGCATCGGCCGGCAGGTCTTCCACCAGCACCGCCAGGCACACGACTTCGACGGGAGTCTCCACCGCCGGCCGGTCCGCGGCCCATTCCCGCAGACGGTCCAGGTTACGCGGCTCGGGCACGGTCCTCATCTCCAGGAGCTTGCGCACCACCGACCGCCCCACCCCGATCATCCGTGCGAGCGCGAGCTGGCCCATGTGGGTGCGCAGCTCCCGCCGAAGCGTCTGCCGCAGCTCCTCCAGCCGCCATGCGTCGGCGATCTGGTTGAACTGCTGGGTCCGGCCCACGTCCACCCCTGTCCGCCTCAGGTAGTCCGACTGCTGCATGCTCGATCCGGGTTGAGGTTTTCACACCACCGCTTTACATTGGGATCGAGGGCTGCCTGGCGATATTGCGGATGGATGGGGCGGAAAACATGCGGTGGCTCCGGAGCGGGCCCAGGCAGACCATGGTGGACAAAGTGGACAAAAGGGACCCAGCTCTGATTCGGCTGCGACACGGGTAGGGCGGGGGAATCCGGCGGGTGTAGGATTGCGGGGGGCCCAAATCGGGCTGCTCAGCCCCGGTTCGGTGTCGATTTGGGCTCATCCGGGTGGCTGCTTTGGGTCCCTCGGCCGCGGACTACACGCGGAGGTCCCGCCCCGGCCGCCCCCGTTTGGGAATCCAATTACAACGCCCCCGCGGGAATCTCCCGGCGGGGGCGTTTTCCACGCATTTCGCTGCCGTTCACCGCACCGACGCCCGCCGCTCCCCCGGGTCGCGCATCCCCAGGAACTCGCCCACTGAGGCAAGCGACTCGATGTGGTCGCAGAAGATCTTGAACGTGGCGAGCAGGGGCACGGCGATGAAGGCGCCGGGGATCCCCCAGATCCAGAACCAGAAGGCGAGCCCCAGGAAGAGCGCCACGGGGTTGAGGGCCAGCCGGTGCCCGAAGAGCACCGGGCTCACGAAGTTGGCCTGCAACAGGTTGATGAGCAGGAACGCCGCGGGCGGGAGCAGCGCCTGGCCCAGCGAGTCGTAGGTGGTGATCGCGGCCACGAACAGGATGGCGGTCATCGCCAGGGCGCCCAGGTAGGGGATCAGTTCCAGCAGCACCACCAGCGCACCCCACAGGGCGGGGTTCGGCATCCCCAGCAGCCACATGGCGAGCCCCACCACGACCCCCTCGGTGGCGCTGACGCCCACCGCCGTGACCAGGTAGGTGGAGATTGCCGATTCGGTGGCGCGGGCGATCTCCACCGCCTTGCGCTTGTTGGTGAGCGTGGGGAGCACCTTGACCAGCTTCTGCAGGAACATGTCCCCGCCGGCCAGGAGAAAGTAGAGCAGCACCAGCACCTCCATCAGCCCGGTGAGGAAGCGCTGCGTCGTCCCGAAGAGGCGCGACACCAGCCCCGGCCCCTTCACCACCACCTCCCGCTGCGGCGCCGAGCCGCCCACCCCGGCCGCCGCGCTCTCCACCTGCTCCGCGGTCCTGCTGACCCGCTCGATCGGCCGCAGCAGCTCCCGCATCCGGCCCCGCACGGCATCCGCCGTCTCCGGGGCGCGGGCCGCCCAGCTCTGCACCGGCCCGGACAGCTCGTACACCCCCAGCCCCACCACCCCCACCAGCGCCAGCACCACCACCCCCGCCCCCAGCGGTGGGCGGATCCGGTAGCGCGCCAGCGTCCGCACCACCGGGCTGAACAGGAAGTTGAGGAGCAGCGCGAAGGCGATGGGGAGCAGGAACTCGCTGGCGAAGTGCAGCGTGTAGAGCACCGCCAGCGTCGCCAGCACCGTCAGCGCCGCCGAGCGCGTCCGCGGCCGGTCCAGCGACGCCGCCGTCCGCTCCAGGTCCGGCTCGGCCGCCGCCTCGTCCACCGGCGCCGCCTGCGCCGTGGGGTCCACGTCCGGCGTCATCACCGAGTCGTCGCCCGGCACGCTCGATTCGTCGTTCTCCTTCATGCGCGGCGCTCCGGGGCGTGGTGTGGGGGATACGGGATCCGCCTGGAACGGCTTCGAGCCGCTGCTTCGGGCGTGCCCCCGGCTGCGCCGGGGTCGGGCTGCGGCTCCGTAGAGCAGCAAACTACGCTGCTCAACGGAGTCGAGCCCCGGCAAACTGCCGCCGGGTCTCGCCCCTTCGGGCCGACATCCCTCACGCGGGGAATCGCGCAGGCGTCGGCGGCCACCCCCGCATTCGCACAAGCCGCGCCCGAAACGACGGCGCCCCCGCCGGGATCTCCCGGCGGGGGCGCCTTTCAGCGTACTTCGTACTCCGTACTGCCGTCTACTCACGCACTTCCGCACTCACGCACTTCCGCACTCACGCACTTCCGCACTGCCTTTCCCTCAGTATCCCGCCACGTCCACGATCGCCTTGAGCACGTCCTCCGGCTCCGGCAGGATCGCGCGCTCCAGCTGCGGCGCGTAGGCCACCCAGGTGTCCTTGGAGGCAACCCGCTTCACCGGCGCGTCCAGCCAGGGGAAGAGGTCGTCCGAGACGCGGGCCACCACCTCGGCGCCGATCCCCCAGGAGAGCGAGTCCTCGTGGGCCACGATCAGCCGGCTGGTCTTCTTGACCGACGCGGCCACCGCCTCCATGTCCAGCGGGCTCACCGTGCGCATGTCGATCACCTCCACCGACACGCCGTGCTGCTCCTGCGCCTGCTTGGCGGCCACCACCGAGCGCTGCACCAGCGCGCCCCAGGTGATGACGGTCACGTCCGTCCCCTCGCGCACCGTCTTCGCCTTGCCGAAGGGGATCATGAAGTTGGGGCCCGGATACTTGCCCTTGTTGTACACCTGGCGGTACAGGTGCTTGTGCTCCAGGAACAGGACCGGGTCCTCGCAGCGGATCGCCGTGCGCAGCAGCCCGGCCGCGTCCACCGCGTTGGAGGGGAGCACCACGCGCAGCCCGGGGCAGTGCGCGAAGATGGACTCGCCCGTCTGCGAGTGGTAGATGGCGCCGCCCTTGAGGTAGCCGCCGTAGGTGGTGCGCACCACCACAGGCGAGGCGAAGGCGTTGTTGGAGCGGTAGCGCATGGTGGCCAGCTCGCCGCGGATCTGCATCATGGCGGGCCAGATGTAGTCGAAGAACTGGATCTCCACCACCGGCTTCAGGCCGCGCACCGCCATGCCCACGGCGCGGCCCACGATGTTGGCCTCCGCCAGCGGCGAGTTGAACACGCGCGTGCCGCCGAACTCGCGCTGCAGCCCGGCCGTCACCTTGAACACGCCGCCCTTGCCCTTGACGTCGGGGAGCACCTCCTCGCGCGAGCAGTCCGCCACGTCCTCGCCGAACACCACGATGCGCGGGTCGCGCCGCATCTCGTCGCGGAGCGTCGCGTTGATCAGGTCCACCATGGTGGTCTCGTTGCCCGAGAAGCGCGGGTCGTCCTCGGTGTCGAACTGCTCCGCCGTGGGGTCCACGTCCGGCGAGAACAGGTAGTCCATCTCGGTGCCCACGGGCGGCTGCGGCGAGGCGAGCGCCTCGTCCGTGGCCCGCTGCACCTCGGCGTTGACCTCGGCGTCGATCCGCTGCAGGTCGTCCTGCGTGGCCAGGCCGCGGTCCACCAGCGCGCGGGCCAGCTTGCCGATGGGGTCGCGCTTGGCCTCCTCGCTCCGCATCACCTCGGTCTTGTAGAACCGCTCGTCGTCCGAGAGCGAGTGCGAGTACGGGCGGATCACGTGGGCGTGCACCAGCGCCGGCCCCCTGCCGGAGCGGGCGTGCTCCACCGCGCGGCCCATCACGGCGTAGCTCTCCCACACGTCCGTGCCGTCGCACTCCTCCACGTACAGCCCCGGGAAGCCCCGCACCAGCTTGGAGATGCTCCCGCCCGCGGTGTTCACCTCCACCGGCACCGAGATGGCGAACTCGTTGTCCTCCACGATGTAGACCACCGGCACGCCCAGGTTGCACGCCGAGTTCAGGCTCTCCCAGAACTCGCCCTCCGAGGTGGTGCCGTCGCCGGTGGTGACGAACACCACCTCGTCCGGCTTGGCGCCGGCGGTCTCGATCAGCGGCTCGCCCACCTTGCGGGCGCGCTGCGCCGCCTCGGCGGTGCCCACCGCCTGCAGGAACTGCGTCCCCGTGGGCGACGAGGTGGAGACGATGTTGAGGTCCTTGTGGCCCCAGTGCGAGGGCATCTGCCGACCGCCGGAGTTGGGGTCCGCCTCCGCGCCCACCGCCGAAAGCAGGTGGTCCAGCGCGGTCATCCCCAGCGCCAGGGTGAAGGCGCGGTCGCGGTAGTAGAAGTAGAACCAGTCGTAGCCCGGGCGCGCGTGCGCGGCCGCGGCCACCTGCACCGCCTCGTGACCCGCGCCCGAGATCTGGAAGTAGATCTTGTTCTGCCCCTTGAGCTGGATCTCCTTGTCGTCCAGCCGCCGCGCCAGGAGCATGGTGCGGTAGAACCCGAGGAGGGTGTCGCGGTCCAGCTCCGCCGTGGCGGGAGCGGGCGCGGACTGTGGCTTCTGCCTGGTCTTGGTGGCCATGGATGTGGCTATGGAGAAACGGTTCGTGGCGGCGCGCGGCCGCGGGATTCCGCTGCGGTCCCGACGTCGGAGCCCGGCCAAGATACGCTGCCGGGAAGATCCGGGCCAGTGTTTCCGCGGGCACTCGTACACGCGTTCGACGCGCCGGTTCGAAACATCGGCGGAGCGGGCGGCGTACGCCCGGGAACGGGGAGCGGGCCTCCGGGGGTACCTCACTCTTCCCCCGCCCCCCCGCCGACCATCCCATGCCCACGCACATCCGGACTCCGGTGACCCCCAGCGCCCTTCCTCCCCCGGATCCCGGCGGCTCCGCCAGCCTCGCCGTGTACCGCCGCCTCGCGCGCCGCCCGGCCACATGGGGCGTGTTCCTGGGGTTCTGGGCGGTGGTCGCGCTCGCCTGGCTGGCGCTCGCCGCCACCTCACCGCCCGGCTTCCGCGCGGCCGCGCTGCTGCACGCCGGCGTGGACGCGGCCGGCTGGATGCTCCTGTGCGTCTGCGGGTTCCTGCTCGCCGCCGCGGTCCCGCTGGACACGGAGCGCCCGGCCCGCGCCTGCGCCCTGGTCCTCCCCGCCGCCGCGGTGCTGGTGACGGCGCGCGTCTTCGCCTTCGCCGGGTTCCAGGCCTCCCTCGGGCTCCCGCGCGTGCCGCCGGAGCTGCTGCTGGTCCACGCGCTGGGGCCGCACCTGCTGTCGTTTCTCAGCTTCGTCGCGGCGGGGTGGGCGGTGCAGTACGCGCTCGCCTTCCGGGAGCGGCGGCTCGCGCTCGCCCGCGCCCGGGCGGAGATCGCGCGCGCCCGCTTCCAGGCGCTCCGCAGCCGGCTCCACCCCGGCTTCCTGCTGGACGCGTTCGAGGGGGTGGCGGAGCTGCTGCGCCGGGACGTGCGCGCCGCCGACCGCATGCTGCTGGACCTGAGCGAGCTGCTCCGCCACACCCTGCGCAACACCACCGTGGAGGAGGTCCCGCTGCGCCAGGAGCTGCAGTTCGTCGACCGGTACCTGGAGCTGGTGCGGGCGCGCAACGGCTCGGCGCCGCGGGTGCGGCTGGACGCGGGCCCGGGGGCGCTGGACGCCCCGGTTCCCCCCGGCGCGCTGTTCCGGGTGCTGGAGGCGGGGCTGCGCTCCGCGGGGGGGAGCCTCGCCGGGACGGTCGCGGAGGTGCGGGCCCGGGTCGAGGACGGCGCGCTCCGGCTCACCCTGCGGGACGACGTGGCGGCGGGGGTGGACGCGCGGCGGGCCCGCCCGGAATGGGAGGAGGTGGAGCTGCTGGGCGCGCTGCTGGAGCAGCGCGGCGGTCCGCGCGCGGGGTGGAGCTTCGCGGACGTGCCCGGGGGCGGCATCCGGGGCGAGCTGGTGCTTCCGCTGGCCCGGCGGGCGGGGGCGTGAGGGGCGGCCCGCAGGCCGCGCCGGCGCGCGGGACGCTCGCGTCGCTCCTGGCGGGGCGGCGGCTGCGCCGGGCCTTCCTGGCGTACGCCCTGGCCTTCGCCGCGGCGCTGACGGGGGCGGACTGGTACACCGTGGTCCGCCACGACGTCCGGACGTACTCGGCTGCCGCCGCCCTCGCCACGCTCCCCATCCTGGTGTGCGCCCTGGGACTGCTCGGGGCCGCGGCGGCCCTCACCGCGGACCGGTTCCGCATGGAGGAGGGCCGGCTGCGCGACTTCGTGGCGAGCGGGGCCGCCACCGTCGCGGCGTCGCTCGCCGCGAGCACCCTGGTCTTCGGCGGGTGGTGCGCGGTGGTCGGGCGGGCGAGCTGCTCCGCGTCCTCGGACCTGCTGGGCTGGGTGCCGGTCCTCGCCATGGCGATGCCCGGGCTGCTGGGCGCGGCGACCGCGGTGCGCGTCGCCGGCCGCCACCGCGAGCAGGAGATCGCCACGGCGCGCACCGAGGCCGGGCTCGCCGACGCCCGCTTCGAGGCGCTGAGCGCGCAGCTCAACCCGCACTTCCTGTTCAACACCCTCCAGTCGGTCTCCACGCTGATGCGGCGGGACGCGGACGTGGCGGCGGAGGTGCTCGCCCGCTTCGGGGGCCTGCTGCGCCTGGCGCTGGAGCGGACCTCGGCGCAGGAGGTCACCCTCGCCGAGGAGCTGGAGCTCCTCGCCATGTACACGGACATCGAGCGGGTCCGCTTCGACGGGCGGCTGCGGCTGGAGGTGCGGGCCGATCCGTCCCTCCGGTCCGCCCGGGTGCCCCACCTGCTTCTCCAGCCGCTGGTGGAGAACGCGGTCCGCCACGGCGTGGAGGCGCGGCGGGGCGGGGGGCGGGTGGAGGTGTCGGCGGAGGCGGAGGGGGACACGCTGGTGCTGCGGGTGCGGGACGACGGCCCGGGTCCCGTGGCCCGGGCGGCCCGCCCGCGCGGCATCGGGCTGGCGAACACCCGGGCGCGGCTGGCCGCGCTGTACGGCGCCGGGCCGCGGCTGGAGCTGGACGCGGAGGCGCGGGGCGGCGCGTGCGTGACGGTGAGGATCCCGCTGCGGCTCGCGGCGGCCGGGGAAACCGTGGAGGAGAACGGAGCATGAAGGTGCTGATCGTGGACGACGAGCCGCTCGCCCGGGAGCGGCTCCGCGAGCTGCTCGCCGCGGAGCCCGACGTGGAGCTGGCCGGCGAGTGCGGGGACGGCGAGGCGGCCGTGCGGGCGATCCGCGAATCCGCCCCCGACCTGGTGTTCCTGGACGTGCGGATGCCGGGGGGCGGCGGCTTCGACGTGATCCGCGAGGTGGGGCCCGAGCGCATGCCGCACGTGGTGTTCGCCACCGCGCACGACGAGTTCGCGCTGCGGGCGTTCGACGTCGCCGCGCTGGACTACCTGCTCAAGCCGTTCGACGAGGCGCGGGTGCGGCGGTCGCTTGGGCGCGTGCGGGAGCGGATCGCCGGCGGTGGGGCGCGGCTGGACCCGGCGCTGGCGGCGCTGCTGGAGGGGGTGCGGGGCGAGGCGTCGTACCCGGAGCGGCTCACCGTCCGCACCGGGACCCGCTACGCCGTCGTGCGCGTGGCCGACGTGGACTGGATCGCCGCCGAGGACAACTACGTGCGGCTGCACGTGGGGCGGGCCACGCACCTGATGCGCGAGACGCTGGCGGCCATGGAGCGGTCGCTGGACCCGGGGCGGTTCGTGCGCGTGCACCGGTCCACGATCGTCAACGTGGACCGGGTGCGGAGCATCGAGTCGTGGGGGGTGGGGGAGTTCCTGCTGGTGCTCCAGGACGGGACCAGGCTCCAGTCCAGCCGCGGCTTCCGGGAGCGGGTCCGCGAGGCGTTCGGCTGTTGACGGGATGACTGCAAAGGATTCCGGCGGGTTCGGGCGTGCCCCCGCTGGCGCGGGGTCGGGCTTCGGCTCCGTAGCGCACGGAACGACTGTGCGCAACGGAGTCGAGACCGCGCAAACCGCCGCGCGGTCTCGCCCCTTCGGGCCGAAATCCCTCACGCGGCTCCGCGCTGCGCCGGCAGGCAGCGGCCCGGAGTGCCGTGAGCCCGGGCGCCGCCCCCGTTTCCCGTCGGTCCGCCCCCGCTTCCCGCCGGTTCGCCCCCCGCCCGTTGATCGCCGCCCCTCCCGCGCCAGATTCCGTTCACGCGGCCCGGCGCATGGCGGGGCCGTCGCGGGCCAACCCAACCACGGAGGGACACATGAAGGGAACCACGGGACGGACCGGCCGCGCCTTCGCGGCGCTCGCCTTCCTCGGCACGCTGGGATTCGGGACGGTGCAGGCGTTCGCCGCCTCCGGCGCTCCCGCCGCGCTCGATCGGGCGTGCAGCATCTCCGACTGCCGGGCGAACTGCATCGCGGGGGGAGCGAGCGGGGGGAGCTGCAAGTGGGACCCCAGTTCCGGGGAGTACTTCTGCCAGTGCAACTTCATCGGGTAGAGTCCGGCACGCCGCACGGGGACCCGCGCAGGTGCGGGTCCAGGGCCGCGCTCCTCCGGGGGCGCGGCCTTTTCCTTCAGGCCCCCCGCGGCCGGGCTTTCCGGGCGGGCGCAAGCACCACGGCGAGCACCACCACGAGGGCGGCGAAGGCCAGCCACCCGTCGGTCAGCTTCTGCGTCCCCCAGAACCAGGTGTCGGCGCCCTCCACGTGGTCGGTGAGCAGGGCGTAGAAGCGCAGCCAGAAGATCCACCCCGCGTGGATGCCGATGGAGGCGGCCAGGTCGCCGGTGCGCTGGTAGGCGAGGCCCAGGATCACCCCGGCCAGGGTGAGGTTGAGGAAGCCGGGGACCAGCTCGCGCGGCTCCGCCATCCCCGCCAGCACGCCGGGGAGCGCCTGGAAGCCGGAGAGCCAGGTCACCTGCGGCGGGTCGGCGGGGCGCGCCATGAAGTGGAGGATGGCGTAGACCGCGCTGGACAGGAGCAGCGCCGCCGGCCAGGGCATCGCCCGCCGCAGCCCGCCGAAGATGGCGCCGCGGAAGAGCAGCTCCTCCATCACCCCCACCACCAGGCAGGTGAGCAGCGCGCCGGCCGCCGCGAGCGCCAGGTCGCCCGCGGTGGCGCCCAGGGCGAGCCGCCGGCCGCCCGCGGCCAGCGCGACGGCGCACACCGCCGCCAGCGACCCCAGCCCCAGCGCGAACCCCGCCCCGAAGCGCCGCCAGGCCACGCGGCGGGGGTCGATCCCCACGTCCGCCCAGCGCCGGATCCCCGCCCCCCGCAGGAAGAACGGCAGCCCCGCCAGCGCGGTGACCAGCAGCGCGCGGTTCACGTACCGCGCGAACTTCATCCGCGCCAGCTTCTCCAGCGGGGGGACGTGCGGCGCCAGCGCCTGCACCGCCTCGTACAGCCACGGGGCGAGCAGCGCCCCGCCCGCGAACACGGCGGCCAGGTAGAGGAGGAGCGCCCGGAGGGGACGGCCGGGAGCGGCGGTGTCGTCGCGCATGTGCGTGTGAGGGGCGGGGCGGGGGAGCGGGTGGACAGGGCGCCAATCTACGGGGGGGCGCCGCCCGCGGCGAGCCGGGTGGCGCCCCGTCGGGGGGATGCGGCGAGGTGTTCTTGCCCCGGGCTGCGCGAGGAGAGGATGCTTGCACCCGGTCGCCGGCGAGAATAACGTGCACGAGCCCCGCCGCCGGCGGTGGCCCCCACCACCGCAAGGAGGCTTCCATGAGGAACGGGCTCGGGTGGATCCCCCGCATCACGTTCGCCGCCGCCGTCACCGCGGCGCTCGGCCTGGGGGTGACGCAGGCTTTCGCCAATCCCCTGCTGGTGTGCGGGGACGGAGGAGAGACGATGCAGTGCGACGTCAATTCCTGCGGCAGTTTCTGCGCCGCGAGCTACCCTGCCGGCTCCCATGTCGGGCGCTGCCTCAGCAACGCGTGCTGCGCCTGCGAAAGCGTGGTGGCGGAAGCCTGAGGGCCCGCCCCGGCGGACTCGCGGCCGCGCTCCCTGGCGACGGGGGGGGCGGCCGCTATCTTCCGGGGGAGCCGTGCGTTCCCAGCCCCTCCGTGCCCCGCGCCATGACCGACCTCCCCCCGCGCCCCGTCCTCCTCGCCCCCGGCGTGTGGCGCGTCACCACGCCGCTCCCCTTCCGCCCGCGCTTCGTGCACGCGTACCTGCTGCGCGCCGGCGACGGGTGGCTGCTGGTGGACGGCGGCGCCAACACCGACGCGGCCTGGACCGAGCTGGACGAGGCGGTGCGCGCCGCGGCGGGGTCGTGGGAGAGCGTGGGCGCGCACCTGGTCACCCACATGCACCTGGACCACGTGGGGCTGGTGGAGCGGGTGCGGGAGGCCTCCGGGGCGCGGCTGCTGATGGGGGCACTGGACGCGGAGCGCGCGGCGCACGCCCGGGCGCACCCGGAGGAGGAGGCGGCGTACCGCGCCGCGCTGCTGCGGCGGGGCGGGGCGCTGGAGGCGCTCGGCGCGGGGGTGGAGCAGGGTCGCCGCGAGGCGGACCCGCTGCAGGCGTTCGTGCCGGTGGACGCCCCGCTGGCGGGGGAGGGGGGCGAGCTGGCGGAGGCGCCGGGGTGGCGCTGGGTGTGGACGCCGGGGCACACCGCGGGGCACGTGTCGCTCTTCCGCCCCGAGGACGGCGTGCTGGTGGCCGGCGACGCGGTGCTCCCGCGCATCACCCCCACCCTGGGGGTGAACCGCCAGCGGCGCGACCCGGTGGGCGACTACCTGGCCGCGCTGGACCGGCTGGACGCGCTGGGCCCGCGGCGCGCGCTCCCCGGCCACGGCGAGCCGGTCGACGACCCGGCCGCGCGGATCGCGGAGCTGCGCCGCGCCGCGGAGGCGGAGACGGAGGCGGTGGCCGCGCTGGTGGCGGAGGGGCCGTGCACCGCCTGGGAGGCCGCGCGGCGCCGGCACCCGCACCCCGAGTACCCGCCCTCCGTGCTGATGCACGCCCTGCGCGAGACGCTGGCGCACCTGGACCGCCTGGTGCTCGCCGGGCGCGTCCGCGAGGACTTCCGGGGGGACGGCGCGGCCCTGTTCTCGGCAGCCCCGGGGTAGGTGGGCGTCCCGGCGAGGTTTACACCGCCGGGGCGGGGGATTACATTGAGCGTCGTCCACCCTCCGCACTCCCCGCCGTTCCCCTCCCTTCAGGATTCCGCCATGGGACGCGTCCTCCTCGTCCTGGTGCTGGCCGCCGCCGCGCTCGCGAGCCCCGCCGTCCGCGGCCGGGTGCAGCCCTACGTGCAGCCCGCGCTCGACCCCGTGTACGAGTGGTCCACCCGCTCGCGCGTCAAGGAGATCGCGCGGATGATCCAGACCGACCGCGCCGCGGGGCGCTCCACGCCCACGCCGAAGACCTTCGCCGAGTTCCTGCGGCGCCGCTACCCCGGCGAGGGCGGCGCGACGGACCCGTGGGGCGCCCCCTACTACCTGCTCAAGGAGCGCTCCGGGACCTCGGTGGGCTCGGCCGGGGCGGACGGGGTGCGCGGCACCCCCGACGACATCCTGGCGCCGCTGGCGGGCGCGGGGTCGAGCTGAGCCGGGCGGAGCAGACGGGCCGCGGTGCCGGTCGGAGCGGAGTCGAGACTTCTCGGCTCCGCTTTCGTTTTCGGGGACGGAACAGCGGCGGCTCACGAATTCCTTGCGCCGTAACCGCATGCCGCATATAGTTCGCGACACATCCCGTCGTCCCCCGCCCTCCACCGCTCCAGGAAATCCCATGAAGTACACGAGAGCCGTTCCCGCCGCCGTTCTCGCCGTGCTGGTCACCGCCGCGTGCGACAGCTCCGAGCTGGTCAGCCCCGGAGCGGGCCGTACGACGCCCGACCTGGCGGCCGCCCCGCAGGGGCAGGTCCGGACGCAGGACGACGAGCACGCGCGCGTGGCGCGGGCGGAAGTCCCCGGCTTCGCCGGCTTCTACCTGCAGGGCGACGGCACCCCCGTGGTGCGCCTGGTCGACCCCTCGCAGCGCGGCGCCGCGCAGCGCTACCTGGCGCAGGAGTTCGTCCGCGCCCGCCGCGGGCACCACGCCGGCGCGCCCGCCGAGCCGGTGTTCCTGGACGCGGCCTACGACTTCGCGCAGCTCAAGGGCTGGGCCGAGCAGGTGGAGGGGCTGCTGACGCGCAGCGACGTGTTCCTGGTGGACGTGGACGAGGTGAACAACCGCGTGCACGTGGGCGTGGCGGACGAGGCGGCGGTCGGCGCGGTGCGCTCGGCGGCCGCGCGCATGGGGATCCCGGCGGCCGCGCTCTCCGTGCAGACGCAGCCGAAGCCCGAGCCGCGCGCCACGCTCCGCGACCGCCTCCCGACCCTGGTGGGCGGGACCCAGATCGCGTTCAGCAACTACGTGTGCACCCTCGGCTTCAACGCGCGCCGCGTCTCCACGGGGGCCAACATCTACGTCACCAACTCGCACTGCACCCGCAGGCAGTACGCCACCGACGGGATCACCCTCTACCAGCCCACCCGGGTGACGGGGAACGAGATCGGCGTCGAGGTGGCGGACCGCGCGCTGTACGCCTGCGTCAGCGGCGTGGCCTCGTGCCGCCAGGCCGACGCGGCCTTCTACAGCAACAACGGCACGCGCGCCGTGGGCCAGGGCGGCATCGCGCGCACCGCGCTCGCGACGGGCGCCAACGCCGGGATCACCACCATCGGCGAGTTCGACATCGTGGCCCGCTACACCGGCACCCTCCCGGTGGGCACCGTCCTGGAAAAGACGGGGCGCACCAGCGGCTCCACCTACGGCCTGGTCACCCAGTCGTGCGTGACCATCGGCTCGCTGCGCTGCCAGGACGTGTCCCGGGTGTGGTCGGAGGGCGGCGACAGCGGCTCGCCGATGTACGTCTCCCGCGGCGGGACCGGCGACGCCGCGAACGACGTGGAGCTGTACGGGATCCTGTGGGGCGGCCCGTCGACCGACTGGACCACCACCTACTCCAGCCGCCTCTCCGGGATCGAGCAGGACCTGGGAGCGCTGACCGACCTCTGCCGCCCCGGCCTCGGCTGCTGAGCCGGACCCTCCCCGGGCGGTCCGCGCCCGGGGAGCACGCGGGGAAGTCTCGGAATAGGAAGCGGGGGGGCGCGTCGAGCGCCCCCCCGCTTTTTCGTTCCCGACCCGTGCTTCCGCGTCCGGGCCGCCGGGAGCGCCGCGTCAGCCTTCCGCCCGGAGCGCCTCCGTCGGGTCGATCCGGAGCGCGCGCCGCAGCGGCACCGCGCAGGCGATCATCCCCGCCACCAGCATGGTGGCGTCCGCGGCGAGGAGCAGCAGCACCTCGCGCGTCGATCCCAGCCCCAGCAGCGCGGCCAGCCCGCTGCCGGCGAGCACCCCCGCGCCCACCTGCAGGAACGCGCGCGAGAAGATGCCGGCCACGATGCGCCCGGGGCCGGCGCCCAGCGCCGCGCGGATGCCGATCTCGCGCGTCCTCCTGGCCACGGTGAACGACATCAGCGAGTGGATGCCGGTGGCCGCCAGCAGCAGCACGATGGACGAGACCAGCCAGGCGACCGAGGTCAGCGTCCAGTTCATGGCCGCCTCCCCGCCGCCCACCCTGGCGAGCGGCTGGACGTCGGTGAGCCGGATGGTGGGATCCACGTCGGCGGCGACGGCGCGCAGGCGCGCGGCGAAGGCTTCCGGGTCGGTGACCCGCGGCTTCAGGTTGCGGTGCGTCTCCGGGCTCAGGGCGGCGGCGCGCGCCCCGATCGCGCCCAGTTCGGCCCGCGCGTCGTCCATGGTCGCGCCGGGCGCGAGCCGGCCGAACACGGACACGGCCGGGCCGGTGCGCGGCGCGAGGGTGGACCCGTCCGCGCGCAGCGGCGTCCAGATGCGCTCCCTCACGGGGAAGCCGTAGCCTTCCGGCATCACCCCCACGACGGTCGCGGCGGCGGTTCCCAGCTTCACCGTCCGCCCCACCACCTCAGGCGGTCCCGCGGCGGAGCGCGTGGAACGGACACCCGCGGGGCCGGCCGCGCGGCTCCGGGGGGACCGCCGCGGGGTGGTCCAGGCCCCGCACGGCGGGGAGGTGCTCCGGCGGCATCAGCAGCCGCTGGACGGTGGAGCGCAGCCCGGCGCGGACCAGGACGGGGTGGAGGCGGAGCAGGGGGCGCAGCCACTCCGCGCTCCCCAGCCGCAGCAGCTCCCGCACGTGCCCGGGGGCCAGCAGCGCCTGCACCCGCAGCAGGAGGGCGTGCCGCCACGGGCCCAGGTGCTCCCGGTAGCGGGCGTACAGCTCGTCCGTGCCCTCGCCGCGCAGCAGGTCGCGGCGCAGGTGGCGCTCGCGGTCGGCCCTCCAGCCGGCGTACGTCCGCGGCAGGCCGGGGATCCCCAGCCCCTCGCCCACCCGGCGGAACACGTCGTACAGCTCGCGCTGCTCGTCCGCGGTCAGCGGCCGCGCCAGCGCCTCGTGCGCCCTCTCGGAGTAGTCGACGAGCATGTAGAGCACGTCGCGGTGGGCCCAGTCGGGGATGCGCCGCCCCCGCCGGTGCTCCACGGCGCGGTGGACCGCCCGGATCCGGGCGAGCGTGCGCGAGGCGGTCGGCGCGTCGGCGAAGACGATCCCCTGCGCGTAGGCCGCCGTGGCGAAGAGCCGGCCGATGGGGTCGCCCGGCAGCTTGCCGGTGAAGAAGAGCCAGTCCACGGCGCGGTTGAGCGCGAACTCGGCGGCGGAGCCGGCGAAGACCAGGAGCACCATGTCCCCGTCTCCCCAGATCCTCCGCACGACGGAGCCCGGGTCGACGAAGTCGGCCGCCGGACCGTGACCGGTGTCCGCGGCCGCTGCGGGCGAAGAGGTGCTCATGCGACCGTGCTCCCGGGTGAGGATGTTGTGCGCGGCGGCGCTCCGGCCGGGGCGCCGCCGCCCTGCTGGCCTAGCGCCTCCACGCCCCGCCGACCACCACCCGGACGTAGGGTCCCGCGATGGACGCCGCCGGGCCGTCGGCGGCCGTGAACTCGTACAGCTGCCAGTCCGATTCGGAGCCGAACGCCGTGAGCAGCCAGCCGGCGCGCAGGCCGATCAGCGGGCCGCTGCCCCGGCGGCCCGGCAGGAGCTCCGCGCCCGCCCCCAGGTCCAGCACCAGCCCGTCGCGGCTCAGCACCGGCTGGCGGCCGGGAAGGGGGCCCGGGTTCGCCAGCACCTCGTCGAAGCCCACCGTGTCCGCCCGGCTCTCGATCCACAGGGCGAGCCCGCCCGGGCCGAGCCCAAGCCGCGGGTAGACCCGCGCCCGCGGCGACAGCTCCACCGCGTAGCCGATGCCCAGCGTCGCGTAGCCGCCGCCGAGCCCCACGTCGCGCCCCAGGTGCTCCTCCTCGCCGATGACGAGCCCGTTGAACTCGCCGCCCAGCATCACGCCGCTCCGCAGCACCCGGTAGGCGCCGAGGGTGACCGCCCCCGCCGTGCCGCCGAAGGTCGGGTAGCCCCGCGCCGCCAGCCGGTCGTCCAGCTCCTCCGTGGCGATGCCCGATACCCCGCCGCCGACGTACGCGGCGCCCGGTCCCAGCAGCGCCGCCTGCCCCCGCGCCGCGTCCACCCCGCCCCAGCCGAGCGCCAGCGCCGCCAGCCCCGCCCCCGCGATCCTGCGTGCCATCCTCGCCATGCGTCCGTCCTGTTCGTGTCGTGTGAAGTCGCTGCGGCGCGCCGTCCGCGCGCGCCCGTCGTGGGCCCTACTGCTCGATCGGATCGATCGGCTCGATGTTGTCGCCCTCCTCCCAGTCGAGCAGGTTGTACGGGTCGATGCCGGCCCGGGCCGGCCTGCGCGGCACCGTCACGGTGATCGTCTGCGCGCCGGAGCGGACGCGGTGCCTCCGCACGTACAGCGGCGCGCCCAGGATCTCGCCCGGCGCGGCGGGGGCGAAGATCCCGATCTCCACCCATTCGCCCATCGGCACCTCCCTTTCGGCGCCAGCGCTGTCCGCGACCGTCTTGCGCGCCTCCACCTGCAGCGTCACCCGCCAGTCGCCCGCCGCAGTCTGCGCGGCCGTGGCCCGCTCCGTGTCGAACGTCCAGAAGGTGTTCACCTCGAACAGGTCGTGCAGCAGGGGCCGGAGCGAGTCGGGCGAGGCGGCCTGCAGCTCCCGGTACAGGTCCAGCGTGGTCGCGAGGGAGTCTGCCTGCTCGCGGAGCAGGGCGGCGAGGGCTCCGTTCACCCGCTCCTCGCCCACGTACCGGCTGAGCGCGTACATGGCGAACGCTCCCTTGCGGTAGCCTGCGTACGGGTCCATGGCGCGGAGCAGCGGCAGCCCGGTGCGGATGGGCGGCCACGGGTTCGGCTCGCGCATCCTCTTCGCGAACTGCCGGAGCCGCTCCCGCCCGCCGGCCTCCTCCACCACCTGCATGGCCGAGTACCAGGCCAGGCTCTCCGACAGGACGATCGCCCCCTCGGCGGGGGCGTACCTGAGCTGCCCGCCCCACCACAGGTGGGCCACCTCGTGCGCCACCACCTCGAACACCGCGTCGAAGCCCTCCGTCGGCGGGTCCAGCAGGAAGGTCCCCTCCCCCGCGGTGACGACGCCGCTCCCGTCCACCCCCATCCCCATGAAGTTGCCCGGCTGCTCGATGAACTGCAGGAAGCGGTGGGGATAGGGGCCGAACCGTGTGCCGTAGTAGTCCAGCGAGGCGCGGGCGCCCCGGAGCAGGCGGTCCAGGTTGGCCGTGTGCGACGGGTGCAGGAAGACGGCGATCTCCACGCCCCTGTACCGCTCCCGGTGCACCGCGTAGCGGGCGGAGGCGAAGACCAGCTGGCCGGCGAGGGGGACGTCGCTGGCGTAGTGGAAGTAGCGGCGGCCGCCCCGGGTCCAGCTGCGGCGCAGCGTGCCCGGCGCCACGGCCACCTGGTCCGCGTCGGTGCCCACGACGGCCTCGAAGACGGTCCCGGCCCCTGCGGCGAGGTCCGGGTCGACGTCGTCGGGGGCGGGGAAGGTGACCTGCCGCGGCAGCCCCTGCGCGCGCCGGTCGTCGGCGCTCGTGAGCTCGCGGGCCGGCTGGTAGCCGATGCGCGGCAGCAGGCCGCCGGTGAAGTGGGTGCCGTTGGGGAGGACGGGGTCGCCGCCGCCACCGAAGCCGCGCGGCCGGTAGCTCACCTCGAAGCCGAGCGTCAGCGAGTCGCCGGGGAGCAGCGGCCGGGCCAGGGCGTAGATGGAGTGGCGCAGCCGGCGGTCCTCCAGCACGCGCGTGGCGGGGCGGCCGAAGGTCACGCGGGTCTCCACGCCGCCGGCGGTCGCCAGGTGCACGGAGTCGATCGGCGCGGCGTGGCGGTTCACCAGGCGGTAGGTGCCCCGGACCGTGGCCGCCCCGCGGTCCGGGTGGATCTCCACGTGCAGCCGGGTGGCGGTCCGCTCCGGCTGCGGGATCCCCTCGAAGCGCCCGTAGCGGCGCTCGTACTCCGCCTGCCGCTCCACCGCCTCCGCGCTGGAGGTGTAGTCGCCCAGCACGTCCGTGTTGTAGAAGACCCAGCCGCCCAGCCCCAGGACCAGCCCCGCGGCCGTCGCCGCGACGCCCACGGTCGCGCGGGTGAGGCGCCGCCGCGCGATCCCCAGCCGCGTGCCCCAGCCCGCCTCCCGCCCGCGCACCCAGGAGAGCCGCGCCCCCACGGCCAGCAGCAGCGCCCACGCCGCCCAGTAGAGCTTGAGCCACAGCCAGGGCTGCAGCGACCGGCCGAAGCCGCGCATGTCCGTGTGGGACCACCCGGGGCCGGACCCGTAGACGAGCAGGGGGTGCTCGACGCCCAGCCGCGGGGCGAAGAGGACGAGGAAGTACGCGACCAGCGACGCCAGCAGGGCGACGTGCTTGTGGTTCACCACCGCCTGCACCAGGAAGGCGAGCGCGGCCAGGAGCAGGTACTCCGGGAGCTGGAGCCCGAACAGGAGCCGGAGGTAGAGGCCGACCTGGAAGTCGTGGTAGCCCATGAACGCCTGGGCGGCCATGCCGGCGGCCGTCAGGGCTCCCATCAGCGCGGCGAGCACCAGGCCCAGCCCCAGGAACTTGCCCAGGAACAGGACCCACTCCGGCACCGACGTGGCGTCCACGCTCTCGCCGAGCCCCGCGTCCCGCTCCCGCCACACCAGCTCGCCGGCGAAGTACAGGATCAGGAGCGGCGCCGCCACCCGGTAGTCGGCGGCGTAGCTGAGCGGGGCTGCGACGTGCTTCGCCACCAGGTAGCCCGTGCGGGGGATCAGCCGCACGCCCCAGTGCTCCGACTCCACCACCAGCACCAGCGCCAGGAACGCCGGGTAAACCGCGAGGAGGAAGAGCCCGGCCGGGCTCCGCGCGAGCGTCCGGAACGACGCCCCGGCGATCGCCAGCGCCTGGCGCAGGTGGATGGCGAAGCCGAACGACCTGTTCACCGCGGGGACGGAGACAGCGACCCGCGCGGCCGGCGCGGCGTCCGGCACCGGGACCCTGCCGGCGAGCCGCCGCGCCATGCGGCTCCACGGTGCGGCGGCGGGGACGCGGTGGGCGAAGCGGAAGCGCCGGTGGACGAGCGCCAGCGTCGCCGAGGCGATGGAGACCCACAGGAGACGGTTCCAGAGCACCGCCCCCTCCAGCCTGAACATGCGGACGTTCTTCTCGACCAGGGTCCACTCCAGCATCATGGCGTTCATGATCCCCATGATGCCGATGGGATCCACCATCTTGCCGAGCGCCGGCTTCCCCAGCGCGAAGGTCAGGAGCAGGGCGACGGGGCCGGCGAGGAAAAGGAGGAGCACGCTGGCGAAGTAGCTCGCCATGGCCCGGCCGCTGAAGAGCGAGAAAGCGAACTGGAACGCCGCGACGATGAACGCGTTTGGGAGCGCGATGAAGGCGTAGGCGGCCAGGTACGCGGCCGGCCGGAACGGGCCGACGATCTCCGGGTCGATGCCGGGCGCGTAGACGGCGAGCAGGCTCCCCGCCTGCACGCCCAGCAGCACCAGCGCGTTCAGCGCGAAGGCGGCGAGGAAGCGCCCCCCCAGGTACTCGGCCCTGCTGACGGGGAGCGTGTACGCCAGGGGGTGCATCCCGGTGTGCACGTCGCGCGCGGCCGCCTCCCCGGCCATCGCCGAGGCCACCAGCAGCCAGATCAGGCAGCTGAACACCGACACGGCCGCGATGATGAACGGCGAGTTGAGGACGAAGTCCTGCGGCAGCGTGACGGGGACGATGCCCACCCGCGTGTTCTGGAACGCGAACACCACCAGCACGGCGAAGGCCAGCCAGGGCCAGGGGCGGCGCGCCTGGTAGACGAATTCGAAGCGGAAGATCTCCCGGAGCTTCACCGCGCCACCTCGGGTGTGAGCGGAGCCCCGGCGCGCCGGCCGACGTGCCCGGCCATGGCGCCGAAGTACACGTCCTCCAGCTCCGGCTCGGCGGGCTCCCAACCGGGGCCGGGCGCCGCGCCGCCGAACACGCGCACCAGGGTGCGCCCGGCGAGGAGCCGGGTGGAGACCACTGCGTGCTCCCGCTCCAGCCCCGCCAGCGCGCCCTTCTCCACCACGCCGCGCCAGATCCGCCCCCGCATCTCCGCCATCGCGCGGAGCGGCTCGGCCTCCAGCAGGATCTCGCCACGGTCGATGATCGCCATGCGCGTACACAGCTCGGCCACGTCCTCCACGATGTGCGTGGAAAGCAGGACCACGCTGTTCTCGCCCAGCTCGCTGAGCAGGTTCAGGAACCGCACGCGCTCCGCCGGGTCGAGCCCCGCGGTCGGCTCGTCCACGATCATCAGCTTCGGGTCGCCCAGCAGGGCCACGGCCACGCCGAAGCGCTGCTTCATCCCGCCGGAGAAGCCGCCCAGCTTCCGCCCGCGCACCTCCCACAGGTTGACCTGCCGGAGCAGCGCCTCCACCACCCGCCCGCGGTCGCGGCGCGCGCCGATCCCCTCCAGAAGCGCGAAGTGGTCGAGCAACGCCTCCGCGCTGGCCCCGGGGTACACGCCGAACTCCTGCGGCAGGTAGCCGAGCGTCCGGCGCACCTCGTCCTTGCGCTCCACCAGGTCGATTCCGCCCAGCCGGATGCTCCCCGAGTCCGGCTCCTGGAGGGTGGCCAGGATCCGCATCAGCGTGGACTTGCCGGCGCCGTTGGGGCCGAGCAGGCCGTACATCCCCGGCGGGATGGTGAGGGAAACGTCCCTGAGCGCCTGCACGCCGCCGGGGTAGCTCTTGGAGACGCCCTCGATCCTCAGCTCCATGGCCGCTTCCCCGTCAGCCCGTGGCGAGACCTTCATCGCACCCGGGGCAGGGTGCGCTCCCGCCCGTTCTGCCGCATGACGACGGCCGTCGCGCGCCCGTCGGGGCCCAGCGTGAAGGTCAGGGTGATGGGGGTGTCCCCGGCGGAGAAGGTGGTGCCCGAGACGTGCGCCAGGAGGTGCTTGTCGCCGCCGGCCGGCTGCCCGTGGAGCCGGCCGTCCTCCAGCGTGACGGCGAGGTTGCGCCCGGTGGCGATCTCGTACTCGCCCGTGAGCCCCTCGGGCCGCGGCGCGGGAGAGGCAGCCGCGGCGACGGCGGCGGAGGCGGGCGGCGCGGAAGTCTGCGTGGAAGTCTGCGCCGCGGCGGCCGAGCCCGCGGCGCGGTCGCCCAGCCGCGTGAAGGCGATGCCGCGCACCACCGGGTTGCCGTAGTCGAAGCCCACGACCCTGCCGCCCGCGTCGCGGCGGAAGCGCACGATCATCATGCTCCGCATGTACGTGTCGCGCTCCACCGGCGCGAGCTCGATGGACCGCTCCGGCGCGCCCTCGAACCTCATGGTCAGCCCGCCGGCCCCGGGCACGATCTCGAAGACGGTCCCCAGCTCCCGGCTCTCGTACCGCCCGTCGACCGCCTGCAGCTCGGCCGCGGTGGGGGTCCAGGGCTGCGCGCGGCGGAGGTGCGTGGTCTGCCCCTCCATCGACTGGATGGCGATGCGGTCGGGCGATTCGAACCGCAGCTCGAACGCGTCCTGCGAGCGGAAGAACAGGTCGGGGCGCAGGGCGCGGAAGCGGTCCTGCGACAGCGCCACCAGCGGCGGCCCGTTGGCGATGCGCAGCCTGCCCTCGCTCGCGGCGAGGCGCAGGGGCTGGCCGGTGCGCTCGTCGAAGAAGAGCCCGGCCCTGCCGCTCACGTCCACGCCTGCCGCCCCGGCCGCCGCTGCTGCGGCCTCCGCCCGCGCCGCCGCGGGGAGCGGGGGGAGGAACAGGTCGGAGACGCGGCCCGCCAGCGCCGTGGCGGACACCGGGTCGAAGTTGCAGGCCACGGCGACCGACAGGCCGTGCCCGGGCATGCGGCCCATCCAGGTGCTGAACCCGGCCGCGCCGCCGGAGTGCGAGATCACCACGCCGCCGGGTGTGGAATCGACCATCAGCCCGCGCGCGTACCTGAGCGTCCTGCCGTTGGACAGCTTCGTGGGCTCGTGGAGCTTCTCGGTGACGAACGTGCCCAGCTTGCCGCTCGCCAGCGCGTCGTTCCAGAGCAGGAGGTCGCCCACCGTGCTGACGATCGCGCCGCCGCCGCGCTGGCTGCCCAGCCGCATGAACGGCTTCCAGCCGGCGCCGTCCTTCTGGTAGCCCAGGGCGGCGTTCGGTCCGCCCTGCATGATGTCCGGGACGTACGCGCTGGACCTCATCCCCAGCGGCTCGAACAGGCGCCGGCGCGCGAACTGGGCGAACGTCGTCCCGCTCACGCGCGCGACGATCTCCTTGGCCAGCTCGAAGCCGCTGGTGGAATACGACCACTCCTCGCCGGGCACGAAGTCGAGGCCGCGCTGGCGCCGGATCAGCGTCAGCACGTCGGTCCCCTCCGGCGCCATGGGCAGCATCCCCGTCCAGTCGCGGATGCCGCCGGTGTGGGTGATCAGGTGGTCCACCGTGACCACGTGGCCGTAGTCGGGGAGCTCCGGCAGGTGCTTGCGGATGTCGTCGGCGAGCGAGAGGCGCCCCTCCTCGGCGAGGAGGAGCACCGCCGCCGCGGTGAACTGCTTCTGCGTGGAGCCGATGTCGAAGCGCGAGCTCTCGCCGAGCGCCACGCGGCGCTCGACGTCGGCCAGGCCGTAGGCGCGGTTCACCACCACCTTGCCCCGCTGCGACACGCCGACGGCGCAGCCCGGCGTGGCCGCCGTGGCGAAGCCGAAGATGCTGTCGAGGGCGGCGGTCCTGTCCTGCGCGAGGGCCGGCGCGCCGAGGAGCAGCGCGGCGGCCGCGGCGGCTACGGGTCTGAGCATTCGAGTCCTCCCTGGAGGGGCGGGGAAACTCCGGTCGGCCGCGGCGCGGATTCGCCGGGGCCCGTCGGGCGTGCTAGTGGACGACGCCCCTGCGGAAGCGCGCCTCGGCGCTGTCCACGTAGGCGCGGTAGCCTTCGGGGTCGATGAACGGGTCCGCCGGGCTCCGGGCGGTGTCGCGCGTGGCGAACTTGCGGTACCTGCCCCACAGTCGGGCGTGCGAGCTCACCCACACGTCCGCGGGGAGGCCGCGCAGCACGCGGAAGCTGCGCTGGAGGTCGGCCGACTGCCCCGGGTACCGCATCCCCCCCAGCACGACCAGGCTGCACGCGCTCACCACGTCCAGGACGCGGCCTCCCTCGCGGACCGGGAACGACCACGAGGTGCAGCCGCGCGTGTGGCCGCCGGTGACGTGCGCCACCAGCGCGACGGGGCCCACGCGCACCGTGTCGCCGTCGCGGAAGCGGTGGTCCACGCGCGGGGGAGGGTAGCCGATGAGGCCGATGCGGATCAGCGCGCGGAGCGGCAGGACGATGTCCGGGTCGTCGCCGCCGGAGGCGAGGACGCGGGCGCTCGCCTCGCTGGCCCACAGCTCGGCGCCGGACGCCCGCTGGAGCTCCGCCAGCCCGCCCGCGTGGTCCGGGTGCGGCTCCGAGTTGATCAGCACCCGGACGTCCCGGATGTCGAAGCCCAGCTCGGCGATGCTCGCCATGATCATCGGCGCCGTGCCGGGGTAGCCGCCGTCCAGCAGGACGTGGCCCTGCGGCCCGGTGACCAGGAAGGCCGCGACGTCGTTTGCGCCCACGTAGTACAGGTTGCCGGCGATGCGGAACGGCTCGGCGGGTTTCTGCCCGCCGCGGTCCGAGCTGGCCTTCCACTCCCTGCCGAGGAGCACGACCGCGACGGCGGCGAGTCCGAGCAGGACGGGGAGCACGCGGCGCCGGGTGAGCTTTCGGGGCATCGGCAGGTTCGGTCGTGGGCTCGCCGGCGGCTTCCGCGGTGCCGGGCAGACATGATGCGGCTGATTGTGGAAAGCACTTTACAACACAAAGAGCTTCGGCGCAAGGCTTGCCGCTCCGCCGCGCGAGCGGAAGCCGTGCGCGTTGCCCGGCCTGGTGCGGGGGCGTAGCTTGGGCCCGGTCGGCCGCTCACCCTCGCCACGGAGACCCATGCTCAAGGTCGGACTCACCGGCAACATTGCCGCGGGCAAGTCGAGCGTCGTGCGGGTGTGGCGCGCGCTGGGGGCCGTCGTGGTGGACGCGGACGAGCTCGCCCGGCGCGCCGTGGAGCCGGGGACGCCCGGGCTCGCCCGCATCGTGGAGGCGTGGGGCCCGGAGGTGCTGGACGCGGAGGGGACGCTGGACCGCGCCGCGCTGCGCCGCATCGTGTTCGCGGACCCGGAGGCGCGCGCCCGCCTGGAGGAGATCGTCCACCCGGCCGTGCAGGCGCTCCGCGGCGAGGAGTACCGCCGGGCGGAGGAGGCCGGCGCGCGGCTGGTGGTGGCGGACATCCCGCTCCTCTTCGAGGTGGGGATGGCGGACGAGTTCGACGTGGTGGTGCTGGTGGACGCGCCCGAGGAGGAGCGGCTGCGGCGCCTGGTGGAGGACCGCGCGCTGGACCCCGAGGAGGCGGTGCGGATGATCGACGCGCAGATGCCGGCGGAGCTGAAGCGCGCCCGCGCGGACCTGGTGATCGAGAACGGGGGCACCCCGGCGGAGCTGGAGTCGCGGGCGCGGGACGCCTGGGCGGAGCTGGCGCGGCGCGCGGAGGACGCGGGTGGCTGACCGGCTGCTGCGCATGGACATGCACTCGCACACGCGGGCCTCGCACGACTGCCTGTGCCCGCCGGAGCGCGTGCTCGCCACCGCGCGCGAGCGCGGGATCGACCGGCTGGTGGTGACGGACCACAACGAGGTCTCGGCCGCGCTGGAGCTCCACGCCATGGACCCGGAGCGGATCCTGGTGGGCGAGGAGGTCAAGACGCGCGAGGGCGCCGACATCATCGGCATCCTGCTCACGGAGCGCATCCCCAAGGGCACGCCGGCGCGCGAAACGTGCGAGCGGATCCGCGCGCAGGGCGGGGTGGTGTACGTGCCCCACCCGTTCGACACGCGCCGCGCGGGCGGCGGGGGCCTGCTGGACGAGCTGGCCGACCTGGTGGACGTGGTGGAGGCGCACAACGCGCGCACCTGGAAGCGCGGCGTCAACCTGCGCGGGGAGCGCTGGGCCCTGGACCGGGGCAAGCTGCTGGGGGCCGGCTCGGACTCGCACTCGCTGGGGGAGATGGGGCGCGCCTGGGTGGAGGTGCCGCCCTTCGAGCCCACGCGCGAGGGGCTGCTGGGGGCGCTGCGCGCCGGGCGCGTGGCGGGGCGGGGGGTGTCGTCGCCTTTCGTCGCCGTCGCCTCGACCTTTGCCAAGGTGCACAAGATGCTGCGGCTCGGGCGATAGGGCGGGGCCTTGCGGCTTCGGGGCCCGTGCGTGGCGGTCGGGGGCGAGGATGGTCTCCGGAACGAGTGAATGCCGCCCCGCCCCGGCCGCACCCCGCACTCGTTCCTCCGACCACACCCGCCCCCTCCCTCGCGGATCCCCGCGAGGGGGACAGCGGCGGACCGGTTCCGTGCTCCCCCTCTCCCGCTTGCGGGGGAGGGGGCCGGGGGGAGGAGGCCTGCCACGGCGCGCGAGCACCCGCCCTCGCGAGCCGTGGCCGTCGCAGTTCCAGCAGTACCCAAAAGATCCGTTGCGGAGGGAGACAGCCGGGCAGTTTCGGCTGGCTCCCTCCGGCGCAGGGAGACTCGCCGGCCGTTTGGCGAGGCTCCCGGAGCCCGCGGAGGAGACCGGACAGCAGTACCGCCGGGCTCCGTAGCGGCCCCACAGAACCAGACGAAGCAGCACTCAGACGGAGAATCGAAAAACGATGACGGATAGACAGAACGGCCTGGACCTGGGCTCCATCTTCCTGGGCCCCAAGGGGGAGAACGCCGAGACCTTCGAGCGCCTGCTGCTGGAGGCCTTCCGCGACCACGTGTTCTGGCGGCGCAACTTCCACCCGGAGGACGGCTTCATCGTCCGCGAGACGGAAAAGCACTCGGCCGCCTACGAGCACTCCATCTCCACGCTGTCGCAGGAGCTGATGGGCCTGCTGGGCGAGCTGAAGGCCGGCGTGCCGTTCTTCAGCCCGCGCTACATCGGGCACATGTCGTCGGACCTGACCATGGCGAGCCTGATCGGCTACTTCGCCACCATGCTGTACAACCCGAACAACGTGGCGGCCGAAGCCTCGCCGGTGACCACGCGCATGGAGCTGGAGGTGGCGGACCAGCTGGCGCGCATGATCGGCTACGACACGGCCCGGCAGTGGGGCCACCTCACCTCCGGCGGCACGGTCGCCAACTTCGAGGCGCTCTGGGTGGCCCGCAACGTCAAGTACCTCCCGGTGGAGGTGCGCTGGGCCGCCGAGGAGATGGGCGCGCCCGACATCCCGGTGCGCCTCC
This sequence comes from Longimicrobiaceae bacterium, assembly GCA_036389055.1. GTDB lineage: Bacteria > Gemmatimonadota > Gemmatimonadetes > Longimicrobiales > Longimicrobiaceae > JAFAYN01. Next base: position 6,901 of record DASVQR010000137.1, on the reverse strand, counting down.
CCGGCGGCGAGTCGGCCAACCTGCTGAAGCTGGACCTGTGGCAGCTCCTCAACCTGTGCCCGGACGACACCCTGGACGCGGCGGCCGCGCTCCAGGGCTGGGTGGGCGACGTGTACCAGGCGCTGGAGGTGATGCGCCGCCACTCGCTGGCGGGGCTGGGCTACCAGGAGTTCGGGCGGCGGCTGCACTCGCGGTTCGGGGACGCGCTGGCCTCCGGGGTGGTGCTGGTGCCCTCCACGGCGCACTACTCGTGGGAGAAGATCTGCCGGGCGCTGGGGATCGGGGCGGCGCAGCTGGTGCACGTGCCGGTGGACCGCCGCTTCCGCATGGACCCAGGGGCGTTCGAGGAGCGGGTGCGCGCGCTGGCGGCGCGGCGCACCCCGGTGATCGCGGCGGTGTCGGTGATCGGCACCACGGAGGAGAGCGCGGTGGACCGGCTGGACCTGATCGCCGACGCGCGCGACCGGGTGGGGCGGGAGCTGGGGGTGGGGTTCTACCTGCACGCGGACGCGGCCTGGGGCGGCTACGCGGCCTCCATCACCCGCGGTCCGGACGGCGCGCGCCGCTCGTACGAGGAGACGCTGGCCGACTACGCGCCGGAGGCGTGGCCGGAGGAGGGCGTCTACCGCGCGCTCACCGCGCTGGAGCGCACCGACTCCGTGACCATCGACCCGCACAAGCTGGGGTTCATCCCCTACCCGGCCGGGGCGGTGTCCTTCCGCGACCGGCGCGTGCGCGACCTGGTGGCGGTGGAGGCGCCGTACCTGTTCCACCGCGGCGCGTCGGAGTGGGGCTACATCGGCCGCTTCATCTTCGAGGGCTCCAAGCCCGGCGCCGCGGCGGCGGGGGTGTGGATGTCGCACAAGGTGCTCCCCCTGGACTCGCGCGGCTACGGCCGGCTGGTGGGGGAGACGGCGCGCGGCGCCCTGATGCTGCACCGCCGCCTCGCCATGGGCGACTGGGCCCCCTTCCGCCTGGTGCTCCTCCCCACGCCGGACATCAACATCGTCTGCTTCGCCGTCGGCCACCCGGACCTCGCCACGCTGGAGGCCACCAACGCCTTCGCGGACCGCATCTACCGCGCGATGAGCGTGTCCGAGGCGCACCCCGCGCGCGCGCTGGACTACTTCGTCACCAAGACGGTGCTGCGCGCCGCCGAGTACGGCCGCGCGGCGGAGCCGGTCGTCGAGGCGCTGGGCTTCGCCTACGACCAGTACCTGGAGGCGGACGGGGTGAGCGTGATCCGCTGCACGGTGATGGACCCCTTCCTCGCCTCGCGCCGCGGCAAGGTGGACTTCATCGGGGGCTTCGCCGAGACGCTGCGGCGGGTGCTGCGAGACGAGCTGGCGGGCTGAGGAGGGCCCTCACCCGGCGGCCTGAGAGCCGCCACCCTCTCCCAATTCTGGGAGAGGGGGCAACTGCTGGAGATCCAGGTACGGCAGGCAGTTCTCCCCCTCTCCCGCTTGCGGGGGAGGGGGCCGGGGGGAGGGGGCCCCTGCGGATGCCAGCGCGGGCCCCGCGTGAGGGATGCGCGCCCGGAGGGCCGAGACCCCGCGGCAGTTTGCGGGGGCTCGGCTGCGTTGGCGAGCGTTGTTTGCTCGCCTACGCAGCGCGCAGCCCGACCCGAGCGCCAGCGAGGGGCACGCCCAAACCTGCAGTTGCAGTTCAAAGCAGTAAAAACCGACCTCGGCATGCAAAGAAGGGGCGGCGGACACCCGGTCCGCCGCCCCCTGCTGCATCCCGACGCGCCGAAAAGCCTACTCGGACTCGGCGCCCTCCTGCTCCTCGCGGGCCAGCGCGAGGTAGTCGCGCAGCTGCTCCTCGGTGAAGCGCCCCGCCTGGCGCGCGATGTCCTGGAACTGCTGCGGGATCGGCGCCCCGGTGTCGCGGGTCAGGTCGTCGTCGATGTCCACCGGCCACGCCTCGGCGTCGCCCTCCTGGTCGGGCGAGGTGGGGTCGATGCCGCCCAGCGGGTGGAACACCAGGGTCGCCCCCAGCGCGGTGGGCTCGTCCACGTACGGGGTGATCTCCACCTCCGCCAGGAAGAGCTGCCCGTCGTCCTCGAAGATGCGGAAGCCGAGGGCCATGCCGAAGCTCTCGCCCTCGCCCTCGCCGTGCTCGTGATCGTGGTGGTGCGCCATCGTTCCTCCCGCGGTTCGGTCACTGGATTGGGTGCTGCGTGCCGCGGCAAGATACGGGCCCCCCGCCGGCGGGGAAAGGCCGCCGGCGGGGTGGACACCCGCGCGGCGTCCGGGTATGCTTCTCGCGCGGCGCGCCGGCCCGGACACGGGAAGCGCCGCACAGGCCGCCCCGTGCGTCCGGCCCCCTTCCGAGCGGGGCCGGACGCTCGTTTTCGTCCCCGAGTCGCCGGTGGTCCGTGAAGCCGTCCCCCGTGTACGTGGTGCTCCTGCTGACGCAGGTGGTGTTCGCCACCCTGCCCATCGCGGTCAAGCTGGCGCTGCGCGACCTGGCCAGCCCCTCGCTCGCGCTGCTGCGGGTGGCGGGGGCGGCGCTGCTCTTCGTCGCGCTCCAGCTGGCGCTGGTGCGGGAGCGGGTGCGCACCCGGCGCGACTACCTGCACCTCGCCGTGTTCGCGCTGCTGGGCGTGGTCGCCAACCAGCTGCTCTACATCACCGCGCTCACGCTCACCACCGCCACCTCGGCGCAGATGCTCCAGACGGCGGGGCCGGCCATCACGCTGCTGATCGCCATGGTGCTGGGGCGGGAAAGCTCGTCGCCGGGGAAGTGGGCGGGGATCGCCCTGGCGGCGTCCGGGGTGCTGTACCTGGTGGGGGTGGACTTCACCTCGGGGAGCGGGGTGGGGAACCTGCTGGCGCTGCTCAACGTGGTGGCGTTCTCGGCGTATCTGGTGGCCTCGCGCGGCATGGTGCAGCGGTACGACCCGCTCACCGTCATCACCTGGGTGTTCGTGTTCGGCGCCGCGGGGATCCTGCCCTGGGGGCTCCCCTCGCTGCTCGCCGAGACGCGGCCCATCACGGGGACCACCTGGGCGGTGCTGGCGTGGATCGTGGCGATGCCCACGGTGCTCGCCTACTACCTCAACGTGTGGGCGCTGCGGCGGGTGGAGTCCAGCGTGGTGTCGGTGTACGTGTACCTGCAGCCCGTGGTGACGGCGCTGCTGGCCGGGCCGGTGCTGGGGGAGCGCCTGTCGCCGCGGCTGCTTCCCGCGGCGGGGCTGATCTTCGCGGGGGTGGCGCTGAGCGCGCTGGCGGGGCGGCGGGCGAGCCGGCGGGGGGCTGCCGAGCAGGAGCACACGGAGATGTGAGGAACTGCTCTGGATTCGGGCGTGCCCCCGCTGGCGCGGGGTCGGGCTGCGGCTCCGTAACGCACGGTACAACTGTGCGTAACGGAGGCGAGCCCCGCCAAACTGCCGGCGGGTCTCGCCGCTTCGCGCTCGCATCCCTCACGCGGGGCTGGTGCTGGCGTCCTCGCGGGTGGGCCCCCTCACCCCCCGGCCCCCTCTCCCCCGCAAGCGGGGGAAAGGGGGAGCACGGCGATCCTGCCCCCCGGACAGCCCTCCCCCGGCACGGGGGAGGGTGGCGGCGATAAAGCCGCCGGGTGGGGGCCGGCCGACGCAGCGCCTTGCCTGTTCACGCACGAGAGAAGCCCCTCCCCTGCTTGCGGGGGAGGGGTTTGGGGAGGGGGCCTGCGGTGGCGCCTACTCCGCCGACGGCGGCGCGGGGGCCGCCGAGTCCGCTGCCCTCGGCGCGAACAGGCGGTTGAGCATGCGGGCCAGGCGGTAGCCGGCGAGGGCGGCGGCTTGCTCGGAGGTGTCGATGACCGCCTGGCGGTAGGCGGGGCTGGGGGCCTGGCCCGGCGGGGTGGAGTAGGCCAGCGTCTTGGCGGTCTCGAAGCCGGCGCGCGCCCACTGCTCGTAGCTCGCCGAGTCCAGCTGCGCCGGGGTGAAGGCGCTGCGCGGGTGCTCCCGCTGGATCGCGGTGGCGATGCGCGACACGTACGCGTGCTCGCTCTCGCCCGACCGGCGGCGGAAGGCGCGCTTGAGGGTCCCGTCCCAGTACGAGTGCAGGTTGACGGTGCCGTTCATCAGGAACTGGTTGCCCCCCGCGTCGCCGCGCGGCGACTCCGGGGTGATGCGCGCGGTGGTGTGCAGCGGCTGGTGCACGTCGCCCACCAGGTGGAGGATCCACGCCAGGTCCACGGCGCGCTCCGCCGACGGGCGGCCCAGGTCCACCACCGACCGCTCCAGCCTCCCCAGCCGCTCCACCACGTTGACCGTGTCGCCGCGCACGTCGGGGCGGTCGCGCGGCCCCTCCGGCGTGCTCTCGAAGAAGAAGTTGACGTAGTGCCAGCTGCTGCGGTGGAAGGCGCGCCGCCGCTGCGGGAACGCCTCGTCGCGCACGATGTCCGGCCAGGTGCTCGCCTCCACGAAGAACACCCGGCGGCGCGTGGTCGCCGCCCCCGTGGCGGGGTTGAGCGCCGGCAGCCCCGAGTCCTCCGGCGCGTTGGAAAGGAGCGCGGCGGCGGCGGCCCGGGCGTCGGCGGTCATGTGGTTCCAGGCGATCCGGGCGATCACCTCGTGGCCGATCTCGTCCCACGCGTAGAGCGGCTGGGCGGCGAGCTGCCCCGCCAGCACCACGGCGGCGATCCAGCGTGTCTTCATGTCTCCTCCATGGGGTCGTTCGGGATCCGGCGCGGGGCGCCCCTGCCCCCGCCCGCGTCGTGCGGCGTGCATCCCGTAAAATGCGGCGCGGAGGGAAGACCGCCAGACCGGCCGGCGGGCTCCCCTCCGTTTTCACCTTTCCTTCCGTCGCGCCCGGCGCCGGACGCGTCTCCGTCTACACCCGCACCGCCTGCAGCTCGGACCTTCCGGGGCCTTCCTCCAGCAATTGCTTCGCGACGATGTACCCGGAGCCGCCGTTGACGCCGTGCCCCGGCCAGGTGGCCGCGCCCACCATGAACACGTTGGGCACCGCCGTGCGGTGGCCCGGCTGGCCGGGGAGCGGGCGGAACAGGTAGCTCTGCGAGATGTCGTGCGAGCCGCCATACGGGTCGCCGGGGCCGCAGTTGGGGTTGTAGCGCGCCAGGTCGTCCGGCGAGGTCACGTGCCGCGCCAGTACGGTTCCTCCCACCCCCGGCAGGTGCCGCTCCACCACTTCCATCACCCGGTCCGCCCAGCGCTCCTTGAGACTCTCCGTCCAGGTGCCGTCGCCCACGTCGATGCTCCCCGCCGCGTCGCCCCGCGGGCGGCAGGGGATCTCCAGCATCTGCAGGCGCAGGATCGCCTTTCCCTCGGGCGCGCGGGACGGGTCCAGGTTGGTGGGCGTGTCCATGGAGATGGTCGGCTCCGCCGGCAGGTAGCCGTTCAGCGCGTGGGTGATCCCCAGCGTCACCGCGTCCATCCCCGAGGTCAGGTGCGGCTGGCCGACGCGATTGAAGCGCTCGTCCGCCCAGCGCGGCGCCTCCGAGAGCGCCAGCTGGATCTGCACGCAGCCGCGCCCGTAGCGGTAGCGCTCCGACTGCCGCACCAGCGGCGCGGGCACGTCCGCGTCCGACAGCAGGCGCAGGTACAGCTGGTCCGGGTTCACGGAGGCCACCACCGCGCGCTGCGCGCGGATCTCGTCGCCGCCGGCCGTCCGCACGCCCGTCGCGCGGCCGCCCTGCACCAGGATCTGGTCCACCGGCGTGGACGAGCGCACCACGCCGCCGTGGTCCTCGATCAGCCGCACCAGCGCCTTCGCGAGCATCTCGCTCCCGCCGCGCGGCACCGCCATCCCGCCGCCCATCAGCGCCATCAGCGTCAGCGGCACCCAGAAGCCGCCGTTCGCCTGGTCCGGCGTGCGGCCCAGGTGCATCACCCAGGGCGCGATCATGGCGTGCGCCACCGGCGAGCGGAAGCGCCGCTCCAGCACGTCGCGCGCGCTGGTCATGAACTCCGCCGCGAACTCGGTGAAGCCGGGGCCGTCCGGGTTGTCCATCAGGGCGCGGATGGTCCGCTGCGCCTTCCCGGAGGCGAGGTCCAGGTTGAACAGCGAGAACACGTCGCCCGCGTACGCGCCGAACTCCTGCATCATCGCGCCGAACCCGGCCCCGTCGCCCGGGGACAGGCGCTCGAACTCCGCCACCGCCGCGCCCATGTCGCGGGGGAACACCGCGGTGCGCCCGTCCGGCAGCGACACGCCCGTGGGGAGGTCGGTGTTCAGGTACTCCAGCCCGCGCGCCGACAATTCCGCGCCCAGGTCGGCGTAGGCCGCCCCGGTGAGGAAGAGCGGGTGCGCAGCCGAGTACGTGTCGTGCTTGAACCCCGGCAGCGTCAGCTCGTCCGTGCGGACCAGGCCGCCGGGGCGGTCGTTCTTTTCCAGCACCAGCACGCTCCAGCCGGCGCGGGCCAGGTACGCCGCGGTGATGAGGGCGTTGTGGCCGCTGCCGACGAACACGGCGTCGTATCGTTCCACGGTGGTGTCTCCTGCGTGGGCGGATGTTTCGAGGGATTCCGGGAGGAGGGTCGCACCGGGAGCGGCGGTTTTGGGGGGAGGTCCGCTGTGTCCCGCGTGCTTTCCGTCAAGGTAGGTCGGTTTTTGGGCCGCATCAATGGGTATATTGACCGATCCGGCAACGGCTGTTTACGGCGGGTTCGGGCGTGCCCCGGCTGGCGCCGGGTCGGGCTGCGGCTCCGTAGGCGAGCAAACAACGCTCGCCAACGGAGTCGAGACCCGCCAAACTGCCGGCGGGTCTCGCCGCTTCGCGCTCGCATCCCTCACGCGGGGCTGGTGCTGGCGTCGTCGCGGGTGGGCCCCCTCACCCCCCGGCCCCCTCTCCCCCGCAAGCGGGGGAAAGGGGGAGTACGGCGGGAGAGTCGCAGGGAGGGTGCGGGGGTGGTCGGAGGAAAGAATCCGGGGCGTGGCCGGGGCGGGGTGGCATT
>DASVQR010000136.1:0-106208 GCA_036389055.1 Longimicrobiaceae bacterium | reverse complement strand
CCCCACCCCACCCCTCACCCCCCTCCCGACCTCACCCCCCGATTGCACCCCCGCCCCACCCCGCCCATCCTCTGCCTCACGGCAGTGGAGCGTGGGTCACACCGCGGCGAGATCAGCCGCACTCGCTGTAGCCGCACACGTGGCACTTCTGGCACCCCTCGGCGAACTCCAGCTGGCTGGAGCAGTCCGGGCACGTGCCGATGAACGTCTCGCCCGGGTCGTAGCCGACCAGGGGAAGCTGCGTCGCCGGGAGCGGCACCGCAACCACCGGCGCGCCGACGGCCCCGCCCGAAGGCGCCAGCTCCGGGATCAGCTCCTCCTGGATCCCCGCCTTTTCCTGCTCCCGCAGCGCGATGGCCTGCGCGATCGCGTCCGGCACCGAGAGCACCTTGTTGGCGCCGAAGCCCACCGCGCGGTCCGACGAGATGCCGCGCAGCTGCGTGTGCACGTCCGCCACCGGCACCCCGAAGCGCAGCGCCAGCGAGATCAGCCGCCCGATGGCCTCCACGTCCGCCATGGCGATGCTCCCCGCCTTGCCCAGCGTGGCGAACACCTCGAACGGCGTCTTCCCCTCGTCCTCGTTGATGGTCACGAACACGTCCCCCAGCGGCGAGGACATCTTGCGCGTGGTGCCGTTCAGCACCGCCGGCCGCTTGCGCTTCTGCCGGTGGACGCGCTGCGCCTGCGCCTCCGCGCGGGCCAGCGCCTCGCGGGTGGCGCGCAGCTCCGCCTCCAGCTTCGCGGCGCGCTCCTGCGCCTCCGTCAGCTTCGCCGAGTCGTCCGCCTGCTGCGCCGGCGTCTTGGTGGCGCCGGTGGAGAGCACCTGGCCGTCGCGCGAGCCGTCGCGGTACACCGTGACGCCCTTGCAGCCCAGCTTGAAGGCCAGCTCGTAGATCTTCCGCACGTCCTCCACGCTGGCGTCGTGGGGGAAGTTGGTGGTCTTGGAGATCGCCGAGTCCGTGTGCTCCTGGAAGCCCGCCTGCATGCGGACGTGCCACTCCGGGCTGATGTCGTGCGCCGTCACGAAGGCGCGCTGCACCCGCTCCGGCACCTCCGGGAAGTGGATGTGCCCCTGCTCCGCGATCCGCTTCACCAGGTCGTCCGAGTACCACCCCTCGGCGCGGGCGATGGCGACGAAGTCCTCGTTCACGTCCGGCATCATCACGCCGGCCTGGTTGCGCATGAACGCCACCGCGAACAGCGGCTCGATCCCCGACGAGCACCCCGCGATGATGGAGATGGTGCCCGTGGGCGCCACCGTGGTCACGTTGCAGTTGCGCAGGCGGCGCTCCGGGCGGATGCGGTCGCCGTTGGGCGCGCGGGCGCACGTCTCGTCCGGGCCCCAGATGGAGCGCGCCCACTGCGGGAACTCGCCGCGGCTCTCGGCCAGGATCTCCGACTCGCGCTTGGACTCCTCGTCCATGAACTCCATCACGCGCCGGCCGATCTCCACCCCCTCCTCCGAGTTGTAGGGGACGCCCAGGCGCACCAGCAGGTCCGCGAAGCCCATGATCCCCAGCCCGATGCGGCGGATGTTCTGGGCCAGCTCGGTGATCTGCGGCAGCGGGTACTGGTTGGCGTCGATGACGTTGTCCAGGAAGTGCGTCGACAGGCGCACCACCCGGCGGTACTCCTTCCAGTCGATCTTCTCGTACCAGGGGGCGTCCGCGGGGATGTCGTCGCGCACGAAGGCGCCCACGTTCACCGAGCCCAGGTTGCACACGTCGTACGGGAGCAGCGGCTGCTCCCCGCACGGGTTGGTGGCCTCGTAGTCGCCCAGGTGCGGCACCGGGTTGTAGAAGTTGGCCCGGTCGATGTAGAACACCCCCGGCTCGCCCGTCCGCCAGGCGTTCTCCACCACCTTGTCCCACACCTTGCGCGCGTCCAGCCGGCCCGCGTTGGCGCCCGTGCGCGGGCTCTTGAGGTCGTACTCCTCGCCGCGCTCCACCGCCTGCATGAACGCGTCGGTGACCGCCACCGAGATGTTGAAGTTGGTGACCTGCGTCAGGTCCTGCTTGCAGTCGATGAACTCCTCGATGTCCGGGTGGTCCACGCGCAGGATCCCCATGTTCGCCCCGCGGCGCGTCCCGCCCTGCTTCACCACCTCGGTGGAGGCGTCGTACAGCTTCATGAAGGAGACGGGCCCGGAGGCCACGCCCGTGGTGCTCTTGACGATGTCGCCCTGCGGGCGGATGCGCGAGAAGCCGAAGCCCGTGCCGCCGCCGGACTGGTGCACCAGCGCCATGGAGCGCAGGGTGTCGTAGATGCCGTTCTCGCCGTTGGAGAGCTCGTCCTCCACCGGGAGCACGAAGCACGCGGAGAGCTGCCCCAGCGGGCGCCCGGCGTTCATCAGGGTGGGCGAGTTGGGCTCGAACAGGCGCCGCGTCATCAGCGCGTAGAACTCGCGGCCCAGCGCCTCCACCTCCTCGTCGGTGGCCCCGTACTTGGCGTCCTCGGCCGCGATGGTGCTCGCCACCCGCCAGAACATCTCCTCCGGGTCCTCCACCGGCTTCCCCGCCTCGTCCTTCTTGAGGTAGCGCTTGCTGAGCACCGTGCGCGCGTTCTGCGACAACTCGGCGGGCGGCAGCGCGACCCGCGCGCGCGGGTCGACGACAGAGGGAGCGGAGACGGGAGGATTCATGGGGGCTCCTGCGAACCGGGTGGAAAAGGACGCGAACTATCTACGGGAGGCTCTAAACCGGCCTCGGGGCTCGACATGCGGCGGCGGCAGCGCGCAGGCACTACATGTTGGGGAGTGACAAGGTACAACCCCCAGATGTAGCGGTCAAGCGTCTTCTCAGGGTCGCAAATTGTATACCCGCCAGGGGCGGTTCCGGTCGCTTTTCGCAACTCCCGTGGACGCGTGGACGGGGCTAAGCGGCGGGAGTGGACGGGGGTTAGCGGCGCCCCGGAGGGTGACGGAATCGTGGAAACGGACGGAAGTGGAAACGCGACGCGGCCCCCGGTTCCGGGGGCCGCGTCGAATAGGCCCTTGTGCGGTGCGGCGGGTCAGCGGCCGCCGGTCTCCGAGGGCGGCGTGTCCTTGTTCTCCCCGGGCCGGTGCTCGTACATGCTCTCGGCGTCGGTGCCGGGCTGCCGGGTCATCTCGGACTTGTCCTGCCCGCCCGCGTTGGCGGGGAGGGTGGGGATCGCCGCCCCCTCCGCCTTGCCCTGCACCGGGGCGCCGCGGTCGTTCTCGCTCACGTGCGGGGGGTGGAGCTGCGAGGAGGCAGCGCCGCCCACCTCCTTGCGCGGCCCCGGCTGGCTGGGCTTCCCGGCGTCGGTCGTCGGCCCGGAGATCCCCTCCCCCATGGAGCGGCTCATGCCCCCACCTCGTCCCCGGTGAAGTCCGAGTTGCCCAGGGCCTCGCGGTCGCGGCCCTCGTCGTACGCCTGCTCGCCGCTGCCGCCCTCGTCCGCCTGCTGGCCGGCGCGGGCGTGCACCGAGGGGGCCGGGTGCGCGCCGGGGACGGGGATGGAGCCCGGTTGCCCCGGGGCGGCCTCGCGAGTGTGCGCCTCCTCCTGGCCGATCCGCTGACGGTCGAGCTGGACGGTGTCGTCCAGGCTGCTCCCGCCGTGCCCCTTCTGCGGGAGGTTCTTGTAGTCGGTCGCGCCGCCCTCGCGGGGGTCGATGTTGTACTGGTCGGGTCGCTTGCCACCCATCATGCGCTCCTGCTTCGGGTTGCGGGTGCGGGCGGTTGCCCGTCTCACCCCCGCCTCCCTCTTCAGGAAGCGTGCCGGGCGCCGCCTACGGCGCCGGCGGGGTGAGCAGCAGCGCGCCGGTCGCGCCGGTGGCGCGGTGCGTCCCGGTTCCCACGATCCAGCCGCGGTCGTTGATCCCCGCGACGCTCGAAAACGTCCAGTCGCCGGCCGGCGACAGGTCGTCGAGGGGGATCATGGCCCCGTTCCGGAACAGCGCCGGCGCGTCCCTCCCGCAGGAATGGCATCCGACCCCGACGATTCCCCCGCGCTCGCTGGCCGCGGTCGCGGAGCTCCGGCTGGAGCCCAGCCGGGTGAAGGTCCCCCCCGGGCTCCACGCGAACGCCCGGGGCGACACCTCCTCCAGGTACGAGCCGTAGATCCGGCCGCCGGCGTCGATGTCCGCGCCGTAGCTCGAGTTGGTGGGGAACGGGAGGAAGACGGGCGTCGCGCTCTCGTCCTGGAGGAAGAAGGCCCGCGACCAGTCCAGGGGGCTGGACGGGTAGTCCAGCCTTCCCGTGATCTGCCCGGCGTCGTTGATCGCGCCCGGCGCCATCCTTCTCGCGCCGTGGCTGCTCAGTGGGCGCAGCCTCCCATCCCGCAGGATCCACCCGCCGCCGTCGCAGTTCCGGCTGCACATCTCCTCGCTCCACCCCCCCACCACGTCCCCGCGGTTGTTGATGTCGGCGACGTAGCCCGGACCGTTGCCGACGTAGGGAACGGCGAGGGTCCCGCCGGCTCCGCGCACGAAGATGTGGCGCCCCGAGCGGGTGTACAGGACGCCGGCCACCTCACCCCGGTCGTTGAGGGCGAGGGAGCCGTCCACCCAGTAGACCGAATCGGCCAGCCCCGGGAACGTCAGCCGCCGCATCGCCCCGTTCTCCCAGATGAACGGGTGCGCGCCGGAGATCCCCACCACCTGGCCGGCCTCGTTGACGTCCCGGGCCCCGCTGCCGGCCGCGCCGGGGAGCGCGCCCAGGTAGGTGAGGGTGTAGGGGCGCTCGACCACCAGGTGGAGCTCGGCCTTGGCGTCGTCCGCCCTCACCCGGATCGTGGCCGCTCCGGGAGCGAGTGCGCGGACCTCCCCCGATTCGCTCACCGGGGCGACCGCCGGGTCGGAGCTGGAAAAGGCCAGCGCGCGGGAGGTGTACTGTCCCCGCTCGTCCCGGACCTCCGCCAGGATCCCGCCCCCGCGCGCGAGCAGCTCGGCGGTCACGCCCGAGATCCTCGTCGTCCGTCCCACCACCAGGAGAAAGGTGTCCGGCGCCAGGGCCAGCGTCAGCGCCGGGGCGACCACCAGCTCCACCCGGTCCTGCTTGCCGCCCGAGGTGGCGGTGATGGTGGCGCTTCCCGGCGCCCTGCCGGTTACGCGGCCGTCCGCGTCCACCGCGGCGACCGCCTCGTCGCTGCTGCTCCAGGCCACCGCGCGGCCCTCCAGCACCTGCCCCGCCGCGTCCTGCACCGCCACGGCGAGCTGCATGCTCTGCCCCACGGCCAGGCGCGTGGCGGGCGCGGTGACGTCCACCGCGGCCACCGGCTCCGGGCGCGTTGGCTCGTCGCACCCGGCCGCGCCGAGCAGCCCGGCGCACAGGCAGAGCGCCAGGGCCAGGCGCCGGCGGATTCCCATCGCGCACATCCCCTTCATCTCCATCCGTATCCCGTGTGCCACGCTCAGGGCGCGGGCGGGGTGAGCAGCAGCGCGCCGCGCACCCCCGTGGCGCGGTGCGTCCCCCAGCCGACGACCTGTCCGCGGTCGTTGACGTCCGCGGCCGTCTCCCAGATCCAGTCGCCGCCGGCCAGCAGGTCCTCGATGCGGATTGCCCTGCCGTCGCGGAAGATCACCGGGAGCAGCGCCGGACACCCCGCGCACGCGCTCCTCCCCACCGCCAGCCCAAGGTTGTTGGCGCGCGTCGGCCCGCTGATAGCGCCGCCGGGCAGCGGCTTGAAGTGCCTCACTCCGGTCGCGGGGCTCCACACGAAGCCGCGGACCTCGAAGTTCACGTAGTCCTGCCCGTAGACCCGGCCCTGCTCGTCGATGTCCGCCGCGTTGCTGGAGCCCGGGTTGGTGGGGAGCGGGGTGGGTTCCGCCGCGGCGTTCTCGAACAGCAGCGCCCCTCCCACGCTCCGGAACTCCCGGCTGGCGGCGATCTGGCCGCGGTCGTTGATCGCGGCGAGCGTGAGCTGGGACAGCGTGTTGGTCGTGCCCACCTGGCTCACCTGTCCGGCGCGGTAGATCCACCCCACGCCCAGGCAGTTGTTGGTGCAGCGGTCGGCCACCCACGAGCCCACCATCTCGCCGCGCTCGTTCATCCCCCCGAAACGCGTGTTGGGCCACGTCGTCGATGACGGCACCAGCGTCACCCGCCCGCCCTCCCACTGGGCGATGTACTGCCCTGAGGGCGCGATGACCGTGCCGCCCACCTGCCCCCGCGCGTTGACCGCCCCCGGGAACACCGACGCCCCCGTCCCCAGCGAGTCGGGGATGGCCAGCTCGGTCATGCGGCCGTCCTGCCAGCTCCACCCGCGCCCGCCCGACCGGCCCACCACCTGGCCCAGCGGGCTGATCGCCGTGGCGACGCTCTCCGGCGTCCCCGGGAGGGTGCCCAGGTACGTGGTGGTCCAGGGGCGCTCCACCGTCACGGCGAGCCGCCCCTCGGCAGTCCCCACCTGCGCCGTGATGACGGCCGTTCCCGGGGCGACGGCCCGCACCACGCCGGAGTCGCTCACCGTCGCCACCGCGGCGTCCGAGGTGGTGAAGCGCACCGGGAGCCAGAGCAGCACCGCCCCCGCGGCGTCCCGGGGGACGGCCAGGATGCGGGCGCGGGCGTTGGCGGCGTGGTCCTCCGTGGGCACGCGGATGGCGACCGTGTTCCCCACCACCAGCAGGAAGCTGTCCGGCTCCATGCTCACCCGCGCCACGGGACCGGGCGCGGTGGCCGCCGCTTCCACCACCAGCTCCACCCGCTCCTGCTTGCCGCCCGCCGCCGCGGTGATGGTCACGGGGCCCGGCGCCCTGCCGGTCACCCGCCCCCCCCCGTCCACCGTGGCGACCGCCTCGTTGCTGCTGCTCCAGGCCACGCCGCGGCCCGACAGCACCTGCCCCGCGGCGCCGCGCACCGCCGCGGAGAGCTGTATGCTCTGCCCCACGGCCAGGCGCGTGGTGGGCACGGCGAGCTCCACCGCGGCCACCGCCTCGGAGCGGGTGGGCTCGTCGCACCCGGCCGCGGCGAGCAGGCCGGCGCACAGGCAGAGCGCCAGGGCCATCTGCCGGCGCGCGGTTCTCATGGTCTGCATCCTCGTCATCGTGCTTCGCTTCGGGTCGGGTCGCGGTCAGGGCGCGGGCGGGGTGAGCAGCAGCGCGCCACGAACCCCGGTGGTCCGGTGCGTCCCCCAGCCCACGATCTGCCCGCGGTCGTTGATGTCGGTCACTTCCCGCACCACCCAGTCCCCCGCGGCGAACAGGTCCTCGATGCGGACCGCCGCGCTGCCGCGGAAGAGCACGGGGAGGGCGTCGGTGCAGCCGGCGCAGTTGCTCCGGCCGATGGCGACGCCCTGCGAGTTCACGTCCGTGGCGACGGCGATGAAGCCGCCCGGGAGCCGCCCCAGGTGCACGGGCGCGCCGCCGCGGGTCCAGATGAACGCCCGGTACCCGTCGACGTTGTCCTGGCCCACCACGCGGCCCCGGGCGTCGATGTCGTGCGCCTGGCTCGCGACGGCGCTGGTGGGGAGCAGGGTGAGCGCGGCGCTGTCGCTCTCCAGGAGGAAGGCGCGGGTGGACTCCACGCCCGACTGCCTCTCGAACACGGTCCCGGCGATCTGCCCGGCGTCGTTGATCGCCTCGGGGAGGATGCGCAGGAAGCCCTGGTTGCCGGGCTCCCGGACCGTCCCGTTGCGGAAGATCCACCACCCGCCGCCGCAGTTGCGGGTGCAGAAGCTGCTCCGCCACCCACCCACCATCTCGCCGCGCTCGTTCAGGTCGTACGCCTGGCCGCCGGGGCTGGGGGCGAGCGTGGGGACGCCGTTCTCCCAGAGCGCCACGAAGGCCCCGTCCGTGGCGGCCACCATGCCGCCCACCTGGCCCCGGTCGTTGATCGCCACGGGAGCCACCGTCAGCCCCGTCTTTCCCGGCACCGTGAGCTCGGTCAGGGCGCCGTTCTGCCAGACCCAGCCGCGCGAGCCGGCGGGGGCGTCCTGCGTGGTGTTGGCGGCGGAGGACCAGCCCGTCACCTGGCCCTGGGCGTTGATCCCCATGGCGCGGCTCTCCGGCAGGCCGGGGAGGGTGCCCAGATAGGTGAGCGTCCAGGCGCGCTCCACGGTCACCGTGAGCCGCCCCTCGGCGCCGCCCGCGCGCGCGGTGATCGTCGCAGTGCCGGGAGCGATCCCCCGCACCACGCCGGAGTCGCTCACCGTCGCCACCGCCGCGCTGGAGGTGGCGAAGCGCACCGGCACTCCCAGCATCACGCCGCCCGCCGCGTCGCGGGGAACCGCCAGGATGCGCGCGCGCGCGTTGGCCAGGTTGTCCGCGCTGGGCGGCTGGACGGCGACGGTGTTCCCCACCACCAGGAAGATGCTGTCCGGCTCCAGGGTCACGCGGGCGACGGCGGGGTCCACCGCCACCTCCACCTGGTCCTGCTTGCCGCCCGAGGTGGCGGTGATGGTCGCGCTTCCCGGCGCCCTGCCGGTCACCAGCCCGGCCGCGGACACCGTGGCCACGGCCTCGTTGCTGCTGCTCCACGCCACCCGGCTCCCGGTCAGCTCGGCGCCGCCCGCGTCGCGCACGGCGATGCCCAGCTGCAGCGTCTGCCCCACGGCCACGCGCGTGTCCGGGGCGGTGACGTCCACCGCGGCCACCGCCGGGCCGGAGCCCGCGGGGTCGTCGCACCCGGCCAGGGCGGCCGGGAGGGCGCCCAGGGCGAGGACGAGCCCCAGGCGAACGGCGTGTCTCGAAAGGAGGTGGCGAAGCATCGTGATGTCCCTGTTCGGCGGCTGGAGGTACCCGTCCGTTTCGCGTTCGGCACATGACGAAGGCGGGCGGCGCCGCGTCACCGCGGCGCCGCCCGCCCCGTGCCCCCCGGCCGGCCCGTCAGAACGAGCGGCCGAAGCGCACGTAGCCCACGGGGTCCGGCCGGGCGGCGCCGCCGTCCGCGAGCGGGGTCTCGCTGAGCGGCAGCGCCACGCCCCCGCGCACGACCAGCCCCGCCAGGAACCCGACGGTGAGGTCCACCCCCAGCTCCGCGCCCACCGAGTAGAGCGGCTCCGGCGAGGAGGGCGCGCCGCGGAAGCCGCGCCGGCACTCGCCGGGACACCAGGCGGCCCCCGCGTCCGCGAACACGTCGCCCCACACGCGGTCCAGGAAGAGCGGCACCAGCCCGGCGCCGCGCTCCACCAGCGCCAGGGGGAAGCGGTACTCGGCGGTGGCGGAGAAGGCCCGGTTGCCGTACTGCGTCGCCTCCGGGTAGCCGCGCACCGGGAAGGTCAGCGTGCTCCCCAGCTGGAAGTCCACCCCCGCGGACACCGGGGCGCCCGTGCCGCTGGCCCCGCCGGCGTTGAACCCGGGGCTGCGCGAGCCGCTCTCGGCGCCGGCGGTGGCGCGGAGCGCCAGCGCGTGCCGGGCGAAGCCCCCCAGCGGGATGCCGCGGAAGGCCCGCGCCCGCCCCACGGAGCGCAGGTACCCCGCCGCGTCCTCGCCCTCGGCGGCGCCGCGGGTGTAGCGGTGCCCCTCCAGCGTCGCCGACACCGCGTAGCCCTGCTCCGGGGAGATGGAGAAGTCGAAGGAGCGCACCGTGGAGCGCCCCACGGTGAGCAGCGCCCCCAGGTCGGGCGCCTCGCCGGTCAGCCGGTCGCGCAGCTCGCCGGCGGCCTCCGGCTCGTCCCAGGCGTAGTCGCGCTTCTCCCACTCGCCGCCCACGCTCAGCCAGCTGTACGAGCGGTAGCGCTGCCGCGGAAAGGTGAGCGTGGCGCCGAAGCGCCGCTCCCGCTCCAGCAGCGCGGTGGGCACCGAGCGGATGCTGTCGCCCACGCGCACCGCCACGGGCGCCGCGCGCTCCACCGACCACTGCTGGCTCCCCGCCAGGTCCAGGAGCGGGACGCCCCACCCGGCGAAGCGGTACCCCGCCCCCGCTTCCGTCCGCCCGCCGTCGCTGTACACCAGCGCGGAGGCGGCGTAGGTGTGCCGCCCCACCACGTCCCTCCCCCCCACCAGCGCGCCCAGCCCGGTGCCCAGCTCCTCGCTGGCGGCGGCGTACGGCGTCCACGCCGCCGGCCGCAGGCTCCGCCAGGGCGAGTAGCCGCGCGCCGGCCCGCCCGCCGCGCGCGGCGTCGCGGCCGTGTCCGCCGGAGTGGGCGCCACGCCGGAGCGCACCGGGGGCGCCGGGCGCCACGAGGCGGGGTCGTAGGGGATGCGCGCCACGTGGTAGCCGTCGGAGCGGTACAGGGCGAAGGCGATCCAGCGCCCGTCCGGCGACACGTCCGGCTGGAAGGCGCCGGTGAGCACGCTGGTGACCTGGAGGAGGCGGCCGGCCTCCAGGTCGTACGCGTACAGGTTGGCGATCCCCGTGCGGTCCGAGGAAAAGAGCACGTAGCGCCCGTCCGGCGACCAGGCCGGGGCCGCGTCCACGGCGCGGTCGCGGGTCAGCTCGCGCAGCACAGCGCCGGCGGTGTCCATCACCACCACGTCGTAGAAGCCGCCCCGCTGCCAGCGCGACACGGCGATGCGGTCGCCCCGCGGCGACCAGCGGGGCAGCGCCCAGTTCACGTCCAGCGAGGGCTCCGCCAGCGCCCGGGCCGCGCCGGTGGCCAGGTCGAGCACCACCGGCACGTTGGTCCCCGCAGCGCTCCGCACCGCCACCGAGCGCCGCCCGTCGGGCGCGGGGTGCGGCTCCAGCACCCGGGCGCGCTCCGTGCGCCGCTCCGCGCCGCCGTCGGGGCCCACCACGTACACGTCCGAGTACACGCGGTACGGGTCCACGTAGTCCAGCTGCGCCAGCACCAGCGAGTCGGTGCCGGGGAGCCACGACGCCGGCCCCAGCGTGGTGCGCGGAACGCGCTCCCGGTCCGCCCCGCCCGGCGCCAGCACGCGGGTGGCCGGCTCCGCGCGCCCGGTGGCGGTGCCGTAGGCCAGGGCGCGTCCGTCCGGCGACCAGCGCGGAAACGAGGTGAACCTCCCCTCCTCCGTGAGCACCTCCGGCTCGGTGAGCCCGGCCCGGCGCAGCGAGTCGGCCAGGGGGAGGTAGCGCGCCCGCAGCCCCGCCTCCCACTCGCTCCACGCCCGGGTGAAGGGCACCCCGAACGACCGCCGCGCCGCCGCGTCCAGCCGGTAGGGGACCAGCGACCCGCCCACCGCGCGCACGAAGTCGCCCACGCGCTGCGGCCCGTAGCGCACCGCCAGGTGGTTCACGAACAGCGAGCCGTACACGTAGCTGGTGGAGCCGCCCGGCCAGCTGGCCGGGTTGCCGCTGGCCCGGTCGATGGAAAAGAAGCGGTCCTCCAGGACCGCGGTGCGCAGCGCCATGTCGTGCATGGTGCCGCGCACCCGCCCCGCCGGCGTGAGCCGCGACTCCACGTACGTCGCCAGCCCCTCCGTGACCCACGACGGCGTGGTCGCCTCCGGGAAGAGCAGCGGCGACCGCCCCAGCACCCGGCGCAGCGGCCGCCAGATCCCCCCCGCGTAGTCCAGGTGGAAGGTGTGCGTCAGCTCGTGGGTGATGACCAGCTGCAGCCAGTCGTCGTAGAACGCCAGCGTGGGCTCGTCCACCGGCGGGTGCGCGTAGATCACCACCCGGTTGGTGGGAAAGGGCGTGGCGTAGCCGTTGGCGTAGTCCACGTTGTCGCTGATCACCAGCTCCACCTTCCCCTCCGGCGCCCGCACCAGCGTGGCCGCCAGCTGCGCGCGCGCCGCCTCCGCCCGGTCCCCCGCCCGCCGCGCCAGCGAGTCCAGCCCCTCCTCGTAGTGGACGCGGAAGTGCGGCGTCTCGAACGTCCGCCAGCGCGCGTCCGGCGGCAGCTGCGCGCAGAGCGGCGCCGCCGCGAGCGCGAGGGCGGCGAGGAGGCCGAGGACGCGGGGGAGGAGGGGCATGGGAAAGAAGTGCGAGAGTGCGAAAGTGCGACGGCAGTACGGTGTACGAAGTACGCTGGACGGCGGCTCGACGGATCCAGGCGCGCCGGGCAGTTCGCCGTCGTAGTTCCGCTGTACCCAAAAGATCCGTTGCGGAGGGAGACAGCCGGGTAGTTTCGGCTGGCTCCCTCCGGCGCAGGGAAACCCGCCGGCTGTTTGGCGGGGTTCCCGGAGCCCGCGTAGGAGACCGGCGGGGCAGTTTCCGCCGGGCTCCGGAGCGGCCCCGACGCTGCGAAATCAGCTCAGGGCGACGGACGATCTCCCTGCCCCGCCGCCCGCTCTCGCAGGAACGCCTCGATGCCGCGCAGGTGGGCACGGGCGATCCGCTCCTGCACCGCCGGGTCGCGGAGCGCCGCCTCCTGCTCGGGCAGCATCAGGAACATGCTCTCCGTGAGCGCCGAGGGCATCCAGGTGGGCCGCACCAGCGCCAGGTCCGCGCGGGCCACGCCCAGGTCTCGCAGCCCCAGCTCCCGCACCAGCTCCCGCTGCAGGTGCCCGGCCAGCTCCAGCGAGTGCTGCTGGTTGTAGAACACGCTGGTGCCGTTGTTCTCGAACGGGTTCACCCCGTCCGGGAAGGCGTTGTTGTGCACGGAGACCAGCAGGTGAACGCTGGAGTCGGTGGCCTCCACGGGCCGGTCACCCAGCCCCACGGCGGCGGTGTCGGGGCGCGTCTCCAGCACCCGCGCGCCGCGCTCGCGCAGCAGCGCCACCAGCCGCCGGGCGATCGCCAGGTTCGCCTCCGCCTCGGTGAGCCGCGTGGGGCCGATGGCGCCGCCGGGCGGGTGCCCCGCGTCCACCCCCAGGTACAATCCACGCAGCGGCTGCGCCGGGTCGATGGAGGGTGGCCGGCGCAGCCGGACCACCAGGTTGCCGCGCTCGTCCCAGCGCTGCAGGAAGCCCCAGGGGCGCTGCGACAGGCGCACGTGCAGGCGGTACACGTCGTCCGCGGCCTGCTCCCACTCGGCGAACTCCACCAGCGGGTCCCGCGGCCCGTAGTACAGCCAGTTGGTCCGCCCCGTGGCGCCGAAGACGCTGACGGTGAAGCCGTCCTCCGTCTCCTCCACGCGGAAGGGGAGCCGGTCGGAGGTGGCGATGCGCAGCTCCACCCAGTCGCGCGCCGGCGTGAACCTCACCGCTCCCACCGAGCCCCGCGGCAGCGGCGCCCCCGCGGGGAGGAGCTGCACCTCCGCCGTGTCCACCCACACCGAGCGGTCCGCCGTCAGGCGCACCCGGCGGGCCCCGCCCCGCGTCTCCGCCAGCGCCACCCGCGTCCCCGCGGGAAAGAACCACTCGTACGGGTTCCCCGGCCCCGGCGCCCCCGTGCCGATCGCCCCGTCCGGCCGGCGCGTGCGGATGACCCCGGCCCGCAGCGCCGTGTCCGGCGCCGGGGCGGCGGCCGCGGCCGGCCCGGGGACGCGCGACACGTCCTGCGGCTCGAAGGGCGACACGGGCGTCCGCTCCGCCCGCTGGGCCGGCACCCGCACCGTGCGGCGCAGCGTGCGGGTCTCCCCGCTGCGCGTGGCGACGAGCTCGTACACGCCGCCGCGCGGCACCGGCACGAAGCCAAGGAAGGCGCCGTTGGGCGCCACCTGCACCGGCACGCCGTCGATGCGCAGCGCGGCGTCGCCCGTGCCCACGCTCCCGAAGATGAAGTTGCTGTCCGCCGCCGTCAGCGACGCGCCCTCGCCGGGGTACACCACGTCCAGCGCCAGCGCGCCCGTGCGCGCCGGGACCGGGGGGAGCCCCCCGCCCACCGGCTCGGCGGCTGGCGCGGGGGCCGGGGCGGTGCGGGGGACGCAGGCGCCCAGCAGCAGCGCCGCCGCGAGGGCGTACGGAGGAGTCCTTGTCATTCGCCTGGGGTCGGGTGAGTTCCGGCGCAGGATCGCGGCTACGCCGCCGGCCCGCGCCTGCGTCCCGCGTCGTCCTCCACCTCGCCGGTGTGCTCCGCGGCGCCGCGCGGCACGTCCGCGTTCCAGGGGGTGACGAAGGGGAGGAGGAGGATCGCCGGGATCCCGGCGAGCATGGTGAGCAGGAAGTACGTGGGCCACCCCGTCTGCTCGGCGATGCCGCCGGAGGGCGCCACGATGAAGTCGCGCGCGAAGGCCATCAGGCTGGAGAGCACCGCGTACTGGGTGGCGGAGAAGCGCTTGCTGCACAGGCTCATCATGTACGCGACGAACACCGCGGTCACCAGCCCGCCCGCCAGGTTCTCCACCACGATCGCGGTCACCAGCGCCGAGCGGCTCGCCCCGGCGAGCGACACCCAGTAGTACGCCAGGTTGCTGCCGATCTGCAGGAAGGCGAAGAGCCACACCGAGCGGTTGATCCCCAGCTTGGCGATGATCGCCCCGCCCATCAGCACGCCCACGATGGTCGCGCCCAGCCCGATCCCCCCCTGCACCACCCCGATCTCGCTCTGCGAGAAGCCGACGTCGATCAGGAACGGCGTCGCCAGGTTGGCGGCGAAGCGGTCCGCCAGCTGGTAGAACACCGTGAACAGCAGGATCACCGCCCCCCAGAGCGTCCCCGTCCGCCGGAAGAACTCGCGGAGCGGGTCCACCACCGCGCTTGCCAGCGTCAGCGGGGGCGTGTCGCGCAGCACCGGCTCGGGCGCGCGGATCGCCGCGACGATCCCCCCCCCCATCAGCACCGCCATGAGCAGGTACACCGTGGGCCAGGGCATCCGGTCGGCGAGCACCAGCGCCAGCCCGCCCGTCAGCAGCAGCGCGATCCGGTAGCCCAGCACGTGCAGCGAGGCGCCCGCGCCCATCTCGCGCTCGTCCAGCACGTCCACCCGGTAGGCGTCCACCGCGATGTCCTGCGTGGCGCTGAAGAAGGCGATCAGCAGCGCGTTGACCGCCAGCAGCTGCAGCCCCGTGCGCGGGTTCTGCAGCGACATGGCGGCGATGGCGAGCAGCAGCGCCACCTGGGTGATCACCAGCCAGCCGCGCCGGCGGCCCAGGAAGGGCGGCACGTAGCGGTCCAGCAGCGGGGCCCACAGGAACTTGAACGTGTACGGCATCCCCAGCAGGCTCACCAGCCCGATGGTCTTGAGGTCCACCTTCTCCACCGCCATCCACGCCTGGAGCGTGCGGCTGGTCAGGAAGAGCGGGAGTCCGGACGAGAACCCCAGGAAGAGCAGGGCCGCCATCTTGGGCTGCCCGAAGACGCGCACCAGCGAGGGAGAGCGGTCAGTGGCCACGCGCGGCATCCTTTCTCGTTTGGGTCCGGTCGGCGTCATGCATTCCGCTTGCCACGACGGCCGAAACGGCTGGAACTGCTGGACTGATCGACGGCCGTGTCGGGCGTGCCCCCGGCTGCGCCGGGGTCGGGCTGCGGCTCCGTAACGCACGAAACTACCGTGCGTAACGGAGGCGAACCCCAACGGTACTGCTGTTGGGTTTCGCCGCTTCGCGCTCGCATCCCTCACGCGGGGGTGGCGCTGGCGTCCGCTGGGGCCCCCACCCGGCTCGCTTGAGGCTCGCCACCCTCCCCCGTGCCGGGGGAGGGCTTCCCAGAGGTCAGGGATCAGGCCGCCGCGGCGGGCCCCCTCCCCCCGGCCCCCTCCCCCGCAAGCGGGAGAGGGGGAGAACTGCCGGGCGGTTGCCGTTGCAGTTCCTGGGATCTGCGCAGGGAGGTCGGGGGAGGCTGCGCAGGGGGAACGTCATGTTCGAAGCCAGCGTGATCTGGCGGGCGCAGACGGAGCGCCGGCGAGTTCGGCTCCCCCGGAGCAGCATCCCCCGGCCGACCACCTACACCGGAGCCCCGTCGAAGCGCGCCGTCGTTCGCAGTTCCCCGCCCGACCCCAATCCAGGCCCGGCGCCGAAAAAGGCGATGCTCCCCCCTGTCACGCAAGGAGGAGCATCGAATCGAACATCCGTCGTCCCGGGCCGGCTCTCAGTCCGGCCGGCGGCGCGGCGGCGGCGGGGGGCGGTTCAGGCGCTGCCCCTCGAACGGGTTGGGGAGGAGGAACGGGGAGATGCGCTCGCCGCGGAGGACGAAGCCCTCGGGCGTCTCGCCCACCACCATCCAGCGCACCGGCGAGGCGTTGGCGTGGCGGTCCGCCCGGGCGATGGCCACCACCGTCCCCAGGCGGTCCAGCGTCCCCGGCGTGAAGCCGGCGGACACCACCTGGTAGGTCATCTCCGTCCCCTGCTCCACCGCGCGGCGGGCGCGCAGCCGCTCCTCCAGGTACACGAAGCGGTCCGTGAAGGGGATCGGGCGGGGGGCGAGCCCGGGGCCCAGCACGCGGGTGTTCCCGGTCCTGAGGTCGCGCACCCGTACCTCGCGGTCCGCCTCGTACACCACCGCGGAGCGATCCGGGGAGAGGAAGGCGGGGACCACCCCGGCCACCGCCTCCACCCGCTGCGCCAGCGGCACCAGGTGCTCGCCCGGGAGCTGCACCCAGAGCGCGCCCACGGCGATCCCCGCCACAGGGTCCGTCCACGAGGGCTGGAAGACGATCTGCGGCTCCTCGTCCTGGGCGGTGGAGCGGTAGGTGCCGTCGCCCTCCGGGGGGAGCGGCGCCCCGCGCGACTCGGCCAGCGCCACCAGCGCCTTGCCCACCGAGCGCACCTGCGGGTCCTCCTCGCGGCGCAGCAGCGCGCGGATCAGCGCCACGTCCTCCACGTCCAGCGCCTGGAGCACCGTGAGCCGCACCTGGCGGGCGGGATCGTCGATCGCGGCGCGGATCGCGTTGGCGGCCTGCCGCGACTCCGCGGCGAAGCGCTGCAGCCCCTGCACCGCGGCCGCGCGCAGCTCCGCGTCCTCCTCCGTCACCACCACGCGGCGGAGCACCGGCACCGCGGCCGGGGAGCGCCGGTCGGCCAGCAGGAGGAGGGCGTTGGTGCGGACCGTCCCGTCCGCCCCCTCGTCGTCCACCAGCGACACCAGCACCGGGTCGATCTCCGCGCCCATCCGCTCCAGCCGGCTCCGGTCGCGGAGGAAGCGCGCCGACTGGCGCTCCCCGGACAGGATGCTGCGCACCTCGTTGGTCAGCCGCTGCGGCGCCGGCACCGTGCGCGCCTGCCCGTGCCAGCACGCGGAGAGCGCGGCCAGCGACAGGAGGCCAAGGGCCCGGCGGGCGAGGGAGGCGCGCGGCAGCAAGGGGAGGTGCGGGTTTCCGGGGTCAGGCGCGGCCCGCGGCGCGGCCCGGGGTGAAGGAGCCGAGCACGCGCGGCCCCGCGGCGCCGGTGGCCGTGGGGACGTTGGCGGGGATGCCGCGCAGGTGGGCCCAGGCGAGGACCGCGAAGGCCACCGCCTCCTTGCACTCGGGGTCCACCCCGAGCACCTCGCCGCCGACGACTTCCAGGGGATCGAGCAAGCTGCGGATCCTCCTCACCAGGGTCGGGTTGCGTGCGCCCCCTCCGGTCAGCACCACCTGCTCCACCCCGCGGGGGACGATCCAGCGCCGGTACGCGTCCGCGATGGAGCGCGCCGTGAGCTCGGTGAGCGTGGCGACCAGGTCCAGCCAGTCGCGGTCGCCCTCGGGCGTGGTGGCGGCCACCAGCCGCTCCACGAACGGCCGGCCGAACTCCTCGCGCCCGGTGGACTTGGGGGGCTCCGCCGCAAAGTACGGGTGGCGGAGCAGGTCGGCCAGCAGCGCCTCGTCCACCTGGCCCTGCGCCCCCAGCCTGCCGTCCCGGTCGAAGTTCATCCGCCCGCCCGTGGCGATCTCCACCGCCGCGTCGATCAGCGCGTTCCCGGGGCCGGTGTCGAAGGCCAGCGACGGCTCCGCGGAGCCGCGCGGCGGCACCCAGGTGACGTTGCCGATCCCGCCGATGTTCTGGAGCGCGCGCGCGCGGTCCGGGAGGGAGAAGAGGAGCCGGTCCACCCAGGGGACGAGCGGCGCCCCCTGCCCGCCCGCGGCCATGTCGCGCGTGCGGAAGTCCGACACCACGGCGATCCCGGTGCGCTCCGCGAGGGTCGCCGGGTCGCCCAGCTGGAGGGTGGCACCGCGGCGCCCGTCCGCCGGGGGGCGGTGCCACACCGTCTGCCCGTGCGAGCCCACCGCGTCCACCCGCTCCCGCGGCACGCCGGCCTCGTCGCACACCCGCACCACGGCCTCCGCCAGCCACTCCCCCAGCTCCGCGTGCAGCCCGCACAGGAGCTCCGCCGAACCGGCAAGGATCGCGCCGTGTATGGCCTCGCGGCGGGCCTCGTCGAAGGGCGCCGTGAGCCAGTGCACCAGGCGGAAGCGGACGTCGTCCACGCCCTCGCCCTCGATCTCCACCAGCGCCGCGTCCACCCCGTCCAGCGAGGTGCCGGACATCAGGCCCACGATCAGCACGGGGCGCCTCCCGCGGCGCGGATGCGGTCGCGCAGGGCGGCAAGCAGCCGGGCGTCCTCCCTCACCATGCGGTTGAAGAGCTGGTACACGGTGAGGGCGCGCCCCTCCGCGTCGGCCGACTGCCAGGCCCACACGTCCACGCCGCGCCGCTGCGCCATGGCGAAGGTCCGCATCCGCACCGAGGTGAACGTCTCGGCAAGCGTCCGCGCATCCTCGCCCGGCTCCTCCGCCGGGGCGGCGGCGTCCGGGAGCGGGTCACCGGCGTGCATGGCCTCCATCATCCGCTGGAACACGCGCTCGCCCGCCGCGGCGCGGGCCACCAGGGCGCGCACCTCGGGGTCGCCGGCGGGGGCGTCCTCCAGCGTGACGCGCAGCGCCCGCGGGGCGATCTCCAGCCGCACCAGCAGGTCCTCCCAGTCGGCGACGTGCGCCGGGTGCGGCGGGGCGTCCTCAGCCATCGGCTTCCCTTTCCCGGAGGATGTCTCCCAGGCGCCCGCCGGCGCGCCCCAGCCGCCGCTGCGCCTGCCGCCGGTCGCCGCCGGTCCAGTGCATCACCATGGCGGTCTTGACGCTGCCGCCCGCGCGGGCGAGCAGCTCGCGGGCCTCCTCGCGGCCCAGGTCCAGCGTTTCCATGAGGATGCGCTCGCTGCGGCCCTGCAGCTTCTGGTTGGTAACCCGCAGGTCCACCATCAGGTTCCCGTACACCTTGCCCATCCGGATCATGGCCCCGGTGGTGATGGTGTTGAGCACCAGCTTGGTGGCGGTGCCGGCCTTCATGCGGGTGGAGCCGGTGACCACCTCCGGCCCCGCCAGCGGCGCGATCACCACGTCGTACGCCTCCAGCATCTCCCGGGACGGCTGGGTGCAGAGCAGGAAGCCGGTGCGCGCCCCCCGCTCCTTGGCCCGCCCCAGGGCGCCGTGCACGTACGGCGTGCTCCCCGAGGCGGCGATGCCGAAGACGAAGTCCGCCGGCCCCACCTCCAGCGCGTCCACCGCGGCGGCCCCGTCCTCCGGGTGGTCCTCGGCGCCCTCCACCGCGTTGGTGAGGGCGATCTCGCCCCCGGCGATCACGCCCCGCACCATGGCCGGATCGGTGCCGTAGGTGGGGGGCATCTCGGAGGCGTCCAGCACCCCCAGCCGCCCGGAGGTCCCCGCCCCCACGTAGATCAGCCGCCCGCCGGTGCGGAAGGCGTCCTCCGCGATCTCCAGCGCCCGCGCGATCTTCTCGCGCTCGCGGTGCACGGCCGGGGCGACCTTGTGGTCCTCGGCGTTGATGAGGTCCACGATCTCCAGCGGGGAGAGGCGGTCCACCTCCGCCGAGGCGGGGTTCCGCTGCTCGGTGAGGCGGGGGTCCTGCGAGGCGCTGCCGGACATGTGCTGCGGCTTCGGGTTCGGTTGCCAGCCCGGAGAAGTGACGGGTAGATTGCCGGGAAAGTAACCTGCCCACCTCAGCGCGAAAAGGTGCCATGCTGCTGGATCCCCGGCGCGCCGCCCCGCTCCGTTCCCTCGCCGTCCGTTCCCTCGCGGCCGCGCTGCTGGCGGCCGGGTGCGCCCCCGACACGGCGCCGGCGCAGGCCGGGCCGGTCAAGTTCCCGGAGGGGTGGGCCTTCCCGGCGGGCTCCGTCGCCCCGGTGACCGCCACGGGCGGGATGGTCTCCACCACGGACCGGGTGGCGAGCGAGATCGGCGCGGAGGTGCTGCGCCGCGGCGGCAACGCGGTGGACGCGGCGGTCGCCACGCACTTCGCCCTGGCGGTGGTGAACCCGGAGGCCGGCAACATCGGCGGCGGCGGCTTCCTGGTGGTCCGCATGGCGGACGGCACCACGGCCTCGCTGGACTTCCGCGAGGCCGCCCCCCTGAAGGCCACCCGCGACATGTTCCTGGACGCGCAGGGCAACCTCACCGACAGGTCGCTGGTGGGGCACCTGGCGGCGGGGGTCCCGGGCTCGGTGGCGGGGATGTGGGAGGCGCACCGGCGCTTCGGCAGCCTCCCCTGGGCGGAGCTGGTGCAGCCGGCCGTGAACCTGGCCGAGGGGATCGTGGTGCACGAGCGGCTCGCCGGGTCGCTGCGCTCGTACGCGGAGCGCTTCCAGCGCTTCCCCGCCACCGCGGCGGTGTTCCTCCCGGGCGGGCGGGCGCCGCGCGTGGGCGACCGCTGGGTGCAGCGCGACCTGGCGGAGACCTTCCGCCGCATCGCCCGGGACGGCAAGGACGGCTTCTACCGGGGGCGCACGGCGGAGCTGGTGGAGGCGGAGATGCGGCGCGGCGGCGGATTGATCACCCGCGAGGACCTGGCCCGCTACCAGGCCAAGTGGCGCGACCCGCTGCGCTTCACCTACCGCGGCCACGAGGTGGTGTCCATGCCGCCCACCTCCTCCGGCGGGGTGACCATGGCGGAGATGCTCAACATCCTGGAGGGGTACGACCTGCGCTCGCTGGGCTACCTCTCCCCCGAGCACGTGCACCTGTTCGCCGAGGCCACCCGCCGCGCCTACGCCGACCGCAACGAGTACCTGGCCGACCCGGACTTCGTCCCGCAGCCCACCGTGCGCATGGCCTCGGACGCGTACGCAGGCGAGCGCCGCCGCGACATCCGCCGCGACCGGGCGACGCCCTCCGCGCAGGTGCGCCCCGGTCTGGGCGCCGCCCCGGCCGGCGCGGGCGCCCGCGCCGAGGGGACGCACACCACCCACTACTCCATCGTGGACGGCAAGGGCAACGCGGTGGCCGTGACCACCACCATCAACTCCCTGTACGGCAACCTGGTGACGGTGGAGGGCGCGGGCTTCCTGCTCAACAACGAGATGGACGACTTTTCCGCCAAGCCGGGAACGGCCAACCAGTTCGGCCTGGTGCAGGGCGAGGCTAACGCGGTGCAGCCCGGCAAGCGGATGCTCTCGGCCATGACGCCCACCATCGTGCTGGACCCGGCCGGCAGGGTGCGCCTGGTGACCGGCACCCCGGGCGGCTCCACCATCATCACCACCGTGGCGATGATGGTCTCCAACGTGGTGGACTGGAACATGGACGCCGCCACCGCGACCGCCGCCCCCCGCCTGCACCACCAGCACCTCCCCGACACCCTGCGCTACGAGCGCGGCGGCCTCCCCCGCCAGACCGAGGCACGCCTGCGCGCCATGGGCCACGCCGTCGCCGAGCGCGGCGGCTACCAGGGCGACACCCAGACCATCATCGTGCTCCCCGGCGGCGTGCTCACCGGCGCCTCCGACCCCCGCCGCGGCGGCGCCGCCGTCGGCGTGACCCCGGTGCGCACCGTGGTGCAGTAGCCCCGTCCGAAGCCGGAACAGCGAGGGGCGGCCGACGCGCTGTCGGCGGCCCCTCGTTTTTTGCCGGCGCGCTCCGGCGGGCTCCGGTGTAGGTGGTCGGCCGGGGGATGCTGCTCCGGGGGAGCCGAACTCGCCGGCCCTCCGCCTGCGCTGTCGGGATCACGCTGGCTTCGAACATGACGTTCCCCCTGCGCAGCCTCCCCCGACCTCCCTGCGCAGATCCAAGGAACTGCAACTGCACCTGCCCCCCGGAACGATTCCTGACCTCCGGGCAGCCCTCCCCCGGCACGGGGGAGGGTGGCGAGCCTCAAGCGAGCCGGGTGGGGGCCCCGGCGGACGCCAGCACCAGCCCCGCGTGAGGGATTTCGGCCCGAAGGGGCGAGACCGCGCGGCTGTTTGCGCGGGCTCGACTCCGTTGCAGACGGTCGTTTCGTCTGCTACGGAGCCGAAGCCCGACCCCGGCGCCAGCCGGGGGCACGCCCAAATCCGCCGTTCAAAGCAGGTCAAAGCCGTTCCGCCCCTACGTCCCGCCCTCGTACAGCTGCAGGGTCCAGTACGACCCGGTGGAGAACCCAGGCACCTGCCCCGGGTTGAAGATGCTCAGGCTGGCCGCTGCCCCGCCGAGACAACCGGCAGGGGCCTCGACGACGCGAAGGTGGCAGGCCGCGAGCACGATCCCGCGAACGGGCAGGTCGTTGCTGATGAGGGTGCACCCGCCGGTCGCGGTGACTGGCCCCTCGGGCAGGTCGAAGCGCACATGGAAGTCGAACCTCGCGTCTGGGGTGAACGCCGGATCCGTGATCCGGGCGCATGCCGTCGCCGTGCCGATCCGCTGGGGCGACCCGCCGCCTGCCCCCGGAACCGACCAGAGGAGGGCGCCGAGGCGCAGGTTTGGCTCGAACGGGGCCGCGGCGATCACCGCGGCGTCCGGCTCCACGGACGGGTCCTCCTGCGAGCGGAAGCGCAGGAGGCGTCCGGCGTTCTTGGGGCTGTCGGTCATCCCTCGCCCCGGCTCAGAGGCGGAGGAGCTGGCCGCCGTAGTGGACGTTGGCGCCCACCCCGGCGATCATCACCAGGTCGCCGCTCCCCAGGCTGACCACGCCGGCCTCCAGGTCCTCGGTGAGCAGGATCAGCGGCCCCGCGGCCGAGGTGTTGCCGTAGCGGTCCACGTTGTAGGCCACGCGGGACGGGTCGATGCCGGCCTCCTCGATGAAGCGGAACATCAGCCGCTTGTTGGGCTGGTGGAAGTAGTAGCGCTTGACCTCGCCGGCCAGCTCCCGGTGCTCGGCCAGCAGCGCGTCGATGGTCTTCTGCATGAACACCGGGTACGACTTGGCCACCAGCTGGCCGTCCACCACGAACACGCCCTCGGCGGGGTTCTCGATCCCCTGGTGCGGGAGCTGGAGCACGCCGCCCGCGCGCCGCAGCACCAGCTCCGCGTAGTCGTTGCCCGCCATGGAGGAGACGATCCCCTCGCCGGGGCCGCCCTCGCCGCGCAGGATCACCGCCCCCGCGCCGTCGCCGAACAGGTACATGCTGAGGAAGGCGCTGATGGGCTTGCGGCCGCCGTCCGGCTGAACCCAGCCGGTGAACACCTCGCGGTTGAGCTGCGGCGAGGTGAAGGCCGAGCCGATCACCGCGATGGTGCGCAGCGCCCCACTCCGGATCATGCGGAAGGCCATGTCCAGCATGTACGGCGTGTCGCCGCAGCCCCCGTCGATCACCAGCGCGTAGGCGTCGCCGCGGCACCCCAGGCGGCGGTGCACCTCCATGGCGTCGTGGTTGAAGTTCAGCCGGTCCGGCGTGCAGGTGACCATGAACACCGCGTCCAGCGCCCGGGCGGGGAGGTCGGCCATGACCAGCGCGTTGCGCAGCGCGATCTCGCACATGTCGCTGTTGCTCGCCGGGCCGTCCTCCACCGCGGCGGGGGCGATGGTCATCCCCGTCTCGGCGTCGAAGTCCCACAGGAAGCGGCGCTCGCGGATGCTGGTCTTTTCCTCGATCCGCTCCGGCGTCCAGCCGGGGATCGCCGCGGCGATGCGCTCGTTGTCCACCGCGCGCTCGGGAACGTAGGCGCCGGCGCCGACGAGGCGGACGCCGCGGGTGACGGTCTGCTGCTGGTTGGGGAGCATGGTCTGCCGGCCTTTCGCTGAGCGTTCCTGGATGTATGGCTGTCACGGGCTCGTGGCCCGGCCTGCCCTCTGCGTCCCGCCGCCACGACCATCCGCGCCGGGACGGCCTGCCATAAGGCAACCGCAAGGCCAGGTTCGCAAAACCGTTCAGTACCTCATTCAACTGCTTGCTATGCTGTGACTTGAACCGATCCCAGGCGGTTGAAACTTTCCCGCGTGCATGCTTTCTGGGGCGCGGCAGGTACATTGTCGCGGGGCGGCGCCGCCCCACCCGCCGGACAGCGATGCCCCACGTCTGGGTGATGTGACCCGTGTCGGAAGGGCCTTTCGTGAAGTACGTTGAGCCGCACACCCCTGTCGCATCACGGATTCCGCCGCTCACCGGGACCGCTTCCATGCACGAGCCCACGCCGCAGGTGGAGGAGCTGCTCCGGCGCGTCCGCGCCTTCGTCCGGGAGGAGCTGGTCCCGCTGGAGGACCGGTTCCGCATGGAGCCGTTCCGCGCGCTGCTGCCGGCGCTCGCCGAGGCGCGCGCCCGGGTGAAGGAGCTGGAGATGTGGGCGCCGCACCTGCCGCGGGAGCTGGGCGGGCTGGGGCTGACGCTGGCGGAGTTCGGGCGGGTCAGCGAGGAGCTGGGGCGCTCGCCGCTGGGACACCTGGCGTTCAACTGCCAGGCGCCGGACGTCGGCAACATGGAGCTGCTGCACGCGCACGGCACGCCCGAGCAGCGGCGCCGCTTCCTGGAGCCGCTGGTGCGCGGCGAGGTGCGCAGCTGCTTCGCCATGACGGAGCCGGAGCACGCCGGGTCCAACCCCGTGCACCTGTCCACGCGCGCCGTTCTCGACGGCGGCGAGTACGTGATCGACGGGCACAAGTGGTTCACCTCGTCGGCAGACGGCGCGGCGTTCGCCATCGTCATGGCGGTCACCGACCCGGGCGCGGCCCAGCCGCACGCGCTCGCCAGCCTGTTCCTGGTTCCCGCCGGCACGCCGGGCTTCCGCATCGTCCGCAACATCCCGGTGATGGGCGAGGCGGGCGAGGACTACTTCAGCCACGCGGAGGTGGTCTTCGAGGGGTGCCGGGTGCCGGCGGAGAACCGCATCGGCGAGGAAGGGTCGGGGTTCCGGCTGGCCCAGGAGCGGCTGGGGCCGGGACGCATCCACCACTGCATGCGCTGGATCGGGATCTGCGAGCGCGCGTTCGAGATGATGTGCCGCCGCGCCGCGGACCGCGAGCTGTCGCCCGGGCAGCCGCTGGCGTCGCGGCAGGCGGTGCAGCACTGGATCGCCGAGTCGCGCGCCGAGATCGACGCGGCGCGGCTGATGACCCTCGATACGGCGGAGCGCATCGACCGCGGAGGAGCGCGGGCGGCGCGGGTGCAGGTGTCCACGATCAAGTTCTTCGTGGCGGGCGTGCTGCTGCGGGTGCTGGACCGGGCTGTCCAGATCCACGGGGCGCTCGGCATCACGGACGACACGCTGCTCTCGTTCTGGTACCGCCACGAGCGGGGGGCGCGCATCTACGACGGGCCGGACGAGGTGCACAAGTCGCTGGTGGCCCGGGAGATCCTTCGCGAGTACGGAGTTTCGCTCTGAACTGCTGTTGGGCGGCGAGATTTGGGCGTGCCCCCGGCTGGCGCCGGGGTCGGGCTTCGGCTCCGTAGGCGAGCAAACAACGCTCGCCAACGGAGTCGAGCCCCGGCAAACTGCCGCCGGGTCTCGCCCCTTCGGGCCGAAATCCCTCACGCAACGTCTGCCGTTTCCCCTGTCTGAACCTGGAGGCGCGCGTGACCGACAACGATCCCACCGACCGCGCGGACGCCGTGCGCCCCGGCGAGGAGCTGGATGCCGCGGCGCTGGCGGCGTACCTCCGTGACGTGCTTCCCGACGCCGCAGGACCCGTCCGGGTCGAGCAGTTCCCGCGCGGGTTCTCCAACCTCACCTACCTGGTGCGCGCGGGCGGGCGGGAGATGGTGCTGCGGCGTCCGCCGCACGGGGCGGACGTGCGCGGCGGGCACGACGTGGAGCGCGAGTTCCGGGTGCTCTCCGGGCTGCGGCCGGTATACCCGAAGGTGCCGCGGCCGCTGGCCTTCTGCGCGGACCCGGCGGTGCTCGGCGCGCCGTTCTACCTGATGGAGCGGGTGCCCGGCGTGATCCTCCGCGACCGCCTGCCCGACGGGGTGGAGCTGGGGCCGGAGCGGATGCGCGCCGTCTGCCTGGCGCTGGTGGACACGCTGGCGGAGCTGCACGCCATCGATCCCGCGGCGGCGGGGCTGGAGCGGCTGGGGCGCCCGGAGGGGTACGCCGCGCGGCAGGTGGAGGGGTGGACCGGGCGCTGGCGCCGCGCGCGGACGGACGACGTCCCGGAGCTGGAGGAGGCGGCGGCGTGGCTGGCGCGCAGCGTCCCGGCAGAGGGCGGCGCGGCGCTGGTCCACAACGACTACAAGTACGACAACCTGGTGCTGGCCCCTGCCGACCCGTCGCGGGTGCGCGCGGTGCTCGACTGGGAGATGGCGACCGTGGGCGACCCGCTGATGGACCTGGGCACCACCCTGGGCTACTGGGCGGAGGCGGGCGACCCGCCGGAGCTGCGGCGGTTCGGGGTCACCTGGCTGCCGGGCAACCTGGACCGCCGCGGCGTGGCGGAGGCGTACGCCGAGCGCAGCGGGCGCGACGTGTCCGGCATCCTCTTCCACTATGTGTACGGGCTGTTCAAGGTGGCCGTCATCGCCCAGCAGATCTACGCGCGGTTCAGGAAGGGGCACACGCGCGACCCGCGCTTCGGCGGGCTGGTCCACGTGGTGCGCGCCTGCGGGCGCATGGCCGCCGCGGCGCTGGAGCGCGGGCGGATCCACGACCTGGCGTAGGGCGCGCACGCCACCTGCCCGTCACCCGCGCGACACCCTGTACGCACCTTGAACGGCGTGCGAATCGCAGTAGATTCGTGCGCATGAGCGCCCCACTGCACCAGCGGCTCCGTCTCCTTCTCTGGGTCCTCCTCGTCGCCTTCGGGGTGGACCAGGGGGTCGCGCTCGCCCAGGAGCTGCGGCACGAGGGGAAGACCGGCCACGCCTGGGTGCGCCACTCCGGCACCCGCCAGGCCCCGGGACGGGCCCTCCCCGACCTGCCGGACGGACCCGCCGCGCTCCCCGCGGCCGCGTTCGACGTGCCCGTGCCGGGCACGTGGATCCGCGTGTCCGCCCCGGCCGAGGGCCGGCCTCTCGCGCCGCGCCCCGTCTTCCTCCGCTCGGCCCTCCCGCGCGGACCTCCCGCGTAGCCCCACTCGACATCGCAGTGGAACAGGCGTCTTCCCGCGCGCTCGCGCCGGGAGACGGCGCCGCCGCGCCGTCCGGCGCGGCGGAACCGACACGGCTACGCGCACACTCTCGTGAACAACGTCAAGGTATTCGGGCTCATGGCCCTCCTCACCGGCCTGGTGGGCGCGGTGGGGTTCGCGCTCGGCGGCCAGACCGGGGTGGTCGTCGCCCTGCTGCTGGCCGGCGGGATGAACTTCTTCATGTACTACAAGTCCGCGGACATGGTGCTGCGCATGTACGGCGCGCAGGTCGTGACCGAGGCGGAGGCGCCCGAGCTGTACCGCATGGTGGACCGGCTGCGGCAGCGCGCCGGGCTCCCCATGCCCACGGTGGCCGTGGCGCCGCACGCCCAGCCCAACGCCTTCGCCACCGGGCGCAACCCGGAGCACGCGGTGGTGTGCGTCACCGAGGGGATCGTGGGGCTGGTGAGCGCCGAGGAGCTGGAGGGCGTGATCGCCCACGAGCTGGCGCACATCAAGAACCGCGACATGCTCCTCCAGACCGTCACCGCCACGCTGGCCGGCGCCGTGTCGCAGCTGGGGCAGATGGCGATGTGGGGCGCCATCTTCGGCGGCGGCGACGACGAGGAGGAGGGCGGCATGGCGGGCGGGCTCGCCATGATGATCCTCGCCCCCATCGCCGCCTCGCTGGTGCAGATGGCGATCTCCCGGCAGCGCGAGTTCAAGGCGGACGCCGTGGGCGCCCAGATCTCCGGCAAGCCGCTGGCGCTCGCCGGGGCGCTCCGCAAGCTGGAGGCGTACGCCCACCGCATTCCCATGCAGGTGTCGCCCGCCGCGGCGCCGCTGGCGCAGGTCAACCCCCTGGCCGCGTACGGCGGCGGCATGGCCAGGATGTTCTCCACGCACCCGCCCACCGAGGAGCGCGTCGCGCGGCTGGAAAGGCTCGCCGCGGGCCGCTAGCCCGACCCTCGCGGCGCGCTCCATGCGGCGCGTCGACTGACCTGAGAGCCGGGCCGGCGGACCGCCGGCCCGGCGTTCCCGAAACTTCGAGCATCCACCATGGACCAGCTCTGGCTGTATGTGGGATTCACCGCCTTCGTGCTGGCGATGCTGGCGCTGGACCTGGGCGTGTTCCACAAGGAGGCCCACGTGGTCTCCATGAAGGAAGCGGCGGGGTGGAGCGCCCTGTGGGTGACGCTCGCCCTGCTCTTCAACGGCGGCATCTACTACTTCATGGGCCCGCAGAAGGGGCTCGAGTTCCTCACCGGGTACCTGATCGAGAAGGCGCTCTCGGTCGACAACATCTTCGTCATCGTCCTGATCTTCTCGTACTTCCAGGTCCCCCCGAAATACCAGCACCGCGTGCTGTTCTGGGGGATCCTGGGGGCGCTGCTGATGCGCGGCGCCATGATCGCGGCGGGGGCGGTGCTCATCGAGCGCTTCCACTGGATCATCTACGTCTTCGGCGCCTTCCTGGTGTTCACCGGGCTCCGCATGGCGACGCAGCAGGAGCACGACATCGAGCCGGAGAGCAACCCCGTCATCCGGCTGATGCGCCGCTTCATCCCGGTGGACAGCCAGTACCACGGGCAGAGCTTCTTCGTGCAGAAGGCCGCGGAGCCCGGCGGCGTGGTGCGCCGCGTGGCGACGCCGCTGTTCGTGGTGCTGGTGCTGGTGGAGACCACCGACCTGATCTTCGCGGTGGACTCCATCCCGGCGATCTTCGCCGTGACCACGGACCCGTTCCTGGTCTACACCTCCAACGTGTTCGCCATCCTGGGGCTGCGGTCGCTGTACTTCCTGCTGGCGGGGGTGATCCACAAGTTCCACTACCTCAAGCTGGGGCTGGCGGTTGTGCTGGTGTTCGTGGGCGCAAAGATGCTCCTGGTGGACGTGTACAAGGTGCCCGTCGGGGTGTCGCTGGGGGTGATCGCCCTGGTGCTGGCCGGCTCGGTGGCCGCGTCGCTATTGTTCCCCAAGGAAGCCGCGGAGCACGACCCCGTGGAGCACGACCCGCTCCGCGAGACGCCGGAGCCGCACCGCGCCCCGATCCCCCCGGAGGTGAAGCGATGAGCGACGGCCGAACACCCCGCCCGCACCCCGGGAGCGCCGCATGGGCGGAGTAGGCACCGAGATCCTGCTGGTGCTGCTGCTCCTGGTGGTGAACGGGGTGTTCGCCATGTCGGAGATCGCCGTGGTGTCCTCCCGCAAGGCGCGGCTCCAGCAGCGCGCCGAAGCGGGGGACGCGGGGGCGCGGCGCGCGCTGGAACTGGCCGAAAACCCCACCCGCTTCCTTTCCACCGTGCAGGTGGGGATCACGCTGGTGGGGATCCTGGCCGGCGCCTTCGGCGGCGCCACCATCGCCGAGCCGCTGGCGGAGTCGCTGCGGCGCTACCCGGCGGTGGCCCCGTACGCGGAGGGGGTCGCGCTGGGGGTGGTGGTGCTCGCCATCACCTACCTCACCCTGATCGTGGGGGAGCTGGTCCCCAAGCGCATCGGCCTGAACCACCCGGAGGGGATCGCCTCCGCGGTGGCCGGGCCGATGAACGTGCTGTCCCGGGTGTCCTCGCCGCTGGTGAGCCTGCTCAGCGTCTCCACCGAGCTGGTGCTCCGCCTGCTCCGCGTCCGCCGCACGGAGGAGCCGCCGGTCACCGAGGCGGAGATCTCCATGCTGATGGAGCAGGGGACGCAGGCCGGGGTGTTCGAGGAGGCCGAGCAGGACATCGTGGAGCGCGTCTTCTGGCTGGGCGACCAGCGGGTGGCCTCGCTGATGACGCCGCGCCGCAAGGTGGTGTGGCTGGACGCCGACGCGCCGCCGGAGGCGAACCGCCAGGTCATGGCGCGGCACCGCTTCTCGCGCTTCCTGGTGTGCGAGGGGACGCTGGACCGGGTGCTGGGGATGGTGGAGGTCAAGGAGCTGTGGGCCCGCAGGCTCGCCGGCGAGCCGGTGGACGACCTGCGCGCCCTGCTCCGCAAGCCGCTCTTCGTCCCGGAGAGCACGCGCGCCCTGCGGGTGCTGGAGCTGTTCCGGGAGAGCGGAACCCACCTGGCGCTGGTGGTGGACGAGTACGGCGGCATCGAGGGGCTGGTGACGCTCAACGACGTGCTGGAGGAGATCGTGGGCGAGCTCGCGGTGGCGGGGGCGCAGGCGGACCCCGGCGTGGTGCGGCGCGAAGACGGCTCCTGGCTGGTGGACGGCGCCGTGCAGATGGACGAGTTCCGGGAGGCGCTGGGGCTGCCCGAGCGGAGGGAGGACGACCGCGAGGAGTTCCGCACCGTCGCCGGCTTCGTGCTCACGCACCTGGGCCGCGTCCCGTCCGCCGGGGACCGCTTCGACGCGGCCGGGCTCCGGGTGGAGGTGGTGGACATGGACGGCCACCGCGTGGACAAGGTCCTGGTGACGCCGGCGAGCCTCGAAGCGGCGGCCGACGTCTGAAGCGGGATTCGGAAAGGCTTTGAACTGCGGGGTTGGGCGTGCCCCTCGCTGTCGCTCGGGTCGGGCTGCGCGCTGCGTAGGCGAGCAAACAACGCTCGCCAACGCAGCCGAGCCCCGCAAACTGCCGCGGGTCTCGGCCCTGCCGGGCGCGCATCCCTCACGCGGGGCCCTGCCCGGCCTCGGTTTACGAAACGACGAGAGCCCCGCCGGACCGTCCCGGCGGGGCTCTCGTCGCTTCGGCTACGGCCGTCCCGCGCTCAGCCCTTCCCTTCCCCCTCGCCCTCTCCGCCGTACTCCGCCTTCGGCTCGGCGACCTTGCGCGGGCGGCCGCCGCGGCGCCCGTTCTCGCGCGCGGCGGCCGCCTTGGCGTCGCTGGTCCTGCGCCCGCCGGCGCGCCCCAGCTCCCGCATCCACGCCTCCGTCCCGAACACGCCCGCCATGAGCGCGGGGACAGCAAGGTCGGCGTCCAGCGCCTCCCAGTGCAGCCCGAATCCCCCCGGCGTCACCGTGACCGCCGCCAGCTCCTCCGGCGAGGCGCCGCGCAGCCCCTGCCCCATCTGCGCCGGGAAGGCGAACAGGCAGCCGTTGCGAAGCTCCACCTCCACCCGACCCGTGTCCGGGTCGTAACGGGCGCTCTCCGCGCGCGGACCCGCTTCCTCCGCGTGGCGGCCCGCCTCCACGGCGTCCGCGAACTGCCGCTCGATCTCCGCGTCGGTCGCGGGCGTCCAGCTACGTGCCATGGTACTCCCTCCACCGTGCGAGAAAGGTTTCCTGCCGCGCCTCCACGATCCGCAGCGCGCGCGCCGCGTCCTGCCTCCGCATCCCAACCACCAGCAGCAGCCGTGGCGCCTGGTCCGCGTCGCCGATGGACACCTTGACCTCCCCGTCCGCGTTGAAGACGTGGACGTGCGGCGGCCCGTGCTCGCGCGCGCCGGGATAGATGACCACCCGGAAGCCGAACTCGCGGTGCACCGTTACCATATCATGATAACCTATCGCTTGGGTTTACACAAGAACCGGAAACTGACTTGAATTTCCCGGTCGGGAGGGGTTATCCTCAAGCCCTTCCCCGTGCCGCTCCGGCCGCGCGGAGGGCAACCCGAATGCCAGGTCGCAAGTGAAGAATCTGCGCGCGCTTCTGCCTTACCTCCGGCCCTACCGGGGGTCGATGCTCCTGGGGCTGGTCCTGGTCCTGATCTCCACGGGGCTGATGCTCTGGACGCCGGACCTGATCGGCAAGGGGATCGACTCGCTCGACAAGCCGGGGACCACCGGCGCCACCGTGGCGTGGTACGCGGGGCTCAGCGTGGCGGTGACCCTGGTGGGCGGGGTGGCGCGCTTCTACATGCGCGACATCCTCAACGGCATCAGCCGCCGCGTGGAGACCGACCTCCGCAACGACTACTTCCGCCACCTCCTGCACCTGGACGCGCCGTTCTACGGGCGCACCCCCACCGGCGAGATCATCAGCCTGGCGACCAACGACCTGGGCGCCGTGCGGATGGTGGCCGGCCCCGCGATCATGTACCTGGTCAACATGATCGTCACGGCGCTGTTCGCGCTCACCCTGATGGTGTGGATCGACCCGCGGATGACGCTGTGGGCGCTGCTCCCCATGCTGGCGCTCCCCGTGGTGACGCTGGGGTTCAGCAAGGTGATCCACGAGCGTTTCGAGCGGATCCAGTCGGAGTTCGGGATCCTGTCGTCGCTGGCGCAGGAGAACCTGGCGGGCGTGCGCATCGTCAAGGCGTACGGGCAGGAGGACGCGCAGGCCGAGCGCTTCCGCGGGCTGTCGGAGCGGTACATGCAGCGCAACCTGGACCTGGTGAAGGCCAGCGGCCTCTTCCAGCCGCTGCTGGGATTGTTCGGCGGGGCGGCGGCGGTGGTGGTCCTGCTGCTGGGCGGGCGCGCCATCTTCCGCGGCCAGATCACGGTGGGCGAGTTCGTGGAGTTCAACCTGTACCTGGGGATGCTCACCTGGCCCATGATCTCGCTGGGGTGGGTGATCAACCTGTTCCAGCGGGGCGGCGCCTCCATGGGCCGGGTGGCGCGCGTGCTGGACACCCGGCCGTCCGTCCGCGAGCCGGCCGAGCCCCGGCTCCCGGAGCGCATCCGCGGGGAGATCGAGTTCAGGAACGTCTCGTTCCGCTACCCCGGCACCGACCGCCTGGTGCTGCGCGACGTGTCGTTCCAGGTCCCCGCCGGCTTCGGGCTGGCGGTGGTTGGGCCCACCGGGTCGGGGAAGTCCACGGTGGTGGCGCTGCTGGCGCGCTTGTACGACCCCACGGAGGGCGAGGTGCTGATCGACGGGATCCCCGTGAGCCGCTGGCCGCTGGGCCGGCTGCGCGCGGCGCTGGGCGTGGTGCCGCAGGACGCCTTCCTGTTCTCGGCGACGCTGCGCGACAACCTGGCGCTCGGCTTCGACGAGCCGGACCCGGCCCGGGAGGAGGAGCGGATCCGCGCCGCGGCGCGCGTGGCGCAGCTGGACGAGACCATCGCCGGCTTCCCGAACGGCTACGACACCCTGCTGGGGGAGCGGGGGATCAACCTGTCGGGCGGGCAGAAGCAGCGGGCCACGCTGGCGCGCGCCATCGCTCGCGACCCCGAGGTGCTGGTGCTGGACGACGCCCTCTCGGCCGTGGACACCCACACCGAGACAGAGATCCTGCAGGGCCTGCGCGAGGTGCTGGCGGGGCGCACCAGCGTGATCGTGAGCCACCGCGTGACCGCGGTGATGAACGCGGACCGCATCGTGGTGCTGGACGACGGGCAGGTCGCGGAGGTGGGGACGCACGCGGAGCTGCTGCGCGCGGGAGGAACGTACGCTGCCCTCCAGCGGCGCCAGCTCCTGGCGGAGAACCTGGACGGGGATCCCGTCCTTGCACCCTCCGGGTGGGGTGTCTAGATTGGTGACATCTCACGCTCCCTCCGCGCGAAACGGATGATCGAACTGCGACTGTACCTCCAGGGGGACGACCGGGAAGCGGACCGCCTCCGCGAGATACTTGCGGTGGAGGGCTTCCGCATCGTGGACTCCCCCGGGTCGGACGCGCCGCAGAACGCGCTGGTCGGGTTCGAGGAGTCCCTTCCCGCGGGCGCCTCCCGCGAAACGCTGGCCCGGCGCATCGAGGAGCTGGAGCGCACCATCCTGGAGCTGCGCAACCTCGACGTCGCCAAGTCGCAGTTCCTCACCAACGTCTCCCACGAGCTCCGCACCCCGCTCACCGCCATCGTCACCTACGGCGAGGTGCTGCGGGACGGCCTGCTGGGCGAGATCACCCAGCGGCAGCGCGAGGCGATCGAGTCCATGATCAACTCGTGCCGGCAGCTCCTCTCCATGATCGAGGAGATCCTGATGTACGCGCGCACCAACGCGCGCGCCATCGAGCTGTCGCCCTCGGAGTTCGACCTGACCGAGGTGGTGGGGCACGTGTACGACATGAACGCCTCGCTGATCCAGCAGAAGAGCCTGCACTACGAGGCGACGCTGAACGGCGGCCTCCCCGCGGTGTGGGCGGACCGGGACAAGGTGGTCCACATCCTGGGCAACCTGCTGGGCAACGCAATCGACTTCACCCCGGAGGCGGGGACGCTGCGCGTGCAGGCCCGCCGCTCGGCGGAGAACCCGACGTGGCTGGAGGTGGCGGTGGAGGACTCGGGGATCGGGATCGACCCGCGGCACCACGAGATGATCTTCCAGGAGTTCGCGCAGGTGGACTCCTCGCGCGCGCGCATGCACCACGGCACCGGCCTGGGGCTGGCGATCGCGCGCAAGTTCGTGCAGCTGCACGGCGGCAAGATCTGGGTGGAGAGCCAGCTGGGGACGGGGAGCCGCTTCTACTTCACCCTTCCCTCGGTGGAGGCGGGAGAGAGGCTGGGGGCGGCGTGAGCGAAGCCGGAACCGACTTTCCCCGGGTGCTCCTGGTGGAAGACAACGAGGCGATCCGCGGGGCCTTCTCCATCCTCCTCCAGGAGAGCGGCTACCACGTGTTCGCAGCCGCCTCCGGCGCCGAAGCGCTGGAGGTCGCCGGCACCCGCGGCCCGCACCTGATCCTGCTGGACCTGGGCCTCCCCGACATGAGCGGCCTGGACGTCGCCCGCGCCCTCCGCGCCCGCGACGACCACCGCGCCACCCCCATCATCGCCCTCACCGGCCGCGCCCTGGAGACGGACGAGGAAGCCTGCCGCGCCGCCGGCTGCACCGACTACCTGACCAAGCCGATCAACACGGAGCAGCTGCTCTCGGTGCTGGAAGGGTACTTAGGGAACAGGGAATAGGGAACAGGGAACAGCCTGCTTCATTCGGTTCACGCGTAGCGTGAAGCGTCACGGCGGCCCTCACCCGGCTCGCTTAGGCTCGCCACCCTCTCCCAATTCTGGGAGAGGGTTTTTTGTCGTTCAGCTGTTTCGCTGTACCCATATCGATCTGTTCGGAGGGAGACAGCCGGGGCGGTTTCCGGCTGGCTTCCTCCGGCGGAGGGAAACCCGCAGCAGTACCGCGGGGTTCCCGGAGCCCGCGTAGGAAACAGGCCGGCTGTTTGGCCTGGTTCCGGAGCGGCCCGCCAAAGCTGGAGAAATGCGAAGAGGCGGCCCCGGCAAAGAGCCGGAGCCGCCTCGACACGTTTGCTGATCCCGAAAAACTT
The DNA here is from genome assembly GCA_036389055.1 of Longimicrobiaceae bacterium. GTDB lineage: Bacteria > Gemmatimonadota > Gemmatimonadetes > Longimicrobiales > Longimicrobiaceae > JAFAYN01. The sequence continues at coordinate 71,334 of DASVQR010000136.1, read as the reverse complement.
ACCGGATCTTGGACAGGAGCTCGGCGTTGGTCTTGGAGTCGTTCATCTGCTTGAGCAGCAGCTGCAGCGCGTCCGCGGCCGACAGCGAGTGGAGCACGCGGCGCAGGTGGTGCACCTTGTCCAGGTCCTCCTCGGGGATCACCAGGTCCTCGCGGCGGGTGGCGCTCTTCTCGATGTTGATGGCCGGGAAGATCCGCTTGTCCGCGAGCTCGCGGTCCAGCACGATCTCGGAGTTGCCGGTGCCCTTGAACTCCTCGAAGATCACCTCGTCCGCGCGGCTCCCCGTCTCGATCAGCGCCGTGGCGATGATGGTCAGCGACCCGCCGCCGCCGCGCACCTTGCGCGCCGAGCCGAAGAAGCGCTTGGGCTTCTCCAGCGCGGTGGCGTCGATGCCGCCCGACAGGAGCTTGCCGCTGCCGCGCTCGGTGTTGTTGTAGGCGCGGGCCAGGCGGGTGATGGAGTCCAGCACCAGCACCACGTCGCGCCCGCTCTCCACCTGGCGGCGGGCGTGCTCCAGCGTCATCTCGGCCACCGCCACGTGGCGGTCGGCGGGGCAGTCGAACGAGGAGGCGATCACCTCGCCGTACCCCAGCATCTCCATCTCCGTGACCTCCTCCGGCCGCTCGTCCACCAGCAGCACCAGGAGCACCGCGTCCGGGTAGTTGGTCTGGACGCCGCGCAGGATGGCCTGGAGGATGGTGGTCTTCCCGGCGCGCGACGGGGCCACGATCAGCGCCCGCTGCCCCTTGCCGAGCGGGGCGATCAGGTCGATGATGCGCGGCGTGGGATCGCGCTTGGCGCGCCCCTCGGTGGGGTGCTCCAGCGTCAGGCGCTCGTCGGGATAGGTGGCGGGGAGGGAGTTGAAGTCGGGGCGGCCGCGGGCCTGCTCGGGGGGGAGACCGTTGACGCTCTTGACGGTCTCCAGCGGCGGGCTCTTGCCGCGTCCGGGCGCGGTGCCCACCTCGCCGAGGATGCGGTCCCCGGTCCGCAGCCCGAGCCGCCGGATCGTCGACTGGGGAACGAACGGGTCTCCGTCGGCGGTCTGGTAGCCGTTCGCGCCGGACCGGAGGAACCCGCTTCCGCTGGAAAGTACTTCGAGGATCCCCTCCGCCTGCGCGGAAGGTCCGTTCTCCGGCCGGGTCGCGGCTGGAGTTTGGGCGGACAGACTCATCTGGTGCTCTTTATCGGGTGCTGAGGCGCAGCACGCGCATCCGGCGTCCGGAGGCGGGCGTCACCACTGTATGCGTGTGGGCTCGGACGGAAGCCGCTGGGTGTCAAATTGCGTGCCGCGGAGCTGCGACCGGCGGAGGGCCAGGGAGGGCGGCGTGGGAGACGGGGAAGATAAGCGTTCCCCCTGCTCCCGCAAGGCTTCCGGCTCCCATACACCGCCCGGCGCGCGGGGATCCCGCCACGCGCCACTGGCGCAAGCAGGGGGAAAGCTTTTACCTTTGGGGCGAAAACATTCACTCCCAACGCGTTGCCTCCCCTGTCCCACCCCGCGTACGGCCGGATCATCGGCGCTTCCGTAAGCCCCTTCGCCCCGCAGGCGCGCCAGCGCCGTGCGGTGCAGGCCACGCTCGTCATCGCCGCCATGCTCTGCGGGTTGGGGGCGGCGTTCTTCCGCGCCCAGATCGTCCGGAACTCGGAGTTCGTCCTCCGCTCGGAGGACAACCGCTTCCGCCGCGTCCCCATCCCGGCCCCGCGGGGCACCGTCTTCGACCGCAACGGCAAGGTGGTGGCGGAGACGGTCACCGGCTACACGCTGTCGCTGGAGCCGGCGCCGCGCGACTCGCTGCGGGCCCGGCTCGCCGCGCTGGTGCCGGTGCTGGAGCTGGACTCCACCCGGGTGGCAGAGACGCTGGCCCGGGCCCGCAAGGACCCGCGCGAGCCCGTGGTGGTCTCCGACGCGCTCACCTTCCGGCAATTGTCCCGCTGGCAGGAGCAGCCGGCGCGGATGCCGGGGGTGCTCCTGGAAGCGCGCCCGCTGCGCCGCTACCCGTACGGCGACGCCACGGCGCACATCGTGGGCTACGTGTCCGAGATCAGCGAGCGGGAGCTGGAGAGCCCGGACTGGGAGGGCTACAAGGCGGGGCAGCAGATCGGCAAGGCGGGGGTGGAGCGCGAGTACGAGCGCACCATGGGCGGGGTGCCGGGGACGCGCTTCATCGAGGTGGACGCGCGCGGCCGGCTGGTGGGCAGGTTCGCGGAGCAGCTCACCCGGCCGCCGCAGCCGGGGGGCGACCTGCGCCTGACCATCGACGTGGAGCTGCAGCGCTACGTCCGGGCGGTGTTCCCCACGGGGATGAAGGGGGCGGTGGTTGCGATGGTCCCCTCCACGGGGGAGATCCTGGCCATGTACTCGGCCCCCACCTACGACCCCAACCTGCTGGTGGGGCGCATCTCGCCCGCGGTGTGGAAGGAGCTCAACGGGCCCACGCGCCCGCTCCTGAACCGCGCCACCAACGGCATCTACCCGCCGGGCTCCACCTGGAAGCTGGCGACGGCGATCATCGGGCTGGAGCGCGGGGCGATCACCCCCGAGTACAAGATGCCTTTCGCCTGCACGGGGGGGATGCCGTACGCGGGGCGCTACTCGCGCTGCTGGAAGACGGACGGCCACGGCCCGCAGGACCTGATCCAGGCGATCGCAAACTCCTGCAACGTGTACTTCTACCAGCTGGGGATCCGGCTGGGGATCAAGCTGCTCACGCAGGAGGGGACGCGCCTGGGCTTCTCGCGGAAGACCTCGGTGGACCTGCCGGGCGAGAAGGTGGGGACCTTCCCCGCCAGCCGCGAGTGGTACAAGAAGCGCTTCGGGTGGACGCCGCCGCCCAGCGAGGTGATGAACCTGGCGATCGGCCAGGGGCCCAACTCGCAGACGCCGATCCGTATGGCGCAGTTCTTTTCCGCGCTTGCCGGGGACGGCACGGCCTACGCGCCGCACATCGTGGCGCGCAAGCCCTCCGGCGCCCGCGAGACGGACCTGCGCCTGAGCCCCAAGACGCTGGCGGCGGTGCACGAGGGGCTGGCGCGGGTGGTGGAGCCCGGGGGCTCGGCGCACGCCGTGGCGCTACGCCGCTGGAAGCTGTACGGAAAGACGGGCACCGCCCAGAACTCGCAGGACGCCAAGAACCACCACGCGTGGTTCACCGGCTTCGCCGGCCCGCGCGGCGGGGCGCCGGAGATCGTGGTGGCGGTGATCGTGGAGTACGGCGGCTCCGGCTCGGGCGCCGCCGCCCCCGTGGCCGCCCGCATCGCCGACTACTACCTGAACAAGAAGCACGGCCACCGCGTCCCGCGCATCGAGGACGTAGAGCCCACCAACGCCCCCAAGCCGCCCGCCCCCGCCCGCCGCCGCTCCGCCCCCCGCGCCGTGCCCCGCGTGGAAGCGCTGCCGGACGTGCAGGTCGCCGTGCCGACCGCGGCGGGGATCAGGGAATAGGGAACAGGTTACAGGGGATAGGGGACAGGGAACAGCCTGCAACGGCAGTACGCAGTACGTGAAAGCGCCCCCGCCTCGATGCCGAGGTGGGGGCGCTTTTCGCAGTTCCCTGCCCTTCCCAGATCCTTTGCGGAGGGAGACAGCCGGGCACCGTAGTTCTGGTGCCCTGGGCTGGCTCCCTCCGGCGGAGGGAAACCCGCCGGCAGTTTGGCGGGGTTCCCGGAGCCCGCGTAGGAAACAGGCCGGCAGTTTGGCCTGGTTCCGGAGCGGTCCCGCCACAAAAGCGGAGGGCGGATGGACCCGATCGTCCACCCGCCCTCCGACTTCGAGGCTGACGAGAAGGCCTACAGCTCCTCGTCGTCGATCGGCTCGTCGGAACCGGAGTCCATGTCCTCCTCGGCGCGGGCGAGCAGCTCGTCCAGGCCGCCGCCGAACTCGTCGTCGCCGGGCTCCACGGGGCCGCCGTCGCCGTCCACGGGGACCGGCACCACGGCCGCGGGGGCGGAAGCGCCGTCGCCGTCCACCGCGCGCTCCTCGTTGTCCACCCGGGCCACGTCCATCACCACGTCCTTGCCGGTGAGGTTGATGAGCCGCACGCCCTGGGTGTTCCGGCCGATGACGCGGATGCCGTCCACCGACTGGCGGTTGACGATCCCCTCGCGGGTGATGACCATGAGCTCGTCGCCGGGGCGCACCTCCTTGATGGCGACCACCAGGCCGGTCTTGTCGGTGGTGCGGACGTTGATGACGCCCTTGCCGCCGCGCCGCTGCAGCCGGTAGGCCTCGATGCCGGTGCGCTTGCCCATCCCCTTCTCGGTGACCACCAGCAGGGTGTTCCCCTCCTTCATCACCACCATCCCGATCACCTCGTCGCCCTCCTCCAGCGACACGCCGCGGACACCGGTGGTGGCGCGCCCCATCTCGCGCACGTCGTCCTCGCGGAAGCGGATCGCCATCCCCTCGCGCGTGGCCAGGATCACGTTGCACCCGGCGTCGGCAAGCTGCACGGAGATCAGCTCGTCGCCCTCCAGGATGTTGATGGCGTTGATCCCCACCACGCGCGGGTTGCCGTAGGCCGAGAGCGCCGTCTTCTTCACCACGCCCTTGCGGGTGGCGAAGATCAGCGAGCGGTCGTGGGAGAACTGCCGCACCGGCACCAGCGAGGCGATCTTGTCGCCGGGGCGGATGTTGATGAGGTTCACGATGGGCTTGCCGCGGCTGCCGCGCGACCCCTGCGGGATCTCGTGCACCTTGAGCCAGTAGCACTGGCCCTGCTGCGTGAAGAACATCAGGTAGTCGTGCGTGCTCCCCAAAAAGATCTGCTCGACCCAGTCCTCTTCCTTGGTCTGCATGCCGCTGATGCCGCGCCCGCCGCGCGCCTGGGCGCGGTAGGTGTCCGCCGGGACGCGCTTGATGTAGCCGGTGTGGGAGACGGTGATGACCATCTCCTCGTCGGCGATCAGGTCCTCGATGGAGAACGAGCCGGTGGCGCCCATGATGTCGGTGCGCCGCTCGTCGCCGTACTTGTCGGCGACCTCGCGCAGGTCCTCCTTGATGATCGTGAGCCGCCGCTCGCGGTTGTCCAGGATGTCGCGCAGGTCGGCGATGGTGGCGCGGATCTCCGCCAGCTCCGCCTCCAGCTGCTCGATCTCCAGGCCGGTGAGCCGGGCCAGCCGCATGTTGAGGATGGCGTCGGTCTGCCGCTCGGACAGGCCGAAGCGCTCGCGGAGCGCCTCGCCGGCGTCGGCGGTGGTGTCGGAGCCGCGGATGATGCGGATGACCTCGTCGATGTTGTCGACGGCGATCTTGAGGCCTTCCAGGATGTGCTCGCGCTCCAGCGCCTTGGCCAGCTCGAACCGGGTGCGCCGGAGCAGGACCTCGTGGCGGTGCTCCACGTAGTGGTAGAGCATCTCCCGCAGCGTGAGGATCTTGGGGACGCCGCCCACCAGCGAGAGCATGATCACCCCGAAGGTGCTCTGCATCTGCGTGTGCTTGAACAGCAGGTTCAGCACGATGTGCGGGATGGCGTCGCGCTTCAGGTCCACCACGATGCGCATGCCGTCGCGGTCGGACTCGTCGCGCAGGTCGGCGATCCCCTCGATCTTCTTGTCGCGCGCCAGCTCGGCGATCTGCTCGATCAGGCGCGACTTGTTGACCTGGAAGGGGATCTCGCGGATGACGATGCGCTCGCCCTTGCCGCCCTCGCGCTCCTCGATCTCGGCGCGCGCGCGCATCAGCACGCGCCCGCGGCCGGTCTCGTACGCCTCGCGGATGCCGTCGCGGCCGTAGATGAGCCCGCCCGTGGGGAAGTCCGGCCCCTTGACGAAGGCGTGCAGGTCGTCGACGGTGGCGTCCGGGTTCTCGATGAGGTGGATGCAGGCGTCGGCGACCTCGCGCAGGTTGTGCGGCGGGATGTTGGTCGCCATCCCCACCGCGATCCCGGAGCTGCCGTTGACCAGCAGGTTGGGGATTCGCGCCGGGAGCACCTTTGGCTCTTCCAGGCGGTCGTCGAAGTTGGGCGCGAAGTCGACGGTGTCCTTGTCGATGTCGGCCAGCATCTCGGTGGCGATGGGCGCCAGCTTCGCCTCGGTGTAGCGGTAGGCGGCCGCCGGGTCGCCGTCCACCGAGCCGAAGTTGCCCTGCCCGTCCACCAGCGGGTAGCGCAGGGAGAAGTCCTGCACCATGCGCACGAGCGCGTCGTACACGCTGGCGTCGCCGTGCGGGTGGTACTTGCCCAGCACGTCGCCCACCACGGTCGCGCTCTTCTTGTAAGGCCGGTTCGGCGAGAGCCCCGCCTCGTGCATGGCGAACAGGATGCGCCGGTGCACCGGCTTCAGCCCGTCGCGCACGTCCGGCAGCGCCCGCTGCACGATCACGCTCATCGAGTAGTCGATGAACGACTCGCGCATCTCGTCTTCGATCAGGCGCGGCAGGATCTTGGAGTGGGAAGGCTGCTCGAGCGGCTCGGTCGTGATCTCGTCGGCCATTTTGTCGTCTTGGATCGGAACTCAGGGCGTCCGCGGGAACGCGGATGCAACCGGGTGTTGTACCCCGGCGCGGCGGGAACGTGCCGAAAATGCAGCCTGCAGAATCCGGGAAAACTAGCTCCCCGGAGGCGTTTCCGCCACCGTCCACCGTCGCCTTTTCGCCGCGGGTCCGCGCGCCGCGGGATGCCGCCCCGCGCCCGGCCCGCTACCTTGAGCGCGCACCTCCGCAGGATTCACTTCCCCACGCCGTTCCCGATGCGCACACTCGCCCTTCTCCTGCTCACCCTGCTCCTCCCCGGCTGCGCCCTGCTCGGCAGGGGCGCGCCGCGCGGGCCCGAGGGCTACGTCCCCACCGACGACGGCGGCCGCATCTTCTACCGCTTCGTGGGGACGGGCACGGACACCGTCGTGGTGCTCCACGACGGCCCGGCGCTGCACATGGGGGCGATCGCGCCGGACCTGGCCCCGCTGGCACGGCGGCACGTGCTGCTCTTCTACGACCAGCGCGGCGGCGGCAGGTCGGACTCGGCGGCGGTGCGGCGCACCGGCGGCTGGACGCGCGACCCGCTGCTCAACACCGAGCAGGCCCGGCACCTGGAGGCGCTGCGGAAGCACTTCGGGATGGAGAGGATGACGCTGCTCGGCCACGGGTGGGGCGCGGGGCTCGCTGCGCTGTACGCCTCGGAAAGGCCCGCCCGGGTGGACCGCCTGGTGCTGCTGAGCCCGATCCCGCCGTCCAGGGAGCCCTACGCGCGGGAGGCGGAGGCGCGCCTGCGCGAGCGGCTGGGGGCGCGCGCCGGCCGGACGGACACGCTCGCGGTGGAGTGGAGGATGGGGGCCGACGTGCGCAGGAGCTGCCGGGATCTGTTCCGGACCCGCTGGCGGGCCATGGCGGGCACGCCGCGGGCGGCGGGGCGCATCCGGGCCCGGCCGTGCGACGCGCCCGCGGACGCGCTGCGGCGCTACCCGGCCACGGCGGAGCGTGCCTGGGGGCTGCTGCGCACCTGGAGGTGGCAGCCGATGCTGGCCGACGTCCGGGCGCGCACGCTGGTGGTGCGGGGCGCGGACGACCCCGCCCCGCCGGAGGCGGCGCGGGACTGGGCGGCGAGCATCCCCGGGGCGCGGCTGCTGGAGGTCCCCGGCGCGGGGGCGTTCCCGCACGCGGAGCGGCCGGAGCTGTTTTTCCCGGAGCTGGAGCGCTTCCTGGCGGGCGGAGCCGGGGGGCGGGAGCCGTAGCGCGCCCGCTCCGCCCCGTCGCTCACCGGAACCAGGTCGCCAGCACCGGGAGGCCGCCGAGGACCGCCCCGCCGACGAAGCCCCCGATCATCAGCCGCCGCCGCTTGCGGTGCTCGCGCGCGGCCCACACCGGGTCCTCCAGGATCTCCGCCTCGTAGCGGCGCCGGGTGATCCGCGGCAGCCAGACGAAGTGCACCACCCAGTAAGCCGCCAGCACCCCGAGGAACGACACGGTGACGGGGAGCGGCCGCGGCAGGAGGAGGATCACGGCGAGGAACAGGAGCGGCACCGCCAGGCAGACGAGGGTGAAGTGGACGATCCCCCGCCGCTCCTCGTCGTCGCGGGCGAGCCGGAGCAGGTGCCGCGAGCCGAAGAGCACGCCGCCCCACCCGCCGGCCAGCCCCAGCACGGCGCCGGCAAAGACCCCCAAGGAGAGCAGCGCGGCGCCGCCCAGCTTGGAGGCGGCCTGCGTCCCCGCCGCGGCCTTGCCGGCGCCCAGCGTCGCGGCGGCGGCGGCGCCCGGAGCGGCCACGCTCAGCGCCGTCATCACGGCCGCGGTGAACGCCGCGGTCGGCGCCGTCCCCTCCAGCCGCTCCGCGAGCGCGGCCCGCAGCCGGGCCCGCGACCGCGAGAGCCGCTGCTTCACCGCGTCCTCGCTGATCCCCAGCAGCCCGGCCACCTGGCGCGCGGAGCGCCCCTCCCGGTAGTACAGCACCACCACCTCGCGGGTGGAGGGCGGCAGCGCGTCGATCATCGCCGCGAGGCGGGCGCGCTCCTCCTCGGCCACCAGCGCGTCCAGGGTGCCCGGGCGCGGGTCGGCCGCGGCGGCGAGCAGCGCGTCGGCGCCGCCCTCCGCGAGCCGCCGCCTGCGGCGCACCTGGCCGCGCAGCACGTGGTGCGCGCGGTTGCGGGTGAGCTGGCGGATCCAGGGGAGGAAGCTGGCGGGGTCGCGCAGCCTGCGCAGGTCGCTCCAGGCGGCCAGGTACACGTCCTGGGCGACCTCGCGGCTCATCTCCACGTCGCGCAGGATGGCGAGGGCGATGGACGAGACGGTGCCGCGGGTGGCGTCCACGAGCCGCGCGAAGGCCTGGTGGTCGCCGCGGCGGCGGCGGCCACGTCGGGTGCGAGCCCGGCGGTGAGGGTGGCCGCGTCGCTCATCGTCCGGCCAGGAAGCGGTCCATCGCGTCGAAGAGGAAGGCGGGATCGTCCAGCATCACGAAGTGCCGCGCGTTCGCCGCGACCACCACCCGGGCGTCGGGCACGCGGGCCACCTGCGCCCGGTAGCGCCCCAGGGTCGCGGCGCGGCGGGCCTCGTCCAGCCCGTCGCCGGAGGCCACCAGGAGCACGGGGGTGCGGATCGCGGCCACGGCGCCGCGCAGGTTGGTCGTGAGCATCTCCGCCACGGCCCGCCCCACGGTGGCCGGATCGGAGGCGCGGCCCCAGCGCACCCCCCTCTCCCTGTGCAGGGAGTCTTTGACCTGGCCCTGGAGCGCCATGCGCGTCTGCATGGCGACCTGCTCGGGGGTGAGCGTGGCGTACATGGCGCGCCCCATCTCCGCCCGGGGACGCATTCGCTCCGGGGTCAGGGTGGAGTCGCCGAGCGTGGCAAGATAGGGGACTCCGTCCACCGCGACCACCGGTCCCACCAGCTCCGGCGCGGCCGCCGCCACCCAGAAGGCCAGGAACGCGCCCAGGCTGTGCCCCACCAGGACCGGGCGCTCCAGCTTCTGCTCGCGGATGTAGCGGACGATGGCGTCGCGCTCGGCCAGGAGAAAGGGCTCGTCCGCGATGGGCGGCACGCCCGCGAACCCCGCGAGGGTGAGGGTGTGGGTCCGGTAGCGGCCGCGGAAGTGGGCGACGGCGCCCTCCCACACCTCGCCGGAGGAGAGCAGCCCGGGGATCAGGATCATGGGCCGGCCGCTCCCCTCCACCTCGACGACGAAGGGTCGTGCGGCCTCCGTGGCGGCGGGCGGCGGGGTCTGCGGCGCCAGCGTGGACGGCAGCAGGCCGAGGAGCGCTGCGGCCAGGAGGATCGGGCGGCACATGGGAGGCTCCGGGACGGGTGGCGGCGGCGCCCGCACCGTGCGGGGCCTTCGACATCCAGGTAGCCGGAGACCGGGAAAGGTGACATCCGGACGGGAGGATCGACGACGGGCTTGACGCGCGCCGCCTTTCGTAATAAATAAAGTTACATGAAAGGTAGTGCCGGATGGAGCGAGCGTTGTCCGGCGCGCCGGGCGAGGGGGAGGGCCACCCTGGACGGAGGGACGAGCGATGACACATGACGCGATCGTGGTGGGAGGGAGCTTTGCGGGCCTCTCCGCCGCAATGCAGCTGGCCCGCGCGCGCCGCCGGGTGCTGGTGATCGACGCGGGGAGGCCGCGCAACCGCTTCGCGCACGCCTCGCACGGGTTCCTGGGGCAGGACGGCCGGGCGCCGGCCGCCATCGTGGAGAACGCCCGGGCGCAGGTGCTCGCCTACCCTACCGCCGCCTTCGTCGCTGGCGAGGCCGAGCACGCAAGGGAGATCGAGGACGGCTTCGAGGTGGCGCTCGCCTCCGGGGAGATCCTCAGCGCGTCGCGGCTGGTGCTGGCGACCGGCGTGATCGACGAGCTGCCGGAGGTGGAGGGGCTGCGGGAGCGGTGGGGCGTCACCGTGCTGCACTGCCCGTACTGCCACGGCTACGAGGTGGCCGACGGCCGCCTGGGCGTGCTGGCGACCAGTCCCATGAGCATGCACCAGGCGCTGCTCGTTCCCGACTGGAGCGCGCGGGTGACGCTGTTCACCAACGGCGCCTTCACGCCGGACGCGGAGCAGCGCGCGCTCCTGGACGCCCGCGGCGTGCGCGTGGAGGAGCGGCCCGTGCGGGCGCTGCTGGGCCCGACGCCGCGGCTGGACGGCGTGCGCCTGGCCGACGGCGAGGTCGTGCCGCTGGACGCACTGTTCACCGCCTCGCGCACCCGCATGGCGAGCCCGCTTGCCGAGCAGCTCGGCTGCGCCTTCGACGACGGGATGAACGGCCCGATCGTCCGCACCGGCGAGCTCAAGGAGACCACGGTCCCCGGCGTGTACGCCGCCGGCGACGCCACCCGCGCGATGCACAACGCGACGCTCGCCTCGGCGGACGGGGTGCTGGCGGGGATCGCCGCCCACCGGTCCATGATCCCCGAGCTGCAGCCGCGGTAGACCCCCTCCCCCGGCCCCTCCCCGCAAGGGGGAGGGGAGAACGGCGGGGGCGTCGCGGTGGGTTCGGTGCGGGGGCGACCCCTCCCCCCCCGGCCCCCTCTCCCACAAGGGGAGAGGGGGAGCACGACACGGCGGCGGCTGGAATCGCAGCACGGAGATTCCCCTCCCCCGGCACGGGGGAGGGTGGCGAGCCTCAAGCGTGCCGGGCGGGGGCCTCCCGAGGACGCCAGCACCAGCCCCGCGTGAGGGATGCGAGCGCGAAGCGGCGAGACCGCGCGGCTGTTTGCGCGGTCTCGCCTCCGTTACGCACAGTTGTACCGTGCGTTACGGAGCCGCAGCCCGACCCCGGCGCAGCCGGGGGCACGCCCAAACCCGCCGTCGGAAAGCAGTTCGCTCAGTGGAAGTCGTGCGACCGGAACGCGATGTTGCGCGGCAGCTCCCGGAACCGCCGCCCCACCACGTTCATCACTGCCCCGTCCCGCTCGAACCGGCCCTCCACGACAAGGAACTGCGAGAACTTCACCGTCTCCCGGTTCTCCTCGTACACCTTGGCGGGGACGATCACGTTGATGAACCCGCCCTCGTCCTCCAGCAGCACGAACACGGTGCCCTTGGACGTGGAAGGGTGCTGACGCGCCACCACCAGCCCGGAGACGATCACCTTCTCGCCCTTCCGCAGCTTGGGCAGGTCCGTGCTGGACAGGATCCCCGCGGCGCGCAGCCGGGCCCGCACGTGCTCCATGGGGTGCCCGTGCGTGCAGATGCCCGTGGCCAGGTAGTCCAGGAAGATCAGCTCCGGCCCGGCGAGCTCCAGCGGGTCGAAGGGGAGCCGGTGCGCCGGGGCCAGCGGGAGCACGTCCCCCGCGGCGCGCAGGGCCTCCCAGGCGGCGCGCCGCCGGCCCGGCTCGAACCCCTCGAACGCACCCGCCCGCGCCAGGTGCAGCGCCTCCGCCCGCCCCAGCCCGGCGCGCTTCACCACGTCCTCCACCGAGGCGAACGCCCCCCCCGCGTGCGCCGCGGCCAGCGCCTCCAGCGTCCGCCTGCCCATCCCCCGCACGTGCTTCCACCCGATGCGGACGGCGGGCCGCTCCGGGCTCGCCGTCTCCTCCAGCGTGCACTCGCGCCCGCCCCGCTTCAGGCAGGGGCCGCGCACCTCCACCCCGGAGCGGCGCGCGTCGTGGACCAGCGTGGCGGGCGCGTAGAAGCCCATGGGCCAGGCGTTCAGCAGCCCCATGAGGAACTCGGCCGGGTGGTGCGCCTTGAGGTACGCGGTGGCGTAGGCGATCAGGGCGAAGCTCCAGGCGTGCGACTCGGGGAAGCCGTAGTTGCCGAACCCCTTCATCTGCCGGACGACGCGGTCGGCCAATTCCTGCGGCAGGCCGTTGGTGCCCAGGCGCACCCGCAGCTTCTCCAGCGCCGCCTCCAGCTTGGCCTGCTTGCGGGCGTGCCCCATGGTGCGGCGCAGCTCGTCCGCCTCGGCGGCGGTGTAGCCCCCCAGCGCCATGGCGATGGACATGGCCTGCTCCTGGAAGATGGGGATGCCGCAGGTCCGCTCCAGCACCGGGGCCAGCGCGGGATGGTCGTGCTCCCACTTCTCCAGGCCGCGGCGGCGGCGGGTGTACGGGCCCACGAAGTCGCCCTGGATGGGCCCGGGGCGGATCAGCGCCACCTGCACCACCAGGTCGTACAATCGCTCGGGCCGCGTCTGGAGGATGGACTGGATCTGCGCGCGGCTCTCGATCTGGAAGGTGCCCAGGGTGTCGCCCCGTGAGATCATCTCGAAGGTCTTCGGGTCGTCCTGGGGGAGGGCGTACAGGTCCAGCTTCCGGCCGGTGCGCGCCTCGATGGCGTCGAAGGCGATGCGGGCGGCGGTGAGCCCGCCCAGCCCCAGGAAGTCGAACTTGGGCACGCCCACCGCGTCCAGGTCGTCCTTGTCGAACTGGAGGATGGTGCGCCCCATGGTGGTCTCTTCCGTGGGGATGTACTCCCCCAGGGGGCGGGCGGACAGGACGAAGCCGCCGGGGTGGGTGGAGCGCATGCGGGGGACACCCTCCAGCGCGCGCATGGCCGCCAGCAGGGCGCGGCCGCGCGCGTCGCCGGTCTCCAGCCCGTGCGCCTTCCCCAGCTCGCCCTCCACGGCGTCGGCGCCGTCGGCGGGACCCAGGTGCTTGACGCGCTTGGAGATGGAGAAGGCCAGCTCGGCGGGGTAGCCCAGGGCGCGCATGGCGTCCTGGAGGGCGCTGGGGGCGTGGTAGACCTGGGTGACGGCGGTGATGGCGGCGTGGTCGCGGCTGTAGCGGTCGTAGACGTAGCTGAGCACCTCCTCGCGGCGGTGCATCTCGAAGTCCACGTCGATGTCGGGGGCCTCGGTGAGCCCGTCGGTGCGCGCCTCGGACAGGAAGCGCTCGAAGAGCAGGTTGTGCCGCACCGGGTCCACCGCGGTGATCCCCAGGCAGAAGGTCACCACGGAGTTGGCGGCGCTCCCCCGCCCCTGGCAGAGGATGCCGCGCCCCCGCGCGAACCTCACCGCCTGCCACATCACCAGGAAGAAGCCGGCGAACCCCAGCTTGTGGATGACGGCCAGCTCGTGCTCGATCTGCGCGCGCTGCCGGTCGCCCACGGCGCCGGCCCAGCGCCCGACGGCGCCCTCGTACACCAGCTCGCGCAGGTACGAGTCGGCGTCGTGGCCGGGGGGGACGGGGAAGTCGGGGAGCGGCGGGCGCAGCCAGCGCAGCTCGAAGGCGCACTCCGCGGCGATGCGGGCGCTCTCCTCCACGCCCGCCTCCCTCCCCCGCCAGAGCGCGGCCATCTCCTCCGGGCCCTTGAGGCGCCACTCGCCGTTGGGGAGGAGGAGCCCGCGCCGGGACGCCTCGTCCACGGTGACGCCGGCCCGCAGCGCGGTCTGCAGGTCGTGCACCAGCCGCCCCGGCGCGTCCAGGTAGCGCGGCTCGCCGGTGGCCACCCAGGGCACGTCGCAGCGCCCGGCCAGCTCCACCAGCGCCTCGGCGAGCGCGGCCTCCGCCCCGGACACGTGGTGCAGCTGCGCCTCCACGGCCACGTTCCCCCCGAACGCCTCGCGCCAGCGGGCCAGCAGCCGCGCCGCCTCCAGCTTCCTCCCTGCGCGCAGCATCCCCGCCAGCTCGCCGGAGGCGGGGCCGGTGAGCAGGTGCAGGCCGCCGGCGCGCTCCAGCACCTCGGCCCAGCGCAGGCCGGGCTTGCCGCGGGCGCTCCCCCGGCGCCCGCGCGTGACCAGCGCGGCCAGGTTGCGGTACCCGGCCTCGTCGCGCGCCAGCAGCGCCAGCGGGTGGCCGCCCACGCGCAGCTCGGCGCCGACGACCGGGCGGACGCCCTGCTCCTTCGCCTCCTGCGCGAAGCGGACGATGCCGCCCAGGTCCGCCGCGTCGGTGAGCGCCAGCGCGCCGTACCCCAGCTCCGCGGCCCGCTGTACCAGCGCCTCGGGGGTGAGCACACCGTCCCCGAAGGAGAACGCGGTCCTGCCCCGCAGCTCGACGTAGCGCTCCATCAGGCGTGTCCGGCCGGAGCGTGGAGCGCTGGCGCCCTGCACGCGCCTTTATGTATCTTGCGGGGATGAAGCCACTGCGGATCTACACGGACACGTCGGTGATCGGAGGCTGCTTCGACGCCGAGTTCGCCCCCTGGTCCAACGGACTCTTCAAGGATTTCGAGATGGGGACCTACCGGCCCGTGGTCTCTGCGATGGTGGCCGCGGAGATCGAGGATGCTCCGGAGCGGGTGCGGGAGAAATACGCTGAGCTGCTGACGCTCGGAGCCGAAATCCTCGAAGTAGGCGAGGAGGTCGTTCGGCTTGCCGACGTTTACCAGGCACGCCGGATCCTCACGCCCAAGTTCTACGACGACGGCGTGCACATTGCGCTGGCGACTGTGGCCCAAGTGGACCTGCTGGTCAGCTGGAACTTCCGGCACATCGTGCACTACGACAAGATCCGGCTTTTCAGCGCCGTGAACCTTGAGTTTGGCTACAAGCCCCTTGAAATCTACTCGCCTCGCGAGGTGGCCCATTATGGAGAAGAAGGAATTTGATGCGGTCGAGATGACCCGCCGCATTCGTGATCATCACTACGAGCTGCTGAAGGACGCATCTCCCCAGGAGCGCATCCGCTTCATCCGTGAGAAGGCGTTGCGCATGCACGAGTACGTTGCCCGCCGACTCGAGGACGAATCATCCCCCGCCGAAGAAGCCCACAAAGCGGGGGGGGGCTCCCTGGACCCCGCCTGACCCGCCGGGAGTACTCGGCACTCCACGACTGGGTTCTTTGATGCAGGAGATCAGGTCCCTGTACGAGGTGGTTCTCCATGAATAGCGAAAAGCCGTTCGACGCCGTGCAGACCATGCGACAGATCCGCGAGGAGCTGAATCGCGAGCTGGACGGCAAGACGTTCGAGCAGCAGAAGCGGCACATCCGCGAGCGGGTGCGGACTCCGTACGCCCCGGAGACGCGGGAGCCTTCCGGGCCGGACGAGCCGGCCGGGAGCTGATCCCCGGGATCGCCGGCGTTCCTCACATCCCGCTGCCGAAGAAGCCGGACAGGCGCATGGGGGGACGCCGAACCGGCCGTGATCCGGGTGCGGCCGGCGTCCGTGTCTCCCCCGCGCCCTCCGCGAAGCCGCCGAGCCTGGCCGCCTCCTGCTCCTTCCGGGCCTTTTCGAGCTGCCTTTCCAGAAAGGTCGAGAACCCGTTCGAGACCGTACGCACCATCGGTAAATCCTCCCGAAGCCGAGCCGGCGGCCAGCAAAAATGATCCGGCGGGGCGGGTCGATGCGCTCCCGCCCGCGAAGTCGAAGATCGGAATCCCTCAGTCCCACCAACCGTGGATGTACCAGGCGTCTTCCGCGTCGCGGAAGAGCCACACCAGCGCACCCGCTTCGGTAACGCAGCGGAAGTACTCCCGCGCCCATCCCTCCTCCCACGCCCCGCCCGCGATCCGCTCCGGCCCCGCCGCCGCGAGCAGCGCCCGCCACTCGCGCCCGCGCGCCAGGTCGCAGTACTGCACCGGCACCGCGTGGTCGCGCCGGGGGCGGACCCGCACCGCCACCCGCCGCGGCTCCGGGAGGAGCTGCAGGGTGAGGGAGGGCGCGGCGGCGGCCTCCAGCGGGGCCGCGCCGCGCTCGGCGGCCTCCTCCGGGCCGCGCGCGCGCCAGGAGGTGCGGCGCTCGGGGAGGGGGTGGCCGCCGCTCTCCGGCTCCACGAACAGCGGGCCCTGCTCGTCCACCAGCCGGGAGACGGCCTCCTCCACCGGCCCCGCCGTGGCGAAGCCGCGGTCGAACAGGTCGCCCTGGGTGGCGGAGGCGGGCTCGGCGCCCTCCACCTCCAGCGCCACGCCCACCACGCCGTCGGGGAGGAGCAGGCGGTCCAGCACGCCGCGGATGCGGCGCAGCCACAGGTCGCGCTCGGCGGTGGGGCGGGCGGCGCGCACCCGCTCCCGCAGCGTCCCCCCGCCCGACAGGGCGAGCACCAGCGTGATCTCGCGGGCGCGCTCCCCCCGCTCCGCCAGCGCGGCGCAGACGGGGCCCAGCAGGGCGTTGGCGGTGAAGGCCAGCCGTCCCGCGTCGCGCACCTCGTACTCCACGAAGTCCATGGAAGCGTGCGGGCGCTCCGGCGGGATGGGGCGGAAGAGGCGGCGCGGGTCGTCGGCGCGGGCCAGGCGCCAGAGCGCCGCCCCCGCCGCGCCGAACCGGACCTCCACCGACTCGCGCGCCAGCGACGCCAACTCGCCGCAGGTGCGCACCCCCACGCCATCCAGAAGCGCGCGCAGCCGCGGCTCGGGCGAGAGCAGCTCCAGCGGGAGCGGCGCCAGCGAGGCGCGCTCCCGCCCCGGCTCCACGAAGGTCACGGGGGCGCTGCCGGAGCGCGCCGCCGCCTCCGCCGCCACGGGGACGGCCGCCACCCCGGCGCGCACCTCGCGGGTGCGCCACTCCGCCCGCTCCAGCAGTGCCCAGGCGAGGCGCGGGGCCGGGAGGCCGCGCGCGTCGGCCCAGACCACGCCGCGCGCCTCCACCGCCACCCGCGGCACGTCCGCCAGCAGCGCGGCCGCCACGTCAGCGAGCGGCGCCCCGGCGGTCGCCCAGCGCGGGCTCCAGAGACAGACGTAGGTCATGCGCCGCCACCGGCAGGGAGAACTCCGCTTCCTTGCTCCATCCCAGCGCCTCCACGTGTGCGCGCACCGTGACCGAGTCCACCTCCGCCGGCTCCCCGAACGGGTCGAGCCGCCAGCGGTAGGCGTCCGGGCGGATGCGCGAGACCAGGCGGACGCCCGCCATGAACCCGCCCGGGTCCAGCAGCACCAGCGTCGCGCCCCCCTCCTTGGCCGCGCGGGACAGGCGGACGCGCTCGGTGTCCGCGGCGCGGGCGCCGGCCACCACCACCAGCGCGAACCCGCCGGAGCGCGCCAGCTCCTCGGCGCACGCGAGCGCCTCGCGCGCCCCCGCGGGGCGGAAGAGCGCGGCCTCGCCGCGCCACCCGTCGCCGCACGCCACGCCGGCCCCATCCACCCACGCCGCCCGCTCGCCCCGCTCCTGCGCGGCCCGGCACGCCGAGCGCAGCACGGCCGTGGCCCCGCCCCCCGGCGCCCACGCCACCAGCCGCCCCCGCGGGAGCCCGCCCCCGGGGAGCGCCCGGTCCAGCGCGGCGATCCCCGTCGCCACGCCGCCCGCGGTGCGGTGCGTGACCGGCAGCGCGTCCGGAAAGCGCTGCTCCAGGAGCTCGCGGAGTGCCGATACGCTGGAGGCCATGTTACATTCCCTGACCCCGGGTGAACGCGCCGGCGGCCCTCGCCGGCACACCGAAGAATAACCGAACAAAAACCGAAATCCAACCCACTCTTCGTCCATTTCTCCAGCAGCGGCGCCAACTTTCGGGCGCCGCGAACCGGGAGAGTGGACACCTCCGCGAGGGGAGAAGCACGCGTTTGGGCAGTTAGTGCACACGCGTCCACTCGACGCCATGGCCGCTTTGTAGCGCCGGCACCCCCACCCCAAACCCCTCCGGCACGGGCCCCCACCCGGCGGCCCGAGAGCCGCCACCCTCCCCCGTACCGGGGGAGGGCCTTCCCGGAGGTCAGGGATCGATGCGCGGTGGCCGCCCCCACCCCCACGACCTGCCCCCTCCAATCCCCCGCAAGCGAGGGAGGGGAGAAAGCAACGGCGGAACGGCGCCTGATCAGGAGCCGTTCCGCCGTTGTCGTTCCGTCGTACCCATATAGATCTGTTCGGAGGGAGACAGCCGGGCAGTTTCGGCTGGCTCCCTCCGGCGCAGGGAAACCCGCAGCAGTATCGCGGGGTTCCCGGAGCCCGCGTAGGAACAGGCCGGCTGTTTGGCCTGTTCCGGAGCGGCCCCCACCCAAAACCACCCGAAGCACCACCAACGAAAAAGGGCCGACCCGAAGGCCGGCCCCCAAACGCTCAGAGCGAAACCGACAAGCTCACGGCGTCCCGCGCCCGTACGCCCGGCCCGCGTCGTCGATGCGCCGGTACCGGTCGCTCAGCTCCGTCTGACGGGAGGTAAGAGGCACCTCGCGCCCGCCGATGAACACGTGCACCACGCCGGTCATGAGCTCCAGCGGGTCCCCGTCCCACACCACCACGTCCGCCACCTTGCCGGGAGCGAGCGAGCCGTGGGTGTCCGCCACGCCCCAGATCTGCGCCGGAGCCAGGGTGACCGCGCGCAGCGCCTCGTCGTAGGGGAGCCCGTAGGCCACGGCGTTCCCCGCCTCCTGCCGCACGTTGCGGGCGTTGTGCGTCTCGCCGGTGGTGATGGCCACCTGCACGCCGGCCCGGCGCAGCAGCGCCGCGTTGTCGTAGCGGGCGCCCAGCCGCTCGAAGCTGGCGGGGAGGTTCTGGAGCACCTTGACGATCACCGGCACGCGGGCGGCGGCGATCTCGTCGGCCACCATCCACCCCTCGGCGGCGCCCAGCAGGATCAGCTTGAGGTCGTACTCGTCGGCCAGGCGCAGCGCGGTGCGCAGGTCGGCGGCGCGGTGCGCCTCCACCACCAGCGGGAGCCGGCCCTGGAGCACCGGCTGCAGGGCCTGGAGGTCCAGCCGGCTGGCGGCGTACTCGCGGGTGGAGCCCCGCTCGAAGTCGGCGCGGCTGCGGGCGTAGGCGCGGGCGTCCTCCAGCACCTCGCGCAGCCGCAGGGTGGCGCCGCCGCGGGCGCCGCCGGAGGCCGTCTCCACGCTCTCGCCCAGGCTGGCGTACATGGCGACCGGGTCCCGGACCAGCATGTCGCGCGCGTCGTCGCCGGCCAGGTCGATGACCACGCCCTTGCCCCGGATCAGCCCGCTCCCGCCCGGCGCGGCGACCGCCGTGGTCACCCCGGCGATGCGGGTGACGGGGATCACGAAGGAGTGCGGGTTGAGGCCGTCGGCCACGTCGAACGCGGCCATGACCTGGTCCGCGTCCCGGTCCGCGAGGGCGAAGTCGTTGGTCTCGGGGACGCTCCCCACCTCGGTGAGCCCGGTGCGGGTGTGCGACTCGAAGAGGCCGGGGGTGACCCGCTTGCCGCGGGCGTCCACGCGGCGCGCCCCGGCGGGGACGGCCACGTCGCGCCCCACGGCGGCGATGCGCCCGTCGCGGATCAGCACCGTGCCGCCCTCGATGGGCGCGCCGGTCATGGTGTAGACGGTGCCCCCCTCGATGGCGACCACGCCCTGCGCGGCGAGCGGCGCCGCGAGGAGCAGCGGCAGGGAGGCGGCGGCCAGGAATGCGCGTGCGGCGGTCGTGCTCATCGGTTGCTCCCGGGAAGGATGCCCACCTCGAAGTCCATCACCGGCTGGCGGGAGGGGTCGTTGCGGTCGTACAGGAGCGCCCCGTCGATGAACACCTTCTCGGCGCGGCTGTAGACGCTGAACGGGTTCCCGGACCAGATCACCACGTCGGCCTGCTTGCCGGGCTCCAGAGTGCCCACGCGGTCCTGGATCCCCAGCGTCCAGGCGGGGTTGGCGGTGAGCCAGCGGAGGGCGTCGTTCTCGGAGACCTGGATGCCGGCGCGGCGCCCGGCGGCCATGGCCTTGGCGGCCTCCTGGTTGAGCCGCTGGATCCCGCTCTCGTCGTCGGAGTGGACCACGGCGCGCGCCCCGGCCTCGTGCACCAGCGCCAGGTTGGTCTCGATGCCGTCCAGCGCCTCCATCTTGAAGCCCCACCAGTCGGCCCACAGCGAGCCGGAGATGGAGTCGCGCGCCATGAGGTCGCGCACCTTGTACGCCTCCACCCCGTGGTGGAAGGAGCGGATCCGGTAGCCGAACTCGCGGGCGACGTCGATCATCTGCGCCATCTCGTCGGCGCGGTAGCAGTGGTTCTGCACCAGGATGTTGCCGCGCAGCACCTCGGCCAGCGTCTCCATCTCCAGGTCGCGGTTGGGCATCCTGTCGACGGCGCGGCCCTGGGCGTCCCAGTCGTCCCACTGCTTGCGGTAGCGCTGCGCCGCGATCCACTGGGCGCGGTACCCGGCCACGTTCGCCATGCGCGTGGAGGGGGCCCGGTTGCGGCTGCCGTACAGCCGCTTGGGGTTCTCGCCGCACGCCATCTTGAGCCCATACGGGGCGCCCGGGAACTTCATCGCCTGCACGGTGCGGGCGGGGACGTTCTTGAGCACCACGCTGCGCCCGCCGATCAGGTTGGCGGAGCCGGGGAGGATCTGCAGGCTGGTGACGCCGCCCGCCAGCGCCCGCGCGAAGCCGGGATCCTGCGGCCACACGGAGTGCTCCACCCACACGTCGGCGGTGACCGGGTCGGTCATCTCGTTGGTGTCGGAGTTGGCCTCCACGCCGGGGCTGGCGTTCGCGCCCAGGTGCGAGTGCGAGTCGATGATCCCCGGGGTGACGAACTTGCCCGTGGCGTCCACGACCGTGACGCCGGCGGGGGCGTCCACCGTGGCGCCCACGGCGACGATCTTTCCGTCGGCCATGAGGAGCTGGCCGTTGGGGATGATCTCCCCGGCGGCCGTCATCACCGTGGCCCCGCGGATCAGCGTGGGGCGCGACGGGAACGGGGTGTAGGTGGAGGGGAACGGGGCCGGGACGGCCGGGGCCCGCGACGCGGAAGCGGGGGCCGGCGCGGACGCCGGCTTCCCGCCCTGCGCGCACCCGGCGGCCGTGGCCGCGAGCACGAGCGCGGACAGCGCACGCTTCATGGTGACTCCTGGTGCAGGGGAGACGCGCGAGGCGGCCGCGCGCCCGGAGGGTGCCGCGGCCGTTGCTGTATGCTGAGGGCGAGGCATTGTACGGCGCCCCCGCGCCGCCGGTCAAGTGCGAACGTCCGTCCGGCGCCCCGGGGTGTCCCCCGCCCCGCCGCGGCGCGTCCACCCCAGGGGACGGTGCGCGCGGACGGCGGGGCGGAAACACGTGATTCCACGCCATCTCCCGTGGATGCAGGCACTTGGCACCGGAGTTGCCCCTGGGGGCGGCACACCCGCACGGCTGTACCCAACAGGAGGACTCCCACATGCGCATCCGAAGCCTGCAGCTTTCCCTGATGGTGGCGCTCGCCGCCGCCCTGGCCGCCGCCCCGGCGGACGCCCAGGGCAAGGGGAAGGGCAAGGACAAGAACCGCGAGCGGACGGAGCAGGTCCGCTTCCGCGACGACGACCGCCGCCGCGACGACGACGACCGCTGGGACGACGACGACGTCCGGCTGGAGCGCCGCGACCGCCGCCAGGTCCCCCCGGGGTGGTGCCGCGGCAAGGGCAACCCCCACAACACCCCCGAGAACTGCGGCAACGCCCGCGACCGCCGCCGCTACGAGGACCGCCGCGACGACGACCGCCGGTACGAGGACGGGCGCTACGACGACCGCTACGGGCGCTACGGCAGCTCCGGCTCGTACCAGGAGGCGCACCAGGCCTTCCACCGCGAGCACGACCGCACGTGCCGCGAGCGCGCCTCGCAGCGCGCCTTCGACCCGGTGTGGCAGCTGCGCGTGCGCAACGAGTGCAAGGTGGAGCACGACCGCTGGCACGCGAGCACCGGCATGAGGCACTGAGGAACGGACAGGGAACAGGGGACAGGGAACAGGGAACAGCCTGCACCTGCAACGGCGCCCCCACCGGGAGATCCCGGTGGGGGCGCCGTTTTGCCGTTCGCAGTTCCGCAGTATCCCTCAAATCTTCTGCGGAGGGAGACCCGCCGGCAGTTTGGCGGGGCTCCCGGAGCCGGAGCGGAGACACCGGGGCAGTTTCCGGTGGCTCCGCGACCCGCGTAGGAAACAGGCCGGCAGTTTGGCCTGGTTCCGGAGCGGCCCCGGCTCAAAAGCGACTCACTGCATCGACTGCAGCTCGATGGTCACCGGCTGGGCCTGGAGCGCCTGCTTCACGGTCACGTGGGGCGCGTCCTTGCGTACCCACACCGTGGCCGGCTGCGGGCCGGAGAGCTCCACCTTCCAGGTGTCGAAGGTCCCGGCGGGCACCGTCACCTTCTCCTCGCCCGACACCCTGAACGACACGGGGGCGGCGCTCCCGCTCTGGGCGTTGAAGGTGGGGAAGGCGATGGTCCTGCCCGGCGCCAGGTCGGCGACGGCGAGGATCCACGGGTCCGTCCCCGGGAAGCGGGTCCCCGCCACCGCCTCGGCGTCGATCGCCTTCTCGCCGCCCATCTGCGCGGGGAGCTTGGCCGTGCCCTTGACCCGCCCGTTCTCCATGCGCAGGTCGGTCTCCATGGACATGGCCCCGGCGGTCATGCTGGTCTTGCCGGAGATCGGGGTGAAGTCGCCGGTGAACCTCACCTCGGCGCGGGTGCTGGTGGGGCCGGCCTGCACCGTCTGCGTGGACACCCAGGCGGCGCCGTCGCGGGCCAGCGTGGTGGTCGCGGTGCCCACGGCATTGCCGCCCGCCATGATGGCGTAGGTGAGCGTGGCCGGCTGGAGCCGCGAGGCGTCGAAGCGGTCGGTGGAGGCGCGCACCTCCAGCGCGGAGCGGTCCAGCGGCCGCCCCTCCACGTCCACCAGCGTCACCGGACCCACGGCCTCCAGCGGCTTCAGCACCTGCGCGGCGTCGCCCACCACCACGATGCTGGCGCGGTCGGGGTGCAGGTACTGGCGCGCCACCCGCTGCACCTCCTCGGGGGTGACGGCGGCCACCTTCTGCGTGTACTGCTGCAGGCTCTCGACGGGGAGCCCCAGCAGGCGGACCACGGCGATCTGCGACGCGGTGGCGGCGGCGGTCTCGAAGCGGAGCGGGAACGAGCCCACCAGGAAGCTCTTTGCGGCGTCCAGCTCCTGCTGCGACACCGGCTCGTCGCGGATGCGGCGGAACTGGCCGAGCATCTCCACCAGCGCGCTGTCCGTCACCGGGTTGCGGACCTCGGTGTTGCCCACGAAGGTGCCGGTCCCCCGGGAGCGGGTGAACGACGAGCGGGCCACGTACGTCCAGGCGCGCTCGCCCCGGATGATCCGCTCCAGCCGCGAGGTGGACACGCCGCCCAGGATGGTGTTCAGCACCTGGAGGGAGTAGTAGTCCGGGTTGTCCGCGGTGATGCCGGGGTGGCCCACCCGGATGCTGGACTGCACGGAGCCGGGGCGGTGCACCAGCACGATGCCCATGCGGTCGCGCATGGCCGGCGCCGTGAGCGCGGGCTGGGGGGCCTCCCCGCCCTGCCAGCCGCCGAAGTGGCGGCGCGCCAGCTCCTGCGCCTGCGCGGGGGTCACGTCGCCGGACACCACCAGCAGGGCGTTGCGCGGGGTGAAGTGCCGGCGGTGGAACTGCACCAGGTCGGCGCGGGTGATCGCCCGCACCGCCTCGGGGGTGGGCGCCATCGCGTACGGGTGCCCCTCGCCGTAGATCTCGCGGGCGATGCGGCGCTGCGCGATCGTCCCGGCGTTGCCCAGGGCCACCTGCAGGCCGGAGAGCACCTGGCGGCGGCTGGTCTCCAACTCGTCGGCCGGGAAGGTGGGGCGCAGCGCCACGTCGCTCACCAGGTCGAAGGCGAGCGGAAGCTGGTCGGACAGGACGCCGGAGGAGATCATCATGGCGTCGAGGTCCGTGGCGGCGTCCAGCGTGCCGCCCGCGCTCTCGATGGTCTCGGCGATCTGGCGGGCGGTGCGCCGGGTGGTGCCGCTGTCCAGCACGTCCGTGAGCAGCGAGGCGAGCCCGTTCCTGCCGCGCGGGTCGTCGGCCGTGCCGGACTCCACGTACAGGGTGACGTTGGTCACCGGGAGGCGGTGGTTCTCCACCACCATGACCCGCAGCCCGTTGGGGAGCGTGCTCTCGGTGAACTGCGGGAAGCGGATGGGCCGCGCCTCCAGGGGCGCCGGCGGGGCCTGCCGCGCCGGGGCGGCCGCAGCCGCGGGCGCCGTGTCGGCGGGGGCGGCCGCGGGGGCGGGACCCGCCGCCGGGGCCGGAGCGGTGGAGCAGGCGCCGAGGGCGGCGGCCGCCCCCAGCGCGAACAGGCGTGCGTTGAAAGGCTTCACGGTCGGCTCCTTAGCGGCTCGCGGCGCGGGCGGGGGCGGTGACGACCACCAGGCGGTTCTGGGGGTCCAGGTACTTGCGGGCGACGCGCTGCACGTCCTCGCGGGTGACGGCCATGTAGCGGTCCAGGTCGCCCCGGATCGACGAGGCGTCGCCCAGGAAGAACTCGTAGCGGTTCAGCGCCTCGGCCCGCCCGAGCGCGGTCTGCAGGCTGCGGACGCTGCGCGAGCGCAGCTGGTTCTTGGCGCGCTCCAGCTCGGCCGCCGTCACCCCGCGGTCGCGGACCTTCGCGACCTCCTCGTCCACCAGCTTCTCCAGCCGGTCGGCGCCCACGCCCTGGTTGGCGATGCTGAACACCACGAACAGCCCCGGGCCCCGCCGCGCCTGGTACCCCGCGCTGGCGTTCTGCGCCGCCTTCTCGTTGCGCACCAGCCGCTGGTTGATGCGCGAGCTCTCGCCGCCGCCCAGGATGGAGCCCAGCAGCTCCAGGGCGTAGCTGTCGGCGTGGGACGCCTCCACCGCGCCGTACACGGCCTGGAAGGCCGGCAGGGCGGCGTTGGGGTCGCGGATGGTGTCGCGCGCCGGGAGCCGGGTGAAGGGCCCGGTGCACTGCACCTCGGGCGCCTGCTGCTGCGAGCGCGGAATGCTCCCGAAGTACTCCTGGATCAGCTGCCTGGCCTGCGCCGGGTCGAAGTCGCCGGCCAGCGTCAGGGTGACGTTGTTGGGCGCGTAGTAGGTGCGGAAGAAGTCCTGCACGTCCGTCAGCGTGGCGGCGTTCAGGTCCTCCATGCTCCCGATGATGGTGTGCCCGTAGGCGAAGCAGGTGGCGGGGTCGTACGGGCCGGTGTAGCGGGCGTGGTACACGGAGGAGGCGTAGGGGACGTTGTCCACGCGCATCCGCTTCTCCTCCTTGACCGCCTCCTGCTGCACCCGGAGCTGCTCGGCGGTGACGTTGAGCGACCGCATGCGGTCGGCCTCCAGCCACAGCGCCAGGTTCAGCCGGTTGGGCGGGACCACCTGGTAGTAGTTGGTGCGGTCCTCGTTGGTGGTGCCGTTGAGGTCGGTGGAGCCGGCCGAGCGCAGCAGGGCCACGTGGTCGCCGCGGGCCACGTTCTGCGACCCCTCGAACATCATGTGCTCGAACAGGTGGGCGAAGCCGGTGCGCCCCTGCCGCTCGTTGCGGCTGGCAACGTTGTACCACAGGTCCACCGCCACCGTGGGGAGCGTGGAATCGGGCGCGAGGATCACCTCCAGCCCGTTGTCCAGCGTGTACTTCTCGAAGGGGATGTCCACCGTGGTCCGCTGCTGCGCGGCCGCGGGGGCCGCCGCGGCGAGGGCGAGCGCGGCGGCGAGCAGCCGTCCCGTACGGATGGGTCGAAGCATGGCTCCTCCTACTGGGGATAAGGGTGCGGCGCGCGGGAACGACCGCGGCGCCGCGGAACGACGTATGGTCACGAACTGGGCTTGCCTGGAGGCCGGGTCCGCCGGGGGAGTGGACGCCGTGGCCGACGACCGCGGAAGGCTAGCCCGCGGGCTCGCACGACGTCAAGAGTTCCGGTGGTTCTCGCGCCTCCTCCACCCCCACAGCAGCGCCGCACCGAAGAGCAGCGCCGTGGCGAGGCCGGCCAGGGCGTCGTCCCAGCGCTCCGGGAGCACCCCGACCCCGGCGAGCTGCGCCACCTCCAGCAGCACGGCCGTGGCGGCCAGCCCCAGCATCAGGCGCAGCCGCAGCGGGGTGAGCGGGATCCCTCGCAGCGTCTCGCGCTCCCGCGCCGCGTCCTCGGCGTCCTCCACGGGGACGTCCGGCTCGGTCCAGGCGATCACCGCGGGCGGAAAGGACACCAGCAGGTAGCAGGCAACGGCCAGCAGCCCGGCCCAGTCGCGGGGTCGCTCCGGCATCGGCCCCCACCCGGTGCGCGCGGCGAGCCAGGCGTAGGCCAGCGCCGTGGCCACCAGCGCGCAGGCCAGCCCGTAGGCGCGCCGGTACGCCTGGTCGCGCACCGCCAGCCCGCGCTCGTCCAGCAGCGCCGGCGGGTTGGTGCGGGAGTGGTGGGTCAGGTGCATCAGCACCAGGTACGCCGTCAGCGCCAGCATCAGCAGCGCCGAGGCGGAGATTCCCACGACGGTGACGTGGTCCGCGCTCGCGAACCGGCTCACGGCCACCGAGGCCGCGAAGCTCAGGTACGCGGCGGCGACCAGGGCGCGGCGCCGGGCGCGGGTGGTGACGTGGCTCGCGGCCTCGCCGATCAGTGTCGACATGGGTGCTCCGGGGGGTTCAGAGGGGAGGAAGAAGGCGGCGCGGGCGGGTCAGGTGCCGGTGGCCCGGCCGTAGACTTCCTCGCTCAGGGGGCGGAAGGGCTCGCGGGAGAAGATGGCCTCGACGGGGAGGCCGAAGTGTTCGCTGATGCGGAAGGCCAGCTCCAGGCTGGGGTTGTAGTCCCCGCGCTCCAGGTAGCCGACGGTCTGGTAGTTGACCCCCAGCGCCTCCGCCAGGTCCTGCCGCGATTGGCCCCGCTCCGCCCGCAGCACGGGGATGCGGTTGTAGATGGTGGACCCGTCCTCGGATCGCGTGCTCTGCGAGCGGCCCTTTGCTTTCATGGGCCGAATGGTAGCATTAATACAACAGACTGTCAAGCAGGAACGGCGGTGGGGGACGGAGGAACGGAAGGGTTCGGGCGTGCCCCCGCTGGCGCGGGGTCGGGCTGCGGCTCCGTAGCAGACGAAACGACCGTCTGCAACGGAGGCGAACCCCAACGGTACTGCTGTTGGGTTTCGCCGCTTCGCGCTCGCATCCCTCACGCGGGGCCCGTGCTGGCGTCCGCGGGGCCCCCACCCGGCTCGCTTGAGGCTCGCCACCCTCCCCCGTGCCGGGGGAGGGCTGCCCGAAGGGCGAGGATCGGCGCCGTGGCGGGCCCCCTCCCCCCGGCCTCCTCCCCCGCAAGCGGGAGAGGGGGAGAACTGCCGGGCGGTTGCCGTTGCAGTTCCTGGGATCTGCGCAGGGAGGTCGGGGGAGGCTGCGCAGGGGGAACGTCATGTTCGAAGCCGACGTGATCCTGCGGGCGCAGACGGACCGCCGGCGAGTTCGGCTCCCCCGGAGCAGACTCCCCCGGCCGACCACCTACATCGGAGCCCCGTCGAAGCGCGACGGCGAGGTTCAGACCCCCGCGGCGGCGCCTTCGAGGACGGGGGCGAGCCAGCGGCCGGTGAGGCTCTCCTCCACTTGGGCCACTTCTTCGGGGGTGCCCATGGCGACGACGTGGCCGCCGTCGGGGCCGGCGCCGGGGCCCAGGTCCACGATCCAGTCGGCGGTCTTGATCACGTCCAGGTTGTGCTCGATCAGCAGCACCGTGTGGCCGGCGTCCACCAGGTCGCCCAGGACGCGGAGGAGCTTCTTGATGTCGTCCAGGTGCAGGCCGGTGGTGGGCTCGTCCAGCACGTACAGCTTCTTGCCGCCGCGGCGGGCGCCCATCGCCAGCTCGCGCGCGATCTTGATGCGCTGCGCCTCGCCGCCGGACAGGGTGGGCGCGGGCTGCCCCAGGCGCAGGTAGCCCAGCCCCACCTGCTGGAGGTGCCAGAGCGCCTCGCCCAGCCGGTCCTCGTGCAGGAAGAAGCGGATCGCCTCGTCCACCGTGAGGTCCAGCACGTCGCGGATGCTCTTGCCGTTGTAGCGCACCTCCAGCGTCTCCGGCCGGAACCGCGCCCCTTCGCACACCTCGCAGGGGACGAACACGTCCGCCATGAACACCATCTCCACCTGCACCTGCCCCTCGCCCTTGCACGCCTCGCAGCGCCCGCCCTTGACGTTGAAGGAGAAGTGCCCGGGCCCGTACCCCCGCTTCTTCGCCTCCGGGAGAGAGGAAAAGATGCGGCGCACCTCGTCGTACGCCTTGATGTAGGTGACCGGGTTGGAGCGCGGCGTCCGCCCGATGGGCGACTGGTCCACCAGCACCACGTCGCGCAGCAGCCCCGCGCCGGACAGGGAGTCGTACGCGCCCACCGCCTCGCCCAGGTGCCGCTTGGCGCTGGTCTCGCCGCCGGAGAGCTCGCGCTCCAGGGCGCGGTACAGGACGTCGTGCACCAGCGTGGACTTGCCCGAGCCGGAGACGCCGCTGACCACCGTGAGCGCCCCCAGCGGGATCTCCACGTCCACCCCGCGCAGGTTGTGCTCCCGCGCCCCGGTGATGCGCAGGCGCGGCCCGCCCGTGCGGCGGCGGCGCTCCGGCACCGCGATCTCCTCGCGGCCGGACAGGTAGCGGCCGGTGAGCGTGTCCGACTCCAGGATCTCGGCCAGCGTGCCCTGGAACACCAGGTCCCCGCCCCGCTCCCCGCTCCCCGGTCCCAGCTCCACCAGGTGGTCGGCCATGCGCATGGCCTCCGGGTCGTGCTCCACCATCAGCACCGTGTTCCCCGCCGCGCGCAGCCGCACCAGCAGCTTCAGGAGCCGGTCGTTGTCCGCCGGGTGCAGCCCGATGGTGGGCTCGTCCAGCACGTACAGCGTGTCCATCAGCTTGCTCCCCAGCGCGTTGGCCAGGGTGATGCGCTGCGCCTCGCCGCCGGACAGGGTGCGCGTCTGCCGCTCCAGCGTCAGGTAGCCCAGCCCCACGTCGTTGAGGAAGCCCACCCGCGCCTCCAGCTCGCGCAGGATGGGCTCCGCGATCTCCCACTCCTGCGCCCGCAGCGGCGCCGGGCACCCGGGGTCCAGGCTCCCGTCGCGCCCGCCGCTCGCCATCAGCGCCGCCACCCACTCGCGCAGCCTGGCCAGCGGCAGGTCCGAGACCTCGGCGATGGTGTTCCCCGCCACGCGGATCCACAGCGCGGCCGGGCGCAGCTTCGCCCCGCCGCAGGTGGGGCAGGGCTGCGCGCTCTGGTACTGGCGCAGGAAGACGCGGATGTACTGCTTGTAGCGCTTCTCCTCCAGCGCGACCAGGAAGGGGATCGCCCCCTCGAAGCCGCGCGTCCCGTGCATCACCATCCGCCGGAACTCCTCCGGCAGCTCCGCCCAGGGCGCGTCCATCCGCACCCCCTCGCGCCGGGCCAGCTCCGCCAGCTTGCGCCGCTTGGCGTCGTAGCGCGGCTTGCTCCACGGGTCCACCGCCCCCTCGTCCAGCGAGCGCGCCGTGTTGGGGACGATCAGCGACTCGTCGTACTGGAGCACCGCGCCGAAGCCGGTGCACTCCGGGCAGGAGCCGTACGGGTTGTTGAAGGAGAAGAGCTGCGGCGAGGGGCGCGCGAACTCGATCTCCGGGTGGTCCGGGCAGCGGAAGCGCTCCGTGAAGCGCAGCGGCGGGCCGTCCTCCAGGATCACCGCCGCCTCGCCCTCGCCCTCCGCGAACGCCTGCTGCAGCGAGTCGGCAAGCCGCTCCGTGTCCCCGCGGTCCACGCGCAGGCGGTCCACCACCACCAGCAGCTCGCGCGCCTTCGTGAGGTCCACCGAGGGCTCGTCCGCCAGGTCGTCCAGGTGCAGGTCGCGGCCGTCCGCTCGCACCCGCAGGAAGCCCAGGGCGCGCAGGTTCTCCACCACCAGCGCGTGCGTCACCCGCGCCGAGAGCGGCAGCGGAAAGGCCACCGTGAAGCGCGTCCCCTCGGGGAGCGCCAGGGTGGCGTCGGTGGCGCTCTGCACGCTGTCCGGGCGCACCTCGCGGCCGCAGGGACGGTCGGGGTGCGAGCCGGGGCAGTAGGTGCGACCGGCGCGGGCCCAGAGCAGGCGCATGTAGTCGTGCACCTCCGTGGCCGTGCCCACGGTGGAGCGCGAGGTCTTGGTGGGGTTGCGCTGCTCGATGGCGACCGCGGGGGAGATCCCCTCCACGCGGTCCACGTCGGGCTTCTCCATCCGCTCCAGGAACTGCTTGGCGTAGGTGGAGAGCGACTCCACGTAGCGCCTCTGCCCCTCGGCGTAGACGGTGTCGAAGGCGAGCGACGACTTGCCGGAGCCGGACGGCCCGGTCACCACGATCAGCGAGCGGCGCGGGAGGTCCAGGTCCAGGTTCTTGAGGTTGTGCTGGCGGGCCCCGCGGATGACGATGCGATCTTTCATGCCGAAAGTATACCGAAGTCGGGGCTGCAACGTAAGCGGCGCGAGCGGGTTGTGGACGGTTGCATTTCAGGGGCCGTCGCTGCCGGGATGTGGACGGGCTGGGTTCCGGGCGTGGGGCCGCTCCGGAACCAGGCCAAACTGCCGGCCTGTTTCCTACGCGGGCTCCGCGAGCCTCCTCGGTCGGCACGATACGGCTGTGCCGACGCTGCGGGGTCTCGCTGCGCCGGAGGGAGCCACCGGAAACTGCCCCGTTGTCTCCCTCCGCAACGGATCATGTGGATACTGCGGAACTGCGAACGGCAACGGCAGTTCACCCCTCCCTCGCTTGCGGGGGATTGGAGGGGGCAAGTCGTGGGGATGGGGGGCGGCCACCGCGCAGCGATCTCCGACCTTCGGGAAGCCCTCCCCCGGCACGGGGGAGGGTGGCGGCTCTCGGGCCGCCGGGTGGGGGCCGCGGGGCCCGCCTTCCGTCCGCGGGGCGCGGCGGGTACCTTCTCCGCATGTCGCTGCTCGAATCGCTCTACGTCGCCGCGCTGCGCGCCGCCTCCCTCGCCCTGCCGCTGCTGGCCCGCGGGCGGGGCAAGCTCGCGCAGGGGATCCGCGGGCGGCGCAACGTGCTGGACCGCATGGAGGCGTGGACGATCACGGAGCGCGACCCCGCGCGCGACCTGGTGTGGTTCCACGCGCCCAGCGTGGGCGAGGGGCTCCAGGCGCG
Source organism: Longimicrobiaceae bacterium (assembly GCA_036389055.1). Taxonomy (GTDB): domain Bacteria; phylum Gemmatimonadota; class Gemmatimonadetes; order Longimicrobiales; family Longimicrobiaceae; genus JAFAYN01. Next base: position 40,299 of record DASVQR010000136.1, on the reverse strand, counting down.
GGCGGTGGTGGAGGAGTTCCGCCGGCGGCGGCCGGACGCGCACGTGGTGTACACCTTCTTCTCGCCCTCGGCGGAGCGCTTCGCCATGAGCGTCCCCGCCGACTTCGTGGACTACCTCCCCTACGACCGCCCCGGCGACGTGCGCCGCGCGCTGGAGACGCTGCGCCCGCACGTGATCGCCTTCTCCAAGACCGACGTGTGGCCCGTGCTCACGCGCGAGGCAAGGAGGCGCGGCGTCCGCCTGGCGATGCTCAGCGGCACCCTCCCGGAGTCGTCCAGCCGCCTGGGCTGGCTCGCGCGGGCGCTGCTCGGGCCGGCGTACGCGCGGCTGGACCGGGTGGCCGCCATCTCCGCGGCGGACGCGGAGCGCTTCGGCGCGCTGGGCGTGCCCGCGGAGCGCCGCGGCGTGATGGGCGACGCGCGCTTCGACCAGGTGTGGCAGCGCGCGGAGCGCGTGGACCGCGATGCCCCGCACCTGCGCGCGGTCGCCGCGGCGGACCGCCCGGTGCTTGTGGCCGGCTCCACCTGGCCGCCCGACGAGGAGCGCCTGGTCCCCGCCGTGCGCGCCGCGGCGGATGCGGGCCGGCCGGTGCGGCTGGTGCTGGTGCCGCACGAGCCCACCCCCGAGCACCTGGCCGCATCGGAGGCGCTGCTGGACGCCGCCGGGCTCGGGCACGCGCGCCTCTCCGCCGTGGAGGCCGGCGCACCGGCCCCGGACGTGGTGCTGGTGGACCGCGTGGGCGTGCTGGGCGACCTGTACGCCGCGGGCGACCTGGCGTACGTGGGCGGCGGATGGGGGACGGCGGGGCTGCACTCCGTGCTGGAGCCGGCCGCCTTCGGGCTGCCCGTGCTCTTCGGGCCGCGGCACGCCAACGCGCGCGAGGCCGGCGAGCTGGCGGCGGCGGGCGCCGCCTGGTCCGTGGCGGACGGGGCGGAGCTGGCCCGGAGGCTGGAGGAACTGCTGGAGGACGGGGAGGCGCGGCGAGCGGCGGGGGAGCGGGCGCGCGGCTACGTGCGGGCGGGGCTGGGCGCGGCGGAGCGCGGGGCGGGGGTGGTGGAGGCGCTGCTGGACGGCCGGGCGTAGCGGACCGCGTGAAAAGCGAATGGAGCCCGGCGTGGGTCGCGCGCCGGGCTCCATTCCAACCTCGCCCGGCCCCCGCCCGGAGTCAGGGGATGAGGGGCTGGTTCTCCGGGAAGCAGTCGCAGTAGCCGTCGTACTGGTTGCAGATCCCGCCGTTGCTCCCGCACTGGGTGGAGTGGAAGCAGTCCCAGTCGATGCGGCACGCCTGGAAGGGCGTCCGCGCCCCCGTGTCGGCGAACGCCTGCGTCGTGCCGAAGCCGAGCACGCCGGCGACGGCCAGGCCGAACGCGCCCCGGAGGTACAGCCTCTTCGCGTGCTTCATCGTGCGCTCCTCGCGTGGTGGGATGACGGCAGCAGCTTCGCGACGATGTTCGCGAATGTGCGACGCCCGGGCGTTGGTGGACCTGCGCGGGGGCTGAAGCGGGTGGGCTCCCTGGCACGTGCCGGGGAGCCCACCGTCACCTGGCCCACGCGCACCGGCTCACTCGTGCCAGCAGTCGCACACCTCGGGGGCTCCGGCGCTGCACGCGCCGTACTGGTAGCCCAGGGCGAGGCAGGAGCGCCAGCACTGGAGCGGCTCACACAGGCGGGCAGCCGAGGCGCCGCCCGGGGGCGCCGCCAGCGCCTGCGAGGCCCCGAAGCCCAGCGAGAGCGCCATCGCCAGCGTGAACAGGCCCTTCCGGAGAATCGTCGCGGCACGGGTCATCGACACCTCACCTCGCAGGGGGATGCCCGCCGCACAGGCGCCGGGCGTGGCTGCCCCCCATCATACCTTTCCCGCCACCGAACGTCAAGAGATCCTGCCGGAAGCCCCGGGCCGGGCGGCCCCGGTCCCGCGGACCGGAGCCGCCGCGAGCGGTCAGTAGCAGTAGCACTTCCCGTTGTAGCACTCCCCGTAGTAGCCGCACTGCCGCATGCAGTCGCTGACGTTGCAGGCCCGCTCGGCGGCCGCCGGCTCCGTCGCCCCCACCGCCTGCACCGTCCCGAACCCGAGCACCCCCGCCATCGCCGCCCCGAACACGCCGTACACCCCCAGCTTCGCGATCCGGCTCATGGTCCACCTCCCTGGAAGTTTGCCAGGACGCCGGTCCCCCGACCGGCTTCCACCCCCAGGACGCGACCAGGCGCCGGACCGTTAAGCCCGCCGTCCGCCGTTCGCTGTTCCGCAGTACCCAAAAGATCCGTTGCGGAGGGAGACAGCCGGGCAGTTTCGGCTGTCTCCCTCCGGCGCAGGGAAACCCGCCGGCAGTTTGGCGGGGTTCCCGGAGCCCGCGGAGGAGACCGGCAGCAGTACCGCCGGGCTCCGTAGCGGCCCCACACCCAGATCCGGCCACAAACGCGAAGTCCCTCCCCCGAAACCGCCCGGAGAAGGGACTCAGCTCAACCCACAACCGCCATCAAAAGCTCAGGCAGAATCCCGCTCCCCCTCCGCCTGCGAAGGCTTGTCCTCCTGCCCGTCCGACCGCCGCCGCTCGTCGCCCGGCACCGGACGCTCCGGCGCGGGCGCATCCTGCTCGTCCGCCGGCAGCGGGCTCTTCCCCTGCTCGTTCTCGCCTCGTTCCACGATCGGCCACTCCGTCTCGGGTAAAGAAAAGCGGTCAGGCCCCGGGAGGCACGCGCCCCTCCTCCGCCGCGGGATGGACCGCAGTCACGTCGTTGCCGCCCGACCCCGGCGGCGGCGGCTCCACGATCCGCTCCTCCAGCGGCTCGTGGGTGCGCGGCGGCAGCCCCATGATGCGCCGCAGGTCCGACTCGTCCACCACCTCCACCTCCAGCAGCCGCCGCGACAGCACCTCCAGGATCTCCCGGTCCGCGACCAGGATCTCGCGCACGCGCTCGTACGTCCCCTCCACGATCCCGTGGATCTCGCGGTCGATCACACGCGCCGTGTCCTCCGAGTAGTTGCCGCCGCCCTCCTCCGTGCCCTGGAGGAACTGCGCCCGCCGCGGCCCCGCGAAGTTGATGGGGCCCAGCTCCCGCGACATCCCGTACTCGGTGACCATGCGGCGCGCCAGGTCGGTGACCCGCTCCAGGTCGTTGCCGGCGCCGGTGGAGATCTCGTTGAAGACGATCTCCTCGGCCACCCGGCCGCCCAGCAGCACCGCGATGCGGTCCATGAGCTCCTGCTTGGTGAGCAGGTAGCGGTCCTCGGTGGGGAGCTGCTGCGTGTAGCCGAGCGCCGCCACCCCGCGGGGGATGATGGAGATCTTGTGCACCGGGTCCGCGGTGGGCACCCGCTCCGCCACGATGGCGTGCCCCGCCTCGTGGTAGGCGACGATGGTGCGCTCCTTGTCGTTGATCAGCCGGTTCTTCTTTTCCAGCCCGGCGACGATGCGGTCCACCGCGTCGTCCACCTCGCGCATGGTCACCGCCGGCTTGTCGCGGCGGGCGGCCAGGAGCGCGGACTCGTTGAGCAGGTTCTGCAGGTCGGCGCCCACGAACCCCGGGGTGCGGCGGGCGATGCGCTCCAGGTCCACGTCCTCCCCCAGCTTGATCCCGGCCGCGTGGATCTTGAGGATGGCGAAGCGCCCGTTCAGGTCCGGGCGGTCCACCAGCACCTGCCGGTCGAAGCGGCCGGGGCGCAGCAGCGCAGGATCCAGGATCTCGGGGCGGTTGGTGGCGCCCATGATGATGACGCCGATACGCGGGTCGAAACCGTCCATCTCGACCAGGAGCTGGTTCAGCGTCTGCTCGCGCTCGTCGTTGCCCCCCATGATCCCGCCCTGCGAGCGGGCCTTGCCCAGCGCGTCCAGCTCGTCGATGAAGATGATGCAGGGGGCCTGCGCCTTGGCCTGCGCGAACAGGTCGCGCACCCGGGCGGCGCCCACGCCCACGAACATCTCCACGAACTCGGCGCCGGAGATGGAGAAGAAGGTGACCCCCGCCTCCCCCGCCACGGCGCGCGCCAGCAGCGTCTTGCCGGTGCCCGGAGGGCCCACCAGGAGCACGCCCTTGGGGATCTTTGCCCCCAGGTTGGCGAACTTGTCGGGGGTGCGCAGGAACTCCACGATCTCCACCAGCTCCTGCTTGGCCTCGTCCACCCCCGCCACGTCGGCGAAGGTGACGCCGGTCCCCTCCTCGCCCACGATGCGGGCGCGGCTCTTCCCCACCGTGAGCACCCCCTGCGTGGGGCTCATGCGGCGGATGATCCAGAACCAGAACAGGGCGATCAGCGCGAAGGGGAGAACCCACCCCAGGATCCCGCTGAGCCAGCTGACCGGGAGCCCGGAGTGCGGCACCCGGTTCTGCTCCAGCAGCGGGTACAGCGTCTCGTCGTTGGTCACGCCGGTGCGCGTCACCGACCAGGTCCGGATCTTGTCGGCCTTGGCGATGGAGTCCGTGGGGACGGCCTGGATGGTGGACTCGCCCAGCCGCACCTCCTTGACCTGGCCGGCCCGCACCTTGTCCTTGAACTCGCTGTACGCGAGCGGCTTGGACCCCTGCCCCGCCAGCAGGTAGTTGATGGCGACCAGCGCCAGGAACGCGACCACAAGGTAGCCCACCGAGAAGCGGGTCTTGCGGTCGTCGAGCGGTCCGCCGGGACCGCGGGTGACACGCCGGTCGGGGTTCTTGCGGCGGTCCTTGAGTGTCTTGTTTCCGTCTGCCATGCCGCGGGCCGGGCGCAAGAGTCGGACCACCCCCGCCCCCCGGAAACGGGCCCCGGCGGGCGGGCCTGATCCATGCAGCGGCGCCCCGTGGGCACGCCGCGCGGGACCGGCGTGCGCGGCGCCCCCGACCCCGGCTCCCCGCCCCGGCCGGCGCACGCCCGGAAGCACGTCCCGGAGGTCCCCACTCCACACCCGGGAGGGCCCATGTCGCGTCGCTTTCTCCTGGCGCCCGGCGCCGTCGCCGCCGCGTCCCTCGCCGCCTGCGTGTCGTCCGCCCCCCCGGCCGGGGCCGCCCACTCCCACTCGCTCGCGCCCGTCCACGTGGGGAGCGGCACGGTGATCTTCGGCGCCGACCTGGCCCGCGGCGGGACCCTGCTGGACGCGCTGGCGGGGCGCGTGTCCAACGTGCAGGTGGACCGGCGCTCCGGCGGCGGGTGCCCGCGGGTGGTGCTGCGCGGGGCGAAGACGTTCATGTCGAACCCCAGCGCCGAGGTCTACGTGGACGGCACGCCCATGCAGGACACCTGCGTCCTGGGGCAGATCCGGGTGCTGGAGGTGGAGCGCGTGGAGGTGTACCCCGGCGCCACCAGCCCGCGGCAGGGGTACCGGGCCAGCCCCAACGGCTCCATCCTGGTGTTCCTCACCGGGCCCGGCAGCGAAACGGAACGGAGTTGAACCGCGGGTCGGGCGTGCCCCCGGCTGCGCCGGGGTCGGGCTTCGGCTCCGTAGGCGAGCAAACAACGCTCGCCAACGGAGTCGAGCCCCCAACGATACTGCTGTTGGGGTCTCGCCCCTCCGGGCCGAAATCCCTCACGCGGCTCCGCGCTGGCGTCCGCCGGGGACTGCATCCGGAAGCACGAAGCGCCGCCCGGCGAGCCGGGCGGCGCTTCGTGTGTTTCGGGCGGGGCGGTCCGCGCGGAGCGGGCCATCGGCCGCCCCTCGCGAAGGCACCGGCCGTACCCCGGGCCCCCGCGTGAGGGATGCGCGCCCGGAGGGCCGAGACCCGCCGGGCAGTTTCGGCGGGGCTCGGCGGAGTTACGCACGGTAGTTTCGTGCGTTACTCCGCGCGCAGCCCGACCCGAGCGACAGCGAGGGGCACGCCCAACCCCGCAGTTCAAAGCCGTTCCCGTCCCAGCCGAAACGAAATCAGCTCGGGTTGGGCCCGCCGCCGCCGCCGCCGCCGTTGTCGTCGCCGATGCCCAGGCCGATCAGCTTCTTGGTGAGGGTCATCACGGCCACCAGCGCCCCGACGATCAGCGCGCTCCGCCAGGCGGAGATGCGGCGGGTCTCCATCACGGCGATGCTGCTGCGCGGGATCACCAGCGTCTCGCCCTGGGCCGCGAACTCGTAGCCCGAAGCGGCCCGCAGGTCCAGCGCCGAGATCGCCACCTCCGCGCTGTCCGCCCGCACGATCTCGCCCTCCGCCACCACCACCCCGTTGGCGGTGACCTGGGTGAGCCGGAAGTCGGTGGGGGTGGCGAGGGTCACCCGCACGCGGGCCGCCCGGCCGGGGGCGGTCCGGGCGGGGGAGTAGGTGAAGCAGCCGCTCAGCAGCGCGCAGAGCAGCACCAGCGCGATGGGTCGCATCGTCGAGCCTCCAGGATTGAACGGGTGCGGGCGCGGGGAGCGGCTGCCCCCCGTGCCCGGAGCGAGCAGCGTCCGCCCCGGTGTCCCGGGACGGACGCTGCTCTCCTGCTTTCCGGCTACGCCCGCGCTATGCCGGCCTGGGGCAGGCCTGCGGGTCGTTGTCGTTCCGCGACGGCTGGTTGGTCGGCAGCGGAATGTTGGGGTTCGCGGCGCGCTCCGTGTCGGAGTACAGGATGCGGCCGATCACCGCCTGCGCGTTCCCCGCCGGCCGGATCTCCGGGATGCAGGTGCGCTTGTAGTCGTTGTACACGTCCACGTTCTGGAACTGCGCGATGTACTTCTCCAGCATGATCTCGCGCAGCAGGGCGGCCCCGCTCAGCCCGGACAGCGCCGTCAGCCCCTCGGCCGTGCGGGCGTTGTTCAGGTTGGTGAGCGGGTTGCCCGTCGCCAGCCGGGCGTTGGCCTCCGCCAGGATCAGCTGGTTCTCGGCGTAGGTCACCATCGGCTGGCGGAAGCCCGCGGCCCCGCGCGTGGCGCTGAGCAGCGAGCCGCTCGCGCCGGCCGGCGCCGCGCCCACCACCTGGCCGCCCGTGGGGGCGAAGTACTGCTCCAGGCGCGGGTCGTTCCGGGACTTCATCAGGTCCACCAGGTTCTTGCCCGCGGCGATCTGCCCCTGGCGCCGGACGAACATGAACTGGTACCAGAGGTTCTCACCGCCGGCCGTGGTGCTCTGGAAGCTGGTGAAGTTGTTGGCCGGGGTGGAGATCCCGTTGGCGGCCGCGGCCACCGCCTTCTGCAGGCAGTTGCCGCCGCACGCCTTGGTGGCCTCGGCCGCCACGTTCTTGCCATTGTGGGTCCCGGAGAACGCCTGCGCCTCCACCCAGTGCATGTAGAAGCGGGCCTTGAGCGTGTGCGCCAGCTGGATCCACTTGGCGCGCTGCTGCTCCACCGTGGTGCTGCGGTAGATCAGGTCCGTCTGGCCGGGGCCGACGCCCTGGTTGCTCTGCAGGTCGGCGATCGCCTTGTCCAGCGTCGCCTGCACCGCGGCGTACACGTCCGCCTGGTCGTCCAGCTTGGGCGTGGGGTTGTCCTCGTTGACCGCCTGGGAGTACGGGAGGGCGCCCCACAGGCTGGCCGACTCGCCCATGAGGTATCCTTCCCACACCCGCACGATCCCGGCGTACGTCCGGTCGTTGGCGGCCTCGGAGCGGGCGATCACCTCGCGCATGTCGATCAGCCCGCCGCCGGTGTAGATGGCGTTGTACCAGGCCGCCAGGTCCTGCTCCGTGACCACGTACTGGTCGCGGCCGGAGTACTGGTTGCCGATCCCGGCCATCTGCTGCGTCCACATGGCCGCGTGCCGCGCCAGGTCGCCCGTGTGCTGCACGGTCTGCGACAGCTGGATCCCCTGGTACAGCTGGGCCGTGCCCACCTCGACGGGCGCGTTGGGGTTGTCGCTGACCCCGGGGCCGGTGAGGAAGTCGTCGCACCCGGAGAGGGTGAAGGTCAGCGCGGTGGCCGCGAGCGCCGACTTGGTCCATTTATGCATGTGCGGCAGCTCCTTAGCGATTCAGGTTGACGCTCAAGATCCACTGGCGGGACTGGGGGTTGTTGTAGTAGTCCACCCCCTGCACGTTGGTGCCGCCGCCCAGGTTGGTCTCCGGGTCGAAACCCGTGTAGTCCGTCCAGGTCTTGAGGTTGCGGCCGGCCACGCGGAGGTCGATCCCGGACATCCCGAACCGGCGGGAGATGCTCCCGGGGATCGTGTAGTTGAGGGCGATCTCGCGAAGCTTGACGTAGCTGGCGTCCTCCACGAACTGCGCGCCGGGGCCGTTGAAGCTGTTGCCCAGGCCGTTGAAGTACCAGTTCTGCCCGATCGGCACCGAGCGGCCGGCGCCCGGGCCCACCACCTTCTGCCCGTTGAAGATGGTCTGGCCGAAGACCTTCTCGTTGCCGGAGCAGACCAGCGCCGTGCCCCCGGCGGGGATGGAGCAGCTCGCGCGCGTCTCGGTGTCCCGGTGCGTGCCGTACGAGTACGTCGCGCCCTTGGTGCCGTTCCAGATCTGGCCGCCCTGCTTGATGTCCAGCAGGCCGGAGATGCGCACGTTGTTGAACAGGGTGATGCTGCTGCGCACGCCCGCGTTCCAGTCTGCCTGCGGCTCGGCGATCACGCGGAGCGTCGGGTCCAGGATGGGGAACCCGTTGGCGCCGACGTACAGCGCGCCGTCGGGAGCGCCCGCGCAGGCCGCCTCGATGTTGTGCGCCGTGCCGGCGCTGTTGATCGTCTTCAGCCCGCGGCCGCAGCGCGCGAAGTCGGAGCCGCGCAGCACGCCCACCGGGTAGCCGACCACCGCCGCGCCCGAGGCGCTGGTGAAGCCGCCGGCCAGGCCGATGAACTGCGTGGCCGAGTCGCCCAGCGACAGCACCTCGTTGTCGTTGGTGGACCAGTTGCCGCCGATCTCCCACGCGAAGTTGCGGGTCTCCACGGGGCGCAGGTCCAGGTTCAGCTCCCAGCCCTTGTTGCTGATCTCGGCCGAGTTGCGCAGCTGGTTGAAGTAGCCCGTGGAGCGGGCCAGCGGCACCTGCAGGATCGCGTCCTCGGTGCGCGCGTTGTAGTACGTCAGGCCGACGCTGGCGCGGTTGTCGAACAGGCCGAAGTCGATGCCGGCCTCGGTCTCGGTGGTCCGCTCGGGGCCCAGGTCGGGCTGCGGGCGGGCCGCGCCGCGGAAGGCGCCGCCCTGGCTGCCGGTGGTCGGGCGGATGAAGCTGCCCCACCCGGCGTCGGCGATGTCGGCGAAGGAGAAGACGCCGATGGTGCCGTAGACCGGGGGCTCGTTGCCCGCCTGGCCCCAGGCCGCGCGCAGCTTGGTGGAGGTGATGAACGGCAGGCGGTCCTGCAGGCCCAGCGTCTCGGACAGCGTCCAGGCGACGCTCGCCTTGGGGTACCAGTGACGCTTCTTGCTCTCGCCGAAGGTGGAGAAGCCGTCGTTGCGCAGGGCGCCGGTCAGGAACACCTGCTCGAACAGGTTGACCTGCGCCTGCCCGAAGAACGACTCGCTCCGGATCTTGTACTCGTAGTTGTCCGGGTTGCGGTCCAGCGTGTTGTCCAGCTGGAACACGCCCGGCGCGATGAAGGTGAGCCCCTCCACGTACTGCCGGCGGAAGTCGCGGGCGTTGCGGTTCCAGCCCAGCGTCAGCGAGCCGCCCAGGGCGCTGCTCAGGTCGTGCGTGAAGGTGGCCGTCGCGTCCTGGTTGAGCTGCTGGAACACGATGGTCGCGTCACCCAGGTAGCCGTTGGCCTGGATCGCGTTGCCGGTGGGGAACACCTCCAGGCGGTCGTCCGTGGAGTAGTCGTTGCCCAGCGTGTAGTTCAGCCGCAGCCAGCTGGCCGGCGTGTAGTCCACCGCGATGTTGCCGAAGGCGCGGCCCACCTCGCTGGTGGTGCGGTCCTGGTTGATGATCCAGAACGGGTTCTCGAACGTGCCGATGTCGTTGAGGCGCGTCGGGTTCGGCTTGTCGAAGAAGCGGTGGTACCCGGCGGACGTCAGGTAGCACTGGTTGCCGTTCTCGTACGAGCAGTTGTTGAAGCTGGGCGGGGTGCGCAGCCCGGCGAGCAGCAGGCCGGAGCCGCTGGAGCCGGTCTGGATGTACCCGGCCTTGGTCTGCGAGTACGCGAAGTTGCCCGACAGCGTCAGCTGGCTGCCCAGCATGTGCGAGCCGCGCAGGCGGGCGGTGTACCGGTCGAAGTAGTCGTTCTCGCCGGTGACCACGCCGTTGTGGTCGAAGCGGCCCAGCGACAGGAAGTACGTGGTCCGCTCGGTGCCGCCGGAGACGCTCAGGTTGGTCTCCTGGATCTGCCCGTTCTCGAACAGCTCGCCGAAGTGGTCGTACGACTCGCCCGTGATGGGGGCGCCCCAGCTGCGCAGCTGGTTGCCGGCGTTGACGCCGTTGGCCCCCTGGGCGAAGGTGCGCTGCAGCGGGTACTCGCTGATCACCTCGTCGGTGGTGACCGTCTGCGACAGGGTGATCCGGGTGGGGCCGCTCTGGCCGCGCTTGGTGGTGATGAGCACCACGCCCTGGGCCGCGCGCGCGCCGTAGATGGCCGCCGCCGCCGCGCCCTTGAGGATCTCGACGCTCTCGATGTCGTTGGGGTTGATGTCCGAGATGCGGTTGCTGGAGACGGTGCCGGCCAGCGTCACGGGGTTGGCCGAGTTGCCGCCCACCGAGCGTACGCTGGCGGGGAGCACGTTCTCCTGCGTGTTCACCGGCACGCCGTCCACCACGAAGAGCGGCCCGACGCCCATGTTCTGCAGCGTGTTGACGCCGCGGATGCGGATGGAGGTGGGCGCGCCCGGCTCGCCGGAGGCGGAAAGGACCTGCACGCCCGGCGCCTTGCCCGCGAGGGCGCTCACCACGTTGGAGGACTGCACCTGGGTGAGCCGCTCGCCGGACACCGAGGCGATGGAGGTGCCCAGGCGCTCACGGGTGGTGGTCTGCCCGAGGCCGGTCACCACCAGCGCGTCCAGCTGCAGGGCGTCGGCCGAGAGCTGGAAGTTCTGGGTGACGCTCCCGCCCGGGTTGAGCGTGACGTTGTGGGCCTGCTGCGCGAGACCCACCTGCGAAGCGGTAATCTGCACCTGCTGGCCCGCGCGGACGCGCGAGGCGGGGACGGAGAGACGGTAGCTGCCGTCCTCGCCGGTCACGGTTCCCACGTTGAGCGTGGGGATGCGGATGTTGGCGGACGCGACGGGGGACCCGTTCTCCCGCGTGACCCTGCCCGAGACGGTCGCGGGCTCCTGCGCCCACGACGGGAGCGGAGAGAGCGCCAGGGCCAGGCATGCTGCCAGTAGCCAACGGATTGTTTTCATTCCTGTTCTCCCGGTGTGCCGCGGTTCACTACGCGACAGGTGGAGGACGAGTTCTCGCAGCGGACGCGGATGCGCGCCGCCGCCCGGCTTCTGGGCCGCCCCCGGCGCGTCGCCGCAGCGCGGGGGGGTGCCACAACGACGAGGGTATGGACGGAGGGCTCCTCCTTGCGGCGGGGTGGGTTGGGGAGGGCGCGCACGCCCGGCCTGCCTTGCTGAAGCTGCCCGACCAGTCAGCGGAACCGGACCGACGAGAACCGACAGGAACAGGGAATTCGGAAGAGGAAGGACGCGGTCCCGGAGCCACCCCGATCGAAGGAAAGGAGTTCGATGGAAACGGGGCGGATCTCAGAGACAGGTACTATCTTGCGGGTTGGGCAAACCCGTGTCAAGGCTGCCCCGGCGCACGCGCTCCGGGGCCTAGCGGGCCAGGGTCACCGAAAGCACCCAGGCGCGCGCCGGCGGGGCGACGAACCAGTCGATCCCGCGGTTGGGCAGCAGGGCGCCGCCGACCCCCGACTCCGGGTCGAAGCCGGTGTAGTCGGTCCAGCCGTGCAGGTTGCGGCCGGCCACGCGGGCGTCCACGGCGCGCAGCCCCAGGGTGCGCCGCAGCCAGGGCCGGTCGAAGGTGTACGCGACGGACAGCTCGCGCAGGCGGGTGACGGAGGCGTCCTCCACGAACTGCGCCCGCGGCCCCGTCGCCCCGCCCAGGGTGGTGTACCAGGTCTCGTCCAGCCGGACCACCCGGGTCACCCCGGGGCCCGCGGTGGGCCCCTCCATCCAGTCCACCCCGAAGGTGCCCTGCGCCCCCCGGTCCCCGGTGTCGCCGTGGGTCCCGTACTGGTACAGGAAGGCGCGGGTCAGGTTGAGCGTCTCCCCGCCCTGCCGCCTCTCCACCCGCGCGCCCAGCCGCACGCCCAGCACCCGCAGCTCCGCGGCGAGCGCGCCCGTCCAGTCGGGGGTGGGGTCGGCGATGACGCGCTCGTTGGGGTCGCGGACGGGGAAGCCGTCCGCGCCGACGAACAGGGCGCCGTCCGGCGCCCCCCGGCAGGCGGCGCCCACGTCGTGGGTGATCGCGCCCGCGCGGACGACCGTAAGCCCCCGGCCGCAGCGCGCGAAGTCGAACCCGCGGACCACGCCCAGCGGCAGCCCCACCTGCGCGACGCTGCGGCTCCCGGCGAAGGAGGCCGGCTCGAACGGGTACGGCAGGACGTCCGCACCCCCCAGGCCGACGACCCGGTTGCGCGCGCGCGCCCAGTTCAGCCCCAGCTCCACCGCCACCCTGCGCCCGGTGTACGGCCGCGCGCGCAGCGCGGCCTCCCACCCGGCGTCGCGGAAGTCGCCCACGCTCTCCGCCCGGACGCCGGACGGGGTGGCGCGGGGGAGGAAAAGGGCGGCGCGGCGCGTGTCCGCCCGGAACCAGGTGGCGCCCAGCTGCGCCCGCCCCCCCAGCAGCCCCAGGTCCATCCCCGCCTCCACCTCGTCGGTGACGGCCGGCTCCGGGCCGGACGCCCCCCGGAAGTCCGCGCGGGAGACCGGCGTCACACCCGGCCCCACGAACCGCGGGGCCGGGGCGAAGAGGAGCAGGTCCTGGAGCAGGTACGGCTCCGCCTCCTGCCCGCTGCGCCCGTACGCCAGCCGCAGGTCGCCGCCCCCCGCCACCCACGCGGGGATCCCCAGGGTGCGGGCGAAGCTCCAGGTGGCGCCCGCCGCCGGGTACCAGGCGCGGTGGCGCTCCTCCCCGGCGACGGCGACGCCGTCGCTGCGCAGCACCCCCGCGAGGAAGAGCTGGCCGGCCACGTCCAGCGTCCCCCGCAGCGAGTACCCGTCCAGCGTGCGCCGCACCCGGTCGTCGTACGTCACCGCGCCCGCGCCCGGGGTCCGGTCCAGCAGCGGCAGGGGGGAGCTCCGCCCGCTCCGGACCACGCGCACGTTGCGGAGGTCCCGGAGGCCAAGCTCGTGCCCGGCGCCCAGCGTCCCGGACAGGGCGGAGCCCAGCGCCCAGTCCGCGTCCACCGCCAGCGAGTGCTCCACGCGGGCGTCCTCCAGCCGCCAGCTCCCCACCGTCCCGCCGGCCGGGGCGCCGGAGCTCTGCAGCGGGCGCGCCTCCAGGCGGTCGTCCGCCACGCGGTCCGCGCCCAGCGTCCAGCCCACCCGCAGCCAGCGGCGCGGCTTCCACAGCGCCGTGAAGCTCCCCAGGGCGCGCGACACGTCCTGCGCGTACTCCCCCTCCTCCAGCAGGTAGAACGGGTTGTCGGTGCCCCGCGAGGCGAGCTCGGCCCCCGGGCGGGGGTTGGGGAAGCGGAAGCTGCGGTGCAGGCCCTCGGGGGTGAGGAACTCCCGGCTGTCGAACTCCGGCGGGGTGCGCAGCCCCGCCATCAGCAGGTCGCTGGGGGTGGAGGCGCGGGGCGCGTAGCGGCCCGCGGAGCTCGCCAGCGCCGCGCTCGCGGACAGCTCCAGGTCGCCGCGGGGCCGGTGCGTGCCGCCCAGCCGCAGGGTGCGGCGGTCGTAGCCGTCGCCGCCGCCGGCGAAGTAGCCGTCCTGCGCCAGCACCCCGCCGGAAAGAAAGAAGGTGCCGCGGGAGTTGCCGCCGGAGACGGCGAGCGAGTTGTCCCACCTCCGCCCCGTCTCGAACAGCTCGGCGGCGTGGTCGAACGTGGGGCTCCCCTCCGGCAGCAGCGGGCCCCAGCTGACGCCCTCCTGCAGGACCGCGCAGTTGGGGGCGCCGCAGGCGGTGGAGATCCCCTGCGTCCCCATCCCGTACCTGCGCTGCAGCGGCACCCGCCCGGCGGGCCGCTCGGCGCCCGCCGCCGAGCGCAGCGTGTACTCCGTCCGCCCGGCGCGGCCGCGGCGGGTGGCGACCAGGAGGGCGCCGCCGGCCCCGCGCGCGCCGAAGCGGGCCGCGGCCGCGGGGCCGCGCAGCACCTCCACCGACTCCACCTCGTCCAGGTCCAGGTCGGCGGCGCGGTCGCTCCCCACCACCCCGGCCAGCGGGTTCGCGGTGCCGGCCCAGGTAGAGCTGGCCTCGCCCGCCACCGGGACGCCGTCCACCACCAGCAGCGGCCCCCCGCCCGCCCACGCGCGCGCGCCGCGGATGCGCGCCGCGACGGCGGACCCCGCCTCGCCGCCGCCGCGGAGCACCTCCAGCCCCGGCACGCGCCCGGCGAGCGCCGCCAGCAGGTGCGTCTCCCCGCTCCGCCGCAGTTCCTCGCCGGAAAGCACCGTGCGCGCGGCGCCGGCCCACAGGGGCGCGCGCGCGGGCGCCTCCGCCGCGGGAGTGGCGACGGGGGACGGCGGCAGGGTGTCCGGGCGCGGCGCGGGCGCCTGCGCCGCGGCGGCGCACGGGGCCGCGGCCCCGGCGACCCAGGCCCCCAGCAGCCAGCGGATCATCGTCATTCCGTCTCCTGGTCGCGAGGCGGCGGGAGCGTCAGGCCCCGCCCGGTTCCCGGGCCGGCGCCACCATCTGCATGGCCCGCAGCAGGGCGCGCGCCTTGTTGAGCGTCTCGTCGTACTCGGCGGCGGGGACGGAGTCGGCGACGATGCCGGCGCCCGCCTGCACGTGGGCCTCCCCGCCGCGCACCACCACGGTGCGGATGGCGATGGCCGTGTCCATGGCGCGCCCGCCGTGCGCGAAGTACCCCACCGCGCCCGCGTACGCGCCCCGGCGCGACGGCTCCAGCTCGTCGATGATCTCCATCGCCCGCACCTTCGGGGCGCCGGACACCGTCCCCGCCGGGAAGGAGGCGCGCAGCACGTCCGTGGCCGAGAGCCCGTCGCGCAGCTCCCCCTCCACGGTGGAGACCAGGTGCAGCACGTGCGAGTACTTCTCGATGGTCATGCGCTGCGGCACGCGCACGCTCCCGAAGCGGGCCACGCGCCCCACGTCGTTGCGCCCCAGGTCCAGCAGCATCAGGTGCTCGGCGCGCTCCTTGGCGTCGGCCAGCAGGTCGTCGGCCAGCGCGGCATCCTCTTCCGCGCTGGCGCCGCGGCGCCGCGTCCCGGCGATGGGCCTCACCGTGACCACGCCGTCCTCCAGGCGCACCATCACCTCGGGGGACGAGCCCACCAGCTGGAAGCCGTCCAGCTCCAGGTAGAACAGGTACGGCGAGGGGTTCAGGGTGCGGAGCGCCCGGTACAGGTCGAAGGGCGCGACCTCCAGCGGGAGCGAGAGCCGCTGCGACAACACCACCTGGAAGGCGTCGCCGGCGCGGATGTAGTCCTGCACCCGCTCCACCGCCGCCTCGAAGGCCTCGCGCGAAAAGGTGCTCCTGAACGGCGGGTCCTCCGCGGGCGCGGCCCCCACGGCCAGCGGGCGCGGCCCCGCGCCGCCCCGGATCCTGCCGATGGCGTCCTCCACCTCGGCGGCGGCCGCGTCGTAGCGCCGGCGCAGCTCCGCCTCGTCCGCGCCCTCCGTCTCCACCGCGGCGATGGCCCGCGCCCGGCCGAACAGGTTGTCCACGGCCAACACCACGCCGGTGAGCATGAACACCGCGTCCGGCAGCCCCAGCCCCTCCGCGGGCGGACCGGGGAGCCGCTCCACGTGGCGGACCACGTCGTAGCCGAAGTATCCCACCGCCCCGCCCCAGAAGCGCGGCAGCCCCGGCACCTCGGCCGGCGTGTGCCGCGCCACCAGCCGGTCGAACTCGGCCAGCGGGTCCGCGGAGCGCTCGCCCTCCGTCCACCCGTCCGCGGGCGTCCAGCGGTCGATGCGGTCGCCCACCAGCCGCCACGCCCCGCGCGGCTCCGTCCCCAGGAAGGTGTAGCGCGCCCAGCGCTCCCCGCCCACCACCGACTCCAGCAGGAAGCCGAAGGGCGGCCGCGCCAGCTTGTGGTACGCGGAAACCGCCGTGTCGGTGTCGAACAGGAACTCGCGGGACACGGGGACCAGCGTCGCCTCGCGCGCCAGGCGGAGGAACTCGGGAAAGGTGGGGTGGAGCTGCATGCGCGCGGCCGTTGCGGTGTGCGGGGAAACGGGACGGGGAATCTCCCCCGCCCCGGCGCGCTTGTCAACGCGGCACGCGCCGGCCGCTTGCGCGCGCTCCCCGCACCCGCCAGCTTCCGGCGAACCTCAGCGCGAAGAGACCATGACCCGTACGATCCTGCTGGCCGCGGCGCTGCTCGCCGCCCTCCCCGCCGCGCCCGCCGCGGCGCAGCTCCTGTCCGCCGAGCCCTTCGCCGCCTACGGCTTCTACGGCAGCCTGCCGGAGACCCGGGCCCGCCTGGAGGGCGGCTGGGGCGTGGGCGCGCGCGCCACGCTGCGCTTCGCCCCGCGCCTGGCCGTGTTCGGCACCGCGCAGCGCTCCCGGCCGGAGCTGCTGGGCCAGCTCCCCTTCGGCACGGTGGGCTCGGGAGACAAGCTGACGGTGGACCACTGGAGCGCGGGCCTGGAGTACTCGCGCTACGGCAGCCAGGCCGGCCCCGGCGCCCTGCCGCTCGCCCTTTCCCTCGGGGCCGGCCAGGTGCGCTACGAGGACGGCCCCACCGACCTGGCCGGGATCCTGGGCGCTTCCGCCGGAGTGCGCCTCGGGCCCAACTTCTCCCTGCGCTACGGCGTCACCGACTACGTCTCCCGCTACGACGGCGGCGACGAGTGGGTGAACCAGGTGTTCGCGCGCGTCGGCGGGGAGTTCTCGATCTGAACGGAACGGCTTTGAACTGCGGGTTTGGGCGTGCCCCTCGCTGACGCTCGGGTCGGGCTGCGCGCTGCGTAGGCGAGCAAACAACGCTCGCCAACGCAGCCGAGCCCCCGCGGAAACTGCCCCGCGGGGTCTCGGCCCTCCGGGCGCGCATCCCTCACGCGGGTTCGGAGCGTGCCTGGAGACAGGAAGGAAAGACGCGGCCCCTCCCCCGATCGCCGGGGGAGGGGCCGCTTGCGGTTGCCGTTCGCCGTTCGCCGTTCCGCAGTACCCCTCAAAATCGGTTCGGAGGGAGACAGCCGGGCAGTTTCGGCTGGCTCACTCCGGCGAAGGGAAACCCGCCGGCAGTTTGGCGGGGTTCCCGGAGCCCGCGCAGGAGACGGACAGCAGTATCGTCCGGCTCCGGAGCGGCCCCACGCCCAGATCACGAGGAAACGCTCAGATCCAGCGCCGCCGCCGGAAGAACATGAAGAGACCCCCACCCACCCCCAGCATCGCCCCCAGCGCCCACGCATACCCGAACCGCCACCCCAGCTCCGGCATGACCCTGAAGTTCATCCCGTAGACCCCGGCGATCCACGCCATGGCCATGAGGATGATGGACCACGCCGCCATGACCCGCATGGTGTGGTTGAGCCGGTTGGACGCCGACGACAGGTACGCGTCCACCGCCGAGGCGAGCAGCTCGCGCATCCCGTCGATCTCCTCGGTGACGCGCATGACGTGGTCCTGCACGTCCTGGAAGTACGGGAGCAGCTCCGGCCGCAGGAACGGGATGTCGCGCCGCAGCAGCGTGGTGAGCACGTCGCGCTGCGGCGCCACCACGCGCCGGAAGATGGTCAGCTCGCGGCGGAGGGCCAGCATCCCCGGCATGGCGTCCTCCTCGCGCTGGTCGGCCAGCATGGCGTCCTCGATGGCCTCCACGCGCCCCGAGAAGTGGTCCAGCACGGGGAAGTACCCGTCCACCACCGCGTCCAGCAGCGCGTGCGCCAGCGTCCCCGTGTCGTGCAGCCGCCCCGGCGCGGTCCGCCAGCGGGCCACCACCTCGCCCACCTCGTGCACCTTGCGGTCGTGCACGGTGACCACGAAGCGCTCCCCCAGGAACACGTGCACCTCGTTGAGCGCCATGCGCGAGCGGTCCGTGTTGATGCGCGCGGCGTACACCACCATGAAGAAGTAGCCGGGGTAGCGGTCCACCTTGGGGCGCTGCCGCCCCCGCACGCAGTCCTCCACCGCCAGCGGGTGGAAGTGGAGCGTGTCGCGCAGGAACACGGCCTCCGCCTCGCCCGGGTTGACCACGTCCAGCCAGACCACCTCGTCGCCCTCGCCCTTGACCCCGGGGCCGCACCTTTCCCGGTACAGGCGCAGCGCCTCGTCGACGGGCACGCCGTGGATCCCCTTCGCCCCGGAGGCCCAGGCGCGCACCTCGGCCTTGGACTCCGGGGCGTCGACGACCCGGCAGACGTCGGGGTCCAGCTCAGGCTCTCTGTGCACGGCGGCGCTCGTAGGCGGGGATGGTGTCGGTGAGCAGGGCGGCGGCGATCTCGAACAGCCCGAAGGCCAGGTGGGGGATCCAGACGCGGTCGTCGAAGCCCAGCACCCAGGGGGAGCCGGCGAGCACCAGCCCGCCCAGCCCGTCCAGCCACAGGTGGACGCTCATCTGCAGCCGGCGGACGACGCCCAGCTCGTAGTCGGTGAACAGGCTGTACAGGATCACGCCGGCCCCCACGGCCACCGGCACCCAGGTCTCCGCCCCGCCCCGCCCGAAGCCCAGCAGCCAGGGGGACGCGGCCAGCAGCGCGCCGACCAGGTAGTCCAGGACTCCGTGCACTCGGGTGGAAAGCCGCATGTGGATGGTCTCCTTCGCGGGGGTTGGCTGCGCGCCGCGCGCCGGCGCGTCCGCCGGAGGGGGTGCAAGCGACGCGCCTACCTCCAGGGCTCCAGCGTGCCGCGGGTGTCGGCGCCGGGAAAGGCGTCCGGGTGGAAGGCGGCGGCCAGCGCCTCGACGCCGCCCACCACGCGCGGCCCGGAGCGGCTGAAGAAGGCGCTGTGCCCCACCCAGGCGCGCCCCGCGTCGGCCAGCCCGCCGGCCAGGGCGCGCAGCCGCTCGCGGCTGCGCTCGGCGTCGGCGCGGGCGTGCTCCAGGTCGTAGCCGCAGGGGAGCAGGAGCAGCAGCTCCGGGTCCAGTTCCTCCACCCGGCTCCAGGGCACCTCCACGGAGTGCCCGCCCGCCGTCCCCAGCAGGTTGCCGCCGCCGGCGCGCTCCACCATCTCCGGCACCCAGTGCCCCGGCGCGAAGGGCGGCTCCAGCCACTCCAGCGCGAGCACGCGCGGCCGCGGGCGGCCCTGCACCCGCTCGGCCACGGCGTCCATGCGCCCCCGCAGCCGGGCCGTCGCCTCCTCGCCCGCCCGCGGCTCCCCGGCCGCGTCGGCCACCTGCCGCACCGTCTCCAGGATCCCCTCCAGCGTGTGCGCGTCCAGCGACAGCACCACGGGATCCCCCGGCAGGTCGGCCGCGGCGTCCAGCACGGAGCCGGTGGGGACGGCGCACACCTCGCACACCCCCTGGGTGAGGATCAGGTCGGGGCGCAGCTCGCCGAGCAGCGCGCGGTCCACCTCGTACACGCTGCCGAACTCGGCCATGCAGCGCCGCACCGCGGCGTCGATCTCGCCGCTGGTGAGCCCGGCCGGGTCGAAGCGGGAGCGCGAGGCGCGGGGGAGACCCAGCGCCTCCGGGGGGTGGTCGCACTCGTGGGAGATCCCCACCAGGCGGTCCTGGAGCCCCAGCTCGTGGACGATCTCGGTGGCGCTGGAAAGGAGCGATACGATCCGCAAGACGGCCTGCCTGGGAAGGGGTGTCCGGCGCTCCGAAGATGCGGGGGCGCCCCCGTCCGCGCAACGGCGGGCCCCCGCCGCCGCTCCTTGTGGCGGGGGGGGGGACGGTCTAGCTTTCCGCCCGTCCAGAACCCCACCCGGAGACGAGCCCATGCAGATCATCCGCGAGCCCCGCGTCACCCTCATCGCCCGCCAGGAATTCCTCTACCCGGAGCACATCCGCTGGGAGAGCGACAGCGAGGTGGCGGGCGAGGTGGTGGCGGAGTTCGCGGGGCGGCTCTGCTATCTCTCCTTCGGCGAGGACGCGGGGCTGGAGGGCGGGCACCGCACCATCGCCGGGCGCACCAGCAACGAGGCGTACCTGGCCAACATCCTCCGGACCAAGCACGGCAGCGTGCTGGAGCACGCCGTGTGGACGCTGCTGCTGGAGGGCGTCAGCCGGTCGCTCACGCACGAGCTCATCCGGCACCGGGCGGGCATGGGATACTCGCAGCTCAGCCAGCGGTACGTGGACGAATCGGGGATCGGCTTCGTACTTCCGCCGGAGATCGAAGAGAACACCCCCGAGTTCGACACCTGGAGGGAAGCGTGCGAGCTGTCCCTGGGCTCGTACCGGAAGCTGCTGGGGCAGCTGACCGAGAAGGTGGGTGACGACGGCCCGGCGACGATGCGGAAGAAGCGGGCCCGGGAGGCCTCGCGCTCCGTGCTCCCCAACTGCGCCGAGACCAAGATCGTCGCGACGGGCAACGCCCGCGCCTGGCGGCACTTCTGTGAGATGCGGGGAAGCGGGTCCGCCGACAAGGAGATCCGGCGCCTCACCGCAGTGGTCCTCCGGCTCCTCCACGGGGAGGCTCCCAACATCTTCGGCGACATGCGCCTCGTGCCGCAGCCGGACGGCACCGAGATCGTGGAGACCGTGAACGCCAAGGTCTGAGGAGCCTGCCGCGATCAGAGAGCACTTCGTCACGGCCGTGCAGATGCCTGGAATGCCGGGGAACCTGCTGCAGGAGCGCGCCGGGATCCTGGCGGTCGCCACCGAGGTCAACCGGCTGGGCATGATCTGGCGGGAGACCGTGATGGCGGACGTGGGCATCGACGGGCAGATCGAGTTCGTCAACGATACGGGTGAAGTGGTGGGCCATCTCGTCGCGGCGCAGGTGAAGAGCGGCTCTTCCTACTTCCACGACCACGGGAGCGAGTGGCGCTTCCATCCGGATCCGAAGCACAGGTCGTACTGGGAGAGATACCCGCTCCCGGTCCTCCTCTTCCTTCACTCTCCGGCGGACGGCGCGACCTACTGGGCCGACGCGCGGCAGGCCCTCAGGCGTCCCGGGGCTCCGGCGTACGTCCCCGTGCCCAAGGCCAACCTGCTTCGAGACGCCACGCGGGAGCAGCTGTTTTCCACCGTCGGTGCGTCCTCGGTCCCGTTTCTGCCGCTGGACGAGGTCCTCCAGAAGATGGTGGAGGCCACGTCAGGCAGCGCCTCGTTCCCGCTCTCGTACTTCGACCTGTTCGCGAACGGGCTGACGAACATCGCCCGCGCTGTCTACCATGGAATGGACCTGGCGATGGAAGTCGCCGAAGCGATCCTCTCCACCGGTAGCGCCGAAACGGGTGTCGGAGTCGGGCAGGGCGACCACGACTTCCTTTTCGGCTACGTCCGTTTTCTCGTCGAACAACAGCTGGCCGACGTCAACGTGTCGGATTGCCTGATCGACTGGTACGAGCAGGAGATGCAGCCGACCTTCGTCGCGCCGCTCACGTCGAGGGGAAGGGCTCTGGTCGACCTGATCGGAGACCTGCAAAAGGAGCTCGAGTCCGAGGGTCTGCTTCAGGGACCGACGAATCTCGGCGTCGCGCAGGAAGACTTCGTGAGGATGGCATTCACGCCATCGCACTACGCGCGCATCCCGCTGATCGGCGAGTTTCAGCGCCTGATCGCTTCCAGGCGGCGTGGGTGAGCCACCTCAGCCAGCGGAACGGTTCTGCCTCCCGCATCCCATCCGTGAGGTAGCTGTAGGCGCATTTTCTACCCAGGTTGACACCCGCCGGCATCCCGGATAGCTTCCCCGCCGAACGATCGTTCGAACGGCGGCGTTCCCGACACCCGGCCGACGCGATGGAGCAGCGCTTTCTCCGCCCCATGCAGCCCGTCTCGCTCCGCATCGGCGAGGGCGAGGGCGCCGGGTGGTACCCCAGCCGGGTCCTGGCCTTCGAGGACGGCCGGGACATCCTGGTGGGGGCGCCCGTGCACCGGGGCCGCGAGGTGCGGGTGGAGCCGGGGACGGCGGTGGACGTGCAGAGCACGCACCCCGACGGCGTGCGCGAGTTCGTGACCGCGGTGGTGCGGCGCGAATCGGAGCCCGGGCCGGCGCTGCGCCTGGCCTGGCCGGCGAGCGTGCAGCGGGTGCAGCGCCGCGGCGCCGTGCGGGTGGAGGTGGCGGTGCGGGTGGAGCTCCGCTGGGCGGCCGGCGCCCTGTCCGGCGCCACCACGGACCTGAGCGAGGGGGGGATGCGCGTGGCGCTCCCCGAGCCGGTGGAGCCCGGGACCGGACTGGAGGCGCGGCTGCACCTGTCCGGAGACGGGCCGCCGCTGGAGTGCGCGGGTCGAGCGCTGCGCGGCGGCGAGACGGAGGGCGCCGCGCCCGGGCAGCGCTTCTGGACGGCGGTGGAGTTCACGGCGGTGCCGCCCGCGGCGCGCGGGGAGCTCGCCCGGTTCGTCTTCGAGGCGCAGGGCGAGCGGCTCCGCGGAGGAGCGGCGTAGAGGGGCGGACCGGGCGCGGCGCTTGCAAGGCCGCGCGGCGCGCCCATTTCATGGCAACCGAGGATCGCACATGGCCAGGTATACGGACGAGGAGCTGAAGCACAAGGTCCAGAACGGCTTCATGGTGGAGTACCCCGACGAGATGACGGAGGGGTACCGCAACGCCCTGATCGTGCAGCTCCTGGTGCAGGCGGACACCGAGCTGGTGTCGGCGCCGGCGTACTTCGGCGCGGCGAAGGACGCCCCCTCCACCAACACCATGGTCTCCGCCACGGCGATCATCCAGGACGAGCTGGCGCACGCCAACATCGCCTACCGCCTGCTGGAAGACCTGGGGATGGACAAGGAGCAGCTGGTGTACGGCCGCCAGCCGCACGAGTTCAAGCACCCCTACGGCTTCGACCACCCGCTGGAGAACTGGGCGGAGCTGGTGGTGGCCAACGGGCTGTACGACCGCGCCGGGATCACCCTGCTGGGCGACGTCTTCAAGAACACCAGCTACGCGCCGCTCAAGCGGGCGCTGGTCAAGGTGGACCAGGAGGAGACCTTCCACCTGCGCCACGGCGAGATGTGGATGAAGCGCCTCTCGGGCGCCGGCGGCGAGGCCAAGGACAAGATCCAGCGCGCGGTGGACTGGATGTTCCCCATGGCGGTGGAGTGGTTCGGGCTCCCCGACGACATGAAGCGCCACTCCGGCCAGCTGGAGTACCGCCTCAAGGGGATGACCAACGACGAGCTGCGCCAGACCTGGATGAAGAGCACGGTGCCGCTCTGCGAGTCCATCGGCATCGACGTGCCGGCGCACTGGAGCGAGGAGGAGCAGAAGTTCGTGCTCGACTACCCGTTCCCCTGCCAGTACGACGAGGACGAGAAGCGCTGGCTGTTCGGCGAGGGCGAGATCTCCTGGAGCCAGGTGTTCGAGCGCTGGAAGGGCCGCGGCCCCGCCAACAAGCAGTTCATCGAGTCCATCCAGGAGGGCCGCTCCTTCCGCGGCATGCTGGAGGCGGCCTGATGGCGTGCGCCACGTCGGCGGAGCGGTTCGGCGGCGACGGCGGCGCGGCCGTGCTGGATGCACCCGCGGCGTACCCGGTGCCCCCGGAGGAGCGGACGGGCCCGCTGTGGGACGCGCTGCGCGAGGTGATGGACCCCGAGATCCCCATCTCGCTGGTGGACCTGGGCTTGATCTACGACGTGCGCCGGCGGGGCGGCGCGGTGGAGGTGGACCTCACCTTCACCGCCACCGCCTGCCCGTGCATGGCGTTCATCCACTTCGACATCGAGGACCGGCTGCGGCGCGAGCCCGGCGTGGAGGAGGTGCGCGTCGTGGAGACGTGGACCCCCGCCTGGACCAAGTCGCGCATCACCCCCGAGGGGCGCGAGGCGCTGCGCCGCTTCGGCGTGTCCATGTAGCGGCCGCACGCTGCGGTTCCGCACTTTCGCACTCACGCACTTTCGCACTCCCTTGAGAGAGCCCGTTTTCGAAGTGTTCGCGCGCAAGACGCGGGGCGAGCCGCTGCGCCACATCGGCTTCATCAACGCCGAGACGGGCGACCTGGCCCGCGTGTACGCCTGGAAGACGTACGACGAGCAGAACTGGGCGGAGATGTGCGTGGTGCCGCGCTCCGCGATCCTCCCCGTGGACCCGGAGGAGAGCCAGTTCGTGACGCTGCTGGGCCACCCCGAGGACGGCGAGCAGGAGCTGGTGCACGCCCGCGGCACCGGCTCGTACGGCGGCGGCGACCTGGCCGTCAAGGAGGCCCGGTGAGCGCCCCCGCGGCCGAGGCCCGCGCGGAGGGCGCGGCGGCGCTGCCGGAGGATGCCCGCGCCGCGCTGCGCGCGCTGCTCCTGGCGCTGGCCGACAGCAAGCGCGTGCTGGGGCTGCGCTACAGCGACCGCATGCTGGGCGCGCCCACCCTGGAGGCGGGGATCGCCGCGTCGTCCATGGCGCAGGACGAGTGGGGGCACGCGCGCCTCACCTACGCGCTGCTGGGCGACTTCGGCGACGACCCCAAGGCGCTGGAGCACGAGCGCTCTGCGGCGGAGTACCGCAGCCACCCGGCGCTGGACGCGGGGTTCGGCTCCTGGGCCGACACCATCGCGGCCTCGCTGCTGGTGGACACCGCGCTGGCCGTGCAGTACTCGGCGCTGGTGGACAGCCGCTACACGCCGGCCCACAACCGCGTGCAGAAGATGCTGGACGAGGAGCGCTTCCACTTCCAGTACGCCGTCGGCTGGACCCGCCGCATGGCCACGGTCCCCGAGGTGCGCGCGGAGCTGGGCGCGTCGCTGCGGCGCTACCTGCCGGAGGCGCTGCGCTGGCTGGGCGACGAGTCCGCCCCCGGCACGCGCCGCCTGCTGGAGGAGGGGCTGGTGACCGCCGGCCCCGGCGAGCTGCGCGCCCGCTTCCTGGCCCGCGTCGCGCCGGTGCTGGCCGGCGCCGGGCTGGCCGAGGACGCCGGCCTCGCCGCGTCCGGCGGGTACGCCGGCACGCTGGAGTGGGGCGGCTGGGACGAGTCCACGCGCCGCGCCGGCGGCTCGCTGGACGAGGCCACCGCCTCCCGCGCCCGCGGCGACAAGAACCGCGCCCTGCTGCTGGAATGACCAGCGGCGACGCCCCCCGCGAGCCGCTCCCGCACGCGGCCGAGCCGGAGCTGCTCCCCGAGAGCGCGCCCTGCCCGTTCTGCGACGGGCTCGACACCCACCTGGTGAACCCCTTCGGCGGGCAACTCTCGGTGGCGCAGTACTGGTGCCGCCGGTGCCGCACCGGCTTCGAGTACATCAAGTGGGGCGACGTCGAGGAGCGGTAGACGCCGCCGGGCTGGAATCGAGAACGGGTCCCCGCCGCGTGGCGGGGACCCGTTTTTCCGTCACCGGGCTCAGGAGCCCGGTCGCCTCCCGGCGGCGTGCCTCAGGCCGTCTCGCAGGAGGGGCCGCACGTCGCGGGGCAGCGCGTCCCCGCGGGAACCTCGTCGGGGTCGGTGTCGAGGGTGAAGCCGCGCACGAGCATGCGGACGGTCTCCTTGCGGAGCGCCAGCTTCCTGCGGGTGGTCTTCTGCATGGGTGGTGCTCCCGTGGGGGGGTGTCGGTGCCGGGGCGCCCGGCATCCGCCGGGCGCCCGCGGGCGCGTCCCTACCGGCCGATCACGCAGGTCTTGGTGCCGTCCGTGGGGCAGATCGTCGGATCCCCGGTGTCCACGAGCACGGTGTCGGTCCCGAGCTGGACGACGAGCTGGCGAACGGTCTCCCTGTTGAGCGTCAGCTTCCTGCGGGAGGTCTTCTGCATGGTGGTGCTCCCTTGAGGTAGGGTGGGAGATCCCGCGCCCGCCGGCGAGGGCGGAGCGGGTGGGGCGGAGCGCCGGGCGGCGCTTCCGCGCAGAAGGGGACGCGGCGGGACACGATCTGGACCGGGGTGGCCCGTCCCGCGCGAAACTGGCTACTTCGTGACTCTTATTGATCGCGAATATAGGCGCGGCCAGCGCACGTGGCAAGCGCCACGTGCGCCCGTCAGGCGTACACCCGCTCGGTGACGGTCTCGCCCCGGGGCATGGCCGCGTCGCGGCTGCGGAGCGCCTCGTCGGCGGCGGCGTCCACCTCGGCGGCGATCGCGGCCTCCATCTCCTCCAGCCGGGCGCGGGGGATCCCCTCCTCCTCCAGCCACGCCTCGTACAATCCCACCGGGTCGCGCTTTCCCCAGCGCGCGAACACCTCCGGCTCGAACAGGGCGCGCGCCTCGCGCTCGTCGTGGGTGGCGTGCCCGCCCATGCGGAAGGTCTCGCCCACCAGCAGCGTCACGCCCTCGCCGGCGCGCGCGCGGTCCACGGCGATGCGGGTGGCGGCGTACGCGTCCAGCACGTGGTTGCCGTCGAAGACGCCGCCGGCCACCCCGTACATGCGCGGCCACTCGGAGAACGGGCCGATCCCCCCCGTCTCCGGGCGCGTGCCCAGCGCCACCTGGTTGTTGTGGATGATGACCACCGCGGGGAGGCGCCACACCCCGGCCAGGTTGATCCCCTCGTGGAAGGCGGCCGTCTTGGTGGAGCCGTCGCCCACCCAGGTGAGCCCCACGCGGTCCTCGCCGCGCTGCCGGAAGGTGAGCGCCACCCCCGCGATCACCGGCACCATGTCGCCCACGTGGGAGATGGGGGGGATCACGCCGTGGCGCAGGTCGCCCACGTGCCCGTCGCGCCCGCCGGAGGGGGAGTCGTCGGTGCCCAGGTACCCGCGCAGCATGTCTGCCACGGACATCCCCATCTCGTGGCAGGCGCCGGCGTTGCGGATCATGGGCGCCACCACGTCGTGGTCCGGGCCGCCGCGCAGCAGCGCGTGCACCGGCCCGATGGTGGCCGCCTCTTCGCCGGTCCCCAGCCACGCCTTGGAGATGGTGCCGCTCTTGACCCAGCGCTTCAGCGCCACGTCGTGCAGGCGGTTCCTCACCAGCCCCGCGTACATCTCCAGCAGCCGCTCCTCGGACAGGTCGCGGATCACCCGCGCCCGCTCCGGGTCGGCGTCCACGCGCGCGCGGAACCCGCTCACCTGCTCCGGGTCGGCGGTCCAGCTGGCGTACTCGGGGGGATCGTAGGCGGCGAAGCGCTTCATCGGCCCGGCGGACTGCGGTGGCGGGAAACGTAAGATATCGCGGACCCGGGAGGATACGCCGGCCGCCGCCGCTCCGCAATGGGAGCGGGCGGCGGCCCGCGGGGGCTCAGACGGCGGCCGGGAGCTCCTCCTCCGCCGGGGCCTGCCCGCAGTTCTCGTCGGCGATGCAGCGGCCGATCACGGCGGCCATCACGTCCAGCTCGGAGCGCGAGGGCACCGGGGCGCCCGGGTCCGGCAGCTGCAGCGGGAACGGCTCCCCCTCGGGAACGGGGATCAGGTGCAGGTGGAAGTGGAACACGTCCTGCCCGCCGTGCGCCCCGTTGGGGGAGAACAGGTTGACCGCCCGGCACCCGGTGGCGCGCCGAAGCCCGGGGAGGATGCGGCGCGCGGTGGCGAAGGTGCGCGCGGCCAGCTCCTCGGGGACGTAGAACAGGTTCTTGTGGTGCGCCTTGGGGAGCACCAGCACGTGCCCCCGGTGCAGGGGCTGCACGTCGAGGAAGGCGATGATCTCCTCGTCCTCGTAGATGACGCTCACCATCTCGTCGCCGCCGATGATGCGGCAGAACACGCACTCGGGGTGCTGGTTGGGGTCCACTCCGGCCTCCGCGGTTCCTTGATTCGTGACCTGGTCCGTGCTGCGGTTCCGGGGCAAGCAAGAGGCGGGCCGGACGGGGTTGCGGCGCGGGGTCCGAACGGCGAGATTCTGCCCCCGTTTGCACCTCATTCGTTCACCGGGCGTGACATGGCGAAGAAGGACCGGCTTGGACAGGGCCGCTCGGCCGGATCGCCGGGGAAGGGGATCACGCCCCTCCTCCCGCTGATCCTGTTCGAGACCATGCGCGACATGGACCGCCCCGAGGAGGTGCTGGAGGGCGAGGACCTGTCCGCGAGCCTGCCCCGCCGCTTCGGGCTCAACGACGTGGTGCACACCCAGATCCACCGCTTCCGCGAGGAGGTGCGCCGCAAGCGCCTCCAGGGCGAGGCGGACATCGAGAACCTGATCCGGCTGGTGATCCGCCGCCCCGACGCGGACGAGATCTTCGAGGAGGCCGGCCGGCGCATCGCGCGCCTGGCGTGGGAGGAGCGCAGCAACACCTTTCGCCGCCTGGTCCGCCACCTCCCCCCTTCCCTGGCGCTCCGCTCCGCCCGCCGCGCCTCGGTGCGCGTGTTCCGCCAGATCGCCGGCAACGGCCGCCTCCAGGTGCCCCGCCGCCAGGTGGGGATCCGCATCTCCGGCTCCCTGACCGCCCGCGCCGACCCCGGCGGCGCCGCCTGCGCCCTGTACGCCGGCGTGCTCACCGAATTGATGGAGCGCTACACCGGCCGCGGCTACCTGCCGGAGCACCCCGCCTGCGAGGCCCGCGGCGCCGCGGTGTGCGAGTGGACGGCTGTGACTACAGGGAACAGGGAATAGGGAACAGGGAACAGCCTGCAACGGCAACGGCGCCCCCGCCTCGGGATCGAGGCGGGGGCGCTGTCGTAGTGCTCCCCTCTCCCGCTTGCGGGGGATTGGAGGGGGCAGGTCGTGGGGGAGGGAGCCCGCCGTTGCGTGAGGGATTTCGGCCCGAAGGGGCGAGACCCCAACAGCAGTATCGTTGGGGGCTCGACTCCGTTGCAGACGGTTGTTTCGTCTGCTACGGAGCCGAAGCCCGACCCCGGCGCCAGCCGGGGGCACGCCCGAACCCGCCGTAAAAAGCCGTCATTTGCGGCGCCGCCCCATCATCCAGCCCCGGTGGATGGAGCGCGGCTCCTCCACGGTGACGAACGCCTGCGGGTCCCAGATCCCCACCTGCTCGAAGGCCACGGGCAGGTCCCGGCGGCGGAGCACGGCGTACACCACCTCCACCACCCCCTCCTTGCCGAAGCCCGCGAACTCCGTCACCCCGAAGCCCCGCTCGCGCAGCGCCTCGGCGATCTCCACCCCGCCGTGCTGCGACATCACGCGCACGGTGGCCATCCCCAGCGCCATCTTCTCCTCGATCCACAGCCCCACCACCGTGCCCGTGGCGAACCCGGCCGCGTAGCCCAGCAGGTGCAGCGGCGAGTCCAGGTGCTTGATGGCGTTGCCGACGGCGAAGATCCAGAGCGTCACCTCGAAGAACCCGATCACGGGGACCAGCACCTTCTGTCCCCGGACGGAAAGAAGCATCCGCAGCGTGGCGAGCGAAACGTCCACGATGCGGAGCGAAAAGATCAGCAGCGGCCCCCAGGCGGAGGCGAAGAGTGCGTCCATGACCTGCCCGTGCGGTTCCTCTCCGGATGCGTAGTCGCGTCTCCCGGCCGGGCCTTCCGGCGCGGGACCCACCCTGGAACCCCGCTCCCCCCGCGAGGGTCCGCGCCGTCGGGAACGGGGCCGGCGGACCGAGATTCTTGTCCCGGCCAATCCACCCGTTTACAATGTGCGGGCGGCGGGGCCCCGGGCCCCGGCTCGCCGCCGTTTCCCGCCCCCTTCACGACAGGAGCAGCCATGCAGACTCCCCCCCGCCGCTCGTTCCCGCTCTGGCTCGGCGCCATTCTCGCCGTGCTCGCGCTCGCCGGCCTCCCTGCCGCGGGGAGCGCCCAGTCGATGTTCGAGAGCCTCGCCTACCCGGGCAAGTGCATGGACGTGTACCAGGGGAACCTGAGCGACGGCAACCACGTGGACGTGTACTCCTGCCAGAGCTCGGTGAACCAGTACTTCCAGCGCCTGAGCGACGGCCACGTGGTGGTGCAGAAGGGGCAGACCGGCCCGCGCGGCTACCAGATGTGCCTGGACTACTATCCCAGCAACGGCTCGGTGGGCTCGCCGGTCAAGATCTGGCCCTGCCACCCCATCAGCAGCCCCTCCGACACACAGCACTGGTACTACCTGGGGAGCAACCAGTGGATGGGCGCCAGCGGCAACTGCATCTCCGCTCCCGCCGGCACCAACGGCACGCAGCTGGTCATGGCCGCCTGCAACCCGTCCAACCCGCCCGCCAACACGCGCTGGAAGCAGAAGTTCTAACGGCTTTTACGGCAGGTTCGGGCGTGCCCCCGGCTGACGCCGGGGTCGGGCTGCGGCTCCGTAACGCAGCAAACTACGCTGCGTAACGGAGTCGAGCCCCGGCGGAAACTGCCCCGCCGGGTCTCGCCCCTTCGGGCCGACATCCCTCACGCAACGGCAGGCCCCCTCCCCCCGGCCCCCTCCCCCGCAAGCGGGAGAGAGGGAGAACTACGACGGCGCCCCCTCCTCGATCCCGAGGTGGGGGCGCCGTTGCAGGCTGTTCCCTGTTCCCTGTAACCTGTTCCCTGCCGTTCACCCGTCCACCCCGCACCCCTCGTCGTCGTCGCCGTCCAGGCCGGCGGCGTGAAAGATCCTCCGGCGGATGCGGCGGTCGAAGAGGGCCCACTTGGCCTCGCGGCCGTCGGTGTCGTCCTCGCCGCCGGCGAGGAAGCCCACCTCGATCTCGAAGCCGCCGGCGCGGCTGCGGCCGCCGCCGTAGGGCTGGCCGCGCAGGTCGCTGCCCAGGGCCTCCTTGAGGAACGAGTCCACCGAGAGCGTCACCTTGGAGGTGCGCAGGCTGCCGGTGACCAGCTCGCGGTCGTCGTCGCAGAGGATGCCGTAGACCACGGCGGTGTGCACGTTCTCCTCGGTGAGGAGGAAGTCGGCGGCCTGGGGGATGGCGTCGCGGTCGGCCCAGCGCAGGTAGCCCACCCCCGCCACCGAGAGCCCGCCCTGGATGATCCGGTTGGCGAGCGCCGCCTCGATCCCGTCCATGGTGGCGTGCGACTTCTGCACGCACAGCACCCGCTCCAGCAGGTCCGCGTCCACGAAGCCGCTCAGGTACGAGGCGGCGCGGTACTCCGGCGCGCGGGCGTGGATGAAGCCGTCCGTCTCGCTGTGCAGGCCGTGCATCAGCGCCGTGGCCAGCTGCGTGTGCGAGCGGTTCTCCGGGTCCAGGCGCAGGATCCGGCCGCTGCGCAGGTACTCCGTCATCAGCGTGGCCGCCGCGCCCACCGGGCGGATGTCGCTGAACACCGGGTCCAGCAGGTCCTGCGGGTCGTGGTGGTCGATCACCGCCAGCGTGGGCACCCCCGCCGTGCGCAGGCGCTCCGTGAGGTGGGTGGTGCTCCCCTGGTTGTCCACGAACACCGCCGCGTCGTAGCGGTCCAGCTTGAGCCGGTCGTCGTAGCGGACCAGGCTGATGTTCAGCAGGTTGACCAGCGCCAGGTTCTCCGGGTGGCTGATCTGGCCGTCGTACACCACGTCCGCCTCCACCCCGTAGCCGCGCGCCATCTCCCGGTACGCCATCCCCGAGGAGATCGCGTCCGGGTCCGGGAAGTCCTGGATCGCCACCACGTGGCGCTCGCCGCGGCGCGAGGAGAGCAGCTCCGCCAGCGCCGCCGCGCGGACGGCGCTCTCGTCGTGGGGCGCCGCCGGGGCGGCGCCCTCCTCCCTCGGTTCCGCCGGGCGCATGGTGCCGGCCGCGGCCTGGTCCATCAGTGCTCGCCCTTTCCGTTGCTCTGCGCGTTGTGGAAGAGGAAGCCCTGCGTCAGGTGCACCCCCAGCGCCTTGACGGTCTCGTACTCCTCCTCCCGCTCCACCCCCTCGGCGATCACCTTGATGCCGTGGTCGTTGGCGAACGACACCATGGTGTCCACCAGGTTCTGCTTCATGAAGTTGGTGTCGATGCTGGAGATCAGCGAGATGTCCAGCTTGATGAAGTCCGGCGCCAGGTTGGCGATGCTCCCCAGCCCCGCGTACCCGGATCCCGCGTCGTCCACGGCGAAGCGGAAGCCGCGCGCCCGGAAGTCGTCCAGGTACCCCTGGAAGGTGGGATAGTCGGTGATCGCGGTGCGCTCGGTGATCTCCAGCACGATCCGCTCCGGGTGCTCCACCCCCAGCTCGTCCAGGTCCAGGTAGCGGAAGGTGGGGTCGCGGAAGTCGTGCGGGTCGATGTTGATGAAGAGCAGCTCGTGCTCCTTGAGGTTCTCGTCGATTCCCTCGATGGCCCGCTTGCGGCAGAGCCGCGACAGCTCCCAGATCAGGTTCGCCTCCTCCGCCACCCCGAACAGCACCTCCGGGGAGCGCAGGCTGCGCAGGCTCCCGCGGGCCAGCGCCTCGTAGCCGTACACCTCGCGCGTCTCGGTCACCACGATGGGGTGGTAGACGATGTAGACCGCGCCCTCCCGGATCGTGCTCTTGAGGTCCGCCACCTTGCGGCTGCGCTCGCGGTGCTCCACGCTGCGGGCCGCCAGCGCCGCCTCCCGGATCCCGCGGTAGATCAACCGCTCGGTGCGGATCTTGGGGTTCCTGAACAGGGTGGTGGAGCCCACGTAGATCCCGAACAGCCCGGCGATGTCCTCGCCGTGCTCCTTGTCCAGCCGCTCGCCGATGTAGCGCTCCAGCTCCTCGGCCAGCTCGTTGATGCGGCGCTCGGCGTCCTCCACCGGCTGCTGCTGCAGGTCGGTGAAGAAGATGAAGTCGTCGTCGCCGGTGTGCGACACCATCAGGTGGCTCTCCGACGCGCCGCGCTGCCGGTCGTAGAACTCGCGCACCGAGCCGGCGGTGGTCTGCAGCACCTCGTCCAGCTTCTGCCAGCCGTAGATCTCCTCCAGCTTGGAGTAGCGGACGAACTCGATGTACAGGATGGTGAGCCGCCCGGTGCGCTCCAGGATCTCGCGGCCGCGCTCCAGCATCACCGGGAGCGTGGGAAAGCCGGTGAAGCGGTCGTAGAGGAGCTCCTCGTAGCGCAGGTGCTCCGCGGCCTGCGCGGTGGCCTCCGGGCGCTCCGCCCGCTTCACGCGTGCCACCGCCGACTCCAGGCGCGACGCCACCTCCGCCCCGCCGCTGGAGGTGAGCAGCCACTCGTCGGCGCGGGCGCCGGAGGCGCAGGCGGCCACCTGGTCCGCGGCGCACGCCACCACCAGCGCGATCCCGCGCGAGGCGGTCTCCGAGCGCAGCGTGCGCACCTCCGCGGGGGAGGCGGACTCCACGAACACCACGTCCGGGTGCGACCTCACCGCGTCCAGCAGCCGTTCGTCCGGTCCCACGGCGGACCCGTCCAGCGCGTTCACCGTCATCAGCTCCGCGCCCAGGAGAGTGGCCGCCGTCGTCAGCTGCTCCTGGAGGGCGGCGTCCTGCACCCGCGCCAGAACCCTCACGCCCCGCCCCCGCGCGCCGCCAGGTTGCGCTGCACCTTTTCGGCGAGCTCCTTGAGGTCCACGGGCTTCACCACGTAGTCGTCGGCGCCGGAGCGGAGCCCCTCGAACTTGTCCTCGAACCCGCCCTTGGCGGTCACCATCACCACCCGCGTGTCGCCGAAGTCGGGGTGGTTCTTGATGGTGCGGCACACCTGCCAGCCGTCCATCCCCGGCATCATCACGTCCAGCAGCACCAGGGCCGGGCGGACCTGCTCCATCTTGGCGAGGGCGGCGCGGCCGTCCTGCGCCTCCGCGACGACGTAGCCCCGCGACTCCAGGAAGGCGCGCAGGATCTCGACGTTGTCGACGTTGTCGTCCACCACCAGGATCGTCTTGTCGTTCACGATTCGGCCGTACGTTGCGGGAAGAGCGGAGGCGAGCCTTCACCGGCCCGGCAGGCGCCAGAGCGGGCAAGAAGCAGGCCATGCTTGACCAAACCCTGTACCTGCTTAGAGTTACGTGGACACCCGCGGAATCGTGCCACGGGCGCGCCGCGCCGGCGCTCCCCGGCCGGCGGCGGGTTCGCGCAGCGTCCGCCCCGCCCGCGCCAAGCCCGGTTGTGCGAACCGGTTACGCTGCTTATATTCGGGGCCGCCCGCCACACTTTTCCAAAAAAGCCCACGTCGCCACACGCCGCCGCCGGCGCCGTCCACTCCGGACACTATCGCCGCGGCACGCACATTCCAGGCGTTTTCCGGCGACCCGGCCGCCATTGGCCACCCGCCGCACGGGAGGAGCAAATTCATGAAGTTTCGCCGCAGGGAGGACCGCGCGCTGAGGCTGCTGCTCGCCAGCCCGGCCGCCGCGCAGGAGGGTGAATCCCTCCCGCCGGCGGGCGGGTACCGGCTTGCGCTCATGGCGCGCGGCACCGAGCCCCGCGGCGAGCTGCTCCCGGTGCGCGAGGCGGAGGGCGTCCTCCCCTCGGACGAGGCGGTGCTCCTGCTGGACCTGGGGCAGCGGGACGCGGTGCTGGTGGCGGGCGCGGCGGTCCGCCCCATCCCGCGTGGCGGCGGCGGCGAGGACCTGCTGGAGCGGGCGGCGGCGGGGGCGGAGGCGTGGCGGCAGGAGCGGCTGCGCGCCTCGCGGCGCGAGCAGCTCCCGGAAAAGCTGATCGCCTTCTCGGAGCAGCTCAACGAGGCGGAGAGCCCCGAGGAGGTGTGCCGCGCCCTGGGCGACCACGTGCTGCGCATCGTGGACGGGTACATGACCGTCCTGTTCCTGCGCGACCCCGCGGCGGGGGTGTTCCGCCCGGTGGAGAACTGCGTCGGGGGGACGGAGGGGCGGCGTCTCGCCCTGCCGGCCCACGCGCGCTTCCGGCGCCCCGGCACCCTGCTCCACGCCGACGCCCGCGCCGACACGGGCTCCCCCTTCTCCCCACTCGCCCCGCTCTTTTCCGAGACCCGCGCCGCCTGCCTGGTGCACACCCCCGTGGGCGAGAACGGCCTGCTGTTCCTGGTGGAGCGCCGGGCGGAGCGCCACTTCGAGCCCGAGGACTGGGAGATCCTGCGCGCCCTGGCCGGACTGGCCGAGTCGGCGCTGAAGCGGGTGAGGCTCCTGGGCGAGATCCGCAGCCTGTCGCTCACCGACCCGCTCACCGGGCTGGCAAACCGCCGCCAGATGGAGGTGGTGCTGGAGCGCGCCTGGGCCGCGGCGCGCCGCGGGGAGCCGCTCACCCTGGTGCTGGTGGACCTGGACGACTTCAAGACGGTCAACGACGGACAGGGGCACCTGGCGGGCGACCGCATCCTGCGCGCCGTTGCCGACGCCATGCGGCAGGAGGTGCGCGGCTCGGACCTGGTGGTGAGGTACGGCGGCGACGAGTTCGTCATCATCCTCCCCCGCGGCACCGAGGAGGGGGCCCGCGCCCTGGTGGACCGGGTGCGCCGGCGCCTGTCCGGGACCATCGCCGTGAGCGTGGGGATCGCCGCGTACCAGCCCGGCTTCGCCTCGCCCGAGGAGATGATCGCCGCCGCCGACGCCCGCCTGTACGACGCAAAGCAGGGGAAGCCGGCGGCCGCGCCGGGGGCGGCGCGGCCGCGGGGGGCGGGGGCGAGGAAATAGGGGACAGGTTACAGGGGACAGGGAACAGCCTGCAACTGCGAAGGCGCCCCCGCCGGGAGATCCCGGCGGGGGCTGCTTCGTTTTTCGCAGGCTATTCCCCGTCGCCCGCGGGGACGGCGGGGAGGCGCAGCAGGAACGAGGTGCCCCGGGGGCCGCTGCGCTCCACGTCCAGGCTCCCGCCGGCGTGCGCGGCAAGCGCGCGGCACAGCTGCAGGCCCAGCCCCGCCCCCTCCCGCGGCGCCCCGTCGATCTCGCGGTGGACGCCGGCCGCGGTGCCGCCGTCCTCCACCCGCACGCCCAGCGCGCCGGGGAGGAGCTCCGCCGACACCCGGATGGCGCCGGGGGCGGCGTGGCGGATAGCGTTGTCGATCAGCACGTCCAGCCCCTGCCGCAGTACGCGCGCGTCCACGCGGAAGCGCCGCCCCTCCAGCTCCCCCACCCCGCTCTCCAGCGTCTTGCCGCGGGCCCGCGCCTCGTCCACGAACGAGGCGACCTCCTCCTCGATCTCGCGCGCCACCTGCACCGGCGGGAGCGGCCCGGCCGCCGCGCCCGGGCGGGGGGCCGCGGAGTCCCTGCGCGCCATCGCCAGCGTGGCGTCGATCGCGCGCAGGCTGCGCCCCAGGCGCGCCCCCAGCGCGGCCAGGATCTCCGGGTCGGGGCGGCGCCCGGCCCGCACCGCGTCCTGCACGTACGCCACCCCCTGGCTGGCCAGGAGCAGCGGGGTGCGCAGGTCGTGGGCGAGCAGCGCGGTGAGCAGCCGGTTCATCTCGCTGGAGGCCATGGCGGCGTCGCGGGCCCGCACCGCCTCCAGGCGACGCCGCTGGAGCATCAGCGACACCCCGCAGCTGGCCGGCAGCGTGACGAAGGCGAAGATGCGATTGGGGACCCAGATCAGCGGGGAGGACTCGGGCCCGCGGCCGTACAGGGCGGCGAAGAAGAAGCCGGCCACGGCCACGTAGAAGGTGAGCCACACCAGCGGCCGGCTGTCGGAAAAGGAAGCGAAGACGATGGGGATGGAGGCGAGCATCCCCACCACCACCCCGGCGGGCGTCACCCAGTCCATCGCCGAGATCAGCACCACCACGCCCAGGTTGAGCGCGGGGAGCAGCCACCGCCGCCGCCGTGCCGGGGCCGGCGCCGGGGCGCGCCGGGCCGCCGGGGGGGCGGCCGCCGCGCTCACAGGCCGAACCGCCGCCGCTTCTCCCACAGCGTCTTCCGCGAGACCCCGAGGCTTTCCGCCACCTCGCGGAGCTCCGCCGTGCCGCGCTCCAGCGCGAAGCGCAGGTACCGGCGCTCCACCTCGTCCAGCGTCAGCCCCGGGGGAAGGGTGATCCCCCCCGCCTCGCCGCACGCCTCCAGGGGGCGCTCCGGGGGGAGCACCTCGAAGGGGCCCCCGGAGTGGAACACCAGCGCGCGCTCCACGGCGTTCCTCAGCTCGCGGGCGTTGCCGGGCCAGGGGTAGCCGGCCAGCCGCGCGAACGAGGCGGGGGTGAGCGGGGGGACCGGGCGCCGCTGGTCGGCGCAGATGGCGCGGACGAAGCGCTCCGCCAGCTCCGCCACGGCGGAAGGCATCTCGCGCAGCGGGGGCATCTCCACCGAGACCACGTCCAGCCGATAGAGCAGGTCGTGCCGGAAGGTGCGCTCGGCCACGGCCCGGCGCAGGTCGCGGTTGGTGGCGGCCACCACGCGGGTCCGCACCGGGATGGGGTGCACCCCGCCCACCCGCCGGATCTCGCGCGTCTCCAGCACCAGCAGGAGCTTCGCCTGGAGCTCCAGCGGCATTGCCCCGATCTCGTCCAGGAACAGGGTGCCCCCCTCCGCGGTCTCGATCAGCCCGCGCTTGAGCGCCTGCGCGTCGGTGAAGGCGCCCTTCTCGTGCCCGAACAGCTCCGACTCCAGCAGGAGCGAGGGGAGCGCGGCGCAGTTCACCTCCACGAAGCGCCCGGCCGCCCCCGACAGGTCATGGACCAGCCGGGCCAGCAGGCTCTTCCCGGTCCCCGACTCGCCGGTGATCAGCAGCCGCGAGTCCGGGGAGTCGGCGAGCCGCCGGGCGATGCGGCGCACCCCCTCCAGCCGGGGGTCGCTCCCCCAGAGCGCGTCGGCGGGGCCGGGGCCGGCGGGCAGCCCCTCGGCGGGCGGGTCCTCCCCCCCCGCGCGCTCGGCGACGGCGCGCTCGATCAGCGCCAGCACCTCGCCCGCGTCCACGGGCTTCCTCAGGAAGTTGGCGGCGCCGGCCCGGATCCCCTCCACCGCCCCCTCGATGCTGGCGTGCGCCGTCATGATCAGCACGGGCACGCCGGGGGCGGTCTCCCCCGCGCGCCGCACCAGCTCCATCCCCCCCATCCCCGGCATCACCAGGTCCGAGAGCACGGCGTCCCAGCCCCCGCGCGCCAGCCGCTCCAGCGCCTCCTCCGCGGACCCCACGGCCTCCGCGGCGACGCGGCCGGGGCGGTCCAGGTTCGCCTTGACCAGGCGCGCCAGGAGCAGGTCGTCGTCCACCACCAGCACGCGGAGCACGGCGGGGGGCGCGGGGCGGCGTCCCTCGCGCCGGGCGGGGCGCGCGGGGAGCTGCAGGGGTGCACGGGAGGTGGGCATGAGACGCACCGGTCCGCGGGAGCGCTCCGGGGCGGGGCCTGCCCGGAGTGGGCAGCCCGGCGGAGCGGGAGGAGAGGGGGAGGCGCGGCGCCCGGCGGCATGGACGCGGCAAGCCCGCACGGGGGCGCAACTCGCATACCCCGCGCGGAGCCCCGCACCGAAATGCGGATCTCCTTTCCCCGGCACCGCTTGCGCCGCTCCGCCCGCGTCGCGCGGTGCGGCTGCCGCGCGGCGCGTGGCAATGAACCGTGACATGATTGCCACGGCGGGAATGTCCCTCCTCCGGGCGCACGGGTCCGGGCACCGACCGCCACTGTCCGGAAATGCTTGTGGACAGGCGCGTTACGGTTTCGTAACGCGCGTTTCGTCCCGGGTGTCCCAGGGATGTCCCACCCGCCGGGGACCGGCGCGCCAAGACGTTGCAGGTAAATATCTTGCAAAAGCGTCGCGACCCGGCACCGATATTCCCGCACTCCCTGCCCGGAAGCGCCGCCGGGCCGCCGCCACACCGGCCCCCGGCGTCACGCCACTTCCCTCGCTCATCTCCTTCCGACAAAGGCACCCCGGCCGCGAGGCCGGTCCGCAAAGCCACGGGTCTCCGCGGAGACGGCCGGGCCGCCGAAGAGGACGCCGCCGACGCGCCCGCCGGCAAGCCCAGTCTCGCAAGGAGTAGCTCATGAGAAAGCTCGCCCTCCTCCCCTTCGCCGCGCTGGCGCTCCTCGCCGGCTGCGGCGACGAGTCGGGATCCCCGGTCGGCGCGACGCCCGGCGTCCGGGGGGTGCTCGACTCGGCCGACCCGGTGGTGGACGTGCCCGCCGGGCCCGACGTGGCGGTGACGCACATCCCGTTCGCCACCAACAACAACCCCACCTGCGGCGACCTCCTGCCTGGATCCGTCGAGATCAAGATCGAGCCGGTGGCGGTGACCTCCAGGACCGAGAACGGGGTGACCGTGTGGATCACCCGGGTGGCTCCCACCTCGGGGGCCACGGAGATCGACTGGCACGCCAGCGTCCCCATGGACGGCGTGCTGCTCAAGTCCGGTGCGGACGGGCACTTCTTCTACAACTACGCCGCCGTTCCCGCGGTCGGTCCGCAGGAGGCCGACGACGGGCTGAAGACCAGCGGGCAGGCGATCAGCCACCTGTCGTTCTGCTTCACGCCGCGCCTGCGGGTCTCCAAGACCGCCGCGCCCAGGTACACGCGGACCTTCGGCTACGACTGGAGAATCGACAAGACCGGCACCGCGGACAGCCTCAACCTGTCCACCAACCAGGTCTACGCCGTCGGCTACACGGTGGAGGTGACGGCGGACGAGGACACCGCCGACAGCGGCTTCGGCGTGAGCGGCGCGATCACCATCCACAACCCGTGGGCGCAGGCCGCCATGATCGACGGCGTGTCCGACGCCGTCAGCGGCGGCTTCACGGCGACGGTCACCGCGTGCCGCGTGGGCGGCGCGAGCGTGGGCGTGCCCAGCGGCGGCGCCCCGTACGGGTTGGCCGGCGGAGCCACCATGGTCTGCGACTACGACAGGACCCTGCCGGACGCCACGGACCGGACCAACACGGCCACCGTGACCGTCACCCCCGCGAGCGCGGTCAAGGGCGGCTCCGGCACCGCGCCCGTGGACTTCGGCGCTCCCACCACGGTGCTGTCCGTCGACGAGTGCGTCAGCGTGGCCGACCCGTTCGACGAGGCCGGCCCCCGGGCCATCTGCGTGGGCCAGCTGGTGAGCTGGAAGAGCTCGTTCACGTACAGCCACGACGTGATGTTCCCCGTCTGCGGCGACTACGACGTGAACAACACCGCCACCTACACCGCCAACGACACCGGGGAGACGGGGAGCGACAGCTGGGTCGTGGACGTGGTCGTGCCCTGCGGGGGCTGCACGCTGACCCAGGGCTACTGGAAGACCCACTCCGACCGCGGCCCCGCGCCGTACGACGACGCCTGGAAGAACCTGGGTCCGCTGCAGGAGGACACGCCGTTCTTCATCTCCGGGCAGACCTGGTTCGTGGTCTTCTGGACCGCGCCCGCCGGCAACCCCTACTACGTCCTGGCGCACCAGTACCAGGCCGCCAAGCTGAACCGGCTCAACGGCGCCACCTCGACCCTCGCCGTCAATGCCGCGATGTCGGGGGCGGAGGGCTTCTTCGCGGCCAAGACGCCCGCGTCGGTGCTGACCAAGGCCCAGCGGCAGCAGGTTCTCGGCTGGGCGGGCACGCTGGACCAGTACAACAACGGCCTGATCGGCCCCGGACACTGCTCCGAACAGACTTGAACTGCGGGGTTGGGCGTGCCCCTCGCTGACGCTCGGGTCGGGCTGCGCGCGGAGTAACGCACGATACGACCGTGCGTAACTCCGCCGAGCCCCGCCAAACTGCCGGCGGGTCTCGGCCCTGCCGGGCGCGCATCCCTCACGCGGGTCCCGGCGAAGGCCAGACAGACACAACGGCGGGACGGCGCTTCGCGCCGTCCCGCCGTTGCAGTTCCGCAGTACCCCT
>DASVQR010000135.1:0-57690 GCA_036389055.1 Longimicrobiaceae bacterium | reverse complement strand
GCCCACCGCGCGGTGGGCGCCCTCCTCGTTTTGCCGTCCGGCGGCCGGGACTACTGCTGCGGCTGCTGCGCCGGCGCGGCCCGGAGCTCCTGGAGCCGGGCGAGCAGGGTCTGCGTCTGGGGGTCCACCTCGGTCATCCGGGCGACGATCCGCTCCTGGAAGCCCTTGATGCGGGCCGCCATGGCCGGGTCCTGCACCGCGCGCTGCCGCGCAGAGGCGAAGCCCTGCTGCAGCTGCGTGGCCTCCGCGGCCAGCTGGTTCAGCTTGGCGTTGTCCTTGGCGGTCTGCGCCACGGCGACCTCGGCCTTGAGCGCCTCGGCGCGCGCCACCTGCGCCCTGTAGGTGGGGTCCAGGCGCTCCATGGTGGCCGTCATCTCCGTGCCGACGGAGTCCTGGGCCGCCTTGATGGCGGGCTCCTGGAGGACGCGCTGCTGGATCTGCTGGAGCTGGGCCTGGATCTGCTGCATCTCCGCCTGGGCGGGGGTCTGCTGCTGCGGCGCGGCCGGGGCCCCCTGCGCGGCGAGGGCGGCGGGCGCGGCCGCGAGCGCCAGGGCGAAGAGCGAGGGTCGAAGGGTCTTGAACACGGGGGCTCCTGCGGGACTGTGGCTGCGCGAGGCGCGGGTACGGCGCGCACCGGCGGATGTGCGCACTCGCCGCACAAAAACCCCGCGGCGCCCGCGGAGTTCCACGGCCGTGCCGTTCACAACGTCCACGCCCGCCGCGAGTTGGGCGGGCGCGACATGGCGGGCGCGGCTGTCGCGCCGCTCCGTGCCCCCATGCTTCGATCCTCGCCCACCGCTCCGCCGTTGCCGTTTGCGGGCTGTCCCCTGTAACCTGTCCCCTGTACCCTTTTCCGTTCCCCCGTTCCCGACGACGCGCCCGTGAGCAGCCTTCCCCCGTTCCTGGAGCTCCCCCCCGAGACCCGCCCGCCGCCGCCGCCGCGGAGCGTCCGCACCGCGGTGCTGCTGGCCCTGTTCTTCGGGCCGCTGGGATTGTTCTACGTGTCCACCGTCGGCGGCGTGATGATGACCTTCATCACCGCGGTGGCGGGGCTCTCCACCGTGGGGCTGGGGCTGTTCCTCGCCTGGCCGGTGTGCATCGTGTGGGCGTACATCGCGGCCGCGGCCACCCACCACGACGAGCCGGGGAGCGCGCCGGGGGAGCCGGGCGCTAGAACGTGAAGCCGCTGGAGAGCTGCACGCGGATGCGGCGGCGCAGCTCCGTCCAGCCCTTCGCGCCGCCCCGGCCGAACGGGTCGTAGACCACCTCCCCCAGCTGCACGTAGCCGCCTCCCGCCGCGCTCCTCGCCAGCAGCGGGTAGCGCCGGGCGGGCGAGGTGTCCACGGCCAGGTCCACGCGGAAGGGGGCGGGGCGCAGCAGCCGGAGCCCCACGCCGGGGGAGAGCAGCGACCCGGAGGCGGGGAGGCCCGCCGGGGCCCGGTCGCCGGCGCCGCTCCACACCGTGCCGTAGTCCAGGAACGCGGCGAGCTGCGCCCAGGCCGCCACCCACACGCGGCCCTCCACCCCCGCTTCCAGCAGCGCGTCGCCGCCGGTGGCGCGGACGAGCACCCGCTCCGGGTCCACCTCCTGGCCCGCGCACCCGCCGGGCGCCGCCGCGCACGCCGGCGGGGCCGAGTCCGCCCGCAGCAGCAGGAACCCGGGGCCCAGCAGGTTCGCGGCGGCGCCGCGGGTTCCCGCCGGCCCGCCCCCGAAGAGCCGCGCCTGCGGCGGGAGAGGTGCGTCCCCGCCCAGCAGCACGGCGGCCCGCCCGCGCGCCCCCAGCTCCACCCGGCTCCCCACGAACCGCGTCGCCGAGCCCTCCAGCAGCGCCCGCGCGAAGTCGTACTCGGATCCGGTGGGCGCCCCGGCCGCCGCGAGCGCCACGCGCGCCGTGGCGGCCCCGTCCGGCTGGAGCTGCCGCAGCCACGCCGGCCCGGTGCGCGGCCCCGGCACCGCCGCCCGCGCCCCCGCGGAGCTCCAGGCCAGGCTGGCCTCCAGCGGCGCCAGCGTCGCGGCGTCCGTCAGCGCGGCGCCCTCGGCGGCGGAGCACGCCCCGTACACCCCGCAGAAGAAGAGCGCGCCGGCCGGGTTGTCCGCCCGCTCGGGCGCGTACGCCAGCATCCCCTGGAGCCCGCGCGCCAGCTCGCGGACCACGCCCAGGCGCGCGTCCACGCCGCGCCGCACGTACGCCCCCGCCTCGGTCTCGCGGCGCACCCCGGCGTCCAGCAGCAGCCACCCCGCCGGCCCCAGCGGCTCGCGCAGCTCGCCGCGCAGCAGGTAGTCCGGGTCGGTGAAGGCGCCCTCCTCGTCGTCCGCGCCCGCCCGGCACAGGGACCCGTCCAGCTGCTCGCGCAGCAGGTTCGCGGTCCCCACGGTGAGCGTGAAGGTGCGCGGCGCGCCCAGGAAGTAGCGGCTCCCCCACCACGCCGCCGCCTGCAGGCAGCGGGTGGAGGAGATCCCCCCGGTGCCCTGCGCCGCACGCACCCGCCCGGTCCCCACCGTAATCCGCGTCGCCACCACGCCGCCGCCCTCCGGCGCCGGCGCGAACTCCACCCGCGCGCTGTCCACCACCGGCAGCGCGAACAGCCGCTCCCGCGTGCGCTCCAGCGCCCCCGTGGAGAAGCGCTCCCCCGCGCGGTACGCCAGCCGCGCCCGCACGTCCGCCTCCGTGAGCGGCGCCTCCGCGCGCACCTCCACCGGCCCGAACACGGCCACCGGCCCCGGAGCCACCTCCAGCACCACGTCCCCCGCGGCCGCGCCGCCCGCGGCCTCCACCTGCGCGAAGGCGTAGCCGCGCTCCGCCAGCTCCCCCG
Organism: Longimicrobiaceae bacterium; assembly: GCA_036389055.1. Taxonomy (GTDB): domain Bacteria; phylum Gemmatimonadota; class Gemmatimonadetes; order Longimicrobiales; family Longimicrobiaceae; genus JAFAYN01. Next base: position 54,877 of record DASVQR010000135.1, on the reverse strand, counting down.
CGATCAGCCGCTGCGTGGCCTCCAGCAGCGGCAGCGCGTACGGCTCGCCCACGCGCAGCGGCAGCACGGGGAGACGGAGCGGCGGGGCGAGCGTGTCGACGCCGCGCACCACCAGCGAGCGCACCCGGAGCGGCTCCCCCTCCGCCACCCGGAACACCACCGCCGGCCTGCCCCCGCGGTCCCGCACCTCCGCGGTCGCGTCCGCCGCGGGGAAGCCCCACGCGCCGTACACCGCCTCGATCCGCCCCTCGTCCGCGCGCAGCGCGGCGGTGTCCAGCGGCTCGCCCCGTCGCGTCTCCACCGCCGCCTCCAGCACCCCCCGCTCGACGGCGCGAACGCCGTCGAAGCCGACGGAGCGCACCGTCGGCGGGGCGGGGGACTGGGCGCGGAGGGCCGGAACGCCCGTGGCGGCGAGCAGAGCCAGGACGGGAAGGAGGGCAGCGCGCATGCGGCGAGAAGTCTCCGGCGGTGGTGGTTGCGGCCCCGCGGACGCCAGCGCGAGCCCCGCGTGAGGGATGTCGGCCCGAAGGGGCGAGACCCGGCGGGGCAGTTTCCGCCGGGGCTCGACTCCGTTGGCGAGCGTAGTTTGCTCGCCTACGGAGCCGCAGCCCGACCCCGCGCCAGCGAGGGGCACGCCCAAACCCGGCAGTCAGCGCTCCAGCTGCTCCCCGGTGCGCAGGTCGTACGAGGGACCCTCGATCCAGAACAGCAGGTGCTCGGCGTCCGGCAGCTCCGGGTGCGGCCTCACCAGCTCCACCGCCCAGAGCGGGTCCACGATCCCCGGCCGCACCATCCGCTCCACCGTCTCGGGCTCGGTCCCCACCACCTTCACCACCGCCGGCGTCTCCAGCTCCACCAGGCTGGTGTCCAGGTAGCGGAGGTCGTACGCCACCAGCCGCTGGGCGGTGAACGTCCAGCCCCGGTGGATCGCGTAGTCCTCGCGGACGGTGTCCAGCACCCACTGCCGTAGGAGGTCGGTCTCCAGCATCGCGCGCGTTCCGGTGTGTCCTCGGGTCGTGTCCGCCGCCACGGAGCACGACCCGTTCCCGCGCGCCGCGATCCGAGAGATTTCTTGTCGGGGCCGCGCCTCCGCCGTAGAGTTCGTGCCAGCCCCGCGGATCCACCCACCCGCCCCGAGCCCCGCATGCGCTCCCTTCTCCCCGCCCCGCTCCTCGCGCTGTGCCTGCCGCTGTCGCTCGCCGCACAGGAGGCGCCCCGCGCGGCACCACCCGTGGTCCCGGCGGCCCGGTCGTCGCTGGTCCCGGACCTCCCCGGCGTCCGCCGCGCCTTCGTGACGGCCGGTGGGGCGCGGCTCCAGTACCTCGACTTCGGCGGAAGCGGGGAGCCCGTGGTGCTCCTCGCCGGGCTCGGCAACACGTCCTGGATCTGGAGCGACTTCGGGCCGCGTCTCGCACGCGAAGGGTTCCGCGTGGTCGCGCTTACGCGACGGGCACACGGCGAATCGGAGGCGCCGGGCAGCGGGTACCACCTGGACGGGCTGGCGGCGGACGTGGTGGCCTTCATGGACTCGCTCGGCTTCCGGCGTGCACACCTCGTGGGGCACTCCCTGGCCGGGGCGGAGCTGACCCGCGTCGCCGCGCGCTACCCGGACCGCGTCCTGCGGCTGGTCTACGTGGATGCCGCCTACGACCGCGCCGCCCAGCAGCGGCGCGACACCGTGGCCGAGCCTCCCCGCCTGGCGCCGCCGATCACCGCCGCCGACCGTGCTTCCCCGGCGGCGTACCTCGCGTACCAGCGGCGCGCCCGGCTGGACCTCGCGCGCTCCTGGGGGCCGGCCGTCGAGCGGGACTACCTCGCGTCCCTGGCGGTGGATTCCACTGGAGCGGTGCGATGGCGGCACCCGCTGGCGCGCTACGGCGAGATGATGCAGGGGGCGTCGCTCGCCGCTCCCGAGTACGGGTCGGTGCGTGCGCCCGCTCTCGCACTGTACGCGACCGTCCCCCAGGCGATCCTGCCGCCGGGCGCAACGGAGGAGCAGCGGGCGCAGCTGGATCGCTTCCAGCGGGAGAACCACGCGCCGTGGGTGGCGGAGAGCGTCGCGCAGTTCCGGTCCGGGATGAAGCTGGGGCGGGTGGAGCACGTCGCCGGAGTGCACCACCTCTTCCTGGACCGGCCCGAGGAGACGCTGCGCGCGGTCCGGGACTTCCTCCGGACGGCTCCCCGCGGGAACCGGGAATGAGCACGGGCTGAGGCCGCCGGGAGCCACCCGCTCCCCCTCCGGGGCGGGCAGCGGCTCCACGCGAGCCGGCTGGCACCCGTAGGGCGGTTCCGGCCCGCGGGACCACGGCGCCGTTGCGGGATGTATTTCCCGACATATAATGTGGAGAAGCCGGAAAGGATCGGCCGCGACCCTCAAGCCGGGAGCCCGCCATGGCAAACGTGCTGTTCTTCATCGCCGAAGCCGGGGGACACTACAGCGCCAGCTGGGGGCTGGCGGCGCAGCTGCGGGAGGCGGGGCACTCCATCACCTACGTGGGCCAGGAGCGGGCCCGCGCCACGGTGGAGGGGCAGGGCTTCGCCTTCGAGACGGTGCCCTTCATCGTGCCGCACCGCATCAGCCTCATGCCGCCTCCCGGGGAGCGCCCTGACCTGCGCCACCACCTGCGGGCGTGGGGGGTGCGCCGCAGGCACGGGCGCGCGGTGCTTGCCATGGCGCCGGACGTCCCCGCGTACACGGCCGAGCTGGTGAACCGGCTCCGCCCCGACCTGCTGGTCTTCGACCCCTTCCGCCTGGGGTGGTACATCCCCTTCCATGCGCACGGCATCCCCGCCGTCGCCTTCAGCTCCAAGCCGCTCCTGTCCCCGGACCCGCTGGTGCCGCCGTACACCTCCGGCGTGGTCCCCGACGCCTCCCCGCGCGGGCGCCTCCGCGTCCGCCTGGCCTGGCTCCGCGTCCGCGCGGCCTACCTGAAGCACCGCCTGGGGCTGGCGGCCGAGCGGGTCGTGAACGGGTACTCGCCCATGCGGCTCTGGAGCATGCTGGCCCGGCAGGCCGGCTACCCGCTGCGCCGCGCCTGGGCGACGCGCCCGCTGCACTTCGACCTGCGCCTGCGCGGCATCCCCGAGCTGGTGCTCTTTCCGCGGGAGTTCGACTTCCCGCGCGAGCGCCCGCTCCCGCCGGACGCCGTGTACGTGGGCCCCTGCGTGTACGCGGGGCGCGTGGAGGAGCCGTTCCCCTGGGACCAGCTCCCCGCCGGCCGCGGCGTGGTGCTGTGCTCGCTGGGGACCATGCCGCACAACTACGACGCGGCGGGCGTGGACTTCCTGCGCCGCGTGGTGGCCGCCTTCGCGGGCGATCCGCGCCGCGTGCTGGTGATCGTGTCCGGGGGCGCGGCGGTCACCCGGGCGCTGGGGCCGGTGCCCGCCCACGTGCGGGTGTGCGAGTGGGCGCCGCAGCTCCAGGTGCTCGCCCGCGCGGAGGCGATGATCACCCACGGCGGCGCCAACTCCATCCGCGAGTGCATGACGGCCGGCGTCCCCGTGCTGGTGTACCCGTTCCGCGCGGACCAGCCCGGCAACGCGGCCCGCGTCGTGTTCCACGGCCTGGGCCTGCGCGGCGACCGCCGCCGCGACGGCCCCGCCGAGATCCGCCGCAAGCTGGATGCGCTCACCGCCGACGCCGCCATCTGCGAGCGGGTGCGGCGCATGCGCGAGGCGTTCGTGCGCGCCGACGAGGAGCGCGCCGCCGCCGCCTTCGTCGAGCGCTTCCTCCGCGAACAGGGCAGGGCGGTCGCGGCGGCGGAGCCGGTCGCTCTCGCCGGAGCCGGCCTGCGCGCGTCGTAGCGGTTGCAGTTCTCCCCTCCCCCCTTGCGGGGGACCGGAGGGGGCAGGTCGTGGGGGAGGGGGGTCTCAGTTGCGCAGCGGCCGCAAACAGAAGATTTTCCCGGCGATGCGCCGCACGCGCGCCGCTCGGACGCCACACCCCGGAGCCACCCAGCCCATGAGCAACGCCGGACCCGTCGAAGCAGGAAACCCCGGACACCCCGTCCGCGCCCCGCGCCTCCGCGGCGGGCTCGCGGCCGGGCTGCTGCTCGCCGCCGCGGGCGGCGCGTGCGCCCCGGCGCAGCAGGCGCAGCCCGCCGCCCCCATCCTCTCGCAGGCGCCCGTCGCCGTGGCCCCGGCGGCGCAGCTGGACCCGGCCGCCGCGCCGTTCGCGCTGGAGGAGGCCACCGTCGCGCAGCTCCAGGAGGGGATGCGCGCGGGGACGCACACCGCCCGCTCGCTGGCCGAGGCGTACCTGGCCCGCATCGAGGCGCTGGACCGCCGCGGTCCCGCGCTGCACTCCATGCTGGACCTGAACCCGGCCGCCCTCGCCATCGCCGACAGCATGGACGCCGAGCGCCGCGCCGGGCGGGTGCGGGGGCCGCTGCACGGCATCCCGGTGGTGATCAAGGACAACATCGACACGGCCGACCGCATGACCACCACCGCCGGCTCGCTGGCGCTGGAGGGCTCCGTCGCCCAGCGCGACGCCTTCGTGGCGGCGCGGCTGCGCGAAGCCGGCGCCGTGATCCTGGGCAAGACCAACCTCAGCGAGTGGGCCAACTTCCGCTCCACCCGCTCGTCCAGCGGCTGGAGCGGCCGCGGCGGCCAGGCCCGCAACCCGTACGCGCTGGACCGCTCGCCGTGCGGCTCCAGCTCCGGCTCCGGCGTCGCCGTCGCGGCGAACCTGGCGGCGGTCGGCGTGGGGACGGAGACGGACGGCTCCATCGTCTGCCCCGCGGCGGCGAGCGGGCTGGTGGGGCTCAAGCCCACCGTCGGGCTGGTGAGCCGCGCGGGGATCATCCCCATCGCCGGGAGCCAGGACATCGCCGGGCCCATGACGCGCACCGTGGCCGACGCGGCGGCGCTGCTCGGCGTGCTGGCCGGCCCGGACCCGCGCGACCCGGCCACGGTCTCCGCCGCCGCCCGCGGCAGGGCCGAGGCGGACTACACCCGCTTCCTGGACCCCAACGGGCTGCGCGGCGCCCGCATCGGCGTGGCGCGCAAGGGGTTCACCGGCTACCACCCGGAGACGGACCAGCTCTTCGACCGGGCCGTCGCGGCGCTGCGGCAGGCGGGGGCCACGGTCGTGGACTCGGTGGACATCCCGCACTACGGCGAGTACGGGGACGCCGAGTACACGGTGCTGCTGTACGAGTTCAAGCACGAGCTGAACCGCTACCTGGCCGGGCTGGGGCCCAATGCGCCGGTGAAGTCGCTGGCGGACGTGATCGCCTTCAACGAGCGGGAGAAGGGGCGCTCCATGCCCTACTTCGGGCAGGAGATCATGCTGGCGGCGCAGGCCAAGGGGCCGCTCACCGACAAGGCGTACCGGGACGCCAAGCGCAAGACGCGGCTGGCCGGGGTGGGGGTGGACTCGGTGATGCGGCGGCTCCGGCTGGACGCCATCGTGGCGCCCACGGGGAGCCCGGCGTGGACCATCGACCTGGTCAACGGCGACCACTTCCTGGGGGCCAGCTCCACGCCGGCGGCGGTGGCGGGGTACCCGAATCTGACGGTGCCCATGGGGTACAGCTTCGGGCTGCCGGTGGGGATCTCGTTCTTCGGGCGTGCCTGGAGCGAGCCGACGCTGATTCGTCTGGCGTACGCGTACGAGCAGGCGACCAGGCACCGTAAGGCGCCGCGGTTCCTGCCGACGGCGGACCTGACGGTTCCCGTGGCGCAGTAGGGGGTTCGAGGCTCGTCGTCGGGTTTTGCGGGCCGCTACGGAGCCCGGACGGTACTGCTGTCCGGTCTCCTCCGCGGGCTCCGGGAGCCAGCCGAAACTGCCCGGCTGTCTCCCTTCGCCGGAGGGAGCCTCGCCAAACTGCCGGCGAGTCTCCCTCCGAACGGATCTTTATGGGTACTACGTGAACGGCAACGGCGGAACGGCGCTCGCGTGGGCTGCCGCCCCGCCGTGTCCGCCCCGCTCTCCGCGTCGGCATGCGCTCGCCGACTTCCTCCGACCCTGAACATCGGTCCATGACCCAGCGTCGCGCCGTCCTGTTCTTCTGCGCGGACCCCGCGAGGGATCCCGTGGCGAGCCACGTGTTCGAGGCGTCGCGCCGGCTCTTCCCGCTCGCCGCCACCGGCGACGAGGTGGACGGCTTTCCGGTGCTCGCGCACCGCGACGCGGCGGGGCGCGAGTTCGTGTACGTGAGGACCGCCGAGGTGCTCAGCCACGACTACCCGCGCTACCTCCCCGCGCTCGCGGAGCGGTTCTCCGGCTTCGACCTGGGGTGCGTGGTCAACTGGCACGAGGGGGCGAACGCGCCGGACGCCATCTTCATGGCGCACACCACCGGCGACGTCGTCTCGGGCGAGTACGGCCCGGCCGATCCGGCGCTCGCCACGGCGATGCTGCGCGCCATCGAGCGCACCCGCGCCGAAGCCGGTCTGGACGGGTACCGCACGGTCACGGAGGCGACGCACTGGTCCGGCGTGGTCTACGGCCACGCGCCCGAGCTGCTGACGCGCTACACCGTGCCGCTGCTGGACGTGGAGATCGGGAGCGGGCCCGCGTGCTGGGGCGATCCGGCGGCGGCCGAGGTGCTGGCGCGCGCGCTGGTCCGCGTGTTCGACGAGGAAGTGCAGGGCGCGTCGGTGCTGTACGTCGGCGGGGTGCACTTCGAGCCCAGCCTCCGCGACGCGGCGGTGGGGGACGCCGCCCGCGACGACCTGCTGGTCTCGCACGTCCTCGCCAGCCACTGGCTCGCGGCCGGCGGCTACGGAGAGGCCGGCGGCGTGGAGAAGCTGGAGGCGTGCGCGCGCTCCATCGCCGGTGGCGTGGACGTGGTCGTCTTCCACGACAGCCTCAAGGGCCCCCAGAAGGCCGCCGTCCGCGACCTGGCCGGGCGGCTGGGCGTGGAGGCCGTCAACCACCGCCGGCTGCGCAGCCCCGAGCCGCTCCCGCGCCGGCAGACGGCGGCCACGTAGAGCCACCCGCATCCGAGGCAGTGCGATGAGTCTTACCCCCCTCGTGCTCCTGCTCGTCATGACCGGCCTGTTCACGGCGCAGTACTCGCAGCGCGCCGGCGCGGCCGGCGGGCGCCTGCGCTGGCTGGGGTTCGCGCTGTCCCTCGCCGGGCTCGCGCTGGCCGTCTGGATCGTCGTGCAGACGGTCCGCGACCACGGTCGGGACGAGCCCGCGGCGAGCACGACGGTCCAGCCCTGAACGGTCGGCAGGGAAGGGGAAACTGCTTGGCATTCCAGTAGTTGTCCCCTCTCCCAGGATTGGGAGAGGGTGGCGAGCCTCAAGCGAGCCGGGTGAGGGCCGCCGGTCCCGTGCCCCGACGCAGGAACGGCGGAACGGCCCATCGCAGGGGGCCGTTCCGCCGTTCGCTTTTCCCGCCCGCCGCACCGGCCCCCGACGTGTCGCGCAGTTTGCAGTGCTCCCCCTCTCCCGCTTGCGGGGGAGGGGGCCGGGGGGAGGGGGCCTGCCGTCGCGTGAGGGATGTCGGCCCGAAGGGGCGAGACCGCACAGCAGTATCGTGCGGGCTCGACTCCGTTGCAGACGGTCGTATCGTCTGCTACGGAGCCGCAGCCCGACCCCGGCGCCAGCCGGGGGCACGCCCAAACCCGCCGTTCAGCGCCCGTTCAGCCGCGACTGCCCTCGCGCGCGTTCCAGGCGTCGCACAGCTCGTCGGCGTAGCCCGGCAGCAGGTACTCCGTCTTCGGCGCCACCCGGCACGCGTCGCTGCCGCAGCCGATGCGGAAGCTCTCGCCCAGCCAGGGATCCCGCTCCAGCGCCGCGGCGCCGCCGCAGAAGGGGCAGGGGCGGAGCCGGGCCGGGTCGATCCGCGGGGGCTCCGGCGCGGCGAGGGGCACGGGCGGGCGCGCGGCGAGGGCGATCATGCGCGCCTCCGGGAGCGGGCGATCGCCGCATCCACGCTCCACTCCCCGGCGCCGGCGAACACCAGGTACAGGAAGAAGAAGCAGTACAGCACCGCGGCCACCCCCATGTTGACGGTGGGCCAGAACGCCTGCGGCGCGTGGAACTGGAAGTACGCCACCGCCATCATCCCGGAAAGGATGAACGCCGTGGGGCGCGTGAACAGGCCGAGGACGATGAGTAGCCCGCCCACCACCTCCAGGATCCCGCCGATCCCCATCTGCGACGTCAGCTCGATCGGCGGCTGGTCGGGCATCGGGCTGGCCGGGTAGCCGAAGATCTTCATCGTCCCGGACGTCACGAAGATCGCCCCGGCCACGATGCGGAAGATGCTCAGCACCCGGCTGGTCCAGGGCGAGGGTGAAGCTTCGTAGATCGACATGGCTCCGTCGGGGTGGGGTGCGGGGGTGAGCGCTGCTTCCACGGGTACGTCGAACGGTGCACCGGGAATTCGACACGCGGTCCGGCGGAGGTTCTTCGTCGACACTGCCGGGGGGAGCGACGCCCGCCCCCGGCCGGGAGCGGGCGCCCTGGAGGATCGCGGCCGGCCGGGCGTCAGCCCAGGGTGAGCAGGTAGTCGTCCAGCCGGTCGAAGCTGACGGTGGTGCCGTCGTTCATCCCCGTCCCGAGCGCCGCGTCGCGTGCCTCGCGCGAGGGGAAGAGCATGGTGTGCGTCATGGTCGTCCGGCCGTCCGCCTCGTCCAGGAGCAGCGTGTTCGTCGTCTCCGGCCAGTCGCCGCCCCACCGCTCCGTCTGCACCAGCCGCAGGGGCGGCTCCACCTCCAGGAACTCGCCGCTCATCTCCATCCCGGTGCCGTCCGCGCGCCGCCAGGCGAAGCGCCAGCTCCCGCCCGGCCGCAGGTCGATCTCGCACACCGGCATGGTCCAGCCGTCCGGGCCCAGCATCCAGTGCGGCACGTGCGCCGGGTCCGTCCACATCGCCCAGAGCCGCGTCCGGGGCGCGTCGAAGACGCGCGTGATCGTGACCTCCAGGCCGGACGGGGTGGCGACCGTCGTGGGGCGCCGGGGGGCGGCGGGTGCGTTCGCCGTGGCCATGGGTCCTCTCCGGATCGTGGGTGGGTGGACGTGCGCCGTCAGCGCGCGCGCCGCGGCTCGTGCAGCCGGGCGCCCGCCCAGGCGCAGGGGAAGGAGATCGCGATGATGGCCAGGCTGTACCACGCCGGGCCGTACTCCCACATCGCCGCCGCGCCTGCCGCGGAGAGCGCCGTGCCGATGCCGCCGAGCGCCAGCGCGTGCCGCATGGGGCTCCGGGGCGCCAGGCGCGCCGTGAGCCAGCACCCGGCGACGCCGAAGACCACGCGGTACGCCGTCGCCAGCAGGAACAGCCCGTCCGCCATGACCTCCGGGAACGGCGGGTACACGCCCGTAGCGTGCAGCACGGCGTCCGCGGCCGTGGACAGGCCGACGATGGCGAGCAGCCCCGCGAGCACGGCGCCGGCGCTGCGCAGGGTGCGGCGCGACGGGCGGGTGGAGTCGAGGGTCAGGGTGCCGGTGGTGCTGGTCATGGGAGTGGCTCCGCGTGCGGTGTGGGCTCGGGTCCGGCCGCCTGTCGGCCGGGCTTCATAGTGAAGTCGGAGCCGGCACCGCGTTCTCGACATCGCATCCGCGGACGTCGATTCTCCGGCACCGGAGGGCCGCCCGTCCCGCAGCGGCCCCCCGGGCGCGGATCACATCGTACGGAGGTACGCGGCAAGGCGCTCCAGGGTCTGCTTGCCCAACTCGACCGCGCCGAAGCTCTCCACGCCCGCGCGCTGCTCCGCCGTGGCGAAGACCATCCGCTGGGTGAGCCGCGTCCTGCCGTCCACCTCCTCGAAGGTGACGGTCACGTGGAAGGCGTCGGAGCCGTCGTCGCTGTCGTCGTCGAGCAGGTAGACCAGCCGTTCCGGCCGCACCACCTCCTGGTAGACCACCCGGTTGGGGTAGTCGGTGCCGTCCGGGCCGTGCATGAGGTAGCGCGACGTCCCGCCCGGGCGGACGTCCATCGACTGGACCGTGGTGGTGAAGCCGTTCGGGCCGAACCAGCGGGGCATGTGCTCCGGGTCCGTCCACGCCTGCCAGACCAGCTCCCGCGGCGCGTCGAGCTCGCGCGCCAGGACGATCTCCCGCTCCGCCGTGCCGGTGGACGCCGTGTCCGCCGTGTGTGCTGCCGCCATGATGGTGCTCGCTTGATCGGGTGGATGGATTCGGTTCGATGCGCGGCCTGATCAGCCCTGCGCGGCGCGCAGCCCGGCGATCCGCTCCGCCAGCCGGTCCAGCGTCTCCGCCCAGCCCCCGAAGGCGCCCGAGCCGGCCCAGCCGGAGTAGTCCTCCATCGTGGCGAAGAGGATGCTGAGCCGCACCGTGGTGCGCCCGTCCTCCTCCTGGGTGAAGGTCGCCGTCTCCAGCGCCTCGTGGCCCGGCATCCCGTCCCACCCCCAGGTGTTCACGATCCGCTCGGGGCGCACCACCTCGCGGTACTCGCCGCCGAAGCCGAACTCCTGCCCGTCCGGGAGGCGCATGACGAATCGGAAGCGGCCGCCCGGCCGCAGGTCGATCTCGCACGAGACCAGCGAGGTGCTCCGCGGGCCGTACCAGTTCCGGACGTGCTCCGGGTCGGTCATCGCCTCCCACACCAGCTCGCGCGGGGCGTCGAACACGCGGACCGCCGTGGCCTCGCGGTTGTCGGGGGCGGTGGACGCGGGCGCGGGGCCGGCGTCGGCGAGGGTGGTGATCATCGGTCCTCTCCGTGGGTTGTGGGGTGTGCCGCCAGCAGTCCGGCCAGGCGGTCCAGCGACTCGGTCCAGCCCTGCACCTCGCCCCGGTCCTCGGCGAGGCCGGCGTGGCGCGCGGTGAGGAGCGTCCCGCCGTCCCGCTCGTCCAGCGTCACCACGATCGTCATCTCGGCGGGGAAACCCGGGCGCTCCGCGCGGCCGCCCTCCGGGTCGGAGAACCAGCAGGTGAAGGCGACGCGCTCCGGCGCGGCCGCCTCGCGGAACTCGCCCCGCACCCAGACGTCCGGGTGGTCGGGGAACCGGTGGCAGAAGTGCAGCGTGCCGCCCGGCCGCGCGTCCAGCGTGCAGAAGGGAAGGGAGGAGCCCGCCGGCCCCCACCAGCGGGCGAAGCGCTCCGGCTCCGTCCACGCGCGGAACACCAGCTCGCGCGGCGCGTCGAACGCGCGCACCAGCACCAGCTCGCCTCCCTCCCAGGCCACCGCCGCCGGGGCGGGGCCGGCGCTACTCGTCGCCGCTGTCATCGCTCCTCTCCTTGTTCTGAAGTCGGCGTAGGTACTCGTCCAGCCGGTCGAAGCTCTCCTCCCAGTGTCGCCGGTACTGCTCCACCCAGCCGTCCACCTCCCGCAGCGGCTCCGCCCGCAGCCGGCACGGCCGCCACTGCGCCTCCCGGCCCCGCTCGATCAGCCCCGCCCTCTCCAGCACCTTGAGGTGCTTGGACACCGCGGGGAGGCTCATGTCGAACGGCTCCGCCAGCTCCGTGACCGACGCCTCGCCCGACGCCAGCCGGGCCAGGATCGCCCTCCGGGTGGGGTCCGCGAGCGCCGCGAAGACGGTGCTGAGGGGGTCGGTCGACATGAGTTTTACCTGATGGTTAATTAACCTGGCGGTAAAGTACGCGGCAGCCGCGGCCCTGTCAAGAAACCCGTCCGCCCCCTCCGTCCGCCGCGGCCTCCGGCAACTCCCCACCGCCGCCGCGGACATTCTCCTACTTCCAGCCCCCGCCCCCTCCCCGTACATTCCCGCCCTGTCGCGCCGCGGCCCGCCCTCGCGCCGGAGCCACGCCCGCACTCACGCACTCCCGCACTTTCGCACTGCATTTCCCCTATGCTCGACGCGCTCCTCCGCCCCCGCTCCGTGGCCGTCGTCGGGGCAAGCCGCACGCCCCACACCATCGGCTACCAGATCCTGGACAACCTGGTGCGGCACGGCTTCACCGGCGCCGTCTACCCGGTGAACCCCTCCGCCGAGTCGGTCCACTCCATCCGCGCGTACCCATCGGTGGAGGAGATCCCGGACGCCGTGGACCTGGCGGTGATCGTGGTGCCCAAGCAGCACGTGCAGGGCGTGGCGGAGGCGTGCGGACGCAAGGGCGTGGGGGCGCTGGTGGTGATCTCCGCGGGGTTCCGGGAGATCGGCGGGGCGGGGGTGGAGCGCGAAAGGAAGCTGGTGGAGACGGTGAGGGAGTACGGGATGCGGCTGGTGGGGCCCAACTGCATGGGGGTGATGAACACCGAGCCCGGCGTGTCCATGAACGCCACCTTCGCCCCCACCATGCCCCCGGGCGGCCCGGTCGCCTTCCTCAGCCAGTCCGGGGCGATGGGCGTCACCATCCTGGACTACGCCTCCGAGTACGGCATCGGCATCTCGCAGTTCGTGTCCGTGGGGAACAAGCCGGACGTAAGCGGCAACGACCTGATCCAGTACTGGGCCGACGACGAGCGCACCGGCGTGGTCCTCATGTACCTGGAGAACTTCGGCAACCCGCGCCGCTTCACCCAGCTCGCGCGCGAGATCACCCGCCGCAAGCCCATCGTCGCCGTGAAGAGCGGGCGCAGCGGGGCCGGCGCCCGTGCCGCCTCGTCGCACACCGGCGCGCTGGCCGGCACCGACGCGGCCACCGACGCGCTGCTGCGGCAGTGCGGCGTGCTCCGCGCCGAGACGGTGGAGGAGATGTTCGACCTGGCGATGGCCTTCTCGCACCAGCCCATCCCCCGCGGCAACCGGGTGGCGATCGTCACCAACGCCGGCGGCCCGGGCATCATCATCGCCGACGCCTGCGAGGCGCACGGGCTGGAGGTGGTGGAGCTGACGGAGGAGACGCGGGCCCACCTGGCGGCCCACTTCCCGGAGGAGGCCTCGCTGCGCAACCCGGTGGACATGATCGCCTCCGCCAACCCGCAGAGCTACCGCGTCGCCGTGGAGGCCGTGCTCGCCGACCCCAACGTGGACGCGGTGATCGCCACCTTCGTCCCGCCGCTGGGCGTGCGGCAGGAGGACGTGGCCGAGGCCATCGTGGACGTGGCCGCCGGGCAGCAGGACAAGCCGGTGCTCGCCGTGCTGATGGGGCGCGAGGGGCTGCCGCAGGGGCTGGCCGAGCTGAACGCCGCCGGGATCCCCGGCTACCGCTTCCCCGAGTCCGCCGTGCGCGCCCTGTCCGCCATGTACCGGCAGCGCCGCTGGCTGGAGCGCCCCGTGGGCGAGGTTCGCACGTTCGACGTGGACCGCGCCGCGGTGGAGCGGATCGTCGCGGCTGCCCGCACCGACGGCCGCGAGAAGCTGTCCGAGACCGAGGTGATGCGCGTGCTGGAGGCCTACGGCATCCCCGTGGCCCCGTACGCAGTCGCCCGCAGCGCGGAGGAGGCCGAGGCGGCCGCGGAGTCGATCGGCTGGCCGGTGGTGATGAAGGTCCTGTCGCCGCGCATCGTCCACAAGTCGGACGTGGGCGGCGTGGTGGTGGGCGTGGAGGACGCCGCGGAGGCGCGCGCCGTCTTCGCGCGCCTCACCACGGAGGTGCCGGAGCGGGCGGGGATCGGGGCGGACGAGGTGGAGGGCGTGCTGGTGCAGAAGATGGTCTCCGGCGGCCGCGAGACCATCGTGGGGATGCACTCCGACCCGCAGTTCGGGCCGCTGCTGATGTTCGGGCTGGGGGGGATCTACGTGGAGGCGCTGCACGACGTGGTGTTCCGCGTCACCCCCGTGACCGACGTGGATGCGCACGAGATGGTCCGCTCCATCCGCGGCGCCGCGCTCCTGGGCGGCGTCCGCGGCGAGGCCCCGTCCGACCTGGCCGCCGTGGAGGAGGTCATCCAGCGCATCGGTCAGCTGGTGGCCGACCACGACGCCATCCGCGAGCTGGACGTGAACCCCTGGCTCGCCTTCCCGGAAGGAGGGGTGGCCGTGGACGGCCGCATCTCCGTGCGCCCGGCGCCCTGACGTCGCGCCCGCTGGCCGGGCGCGGGTCGACGCTGTAGATTGCTGGCCGGACCGGTACCCCTTCAACAGGATTGAGCAACGTGAGCGAGTCCGCACTCCTGGTTCTGCGCAACGCCGGCGTCTTCGGCCTGGTCACGCTCGCCATCTACGGCGCGTGCCTGCTGATGATCCGCATCGAAGACAACCGCACCAAGCGCCGCCGCTAGTCCGGCCGCCGCCGCGCGCATCGCCCCTCGTCCGGACCCGTCCGGGGGAGGGGGTTCTTCTTTGCGTTGCAGTTCCGCAGTACCCCCCAGAATCTGTTCGGAGGGAGACAGCCGGGGCAGTTTCGGCTGGCTCACTCCGGCGCAGGGAGACACCGGGGCAGTTTCCGGTGGCTCCCGGAGCCCGCGGAGGAGACGGACGGCAGTATCGTCCGGCTCCGCAGCGGCCCAAGCGCAGAACCGGCAGCTCCCCTACATAAGTAGACAGAAGACGGGAACTCGCGCGCCGGGTCCGATCGTATTACACTAGCAAAGGGGGCGCGCCGGAGGGCCGGTGGAAGCCAAGGATCGGCGCCGGGCGCCCGGAGTTCCCGTTCCAGCAAGGAGGTTGCATGAGAAAGCCCATCAGCAAGCACGCCCTTCGCCGCGCCCTGGAGAGGGTCCAGGACGAAGGTCTTGTGACATGGAGCGATCCGACGGGGTCGGTGATCGACCGCGTCTGGCACGAGCTGGAAAAGGAAGCGTTCGGCGCCGGCAAGAAGCCCTCGGGGCGCGACGCCGCGCGCCGGGAGCGCGTCCCGGCCGCCGTGGGCGGGCCCGAGGAGCTGACCGACATCGACGAGCTGGAGGTGGAGCAGGAGTAGCGGCAGCCGCGCGATCGCTCACCGCGCCGAGGGTTCGTTGAGCCGCTCCGCGGACGCGTCGGGGAGCCCCGGGAAGTCCCGGGGCTCCCTTCGCGCGGAGGTCCTGTTCAACCTTTCCTTCCTGGCCTTCGCGGCCGTCGTCCTGGCCCTCTGGACCGTGGTCGTGCTGGACGTCCCCGCCATGGGCGGCGGACGGACCCTGGTGGCCATCCTCCTCCTCGCCGCGGCCGACGTGGCGGTGTTCGCGCTGCTGGGGAGCTACCTGCTGGGGCGGCTGGTGGTCCGCCCCCTCTCCGCCGCCGCCGACGCGGCCACCGCCATCGCCGACGGCGACTACCAGCGCCGCGTCCCCGAGGGCGGCACGCGCGAGATGGACGCCCTCGCGGTCGCGCTCAACCGCCTCACCGACCAGATGCTCCACAACCAGACCCGGCTGGCCGAGAACGTCCGGTCGCTGGACGAGACCAACCGCCTGCTGGTGGCCACCCAGAGCGACCTGGTGCAGGCCGAGAAGCTGGCCGGCATCGGGCGGCTGGCGGCGGGGGTGGCGCACGAGGTGGGCAACCCGCTGGGGGCGCTGCTGGGCTACGCCGGCATCCTCAAGCGCCGCGGCGGCGACGAGGAACTGCTGGGTGGCGTGGAGCGCGAGGCGCGCCGCATCGACCGCATCGTCCGCTCGCTGCTCCAGTACGCGCGGCCGCACTCCGGGCAGCGCGAGCGCGAGCCGGTGGACGTCAACGCCTCCCTGGAGCGCGTGGTGGAATTGCTCCGGCAGCAGGGGCGGCTCGCGGAGGTGGAGGTGCGCCTCCAGCTCGCGCCGGACCTCCCCGCCATCGAGGGCGTGGCCCACGACGTGGACCAGGTGTTCCTCAACCTGGTCGCCAACGCCGACCTGGCCATGGAGGGGCGGGGCGTGCTGACGATCAACACCACGCTGCGCCGCTTCGAGCCCGCGCGGCGCATCCCGCCCCGGCGGGCCGACGACCCGCCGGGCGTGGACTACAGCCACCTGCGCCGCCCCCGGCACGGCTCGCAGCGCGACGCGCACCGCCTGGAGCCCGGCGACGAGATCGTGCAGGTGGTGGTGGCCGACACCGGCCCCGGGATCCCCCCCGAGCTGGTGGAGGCCGTGTTCGACCCCTTCTTCACCACCCGGCAGCCCGGCGAGGGAACCGGGCTGGGGCTCGCCATCGTCGCCGCCACCGTCACCGAGTTCGGCGGGCGCGTGGAGGTCACCTCCGCCAACGGCGGGGGCGCGGTGTTCACCCTTTCCTTTCCCACCGGCAGGGAGCAAACGTGAGCGCGGGCCGCATCCTGGTGATCGACGACGAGGCGGGGCTCCGCCACACCCTTTCCCTCCTCCTCCGCGAGGAGGGGTACGAGGTCGCCACCGCCGAGGACGGCGAGGTCGGCCTGCGCACCGCCCTGGCCGACCCGCCCGGCCTGATCCTGTGCGACGTCCGCATGCCGCGGCTGGACGGGCTCCAGTTCCTGGACCGCTACCAGGAGGCCGAGGGCACCGCGCTGGTGATCGTGATGAGCGCCTACGGCTCGCTGGACACCGCCGTGGAGGCCATGCGCCGCGGCGCCTACGACTACGTGTCCAAGCCGTTCAACGCCGACGAGATCCTGCTCACCCTGCGCAAGGCCGAGGAGCGCGAGCAGCTCCGGCGCGAGGTGGACCGCCTGCGCAAGCAGGTGGGCGAGGTGCAGGGCTTCGAGGAGGTGGTGGGGCGCTCCCAGGTGATGCGCGAGGCGCTGGACCTGGCCGGGCGGGTGGCGCCGTACCCGTCCACCGTGCTGATCACCGGCGAGAGCGGCACCGGCAAGGAGGCGATCGCCCGGGCCATCCACCGGGCGTCGCCGCGCGCCGGGGGGGCGTTCGTGGCCGTCAACTGCGGCGCAATCCCCGAGAACCTGCTGGAGTCCGAGCTGTTCGGGCACGAGAAGGGCGCCTTCACCGGCGCCGACCGCACCCGCGAGGGGCTGTTCGCCGAGGCCGACGCCGGCACCCTGTTCCTGGACGAGATCGGCGAGCTCCCCCACCCGCTGCAGGTCAAGCTGCTGCGCGTGCTCCAGGAGCGGCGGGTGCGGCGCGTGGGCGCCTCGGCCGAGGTCGCGGTGGACGTGCGCGTGCTGGCCGCCACCGCGCGCGACCTGGTGGAGGAGGTGCAGGAGGGACGCTTCCGCGACGACCTGTTCTATCGCGTCAACGTGGTGCAGATCCACCTGCCGCCGCTGCGCGCCCGCCCCGAGGACGTCCCCCTGCTGGCGAGCCACTTCCTGGCCCGGCACGCGGCGCGGTTCGGCATCCAGGCGCGCGAGCTGCCCGCGGGCGTGGTGGCAGCGTTGGCTTCGTACCCGTGGCCGGGGAACGTGCGCGAGCTGGAGAACGTGGTGGAGCGGGCGCTGGTGCTCTCCGGCGGCGACGTGCGCGAGGAGCACCTTCCGGCCCACGTGCGCTCCGGCAACCATCCGTTCCACATGCTCCCGGACGACGCGGATTTGTCCGTGAAGCGGCGGCTTCCGGCGCTGGAGCGGGAGTTGATCGCGCGGGCGCTGCAGCGGACGCAGGGGAACCGGACGCGCGCGGCGGACCTGCTGGAATTGTCGGTGCGGGCGCTGTCGTACAAGATCCAGGATTACGGACTGGACTGAGTTTTACGGCTTTGGACGGCTGAGTTGGGCGTGCCCCCGCTGGCGCGGGGTCGGGCTGCGGCTCCGTAGCGGACGAAACTACCGTCCGCAACGGAGTCGAGCCCCGGCGGAAACGGCCCCGCCGGGTCTCGCCCCTTCGGGCCGGCATCCCTCACGCGGGGCTCGCGCTGGCGTCCGCCGGGGGCCCCCCCTCCCCAACCCCTCCCCCGCAAGCGGGGGAGGGGCTTTTTCTCGTGCGTGAGGCAGGGCACAGGCTGCGTCCGCGAGGCGCCCCCACCCGGCTCGCTTGAGGCTCGCCACCCTCCCCCGTGCCGGGGGAGGGCTTCCCGGGGGGCGGGGATCGGCGCGCATGGGCAGGCCCCCTCCCCCCGGCCCCCTCCCCCGCAGGCGGGAGAGGGGGAGAACTGCCGTTGCCGTTCCTTGGATCTGCGCAGGGAGGTCGGGGGAAGCTGCGCAGGGGGAACGTCATGTTCGAAGCCAGCGTGATCCCCAAAGCGCAGGCGGAGCGTGGGCGAGTGGTCTGCGAGTCCCTTCGGGTGCGGCTCCCCCGGAGCAGCATCCCCCGGCCGACCACCACCCCCGGAGCCACCCGAAGCGGCGAGCCGTAAAGTCGCGAAACCGCGTGTATACAGGCACAGAACAGGAGATTATCGGCAGGTTCGGGCGCTCACTTGAGAGCATTGTATGCGGTGAAAACTCCGCATACCTTGGCCTTTCCGGCTGTGCTCTTCGTCCACTATCTGCCGCCCGGTACTCCCATGCGCAGCGTCCGTGATTCGCGTGGCTTCACCCTGCTGGAACTGCTCGCCGTGATGGTCGTGCTGGCGGTGGGCGCGTCGCTGGCGGCGCCGCGGCTGAACGGCGTGGCCACCCGGATGCGGGTGCGGGCCGCGCTGGACCAGGTGGCGTCCGACCTGTACCACGCGCGGGTGCTCGCCATCCGGGAGGGCACGCGCACGGTGGTCCGCTTCACGCGGCGGACGGACCGCTCCGAGTGCCACGCGGCGGGCTACGTGGTGGTCGTGCGCACCGCGCCCGAGCACACGGCGTGGACCACCGTGCTGGACCTGCCGGCATCCGCGTGCGTGCGGCTGGGGACGGTGGACTCCATCACCTTCAACTCGCGGGGGCTCCCGGACGGCGTGGGGCGCAAGGTGCGGCTGGACCTCGGCGGGGCCTCCGACTCGCTCACCTTCTCGCTTCTCGGCCGCACCTTCCGATACTACTGAACGGGGTGCGCGGTTTTCGTCCGGCGCCGTGGAAAAGATTGCCGGGGGAGCAAAGTTTTGTGCCACCTCCAGGGGGTGGAGGCGCCGTAAGTCGTTGCGCTGCAACGATGGGAAGGGAGGCACGCAACTTCCTTCAGGGGACGGCATGCTTCCCACACGTCCTTCCCCCCGCGGCTCCGAGCGCGGCTTCACGCTGCTGGAGCTCCTTACCTCGCTGGTCGTCCTGGCGGTGATCGTGTCGATGGCCGCGCCGTCGCTCAAGGGCGTCGCGTCCGGGGCGCGCACCCGCGGGGTGATCGACCAGGTCACGGCCGACCTGTCGCTGGCGCGCATGTACGCGGTGCGGGACGGACGCAGCACCCGGCTGGCGATCACCTCCGCCACGCGCTACGTGGTGGTGCGCTCTCCGTACACCGGCGCGACCGACACCATCAAGATCGTCAACCTGGCGCGCGACGCGGTGGGCGTGCAGCTCACCCCGGCAACGGGGCAGCTGACCTTCGACTCCCGCGGGCTCCTCCAGAGCGGCTCCCCCTCGCGCATCAGGGCGACGTACCAGTCCCGCAGCGACTCCGTGACCATCTCCTCCGTCGGACGCACCTACCGTGACTACTGATCGTGCCCGCCGCGCGGGCGAGGACGGGTTCACCCTGATCGAGGTGCTGATCGCCATGGTGATCCTGTCGGTGGGACTGCTGGGGCTGGAGGCGCTCGGCGTGGGCGCCTCGCGCATGGTGAACCGCGCCGAGCGGCAGGGCGCGCTGGTCGCCGTCGCCAGCGACACCCTGGAGCGCACCCTGAGCCGCATCCGCACCGCCGCCAACCCGGCCGGTCTCCCGGACGTCAGCCAGGCGTTCCGGACCAGCCGCAACGACACCATCCGCGTCAGCGTCACCGGGGCGGGGACGCGCCTGCGCACCGTGAGCGTCACCGCCATCCCCAGCCCGAGCTCGGTCGTGCTCCGGCGCGCCGACAGCCTCCGCATCACCGGCAATGTCTTCCAGTGACCGCGCCCCGGCCCGGGGCCAGGGCGGCTTCACGCTGGTCGAGCTGATCGTCGCGCTGGTCATCTCCGGCGTGCTCGCCACCGTGATCTTCCAGCTCGTGCAGGGGCAGAGCCGCTTCAGCGCCATCCAGGGCGCCCGCGCAGAGGTGCAGCAGAACAGCCGCGGCGCGCTGGAGCTGATCACCAGCGAGATCCGCTCGCTCCCGGCCGGGAGCATCGAGTCGGCGTCCGCCAACGGGATCCGCTTCCTGCTCCCCCGCGCCTGGGGGCTGGTGTGCACCTCGGCGCCCGCGAGCGGCACCGTGGGGGTGGTGTTCCCCCCGGGGACCTGGCCGGCGGAGTTCCCCACCGACCTGTCCACGGACACGGGGTGGGGGCTGGCGATTCCCGGCACGGCCGGCGGCTACGTCGCCGCGCGGGTGACCGCCTCCACCGTCGCGAACGGCGCGTGCCCGGACTCGCTGGGGGTGCCGGCGGGGAACGGCGCGGTCATGCGCCAGTTCACCTACAACGCGCTCTCCTCGGCCGTCACCGCCCCGCGCGGCACCGCGGTGTTCGTGTACCAGCGGGTGCAGTACGACGTCGACCTCAGCTCCAGCGGTGGGCCCAAGGGCTACTGGGTGCGCCGCCGCAGCGGGGCGGGGAACCCCGAGCCGCTCGCCGGGCCCCTGCTCACCACGGGCACCAGCGGCACCGACGGGCTGCGCTTCACCTACCTGTGCCCGGGACGGGCGCTCACGGCGACCGAGCTGGCGACGGCCGCCAACCTGAACCGCATCGCCCGGGTGCGGGTGGCGGTCGCCATGCAGAGCCGCAGCCTCACCCGCAACACCTTCGCCACGAACACCGACCAGCAGCAGCAGTCGGATTCGATGACGGTCTCACTTCGGAACGGAACCGGAGGCCTGACATGCCCCTGACCCCGCGGCGCGTGAAGTCCCTCCGCCTCGACGAGCGCGGCATCGCGCTCCCGCTGGCCCTGATGGGGCTGGTGGTGGTGACCCTGCTGGTGACGGCCGCCCTGCTCTCGTCCTCCACCGAGATGGCGACCAGCCAGGCCCGCACCGACGGCTCCACGGGGCTGTACCAGGCCGAGGCGGCGGTGGACCGCTACCTGTCGAGTGTGGCCGGGGCATCGGCCCGGCTCCAGGACAGCGCCGGGGTGCGCACCTACACCCTGGTCGACGGCGACCCGGCCACCACGGACCCTCGGATCCAGCTCACCAACACCACGCTGTCGGTGATGACGGCCTCCAACGGGGCGGTGACGCGCACCTTCTCGGTGCTCTCCGAGCCCATGCGGGGCAACGTGGCGCGGGGCCGGGCGGTGGTGGCCATGGTCGTGCAGACCACGCCCCCGCCCATCCCGTTCAACACCAACGTCAAGTCGGCCATCTCGCTGGGCGGCGACCTGGACGTCAACGGCAACGCCTTCACCATCAGCGGCCGGCGGCAGTCCAGCGACACCTGCACCACCCGGGGGGTGGACGCCGTGCAGAAGACGTCGGACTCCGACATCACGGCGAACAACACCAACCACATGCGGAACTTCATCGGCCAGGACTCGCTGGGGAACAACACCGAGTCGTGGTCGTCGATCAAGACCGTCGCCGGGGTGTCGCGCCAGCAGCTCGCCTACAACGCGCTGGGGCTCTCCGCCGGGCAGACGCTGGACGACCTGGTCGACGCGCTCCCCGCGAGCAAGAAGTTCGGGCCGCGCTTCGGCAGCCCGGTGAGCGCCTTCGACGGGCGGGTGGACTATACCGACAAGGTGGCGGTGATCGACGGCAACGGCGGCCCCGTGGACCTGGTGGGCGACTCCGGCGTGGTGATCGTGGTCAACGGGCACGTGCGGATGCGCGGCAACGCGTCGTTCAAGGGGATCATCATCGTCGAGGGCAACTTCGACCTGGCGGGCACCCCCACGGTCAACGGCGCCATCATCAGCCTGGGCGTCTACGAGACCCCCGCGGGCAACGTGATCAACCTGGACTCCAACGCCATCGGCAGCGGCCACGTGACGGTGCAGTTCAACAAGTGCTCCATCAAGTCCGCCGAACGGGCGTTCAGGAACGCGTCGGGCGCCGGGGGAACACCGACGACGCAGACACCGTTCGCCTGGTTCGAAGTGGTACGCTGAGGGCTAAGTCCTGTAACGCTCCTTGACGCCCGCAGTCGCGACCCGTATCGTTTTCGCACACCACCCAAAAATTGACGGCGGCTCCCCGGCCGCCGCACCCTCTCCCGATCGCGGGCGACCCTGCCCACGCTCCGTAAACACATCGCTTTCCCCATGGTTTCTCTTCTCCGCCGCGGCAAGAGCACCGTCGGCCTGGACATCGGCAGCGGTTTCATCAAGGTGGCCGTCGTGGACCACTCCGGGAGCGCCCCGGAGCTGGTGCACGTGTCGCACACCCCGCTGATCACGGACGCCATCGTCGAGGGGGAGATCATGGACCCGCAGCTGGTCGCGGAGACCGTGCGCTCCATCTTCGAGACCGCCGGCATCAAGTCCAAGAACGTGGTCGTGTCCGTGGGCGGGCGCGACGTCATGGTCAAGAAGATCCAGATGGACCGGATGAAGGAGGCGGACGCCCGCGAGGTGATCCGCTGGGAGGCCGAGCAGTACGTCCCCTTCGACATGGAGAACGTGCAGCTGGACTTCCAGATCCTGGACCCGCTGGACGACGGGCTGCAGATGAGCGTGCTGCTGGTGGCCGCCAAGCGCGAGCTGGTGGACCAGAAGGTGGCGCTGCTGCGCGACGCCGGCATCGCCCCCACGGTGGTGGACGTGGACGCCTTCGCGCTCCACAACGCCTTCGAGTACAACTACCCGGAGTCGCGCGACGGCACGCTGGCGCTGGTCAACGTGGGGCACGAGATCTCCACGGTGAACGTGCTCCAGAACGGCACCCCCGTCCTCACCCGGGACATCCCCTTCGGCTCGCGGCGCCTCCGCGAGGACCTGCGGCGCCTGCACGGCCTGACCGCCGAGGACGCCGAGGCGGTGCTCCAGGGGCGCTCCCCGCGGGCCGGCGAGTTCCGGCAGCTCCTCACCGAGGGGTGCGAGGAGCTGGCCACCGGCATCGAGCGCGCGGCCGCCTTCCTGTCCATCGCCGATTCCGGGGCGCAGGGGCTGGGCCGCATCTACCTGTGCGGCGGCGGCGCGCGCATCCCCGGCCTTGCCGACGTGGTCGCCACGCAGCTCCGCGCCCGCACCGAGATCGCCAACCCCCTCCAGCGCCTCCGCGTCAAGCCGGGCGTCACCACGCTCTTCCCCGTGGACGAGCTCGCCCCCATGCTGATGCTCCCCGTCGGCCTGGCCCTCCGCAACGCCGCCTGATTCAGCGAGCACTCCCTTGATCGAGATCAACCTCCTCCCCGCCGGGGAGAAGAAGCGCCGCCCGGCGGGCCGCTCGGGCGCCGCGCGCCGCGGCCCCGCGCTCCCCAAGTTCGCGGGCGACCCGTACATGCTGGGGCTCGGCCTCCTGGGCGCCGCGATCTTTTTGTGGCTGGGCTTCTCCTGGTGGCGGGTGAACACGGCCCAGGCCGCCGTGGAGTCGCGCATCGAGACGGAGACGCGCGACTCCACCCGCTTCGCCTCCACCATCCAGCTGGTGGAGGCCATGGAGTCGCGCCAGGACACCATCGAGAGCAAGATCGAGGTGATCCGCGGCGTGGACGAGCGGCGCTACATCTGGCCGCACCTCCTGGACGAGATCAGCCGCGCCATCCCGCCGTACACCTGGCTGACCAAGCTGGCCGCGGTGGAGACGGAGGAGAGCGCCGCCCCCGCGCAGCCCAAGACCGCCGCC
Organism: Longimicrobiaceae bacterium; assembly: GCA_036389055.1. Classification (GTDB taxonomy): domain Bacteria; phylum Gemmatimonadota; class Gemmatimonadetes; order Longimicrobiales; family Longimicrobiaceae; genus JAFAYN01. The sequence goes on along the minus strand of DASVQR010000135.1, from coordinate 31,483 downwards.
GACTCGGCGGCCGTCAAGGCCGCGGCCGAGGCCAAGCCCGAGGGCCCCGCCTTCAACCTGGAGGGGAACACCGGGTCCACGCAGGCGCTCACCCGCTTCATGAAGAGCCTGGAGGCCTCGCCCTTCATCCGCGACGTCACGCTGGTGACCAGCGAGCAGACCACCACCGCGGGGCGCACCTACCAGAAGTTCACCCTGGAGGCCCGGTACGAGACCCCGGACTCCTCGTTCGTCGAGTCCGTCCCCGTCATCTCCATCCGGTAGAGCCATGGCGCTTCCCCCCATCGACCCGCAGCAGCGCCCCAAGCTGCTCCTGGGCACCGTGCTCGTCCTCGGGCTGTCGTACATGTTCCACAACAGCCTCTACACCCCCCGGCAGGTGACGCTCGCCGAGATGGAGAGCCGCCTGGCCAACCTGGAGACGCAGAACCGCGCCGCCCGGGCCGTGGCCTCCACCGCCGGCACCGCCGAGGTGGAGCGCAGGCTGTCGCTGTACCGCGACCAGCTGCACTCGGTGGAGGCGCTGATCCCCTCCTCGGAGGAGCTCCCCGACCTGCTGGACGCGATCTCCGCCGAGGCCCAGCGCACCGGCGTCGAGGTCACGCTGATCCAGCCGGTGGGCGCAACCGAGGAGGCCTACTACACGCGCCGCGTCTACGACGTGGCGGTGCTGGGCTCGTACCACGCGGTCGGCGACTTCCTCACGCGGGTCGCCTCGCTGCCGCGCATCGTCACGCCGCTGGACCTGAACCTCGCCGCGCGGGAGAACGAGTCGCCCGACCAGGCGGCCCGCCTCGAAGCCCGGTTCTCCATCGAGACGTACGTCATCTCCCCCACCGAGAACGCTGAAGATGTGGAGAAATCCGAATAGGCTCCTCCGCCTCGCGGTCATGGCGGCCGGGCTGGGCACGCTCGCCCTGTCCGCCTCCGCGCAGGCAAAGGACGACGACCCGCCGCTGGTGTACCGCCGCGAGGTCTTCCAGTACCCGCGCGGCGCCCGCCCCGACCCCTTCCGCTCGCTGCTGTCCTCCGAGGAGATGGGCTACCGCATCGAGGACATGCGCCTGACCGGGGTGATTTACAGCCCCAACTCGCGCGTGTCCGTGGCGGTGCTCACCGAGTCGGTCAGCAAGAAGCGCTTCCGCCTCAAGGTGGGCGAGCGCCTGGGCGGGATCACGGTTGCCGCCATCCACCCCAGGCAGGTGGAGGTGGTGGTGAACGAGTTCGGCGTCGTCCGGCGCGAGACGCTCCAGCTGCGGCGCCCGGACCCGGTCCAGGACGCGGGCGGGCAGCAGCAGGCCGCCCCGCCCCCCGCCGCCCCGCAGACGCAGGCCCCCCAGACCCCCGCGCAGAGAGGAACCGGACGATGAAGCGCTTGCTGGCACTCCTTGCCCTCGTCCCCCTGCTGGTGGCGGCCGCGCCGCCGGCGCGCGCGGGATCGGGCGACGTGACGACGCTGCGCCTGGAGCCCTCCGCGGGCCGGGCGGAGCTGACCATCGAGGTGGCGGGCGGCGACGTCCGCTGGACCGACTTCCCGCTCTCCGGGCCGCCGCGCGTGGTGGTGGACATCTCCGGTGCCCGCAGCGCGCTCCCCACCGAGCGGTACCAGGGGATCGACCGCGGCGGGGTGACCGGGCTGCGCACCAGCCAGTACGAGGCCGACGTGGTCCGCGTGGTGGTGGACCTGGCGCGCGCCGCCGAGTACCGGATCTCGCGCGTCCCCGAGGGGCTGCGCATCTCCTTCGCCTCCGGCGCCGGGAGCTTCGAGCCCTGGACCAGCGGGGCGGGTGCGCCCGCCGCGCGCCGCGCCGAGACCCGGCAGCCGGCGGCGCAGACGCGCCCGGCGCAGCAGGCGCCGCAGCAGCGCCAGGCCCGCCGGATGACGGTGAGCTTCTACGAGGCCGACATCCGCGACGTGCTCGCAAGCATCGCCGAGTTCGCCGGGCGCTCCATCGTCGCGGGCACCGGCGTGGAGGGGATCCGCGTCACCGCTGAGATCAACAACCAGCCGTGGGACGTGGCGCTGGAGACCATCCTGCGCGCCAACGGCCTGGCGTACGAGGAGCTCCCCAGCGGGATCATCCGCGTGGACAAGATCGAGGCGCTGGCGCAGCGCCGCGAGCAGGAGCCGCTGGTCACCCGCACCTTCCGGGTGAACTACGTGCCGGTGGCCGAGCTGGCGACCACGCTGACCGCGCTAAAGACGGCGCGCGGCTCCATCGCCGCCAACCCCACCACCAACACGCTGATCGTCACGGACGTGGCGGCCGCGGTGAGCAACGTGGAGTCGCTCATCCCGCAGCTGGACATCCGCACGCCGCAGGTGGCGATCCAGACCAAGATCATCTTCGTCAACCGCTCCGACGTGGAGGAGCTGGGGGTCACCTACGACCTCAAGGACTCGCGCGGCAACTCGCTCAACCGGCTGGTGGGCGTGCCGGAGCGCGACGTCAAGACCGGCGAGCTGACCGGCGACCTGACCCGCGACAACCTGGTGCTGCTGGGCGGCAACTCCATCGCCGCGCTGGGCAACGCCTCCACCCGCGTGGTGGGGCCGTCGCTGGAGACCATCATGTCGCTGGTGCTGGGCCGCTACACCCTGATCACCTTCCTGGACGCGCTCCAGACCGCGCAGCTCTCCGACGTGCAGGCCGCCCCGCTGATCACCACCCTGGACAACCAGGAGGCGGAGATCTGGGTGGGTGAGCGCACCCCCATCCGCGTGGTGGACGTGGGTGGCGGCTCGGGCGGCGGCGGCGGCAGTGGCGGCGGCGCGGGCGGGGCCTCGCTCCCCCGGGCCACGGCCGAGCTGGTGGAGACCGGCATCCGGCTGCGCGTGACCCCCACCATCACCGCCGACCGGCGCGTGCTCATGCAGCTGCACGCGGAGCGCTCGGCCGCCGTGGCCGCCGCCGGCGACATCGGCGTCTCCTTCCAGACGCAGCAGGGCGACACCCGCCTGATGGTGCGCGACGGCGAGACCGCCGTGATCGGCGGGCTGACGGTGACCGAGGTCACCAACACCCGCTCCGGCATCCCCTTCCTGATGGACATCCCCTACGTGGGCGCCCTGTTCCGCACCTCGCGCAAGCAGGAGCAGAAGCGGGACCTGCTGATCATGGTCACCCCGCACATCGTGGAGGAGCCCGCGTGAGCTCCCTGTTCCGCTCCCTCCGTCCCCGCCGCCGCGGCGGGGCGCCCGCCCTCCTCCTGGGCCTCGCCCTGCTCCTGGCCTCCTGCGACGGGAGCAACCTGTTCACCGAGCCGGGGCTCGGCGCCGGCGAGACCGGCGCCGACACCTCCGCGCCCACGGTGGAGTTCGAGTTCCCCCGCCCGGACACGGTGGCGACCATCGCCCCGCTGGACTCGGTGCTCGCCCGGTTCCGCGTCCGCGACAACCGCGGCGTGGCGCAGGTGGAGATCTCCGGCTTCGCGCTCCGCGGCGACCCGGCGCTGGGCAACCAGACCGCGACCCCCCGCTTCGTCGCCAAGACGGTGCGGCTGGACTCGCTGGCCCGCATGCCGCGCGACACCACGCTGACCCGCTTCCTGGTCTCCACCCGCGACTCCCTCCCGGAGAGCCGCGTGTACGTGGTGGCCACGGCGCGCGACAGCAGCGGCAACGTGGGCGCGGACACCGTGCTGGTCGCCATCGGCGGCCCGCGGGTGCAGGTGCTCGCGCCGGCGGCCGACTCGGCGATCCGCGCCGGCACCGCCCTGGCGGTGCGCGTCACGGCCGAGGACCGCGCCGACCTGGTGGGCTCGGTGCGGGTGCGCACCAGCGGCGCCATGCAGCGCGACACCACCCTGACGCTGCGCGTCCCGCAGGCGACCGTGGACACGGTCATCGTCCTCGCCATCCCCGCCACCGCGCAGGGGACGCTGGACATCGCCGCGACGGCCACCTCCGGGCGCCGCATCATCGGCGAGGGGCGCCCCGTGCAGGTGAGGATCCTCCCCTCCGCCGCGGACAACGTGGCGCCGCGGGTGTCCTTCACCTCGTCCATCGCCGGCCGGCTGGAGGTGAGCGACTCGCTCACCGTCACCGTCACCGCGACCGACGAGACCCGCGTGGACTCGCTGGGCGCGTCGGTGGTGGCGATCCGCAGGACCGCCACCCGCGAGGACACCCTGGGCGTGATCACCCAGAAGGTGGCGGTGACGCCCCCCACCAGCACGCGCACGCTGCGCCTGTCGCTGGACCCGCTGCGGCTCAGCGGGCTGGACACCATGACGGTCTCGTTCGAGGTGGTGGCCTTCGCCCGCGACGGGGTGGGGAACTGCGCCGCGGCCACCTCCCCGGGCGTGATCCAGTCGCTCCCCTGCCGCTCGGGGCCGGGCGGCTCCACGCTGACGCAGGGCGCCGGCGCGCTCACCGTGGTGTCGCTGGTCCGCGGGCGCACCGTGCTCCCGCCCGCCCCGGGCGACACCCTGGTGGACCTGATCTCCGACCGTCTCCGGGTGTACGCGTCCAACCGCTCGCGCAACCGGGTGGAGGTCCTCCCGGTGGGGTCGCTCTCCTACTCCGGCTCGGTGCTGGTGGGCTCGCAGCCCTGGGGGCTCGCGCTCAGCCCGGACCGCAGCACGCTGCTGGTGGCAAACAGCGGCGGCGCGGGGAGCATCTCGCAGGTTCCCCTCACCGCCGCGGGGCCGGGCGCCGAGGACCGCAGCCGCCGCATCGTGACGGAGAACGTGGTCCTGTACGTGGTACGCTTCAACGTCAGCGAGACGGGGCTGATCAGCCTGCTGATCACCGACCGCGACTACTCCGACCGGCCGCAGTTCCTGGCGCAGTCGGCGTCCGGGCGGATCGTCTACTCCACGGTGCCCACCTCCTCCGCCCCCGACGGGACGGTGCAGGAGTACCGCACGGTGGGCGCGGGGTCGGCCACGGACCTGTTTGTGGAGTACGCGCGCGGCTTCGTGCCGGGGCAGTTCGTGGTGCGCCGCGCCGACAACGTGGGCAAGTACATCATCGGGAGCGGCCAGAGCGCCACCGACCAGCTGGTGGTGTGCGACCACGCGCCGGGGCAGGCCCCCAGCAGCGTGTGCTTCCCGCGCAACGGCAACCAGGTGATGTCCTTCCAGGCGATCCAGGACTCGCTCCGGGCCGCCGGGAGCGACGCCCTGTTCGACTACTCGGTGGACCCCGACCTGGTGGGGCTGAGCGACACCACCTTCCTGGCGGTGAGCGGCGACCACAAGACCATCGTCGTGGGCGAGGGGGAGCGGGCCGTGGGGCGGGTGCTCGGATTCGCCGAGAACTCGGCCGGCGACGTGGTGGGCTTCGGCAACACCCGCGACCTGGTGAACAACGCCTCGGACCGGGTGATCGGGCTGGCGCTGAACCGCGACGGCACCGTGGGGCTGGCCCGCGGCCAGTCCACCTACTTCTTCCGCCGCGACCTGCGCCAGCTGGGCAACCGGGTGGTGAGCGGCACGCCCACCGGCGGCGTCGCCCTGCACCCCGACCACCCCGACAACACGCTGGCCTTCGTGTCGGGCCGGGACGAGGCGGGGCGGCCCTTCGTGGACGTGGTGGACACCTTCCACTTCCAGGTGGTGAAGCGCATCTACATCCGCAACCCGGTGATCGGGTCCATGACCGCGGTCTCCACCGGGAGCGCGAGCGGGGTGCTGGTGAGGCTGTACGCGATCACCACCTCCGGCATCGTCGCCATCGACCTGACCGCCGCCGACATGCAGTAGCGGACGCGGACGGACACGCCGGGCCGCCGCTCCCCCGGGCGCGGCGGCCCGGAGCCCCACCCCCGGGGGCCTGGCGCGTGCCGGGCCCCCGGTGTTTTATTGTCGGCATGAGCATGTTCCGATTCACGACCGCCGGGGAGTCGCACGGCCCGGCGCTGGTCGCCGTGGTCGAGGGAGTCCCGGCCGGGCTGCGCCTGGAGGCGGAGCACGTGGACCGCGAGCTGCAGCGCCGCCAGGGGGGGTACGGCCGCGGCGGGCGCATGCGCATCGAGTCGGACCGCGCCGAGATCCTGTCCGGCGTGCGCCACGGCGAGACGCTGGGCTCCCCGGTGGCGCTGCTGGTCCGGAACCGCGACTGGGCCAACTGGACCGTCGCCATGTCCGCCGCGCCGCTCGCCGAGCCGGCGGACGACGAGGCGCTGCGCCGCGTGCACCACCCGCGTCCCGGCCACGCCGACCTGGTGGGCGTGCTCAAGTACGAGCGCACGGACGCGCGCGACATCCTGGAGCGCGCCTCCGCCCGCGAGACCACGGTGCGCGTGGCCGCCGGCGCCGTGGCGAAGCGGCTGCTCGCCGAGCTGGGGATCACCGTGGGGAGCCACGTGGTCGCCCTGGGCGGGATCCGCGCCGGGGCGCCGGACGAGCTCCCGGAGGAGCTCAACGCCGCTTCCGACCCGTCCCCGGTGCGCTGCCTGGACCCGGAGGCCGAGGGGCGGATGATCGACGCCATCGACGCGGCGAAGCGCGAGGGCGACACCCTGGGCGGCGTGGTGGAGGTGGTGGCGCGCGGGCTCCCGGCCGGGCTGGGCTCGCACGTGTCCTGGGACCGCAAGCTGGACGGCCGGCTCGCCGCCGCCCTGATGTCGGTGCAGGCGATCAAGGGGGTGGAGGTGGGGCTGGGCTTCGAGGCGGCCATGCGCCCCGGCTCGCGCGTCCACGACGAGATCGTCGGCGACCCGGAGCACCGGGCGGGCGGCGGCTACGGGCGCGGCTCCAACAACGCCGGCGGGCTGGAGGGGGGGATCACCACCGGGGCGCCGCTGGTGGTGCGCGCCGCCATGAAGCCCATCTCCACGCTGATGCGCCCGCTGCGCACCGTGGACCTGCGCACCGGCCGGGCCGGCGAGGCCGTGCGCGAGCGGTCCGACGTTTGCGCGGTCCCCGCGGCCGGGGTGGTGGCGGAGGCGATGGTGGCGATCGTGCTGGCCGGCGCGGTGCTGGAGAAGTTCGGGGGCGACTCGCTTCCGGAGCTGCTCCGCAACCACGGCGGCTACGTCGACCGGATCCGGGAGCGCGGTGCCGCCGTCTGAGCCGGCCGCGGGGCCGGTGGAGCGGGTGGTGCTGGTGGGCTCCATGTGCTCCGGCAAGAGCACGGTGGCCGAGGCGCTGGCCCGGCGGCTGGGGTGGGAGCACCTGGACCTGGACCGCTGGATCGAGGCGCGCGAGGGGCGGACGGTCCCGGAGATCTTCCGGGAGGACGGCGAGGCCCGCTTCCGCGCGCTGGAGGCTGAGGCGACTGCGGAGATGGCCGGGCGGAGCGGCGTGGTCCTTGCCCCCGGCGGCGGGTGGATCACCAACCCCGCCCTGCTGGAGCGGCTGGGGTCCGGGACGCTCGCCGTGTGGCTGCAGGTTTCCCCCGAGGTCGTCCTGGAGCGCGCCGGGCCCCGGCGCGAGGGGCGCCCCCTGCTGGACGTCCCGGACCCGCTCGGCGCGGTCCGGCGCCTCCTGGCCGAGCGGGAGCCGCTGTACCGGCTCGCCGGCTTCACCGTGTCCACCGACGCGCTGGACGCGGCTTCCGTCGCCTCCCTGATCGAAAACGAGATCCGCACGCGAGGCGCCGCCCCCAGCGGGTGACGCAGCACGCACCAACCGAGCGAATGGCATCCACGAAGAAGCGCCTGGTGGTGGTGGAATCCCCCACCAAGGCGAAGACGATCCGCAACTTCCTCCCCGAGGGCTACACCGTCGCGGCCTCCATGGGGCACGTGCGCGACCTCCCCGAGTCGGCGGCCGAGATCCCGGCCTCCGTCAAGGGCAAGGACTGGGCGCGCCTGGGGGTGGACGTGGAGCACGACTTCGAGCCGCTGTACGTGGTCCCCGCCTCCAAGCGCAAGGTGGTCAGCGACCTCAAGACCCTGCTCCGCGGCGTGGACGAGCTGGTGGTGGCGACCGACGAAGACCGCGAGGGGGAGAGCATCGGGTGGCACCTGGTGCAGGTGCTCAACCCCCGCGTGCCCATCTCGCGCATCGTCTTCCACGAGATCACCCCCGAGGCGATCCGCGAGGCGATCCGCTCGCCGCGGCAGATCGACGAGGACCTGGTGCGGGCGCAGGAGACCCGGCGCATCCTGGACCGGCTGGTGGGCTACACCCTGTCGCCGCTGCTGTGGAAGAAGATCGCCGGCGGCCTCTCGGCCGGGCGGGTGCAGTCGGTGGCGGTGCGGCTGCTGGTGGTGCGCGAGCGCGAGCGGCGGGCCTTCCGCTCGGCCACCTACTGGGACCTCAAGGCCACGCTGCTCAAGGACGCGGCGGCCTTCACCGCGACCATGGTCGCGCTGGCCGGCAAGCGCCTGGCGACCGGCAAGGACTTCGACGAGACCACCGGGCGGCTGCGCGCCGAGCGCGACGTGACGCTGCTGGGCGAGGCCGAGGCGCGGGCGCTCCAGGAGCGGCTGCGCGGCGTGTCCTGGCGGGTGACGGAGACGGAGGAGAAGCCGTACGTCCGCCGGCCGTACCCGCCGTTCACCACCTCCACGCTCCAGCAGGAGGCCAACCGCAAGCTGCGCCTCTCCTCGCGCGACACCATGCGGATCGCGCAGCGATTGTACGAGGAGGGGTACATCACCTACATGCGTACGGACTCCGTCCACCTCTCCGAGCAGGCGATCACGGCCGCCCGGGGGCGGATCCGCACCAGCTACGGGCCGGAGTACCTGAGCCCGCAGCCGCGCCAGTTCACCACCAAGAGCAAGGGCGCGCAGGAGGCCCACGAGGCGATCCGCCCTGCCGGCACCGAGATGCGGACGGCCGACGAGCTGCGCCTGTCCGGGACCGACCGGGCGCTGTACGACCTGATCTGGAAGCGCACCGTCGCCAGCCAGATGGCCGACGCGCGCCTCACCTCGCTGACCGCGCAGATCCAGGCCGACGACGCGGTCTTCCGCGCCTCCGGCCGCCGCATCGAGTTCCCCGGCTTCTTCCGCGCCTACGTGGAGGGCTCGGACGACCCGGACGCGGCGCTGGAGGACCGGGAGGAGCCGCTCCCGCCGCTGGCCAGGGGCGACGCGCTCGGCCTGCGGGCGCTGGAGGCGCTGGGGCACGAGACCCAGCCCCCGGCCCGCTACACCGAGGCCACGCTGGTCAAGACGCTGGAGGCCGAGGGGATCGGCCGGCCCAGCACCTACGCCAGCATCATCGGCACGATCGTGGACCGCGGCTACGCGGAGCGCAAGGACAACCAGCTGGTCCCCACCTTCACCGCCTTCGCGGTGACCGCGCTGCTGGAGCGGCACTTCCAGTCGCTGGTGGACACCCGCTTCACCGCGCGGATGGAGGAGCAGCTGGACGAGATCGCCGAGGGCGACGCGGCCTGGCTCCCCTACCTGCGCGAGTTCTTCAGCGGCCCCGAGGGGCTGGAGGAGAAGGTGCGCGCCGGGCAGGAGAGCATCGACCCGCGCGAGGCCTCCACGGTGCGGCTCCAGGACTTGGAGGCCCGGGTCCGGATCGGCAAGTTCGGCGCGTTCATCGAGTCCGGCGAAGGCGACAAGCCGGTGACCGCCACCCTCCCCGAGGGGCTGGCCCCGGCCGACCTCAGCGAGGCGCAGGTTCAGTCGCTGGTCCGCGCCAAGACGGAGGGCCCGGACAGCCTGGGCAACCATCCCAAGAGCGGCGAGCCCATCTACGTGATGAACGGGCGCTTCGGGCCGTACGTGCAGCTGGGGCTGGCGACCGACGACAACCCCAAGCCCAAGCGCGCCTCGCTCCCCAAGGGGCTGAGCCCGGACAAGGCCACGCTCCAGCTCGCGGTGCGGCTCCTCGCCCTGCCGCGGACGCTGGGGACGCACCCGGAGACGGGCAAGGAGGTCCAGGCCAACGTGGGGCGCTTCGGGCCGTACGTGGTGCACGAGGGCGACTTCCGCTCCATCCCCAAGGGCGAGGACGTGTACAACATCGGCCTGGAGCGCGCGCTGGAGATCCTGGCGCAGCCGAAGGCCGGCAAGCGCACGGCCGCCGCCCCGCTGCGGGAGCTTGGGCCGCACCCGGCGGACGGGGAGCCGGTGGTGATCATGGAGGGGCGCTACGGGCCGTACGCGAAGCACGGCTCCACGAACGCATCCCTCCCCAAGGGTGTAGAGGTGGACGAAGTGCTCATGGAGCAGGTGGTGGAGCTGCTCAAGGAGCGCGCGGCCGCCGCTCCCAAGAAGGGGGCGCGGGGCGGGCGCGGCGCGTCGGCCCGCAAGGGCCCGGCGAAGTCCGCTTCCAAGAGCGCGTCGAAGTCCGCCGCGGAGTCGGCCCCGAAGAAGGCGGCCGCGCGGAAGTCCACGACCACCAAGTCCGCCGTCGCCAAGTCGGCCGCCAAGAAGTCGGTGGCCAAGAAGAGCACGCGGCGGCCCAAGCAGTCCTGAAGAAGCCGTAGAAAGAGCGAGGAGGAGCGCGGATGGCGAAGGTCACGGTGGTGGGAGGCGGGCTCTCGGGCTCGGAGGCGGCGTACCAGCTCGCGGAGCGCGGCCACGACGTGGTGCTCCACGAGATGCGCCCCGTGCGCGGCACCCCCGCGCACCAGACGGAGCTGCTGGGGGAGATCGTCTGCTCCAACACCTTCAAGTCGGAGGACCCGAACAACGCGCACGGCCTCCTCAAGCTGGAGATGGACGCCCTCGGCGCGGGCGGCTCGCTGCTGCTGGCCTGCGCCCGCGAGGCGCGCATCCCCGGCGGCACCGCGCTCACCGTGGACCGCCGCGAGTTCGCCGAGCGGATGACCGCGGCGATCGAGGCGCACCCGCGCATCGCCGTGGTCCGCGACGAGGTCCGAGCGCTGCCCGAGGGGCCCGCCATCGTCGCCACCGGCCCGCTCACCTCCGACGCGCTCTCGCAGTCCATCCGCGCGGCGCTCGGCGACGAGGGGCTGGCCTTCTTCGACGCAATCGCCCCGGTGGTCTCGGCGGACTCCATCGACCGCGACGTCGTCTTTTCCGCGTCGCGCTGGGGCAAGGGCGAGGCGGAGGAGGGCGACTACCTCAACGCCCCGATGACCCGGGAGCAGTACGAGGCCTTCGTCGAGGCGCTCAAGGGCGGCGAGGAGCACGCCGGGCACGACTGGGAGAACGTCCCCTACTTCGAGGGGTGCCTCCCCATCGAGGTCATGGCGCACCGCGGCGTGGACACCCTGCGCTTCGGGCCGATGAAGCCCGTCGGCCTGCCGGTGCCGCAGTGGGACGGCCGGCGCGCCTGGGCCGTCGTTCAGCTGCGCCGCGAGGACCGCGCGGGGAACCTGTGGAACCTGGTGGGCTTCCAGACGCGGCTCCGCATCCCCGAGCAGAAGCGCATCTTCCGGATGATCCCGGGGCTGGAGGAGGCCGAGTTCCTGCGCTGGGGCTCCATCCACCGCAACACCTACCTCAACTTCCCCGCGCGCCTCAGCGCGCACGGCGCGCTGCGCGACCGGCCTGAGCTGGTGTTCGCCGGGCAGATCACCGGGGTGGAGGGGTACACCGAGTCCACCGCCACCGGGATCCTGGCGGCCGTGAACCTGGACCGCGTCGTCCGCGGGCTGGAGCCCGCGGTCCCGCCGCCGACGACGATGCTGGGCGGGCTGCTCCGCTACCTGCGCGACTCGGACCCCAAGCACTTCGCCCCCATGAACTCCAACTTCGGGCTGCTGGACCCGCTGGAGGAGCAGGTGCGTGACAAGATCCGCAAGCGGGAACTGCTCTCCGAGCGCGCCCGCGCCGACTTCGCCGCCTGGATGGAGGCGAGCGGGATCGAGGTCCCGGCCGGGGCTGCGCGGTGAGCGGACGTCCCCGCCGCAGGAAGGAGCCGCCCGCCCCCACGCGGGAGGCCGCGACGCACGACGAGACCGCCGCGCCCCGCCCCCGGGACGGGGCGGTCGCCGCTTTCCTGCGCTGGGTGGGCGAGGAGCGGCAGCTGTCCCCGCGGACGCTGCGCGCCTACACGGACGACCTGCGCGAGTTCGAGGCGTTCCTGACCACCTACTACGGCACGCCGGAGTGGACGTGGGGCGGGATCGACCGGCTCGCCATCCGCTCCTTCATGGGCGACTGCGTGGGGCGGCGCGGGCTCGCCAAGCGCTCGGTGGCGCGCAAGCTGTCGGCGGTGAGGTCGTTCTTCCGCTTCCTGCACGTGGAGGGCACCGTCGAGGCGAACCCCGCCCGCTCCGTGCGCTCTCCCAAGCGAGAGCGCACGCTCCCCGGCTTCCTGACCCGGGAGCAGATGGAGACGGTGATCGAGTACGCCGAGGCCCGCGCCGACCACGGCACGCTGCTGGGGCTGCGCGACCTGGCGATCGTGGAATTGTTCTACGGCACCGGGATGCGCCTGTCCGAGCTGCAGGCCCTGGACCTCGCCGACCTGGACCTGGTCTCCGAGCGCGCGCGGGTGATGGGCAAGGGGCGCAAGGAGCGCATCGTGCCGCTGGGGAGGATGGCGATCGCCGCGCTGCGCCGCTACTACGAGGTGCGCGACGCCCGGACGCAGGACACCCCCGGCGCCGACCCGCGGGCGGTGTTCGTGGGGCAGGCGGGGCGCCGCCTCTCCGCCCGGCAGATCCAGAACGTGATCGGCAAGCTGCTGGACGGCGTGGCGGAGGACTCGGGCGTGTCCACGCACTCGCTGCGGCACTCCTTCGCCACGCACCTGGTGGACGCCGGCGCGGACCTGGTCGCGGTCAAGGAATTGCTCGGCCACGCCAGCCTGAGCACCACGCAGATCTACACGCACACGTCCCGGGAACGGCTCAAGGCGGTGTACCGCCAGGCCCACCCGCGAGCCTGACTGCAGGGAACAGGGGACGGACGGCAGGGAACAGGGGACAGGTTACAGGTTACAGCCTGCAACTGCACGAAGGGATCCGACCTTCGGGGTGGTTGCAGGCTGTCCCCTGTCCCCTGTAACCTGTCCCCTCTGCTTTTCCATACACGAGAGACCGACGACGAATGTCGATACCCACCTTCCACGCCACCACCATCCTCGCCGTGCGGCGCGACGGCCGGCTCGCCCTGGGCGGGGACGGGCAGGTGACCATGGGCGAGACGGTGATGAAGGGGTCCGCGCAGAAGGTCCGCAAGATCAAGGACGGCAAGGTGCTGGCCGGCTTCGCGGGCTCGGTGGCGGACGCCTTCACCCTGTTCGAGAAGTTCGAGGAGAAGCTGGAGCGCTACCCCGGCAACCTGTCGCGCGCGGCGGTGGAGCTGGCCAAGGAGTGGCGCTCCGACCGCTACCTGCGGCGGCTGGAGGCGCTGCTCGCCGTGGCCGACCGGCAGGCGATGTACCTGCTTTCCGGCACCGGCGAGGTGATCGCCCCCGACGACGACATCGTCGCCATCGGCTCCGGCGGCTCGTACGCCCTGGCGGCGGCGCGGGCCCTCAAGTCGCACTCCGAGCTGTCCGCGCCCGACATCGTGCGGCGCGGCCTGGAGATCGCGGGGGAGATCTGCATCTACACCAACCAGAACATCACCGTCCTCGAGCTGGAGGACTGACCGGACGATGAGCGAAGAAGCCACGCAGGAGACGCCGGAGACGCAGCCGGAGAGCAAGCCCGAGGAGGAGCTCTGGCTGGACGAGATGACCCCGCGGCAGATCGTCGCGGAGCTGGACAAGTACATCGTGGGGCAGGAGGCGGCCAAGAAGTCGGTCGCCATCGCGCTCCGCAACCGCTGGCGCCGCCAGCGGGTGGACGAGGACCTGCGGGACGAGATCGTCCCCAACAACATCATCATGATCGGCCCCACGGGGGTGGGGAAGACGGAGATCGCCCGCCGCCTGGCCCGGCTCGCCGGCGCGCCCTTCGTGAAGGTGGAGGCCTCCAAGTTCACCGAGGTGGGCTACGTGGGGCGCGACGTGGAGTCCATGGTGCGCGACCTGGTGGACGTCGCCATCAACATGGTCCGCACCGAGCGCGAGGACGAGGTGCAGGAGCAGGCCGAGCAGCGGGTGGAGGAGCGCATCCTGGACCTGCTGATCCCGCCCGTCGCCGACGGCAAGCAGCCGGACCCCGCCGCCACGCTGGAGCAGCGGCTGCGCGCCTTCGTGGTCTCGCCCACCGGCCAGGTGGAGGACCGCCGGCCCAAGGAGGAAGCGAAGCCCGCCGCGGCGGGTGGCGACGGCGAGGACCAGGAGGCCCGCGAGCGGCGGGAGCGCACCCGCGAGAAGTTCCGCCAGCTGCTCCGCGACGAGAAGCTGGAGGACCGCGAGGTCGAGGTGGAGGTGCAGCAGAGCTTCCCCATGGAGAACATGATGGTGCCGCTGGGCGGCGGGGAAGGGATGGGCGACTTCACCGAGATGCTCCAGGACTTCCTCCCCAAGCGCACCAAGAAGCGCCGCGTGACCGTGGCGGAGGCGCGCCGCATCCTCCTCCAGGACGAGCTGGACAAGCTGGTCAACATGGACGAGGTGGTGGACGAGGCGCTGGACCGCGCCGAGCAGATGGGAATCGTGTTCCTGGACGAGATCGACAAGATCGCCGGGGACCGCGGCGGGGCGGGGGGGCCGGACGTGTCGCGCGAGGGGGTGCAGCGCGACCTGCTCCCCATCGTGGAGGGCTCCACGGTGCAGACCAAGTACGGCATGGTGCGCACCGACCACGTGCTGTTCATCGCGGCCGGGGCGTTCCACGTGTCCAAGCCCTCGGACCTGATCCCCGAGCTGCAGGGGCGCTTCCCCATCCGCGTGGAGCTCACCAACCTCACGGAGCGCGACTTCGTCCGCATCCTCCGGGAGCCGAAGAACGCGCTGCTCACCCAGTACGGCGCGCTGGTGGCGGCGGAGGGCGCCACGCTGGAGTTCACCGACGAGGGGGTGGAGGCCATCGCCCGCACCGCGGCCACGGTCAACGACCGCATGGAGAACATCGGCGCGCGGCGGCTGCACACGGTGCTCACCACGCTGCTGGAGGAGATCCTCTTCGACCTGCCCGACGCCGCCGAAAAGAACATCGTGATCGGCGCGGACACGGTGGCGTCGCGGCTCAAGGCCATCGTGGAGGACGAGGACCTGCGCCGCTACATCCTGTAGCCGAACGGCTTCGGACTGCGGGTTCGGGCGTGCCCCCGGCTGCGCCGGGGTCGGGCTTCGGCTCCGTAGCAGACGAAACGACCGTCTGCAACGGAGTCGAGCCCCGGCGGAAACTGCCCCGCCGGGTCTCGCCCCTTCGGGCCGAAATCCCTCACGCGGGGCTGGTGCTGGCGTCCTCGGGAGGCCCCCTCCCCCGGCCCCTCCCCCGCAAGCGGGAGAGGGGGGAACTGCTTGCCGTACCTGGATATCAGCAGTTGCCCCCTCTCCCAGAATTGGGAGAGGGTGGCGAGCCTCAAGCGAGCCGGGTGAGGGCCGCCGGGGTAGATCTCGACACATGTGCAAAGAGGCCCCCGCTCGGGTGAGCGGGGGCCTCTTTTCGCCGTTGCAGGCTGTTCCCTGTAACCTGTCCCCTGTAACCTCGGGGTTCAGTCCGGGAAGGTCACCGACTGTGCCGTCTGCTCCGTGGGAGCGGCGCCGGTGATCAGCTCCACGATCGCGGACATCTCCGACCCCATCCGGTCCAGCCGGTCGAGGACGACGCGCGAGTGGGCGTAGTCGAAGTAGGTGTTGATCGCCTCCTCGTTGCCCGGGCTGAGCTGGATCACCTGCTCGTCCAGGTGCCCCAGCAGCTCCACGCAGATCGCGGAAACGGCGGTCCGGACCTGCTTCTGCTCGGCAAGGGAGGTGAGGCTCATGTCGCCGGTGAGGCGCGGGCGAAGCAGCTCCACGAGCGCCATCGCCTCCGCGGGTGCGGCCACCGCGGATTCCGAGGCGGCGACGCCCGCCCCGAGCACCATCTCGGCGCCGGAGGCGAGGGCTCGGAGCTCCTCGAAGTTGCAGTGCAGGATCACGGTGCCTCCATTGATCGGTACGCCTGCCCCATTAGCAAGCGCTGGGCCAATGTTCATACCCTGTTCAGGCCCGGGTGTTTCCCCCGGAACGGCGGCCTGGAGCGGGGTTCTTCGCGGGAGAGCCGGGCGGAATGCGAGGAGGCGGAGCGCTCCGCGCCGGGCGGGGGTTGTCTCGCGGGGGGGACGGGGACCGTCACGTCCCCGGGGCACCTGCGCTCAATATTCGTCCCGCCCCGCGGCCCACGCAAGTCCCAGCTGTGGCGGCTTCGCGACAGCTCGTGAAGCGCCCTGATCGGTCTATCCCATGGCCCCGGACGGGAGGCGCCGGAGCAGTCGGCGGATCTCGCCGGAGTGCTCCGCCAGGCGCCCCGCGGTGGTCGCCGCCTGGCGGATGCGCCGCAGGTCGGGGAAGGCGGGGCGGCCGCGCGTGAAGCTGAGGCGCAGCGCGATGCCCACGCTCGCCATGACCAGGTTGTGCCGGACGGCGGCGGGCACCTCGCGCAGCTCGAAGCCCAGCCGCGCCACGGTGCGGTCGCTGAAGAAGTACGAGGTGGCGACCAGCTCCGCGTCCGGCGCCATCTCGCCGCGCTCCACCTGCTCCGCCAGCGCAAGCAGGCCGCGGAGGACGTCGGCCGTGACGATGCGGGCGGCGCGCGGTCCCCGGTCGCTCCAGCGCAGGCGGAGCACGTAGTCGAAGAGCGTTCCCACGTGCAGGTCCAGCCCGCCGCCCGCCCTGCGCGTCGCCAGCAGCATGGGCGACAGGTAGCGGAAGCGGCCGACGAGGAAGTACAGGGGCGTGACGAGCAGGCTCTCCAGCGGCACCAAGAGGAACACCGCCGCCACGGCCACGGGAATCCACCGCCAGTCCCAAAAGACCAGCGCATAGCACGCCGCCACGCTCCCCAGGCAGACGGCCGCCAGGAGCAGCGCGACGGTCCACTGCACGGCGCGGGGCAGGCGGGAGAACGATTCCAAGGCGGGAGCCGGAGCGTCTCGGGGGTGGGCAGGATGCCCGCGGAAGGGAGGGAGTGGAGGTGTCCGGGGGGAGAGTCGGGGCGGCGGCGGGGCGGGGCATCCACTCTCCCTGGAGGGCACCTCCGCCACGACCGCCGCGCACGGGACCGCGGCTACCCGGCCTCGCCCATGAACCGCCGCCGCGCGGCGAGCGCCCGCTCCAGCGCTTCCTCCGGAGTACCGGCAAGCACCGTGATGTGCCCCATCTTCCGCCCCGGCCGCCCCTCGGCCTTGCCGTACAGGTGCAGCGCCGCCGCGGGATCGCCGAGCAGCGCCGCGGTCTCCGGCCTGCCCAGCCCGCTGCCGACGTGCTCCCCCAGCAGGTTGACCATGGCGCAGGGCCGCAGCAGCTCCGTGGACCCCAGCGGCAGCCCGCACACCGCGCGCAGCTGCTGCTCGAACTGCGACACGGTGCAGGCCTCCCAGGTGTAGTGCCCGGAGTTGTGGGGGCGCGGCGCCACCTCGTTGACGCGGAGCGTGCCGTCCTCCTCCAGGAACATCTCCACCCCCAGCACCCCCACCACGCCCAGCCCCTCCGCCATTGCCTCCGCGATGCGCCGGGCCTCCCGCGCGACCGGCTCCGGGATGCGCGCCGGGACCACGGTGGTGTCCAGGATCCCGCCCACGTGAACGTTCTCGCCCACGGGAAAGGAAGCGGTCTCGCCCGCTTCGGTGCGGGCGCAGACGACCGACACCTCCATGACGAACGGGACGAACGCCTCCAGGATCAGCTCCGTCCCGGGGCCGCCGACGGAATCCAGCGCGGCTTCCGCTTCCGCGGGATCGCGGATCACGGCCTGGCCCTTTCCGTCGTACCCCCAGCGGGCCGTCTTCAGCACCGCGGGCGTCCCAATCTCCGCCAGCGCCGTCCGCAGCTCGTCCAGCGTGCCCACGGCGCGGTAGTCCGCGGTGGGGAGTCCCATGCGGCGGGCCGCGTCCTTTTCGCGGACGCGGTGCTGCGCCGCTTCCAGCACGCGCGGGCCGGGGTGCAGGCGCGTGCCGGCGGGGAGGGCGCGGAGGGCGTCCACGTCCGCGTTCTCCCACTCCAGCGTCACCACGTCCGAGCGGCGCGCCAGCTCGGCGATGGCCGCCGGGTCGTCCAGGGGAGCGCGCAGGTGGCCGTCGCACACCTGCGCCGCGGGGGCGTCCTCGCCCGGGTCCAGCACCAGCGTGCGGTATCCCATGCGGCGCGCCTCCAGCGCCAGCATCCTCCCCAGCTGCCCCCCGCCCACGATGCCGACCGTGGCGCCGGGGAGCACGGGTGCGCGGCTCACCCGGCCTCTCCCGCGGGCGGCTCCGGGCGCAGCGCGTCCTCGGCCATGCGCTCGCGGTGGGCGTGCAGGCGCCCTCGCAGCTCCGGGTCGCGCAGGGCCAGGATGCGCGCGGCGAGCAGCCCCGCGTTCGCGGCGCCCGCCTTGCCGATCGCCACCGTCGCCACCGGCACCCCCCTGGGCATCTGCACGATGGAAAGGAGCGAGTCCAGGCCGTTGAGCGTGGAGGAAAGGACGGGCACGCCGATCACCGGGAGCACCGTCTTCGCCGCCGTCATCCCGGGGAGGTGGGCCGCCCCGCCCGCGCCGGCCACGATCACCTGGATCCCGCGCTCCTCCGCCCCTTCCGCGTAGGCGAACATCCGGTCCGGGGTGCGGTGCGCGGAGACGATCTCCATCTCGTAGGAGACGCCCAGCTCGTCCAGGACGCGGGCGGCCTCCAGCATCGTTTCCCGGTCGGACCGGCTCCCCATGATGATCCCGACGCGCGGCTCGGTCACGTACGCTCCTCCCTGGCGGTTGCGGTGGCGCGGCGGGGGCGCCCGGCCCCCGAGCGCGTGAATGTAGGCGGGGGCACCCGCCCCGGCAACGCGCCTTGTGGGGCCGCGGAGCCCCGCATAAGTTCACCTCCTGAACGGAATCGGACGTACGTACCCACCACCGGCGGCCCATGGACATCCGCGAGGCGCAGGCGCAGGTGCACGCCTACATCTCCCAGTTCAAGGAAGGGTACTTTCCCCCGCTGGTGAACCTGGCCCGGCTCACCGAGGAGGTGGGGGAGCTGGCGCGGGAGATGAACCACCGCTTCGGCCCGAAGACCAAGAAGGCCGACGAGCCCGAGGGGGACGTGGCGCTGGAGCTGGCCGACATCCTGTTCGTGCTGGTGGTGCTGGCGAACCAGATGGACATCGACCTGCAGGAAGCGCTGGACCGCACCATGACCAAGTACCGCGTCCGCGACGCGGACCGCTGGGAGCGGAAGGACTGACCCCACCCCGTCCGCCCCCCGGGCCGCCCGGCCCCACCCTGTCCCGCCACCCGCCCGCCCCGGCCCATGCAGCCAGTCGTCTACATCGTCGACGATGACCCGGTGCAGCTCGCGCTCCTCACGGCGCAGCTGGAGCGGTTCCGGCGCTTCAGCACGCAGGGCTTCACCTCGCCGGAGGACGCGCTGGAGGCGGTGGAGACCGAGCCGCCCGATGGCATCGTGTGCGACCTGGTGATGCCGGGGATGGACGGGGTGGAGTTCACCCGCCGGGTGCGCGGCACCTACCGCGGCATCCCCATCATCATCGCCACGGCCCGCTCCGAGGTGGGCGACGCCGAGCGCTGCCTTGCCGCCGGCGCCACCGACTTCGTCACCAAGCCCATCGACGCGGCGGGGCTGGTGACGCGCATCGTGCGCAGCCTGGAGGAGACCTCCGCCCGCGACCTGCGCCCCTCCGAGGACGGCGACGCCGACCCGAACCGCATCGTCGGCTCGCACCCGCTGGTGGAGGACGTGCGCAAGTTCGTCAAGAACGTGGCCTCGGTCCCGCACGTGTCCGCGCTGCTCCTGGGCGAGTCGGGGACGGGGAAGAGCCTGGTGGCGCGCGCCATCCACGACGCCGGCCACGCGCTGCGCTCGCGGCTGGCGGAGATCAACTGCGCCTCGCTCCCGGCACAGGTGCTGGAGGCGGAGCTGTTCGGCTACGAGAAGGGCGCCTTCCCCGAGGCGCGGCAGACCAAGAAGGGGCTGCTGGAGGTGGCGGACAGCGGGACGCTGTTCCTGGACGACATCGGCAAGATGCCGGCGGAGGTGCAGGGCAAGCTGCTCGGCTTCCTGGAGGGGAGGACCTTCCGGCGCCTGGGCTCCACGCGCGAGATGTCGGCCAGCCTGCGCATCATCGCGGCGAGCAACGTGGACCTGGCCGGCGAGGTGGCCGCGGGGCGCTTCCGGCGCGACCTGTACTACCGGCTCAACGTGGTGTCGCACGTGCTGCCGCCGCTTCGCGACGTGCGCACCGACATCCCGGCGCTGGCGCACCACTTCACGGCGCGGGCCGCGGCGTACTTCGGAAAGCCGGTGCCGGGGCTGGATCCGGACGACATGGAGAGGCTCCAGGGGTACCACTGGCCGGGGAATGCGCGCGAGCTGCGCAACCTGATCGAGCGGTCCATGATCTTTTCCAAGGACTCCACGCTGCGGGTGAGCACGTTCATCGGCTCCGTGGGCGCTCCGGCCACCGCCGTGCTGTCGGTGCCCAAGGGACTCACGCTGGACGAGGTGGAGCGGCTGTACATCGAGGCGACGCTGCGGGAGATGGGGGGGAACGTGCAGGCGGCGGCGGCGCAGCTGGGGGTGTCGCGCAAGGTGCTCTGGCAGCGGCGCAAGCGGCACGGGTTGTTGGAAGAGCGGTCCCGGGAGCTGGAGGAGGAGGAGGTCGCGGACTGAACGGATTCGACGGCGGGTTCGGGATGAACTGCGGGTTCGGGATGAACTGCGGGTGCGGGACGAACTGCGGGTTTGGGCGTGCCCCCGGCTGGCGCCGGGGTCGGGCTTCGGCTCCGTAACGCAGCAAACAACGCTGCGTAACGGAGTCGAGCCCGCGCAAACAGCCGCGCGGTCTCGCCCCTCCGGGCCGAAATCCCTCACGCGGGGCTGGTGCTGGCGTCCTCGGGAGGCCCCCACCCGGCTCGCTTGAGGCTCGCCACCCTCCCCCGTGCCGGGGGAGGGCTGTCCGGAGGGCGAGAGCGGCGCGCCGTGGCAGGCCCCCTCCCCCCGGCCCCCTCCCCCGCAAGCGGGAGAGGGGGAGAACGGCACCGGCAACAACGGTTCGGCCCCCTTTCCCTGCGTGGGAAAGGGGGCCGAATCTCGACCGCCTACGGCGCCCGGGGGAGCTCAGGCGTCGGGGGCGATGACGTAGCTCACGGTGAGGCGGAGGTCGCGGGGGGCGGGCTTGCCGTTCAGCTCCAGGCGGTAGACCGCTTGGGCCGGGGCGGAGCGGCCCACCTTGCCGCTGGTGCCCAGGGCCACGACCCGGCCGTCGGCGAGGGGCTCGAAGGCGCCGCCGGCCGCGCGCACCTGGAAGCCGGGGGAATCCGCGGCGCCCGCCGTGCCGGCCACCGACACGATCTGGCTGCCCGTCCCCGACAGCTCCAGCGGCATGGACACCTCCACGAACTTCCCCGCCTGGTGCCGCACCGTGGAGGGCATCCGCGGGGCAGCGGAGAGCGCCAGCGGCTCCACGATAGTCAGCGACACCCCGATCTCGCCGGTCTGGGCGGCGAGGCCGCCCGCGGTTGCGAGGAGGATGACCAGGGTGGTGAGAGCGCTGCGCAGCATGGGGCCTCTGCTGAAAGGGGATTCGACTGCGCCCCTGTTCTATGCGAGAGGTGGGCCCTGCGAACGGCATGCCCAAAGCGTTGGCGTACAACGGTTTACCTCCCGGTTGTCCGTGCCGGCGGTGTAGAGGAACCTGACAGCGGTGGTGGGGTGCCGCTTGTAAGTGGAATCCGTGTAAGGGTTTGCGGGAAAAGAAAAGAAACTGGACAGCGGCACCGGCGGATTCGCCGGTGCCGCTGTCCAGTTTCGACACACCCGGATGCTCCTGAGGCCGCAGGCCTGGCCGGTGCAGTGCCCCCCCTCTCCCGCTTGCGGGGGAGGGGGCCGGGGGGAGGGGGCCTGCCGTCGCGTGAGGGATTTCGGCCCGAAGGGGCGAGACCCGGCGGGGCAGTTTCCGCCGGGGCTCGACTCCGTTACGCACGGTCGTATCGTGCGTTACGGAGCCGAAGCCCGACCCCGGCGCCAGCCGGGGGCACGCCCGAACCCGCCGTCCGCAGTTCGAACGTCAGCTGCCGGACTTGAGAACCTGGATGGGCGGCGCCTCCACCAGGACCTCGTCGCCGGAGGAAGGAACGGTGAAGCGCACCGCCTCCGGCTCCGCCCGCGCCCCGAGCACCTGGAGCGACGACGCGGCCACGCGCACCTCGTACTCGCCGGGCCGCAGCCGCCCCACGTAGTACTCGCCGTCGCTGAAGGTGGGGACGCGCTGCACGGCGCCCGTCGCCAGCGAGCGGATCTCCACCGTCACCCCGCCCACGGTGGGCACGTCGTCGCCGGCGAGCAGCAGCCCGGCCAGCTCGCGCGTCCTCACCAGGGGAAAGCTCACGCCCGTGTACACGTGCGGCGACGGGCGCAGCAGCGCGGAGGGGACGGACGGCACCCAGGACGGATCGGGAAGGGTGGTGGTGTCCACGCGCACCTGCACCACCTCGTAGGGGAGCACCGACCAGGTGGCGTAGCGGCCGTCGGCGCCGGTGCGGGTGCGCAGCCCGCCCACCGACACGAAGACGCCGGGGACGGGGCGCTCGCCGGGGTCGCGCACGCCGTCGCCGTCGTCGTCCTCGAACACGCCGCCGGCGACGCCGGCCAGCCCCAGCCCGCCATAGGGGAGCGGCGTCAGCCCCCCGCCGCGTCCGAACGCGGTGGCGCCGTCCAGCGAGAAGCCGCCCTCCACGCGCCCATTCCGAGTGCCGCCGCGGGCCTGCGCCCGCCCGAAGCCCAGGCGCACGGTGGAGCCGACGACCAGGGAGGGCGAGGTGTCCTCGTGGCCGCGCAGCGTGACGCTGAGGATGGTGCGGGCGGGCTGGAGGGTGGTGCTCACCTCCCACTGCTTCAGCCCGGAGGCGCCGACGCCGGCCGCCCCGGAGACCACCGGCGCGGCCAGCCAGCGCGGCACGCCCCGGGTGACGGCGGCGGTGGCGCGCAGGAAGAGCGCGTCGCCGGAGGCGGTGGGGTTGGACTCGTAGGCGGTCTCCAGCAGCAGCCGCCCCACCCCGGTGGCGGCGCCCAGCCGCCAGCGGTCCACGGAGCCCTCCAGCGGGCTTTCCACGCGCCCGGTGAGGTCCAGCGAGCGGTTCACCGCCGGCACCCCGCCCAGGCGCAGGCGGAGGGTGGTGTCCAGGTACCAGCGCGGCCCCGTGGTGGGGAGGAACGACACCGTTCCCGAGCCGGGGTAGGTGACGCCGCCGCTGGCGCCGCCGGACACCCGCCCGGAGCCGTAGTTCTGGAGCGAGGCGCGCGCGAAGGAGCGGACCATGCCCTGGACCTCGGCCACCCAGGCGGGGGCGGGGATGATGCTGGCGCCGCCGTACGGGCGCAGCTCCACGCCGGCGGTGTCCGCCAGGCGCTCCGTTCCGCCCAGCACCGTCAGCCACCCGGTGACGCCGTGGCGCACGTCCAGGTAGCCCACCGACTCGCACTCGGTGCGGTCCGGGCATGCCCCGGCGCCCGCGGCGTACTGCCAGCGGCCGGCGGGGATCTGGAGCACGGGGACCAGGTAGACCACCTCGGACTCCACCCGCTCGCCGGCGGGGCCGTAGAACCGCACCTGCACGGGGGTGCTCCCGTACTGCAGCGGGACGGAGAGCGGGTTGGCGGTGGAGGCGTCGGAGAAGCCCAGCAGGCGCCCGTTCTGGTACAGCTCGTACTCCCAGCCGGGGGGGAGCTGCGGCGCGAACACCGCCTCGCCGAAGAGCGCGTCGCGGGCGAAGGGCGCGTTAGTGACGCTGAAGCCGCGCACGGAGCGGGCGCGCAGCCCTTCCGTGACGATGTCGCCCACCCGGAGCTGCCGCAGCAGGGGCGATTCCGGGAAGACGCGCAGGAAGCTCCCGGTGAGCTCGCCCGCGGCGGGGTCGCCGGGATCGCGCACGTTGACGCTGGCGCCCACCTGGAGCATCCCGCCCAGCACCCCCACCCCGAGCCGGCCGTACGCGTGCGAGGGGAGGACCGCGTCGGGGAAGAGCGACGACACGCCCCACTCCAGCACGCCGCCGCCGCTGCGGGGGTGGAAGGGAACGGACCCCGGCCGCTCCGGGGCGGCGCCGCCGCCCCGGCCCAGCAGGAGCTCGCGCTCGCGCCGCTCCTGGATGGAAAGCCGCTCCTGCCGCGGAAAGGGGGGATCCCGGCTGAGGACCAGCCGGAGCGCCGCCTCGTCCACCTCGGCGTCGGCCTCCAGCAGGAGCGCGATCGCGGTCGCGGAGGCGTACAGGTCGCCCCCGCTCGCCACCGCGTCGTCCGCGCCCAGCTCCGAGCGGCGCCCGGCCTGCACCGTGCGCGCGCCCACGTCCAGGCGCGCGGTCCCCTGGCCGCGGGGGCGCGCCACGGAGGCGCGGCCGGCGGCGGCGTCCAGCTCGAACGGGGCGCCCGTGAGCTCCAGCACGGCGGACAGGGGGACGAGGACCTTGCCCGCGGGAGTGAGCAGCGCGGGGACGCTGACCGGCGGGAGGCCGGCGGCGGCCACCTCGTAGATTCCGGGCTCGTAGCCGGGGGGGACTTCCTGCGCGGCGGCCCGGGAGAGGGCTGGCAGGAGCGAGGCGAGGACGAGGAGGAGGAGGAGCGGGGCGGCGCGCCGGGGGAGGGCGCGCGCGGGCGACGGCGCGGCCGTCAGTTCACGACCAGCGTCAGCCCGATGGTGCCGGTGTACGAGCCCGCCCGCGGGGTGACCGGGGGAAGCGCCCGCCCGCCGATGTAGAGCGAGTAGGTGTCGTACGCGTAGACCTTCCGCCCCGGAGAGTAGCGCTCCGGGGTGTCGAAGAAGGTCGGGGTGGTGACCGGGTTCCAGGTGACGTAGGAGGCGAGGACGCACTGCCCGCTGTTGTCGATTTCGCAGAGGCCCGCGTAGTTCCCGTTGAAGGAGAGCGGGATGGTGGCTCCGCCCGGGCCGCGCAGGGAGGCCGGGAGGGTGAAGCTGATGGCGACGCCCTTGCGGTTCCGCACGCCGGAGAGCCGCCACTCGCCCCCGGCGGCGGTGCGCGGGAGCACGGTCACGGAGGTGGTGCCCGGCGCGATGGACCCGAAGGTGAGCGGGTTCACCCCCGTCCCGACGATCGGCGCCTCCAGGATGGTGGCCGAGGCGATCAGGCTTCCCGTGCCCTGGGGTTTCACGGCCTGCGCGGCGGCGGGCGCGGCGAGGCCCAGGGCGGCGGCCAGGAGCGCGAGGGGACGGGGGATGCGCATGCGCGGCCTCACCGGACGGTCACGGCGCCGGCCACGGGGGCGGCGCGCACGGGACCGGACGAGGGGAGGTCGGGGCGCTCGGTGTCGAAGGTGTAGCGGACGGTGTACCCGGGGCGGAGACCGCCGGCCGGGGCGGGGAACAGGAAGCGGCGCCGGAGCGTGCGGTACACCGCCACGGCGTCCTCCACCTCGCCCTGCACGCGGCCGTCGGGAGCGACCAGCTGCGCGCGGACGCGTCCAAGATACGCAGCCGTCCCCTGGCGCGCCACGTCCACCGTGAGCTGCACCCCCTCGGGGGTGGCCTCGGCCCGGGCGTCGCTCACCGCGATCCCGGTCTCCACCGCACCCTTGCGGAACATCAGCGCGGTGGCGATGACCGTCTCCACGCTGAGCTGCACCCGTACGTCGCCGTTGGTCTGCTCGATGGGCGGCTGGCCGCCGCGGGCGCGCACCAGCACCCGCCCCCAGTACTCGCCCTCGGCGAGCTCCGCGGGGGGCTGCACCAGCACGCGGAGCACCTGCCGCTGGCCGGGCTGGAGCACCAGCCGCCGCGGGAAGGCGCGCAGCCAGGGGACGATGGAGGGCTCGCCGGAGGAGGCGCTGTCGCGCAGCTCCACGTTGATGGTCCCCGCGGAGTCGGAGACGGGGTAGCCGAAGGCGAAGGACACCTCCACCTCTTCGGGGAGGGTGCCGCCGTTGTACAGCGTGAGCGTGCCGGTGCGGGAGCGGGAGTCGATGAACAGGGCCGAGGGACTGACGGTGACCGCCGCCGCCCGCGTCGCGAAGCCGGCGAGGAGCAGCGCCACCAGCAGCGCGATGCGCCGGAGATCTGGACGGGGGAAGGGGATGCCGCTCATTGGCCTGTTCTGCTCCTGGTACTTCGGATGTCTGCGGTGCGCGGGAGGTGCTCGGTACCTGCTCGGGTGCCGTCAGGTTCCCGGAGGCGCGGCGACGATCACGATGGTCGCCGTGTACCTGCCGGCCGGCTGGTCCCGCGCGGGGAGCGCGGTGCCCCCCAGCAGGATCCGCATCGCGCCCTGGTTGGCGTTCAGCCTGACGCGGTTGGTCTCCAGCGGGTTCAGCGGAACCATGCCGGAGGAGGAGTTGCGGAGGAGGGCGGCGTCGCGCGTCCCGAAGCGGAGCGGGATCCGCGCCCCCGAGGGGGAGACCATCGCCTGGGGGAGCATGAAGGAGAGGTCCACCCACCCCTCTCCGCGGAGCACCACCTCGGCGCGGCGGGCGCCGTCGCCCGTCTGCACCGTCTCCGCCACCCCCGGGAGGAGCGACCCGAAGGCCAGCCCCTGCGTGGGGACCGCCTCCAGGGCGCCCGAAGCCTGGGCCCGCGCCCCTCCAGCCGCCAGGCAGAAGAAAAGGGCGAGGATCAGCGCGCTCGAGATCCGACGGCTCATCCTCGCCCTCTCCCTTGGAGACTGCTCAGTTCGCGGTCGCGGTGATTCGGATGGTCCCGCTGTAGGTGCCGGGGATCGCGTTGGTCTGCGTGCCGGTGAGCGAGCCGTTGAAGATCACGTACTCGGTGACCACCGTGGTCGGCGCGGTGAGCGTCAGGACCGCCGTGCTGGCCGTGGCCGGGAGGCAGCTGCTGAACGCGCTGACGATGGTGGAGGTGGTGGAGCCCACGCCGCAGGTGAAGGCCGGCTGGATGGTCTCGGTGCCGCCGCTGCGGGTGAGGCGGCCGGTGTTGCCGGCGTCGGGCAGGGTGAAGACCACGCCGACGTTGCGGTTCAGCGCGATGTAGCCCGAGCCGGTGGCGGCCGACCCCGGGGTGATGGAGCCGAACGAAAGGGCGCTCGAGGTGCCGAAGTTCAGGACGGTCGGGATGTCGGCGTTCGCGCTGATGGACCCGTTCACCTGGGCCGAGGCCATGGCGGGGACGGCGAGGCAGGCGGCGGCGGCGAGGACCAGGGCGGACTTCTTCATGGGATGATCTCCTTGCGAGGGGTGGGTTGACCTGCTTTGGACTCGGACTGATTCAGGACCTTCAGCGGAGGCCTGCAACCGAAGCTCGGCCTCCGTGTCTGGGCGCCGTTCGGTGTCGAGATAGTTTACGTTTTCGGGGGATGCGGGCAACCGCCGCGTAAGGCGTTGCGGTGCCGTGTCTTGCGGGGGGGCGTGGGGAGGCGTCCTGCGGCTCTGTTTCCGAACGGGAACCGGGTTTGATCCCGAACGGGAACGAAGCGCCGGGCGAGGGGGGGCTCGCCCGGCTTCCCGGAGCGGGTCAGCGCAGCGCGGCGACGACCATTTCGTTCTCCTCGACGGTGTTGTAGAAGTGCGGAGAGATGCGCACGTACTCGCCGCGCTTGTCCACGATGATCCCGTGGTCGGCGAGCGCCGCGACGGTGGCGGCGGAGTCGGGGACGCGCACCGTCACGATCCCGGAGCGCCTCTTCCGCTCCGCGGCCACGCGCGGCGGGAGCCCGGCGTCGCGCAGCCGCCCCACCAGGTCCTCGGTGAGCGCGTCGATGCGCTGGTGGATGCGCTCCATCCCCACCTCCAGGATGATCTCCATCCCCCCCAGCGCCGTGTAGACGGTGGGCACCGCGGGGGTGCCCAGGGAGAAGCGGCCCGCGTCGGAGCGGGGGCGGTACTCGTCGGTGCGGAAGGAGAACTGGTCCTCGGCCCCGAACCAGGACACCACGGTGGGGACCAGCTCGGGGAGGCGCTCCTCGCGCACCCACAGGAAGGCGAGCCCCGGCCCGCCCAGCAGCCACTTGAGCGGCCCCGCCACGTACACGTCGGCGCCGCTGGCCCGCGGGTCCACCGGCACCTGGCCGACGGCCTGGTAGCCGTCCACCAGGAACAGCGCCCCGGCGTCGTGCGCCACCTTTGCGATGGCCGGGAGGTCCTGGACGTAGCCGGTGCCGTAGAAGACGTGGCTGGTCGCCACCAGGGCGGTGCGCTCGTCCACGTACTCGGCCCAGCGCTCCGGAGACACGCCGATGCCGTCGTCGCTGGGGACCACCACCACCTCCACCCCGGGCTTCGCCAGCCACTGGTAGACCAGGGTGGGGAAGTCGCCCTCGGCCACCACCACGCGGTTGCGCCTGCCGTGGTCCACCGCGGACGCGATGGAGGAGAGCGCGGCGGAGACGCTGGGGGAGAAGGCCACCTCGGACTCGCGGGCGTTCCAGAACTCGGCCACCCTGCCGCGCAGGTCGCCGATGCGGCCCATCCACAGCTCGTACCAGGCGGAGGCGCCCATGGTGTTCCAGAGCGCCTGGTACTCGCCCAGGTAGCCCATGGAGCGACGCGACAGCGCGCCCAGGGAGCAGGAGTTCAGGTAGGTGCGGGTCTGGAGGATGGGGAACTCGGCCCTCCACTTCTCCAGCTCCGGGTGCGGGACGGTGCTCATTCGGCGCTCCCCCAGCTTGCTCTCGTCGGCCATCTCCGCTCCTGGCTCGTGTGAAGCCGGAAATAGACGCCGCCGCCGGGAGCGCGTCAAGCGCGGCACGGGCCCCGGCGCGCGGGGTACAGGGCGCCATGTCCACCGCCACCCTCGCCCCGTCCTCGCTTTCCGAGCGGATCCGCGCGCGCGCCCTGGAGATGGGGTTCGACGACGTGGGGATCGCGCCCGTGGGCCCCAGCGCGCACGGCGACGCGTACGCGCGCTGGCTGGCGGCGGGGATGCACGGGGAGATGGGGTACCTGGCGCGCGAGGACGCGGTCGCCAAGCGCAGGGACCCGGCCGTGCTGGTGCCGGGGGCGCGGTCGGCGGTGGTGGTGGCGCTGAACTACCATCCGCCGGAGGACGCGGGGGCGCCCTCGTCGGCCGACCCGTCGCGCGCCGTGTTCGCCCGGTACGCGCGGAACGAGGACTACCACGACCTGATGAAGGAGCGGCTGATCGCGCTGCAGGAGTGGATCTCGGCGGAGCTGGTGCCGGTGAGCGGGCGGGCGTACGTGGACACGGGGGCGGTGCTGGAGCGGGAGCTGGCGCAGCGCGCGGGGCTGGGGTGGGCGGGGCGGAACACCATGCTGGTGCGGCCGGGGCGCGGGTCGTACTGCTTCCTGGGGGTGGTGCTGCTGGACGTGGAGCTGGCGTACGACGCGCCGTTTGCGGCGGACCGGTGCGGGCGGTGCTCGCGCTGCGTGGACGCGTGTCCCACGGGGGCGCTGCTCGGGCGCGACGGGGAGGGCGCGCCGGTGATGGACGCGCGGCGGTGCATCTCGTACCTGACCATCGAGCAGCGCGGGCCGATCCCGCGGGAGCTGCGGCCGCTGATCGGCAACCGGGTCTACGGGTGCGACATCTGCCAGGAGGTGTGCCCGTGGAACTCGTTCGCTTCCGACACGTCGGAACCGGCGTTCCTGCCG
Source organism: Longimicrobiaceae bacterium (assembly GCA_036389055.1). GTDB lineage: Bacteria > Gemmatimonadota > Gemmatimonadetes > Longimicrobiales > Longimicrobiaceae > JAFAYN01. The sequence continues at coordinate 2,054 of DASVQR010000135.1, read as the reverse complement.
CGGGCCGGGGTGGACGGCGCGTCGCTGATCGAGCTGATAGGGTTGTCGCAGGAGGAGTTCTCGCGGCGCTTCAAGGGCTCGGCGGTGAAGCGGACCAAGCGGCGCGGGCTGCTGCGCAACGTGGCGGTGGCGCTCGGGAACTGGGGCTCGCCGGAGGCGGTCCCGGCGCTGGCCGCGGCGCTCGCCGACGAGGAGCCGCTGGTGCGTGGGCACGCGGCGTGGGCGCTGGGGCGGATCGGGACGGCGGAGGCGCGGCAGGCGCTGTGGGGGAGGGAAGAGGTGGAGGAGGACACCTGGGTGCGGGAGGAGATCGCCGCGGTGCTGGACGAGTCCTGAAGATCGTCGATCCATGGCGCGCCGATCCGCTCTCCGTCCGGCCCTCGATGTCCGGCTCTCCGTGCGACGGGAGGGTTCCGCGCGCGCTTCTCGGACGTGAGATCGGCTATGCAAAGCTTCTTTGGCATGGAAGCCCCTCGGGAGAGGGGCTTCCATGCATTGCACGTCGGTCGAGCTACGTATGCGTCACGACCCTCGTGGCCGACCGCCGGCGGTGGTGGAGGTCAGTTCCTCGAGTCGTAGGAGGTAGCTCTCCAGCGCAGCGTCCACGTCGACCCGGCCGAAGAAGCGATCGTCGTATTCCACGAGCAGTGTCGCGCCCTCGCCACGCGGCGCCAGGCCGACGGCCAGGTTGAAGGGGAGGTGGAGGCGGTCGAGCCCGTACACCAACTCCACACGGGACCCCCGTACCGCATCGCGACCGGACCAGTTGCGGAAGTGGAGGAAGTTGAAGGTGGAGAAAAACGGCTCCCGTCCGCCGCGGTCCGCCATGATCTCCGCCAGCGGATAGCGCCCGAAGCGATCGGCCCGGAGGAGGTCCCGGTGGACTGCCAGGGCTCGCCCCGCGGCGCCGCCGGAGGCGGCGGCGGGCCGTGGCACCGGCAGGAGGTTCCAGAAGAGGCCCAGCGCGGTGAGCGGATCGGAGAGCCGCTCCGACCTGCCGTTCCAGACCACGCCGGCGCACGCGTCCTCCCCGCCCGAGAGCGCGGCCACCACGTCCAGGAAGGAGCTCAGGTAGAGCGCCTTCAGAGCCACCCCCTCACGCGAAGCCATCTCGCGCAGGGCGGCGGTGAGCTCCGGCGCGGCCTCGCGAACGACCTGACACTCGCGCGGGGATCCGCCGCCGGCGCCGCGTGGAGTGGGCCAGGGGGAAGAGACGTGCCGCACGCGGTCCCTCCAGAACGTCCGCGCCTCATCCGAGGCCAGGATCTCCGCCTCCAGCGCGACGAACTCGCGGTACGTGTTGGGCGCGGGCGCGGCGGAGACCGGCCGGCCGTCCCGGGCGTCGGCGTACGCCTCGAACAGGGTGTTGAGGAAGTGCACGTTCCCCCATCCGTCCTCGATGGCGTGGTGCGCCGAGATCAGGAGATCGGCCACGTGGTCCTCGCGGTGGAAGACCACGAAGCGCATGAGCGAACCGGTGGGGTCGAACGGGTCGAACGGGGTGTCCAGATCCTCCGCCAGCCGGGCCTGGAAGGCGCGCTCCCGCTCGTCGGGGGAGAGCCCGCGCAGGTCCTGGTAGCCGATGGGGACGCAAGGGCTCTCGCGGACCACCTGCAGCAGGGTGCCGTCGCTCGCGGTCGTGAAGACGGTGCGGAAGATGGCATGCCTGCGGACCACCTGCTCGATCGCGTGGCGGAGCGCATCGGTCGAGAGCGAGGCGTCGGTGAGCCGGTAGCACTGCTGCGGGTGATAGACACCGGCGCGAGCGGTGTCCCTGGCGTATTCGGAGAGCATCACCGCCTGCATCCGGCTCGCCGGGTACACGTCCTGGAACGGCTCCGGGAACACGGCCCGCACGCGGGACCACTCTCGCTCGGGCAGGTCGGCCAGGTGGTGGGGAGCTCCGGCCTCCGGCGCCCCGCCCGCCCGGGCGGCCGCGTCGGTACGCTCCGCCAGGGCGCGGATGGTCGGCTCTTCGAAAAGGTCGCGGACGGTGAGCGCCATTCCCCGCTTCCGCAGCGCGGCCACCATCTGCACCGCGCGCATGGAATCCC
>DASVQR010000134.1:0-9466 GCA_036389055.1 Longimicrobiaceae bacterium | reverse complement strand
CGGGAGCGCCCCGCGGTCCAGCTTGCCGTTGGGGGTGAGCGGAAGCCTATCCAGCATCACGAAAGCCGCCGGCACCATGTAGTCCGGCAGGCTCCCGCGCAGGTGCTCGCGCAGCTCGGCCGCGGACGGCTCCGTCCCCGCCTCCGGGACGACGTAGGCCACGAGCCGCTTCTCGCCCGGCCGGTCCTCCCGCACGACGACGGCGCAGTCGTCCACCCCGCCCTGCCGGCGCAGCACGGCCTGGATCTCCCCCGGCTCGATCCGGAAGCCGCGCACCTTGACCTGCTCGTCCACCCGCCCGACGAACTCCAGCTGCCCATCCGCCCTCCACCGCAGCCGATCGCCGCTGCGGTACATCCGCGCGCCGGGCTCGCCCGCGAAGGGATCGGGGACGAACTTCTCGGCCGTCGCGTCCGGACGCGCCAGGTAGCCGCGCGCCACGCCCGCGCCACCGACGTGGGCCTCGCCGGGCACGCCGACCGGCACGGGCGAGCCGTGCGCGTCCAGCAGGTACACGCGCACGTTGCCCACCGGACGCCCCAGGGTGACGGGCTCGCCGGGACGCACCCGGGCCACGGTGGTGTTGACCGTCGCCTCCGTGGGGCCATAGTGGTTCCAGACCGCCACCTCCGGGAAGACGGCGAAGGTGCGCTCCGCCAGCTCCCGGGGCAGCGCCTCGCCACCCAGCAGCACGGCTTTCAGCCCCTCGGGCCTGGCCCCGGCGCCGGAGCGGACCCGCTCCAGGGTCGCACTCCACAGCGACGGCACCCCGCCGAACGACACCCGGCCGTGCGCCGACAGCACATCCAGGAGCGCGTCAGGGTCCGAGACCGTCTCCTCCGGGAGCACCCACACGGGCTCGCCGCGCAGCAGCGGCGGGAAGAGCTGGCGGACGTGCGCGTCGAAGCCCAGGCGGCTCACCAGCGGCAGGGCGAACCCCTCGGGGCCGAGGACGGTCCGATCGAACCACGCCAGGTAGTTGGCCAGGCCCCCGTGCGTGACCAGCACGCCCTTTGGCGCGCCAGTGGAGCCGGAGGTGTAGATGACGTACGCCAGGTTGTCGGGGGACGGCGAGTGCGGGAGTGCCCCGTCCCCGGAGGCGAGGTCCGCCGGGCTGTCCAGCACCACCACCTCCCCCGCGAAGTCCGGCATGAGCCCGCGCAGCTTGCCCTGGGTCAGCAGCACCGCGATCCCGGAGTCCGCGGCCATCAGCCCCAGGCGCTCCGCGGGGAAGGCCGGGTCCAGCGGGACGTAGGCCCCGCCCGCCCGCAGCACGGCCAGGACGGCGACGACCATCTCCGGGCTCCGCTCCAGGCAGATCCCCACCCGCGCCTCCGGCCCCACCCCCAGGCGCCGCAGGTGGTGCGCGAGCCGGCCGGTCCGCGCGGCCAACTCGGCGTAGCTCAGCGTCTCCGCCCCGAAGACCACCGCCGGGGCGTCGGGCGTGCGCGCCGCCTGCGCCTCGAACAGCTGGTGGACGCAGCGGTCCGCGGGGTACTCCGCCTCCGTCCGGTTCCACGCCTCCAGCACCTGCGCGCGCTCCGCCTCCCCCAGCAGCTCAAGGGCGCCGAGGCGCACCTCCGCGTCGTCGGCGACCTGCTCCAGCACCCGCTCCAGGTGTCCCAGCATCCGCGCGATGGTCGCGCGCTCGAACAGGTCCGTGGCGTAGCTGAACTCTCCCTGCAGCCCCTGCGGCGTCGCAGCCACCCCCAGGATCAGGTCGAACTTGGCGCTCTCCAGCTCCGTCTCCACCGGCTGCAGCTGCAGCCCGGGGAGCGTGCCCGCCGCACCTCCGGCGTTCTGCAGCGCGAAGATCACCTGCACCAGCGGCGAGTGGCTGAGGCTGCGCTCCGGCCGCAGCTCCGCGACCAGCCGTTCGAACGGCACCTCCTGGTGCTCGTACGCTCCCAGCGTGGTCTCCCGGACACGCCGCAACACTTCACGGAAGGACGGGTCGCCCGAGAGGTCGCTGCGCAGCACCAGCGTGTTGACGAAGAAGCCGATCAGCCCCTCCGTCTCCCGCCGCGTCCGACCCGCGATCGGGCTCCCCACCACCACGTCCTCGCTCCCGCTGTACCTCGACAGCAGCGCCTGGAAGGCGGCGAGCAGCGTCATGTACAGCGTAACCCCCTCGCGCCGCGACAGCGCCTCCAGGCGCTCCAGCAGCTCCCCCTGGAGCGCGACCGGCTCGGCGGCCCCGCGGAACGTCTGCACCGCCGGACGCGGGTGGTCCGCCGGCAGCTCCAGCAGTTCCGGCGCGCCCGCGAGCCGCTCCTTCCAGTAGCCGATCTGCCGCTCCAGCACCTCGCCCTGGAGCTGCTCGCGCTGCCAGACGGCGTAGTCCGCGTACTGCACCGCCAGCTCCGGCAGCGGCGACTCCCCTCCCTCCCGGTAGGCCGCGTACAGCGCCGCCAGCTCGCCGAAGAGCACGCCCATGCTCCATTCGTCGCTGACGACGTGGTGCATGCACAGCAGCAGCACGTACTCCTCCACGTCCAGCCGCAGCAGAGCCGCGCGGAACAGCGGCCCGCGGCGCAGGTCGAACGGGCGCGCCGCGTCCTCCGCGGCGCGGCGCTTCGCGGTCGCCTCGCGCTCGCTCTCCCCCAGCCCCGCGAGATCCTCCACCGGCAGCTCGAACCCGCCGAACGGCGCGACGATCTGCACCGGCGAGCCCTCCGCCTCCGCGAACGTCGTCCGCAGCGCCTCGTGCCGCCGCACGATCTCCCCCAGCGCCCTCCCCAGCGCCCGCGCGTCCAGCCCGCCGCTCAGCCGCAGGGCGGCGGGAACGTTGTAGAACGCGCTCCCCGGCTGGAGGCGGTCCAGGAACCAGAGACGCTCCTGCGCGAACGACAGCGGCACGGCGCCCGCGCGCTCGACCGGAACCACCGGAGGCAGCGCCGGCTGCTCCGCGCGCCGCAGCGCCTCCACCCGCTGCGCCAGCCCCGCCACCGTGGGCGCCTCGAAGAGCGCGCGCAGCGGCAGCTCCACGGCGAGCACTTCCCGGATGCGCGAGACCACCCGCGTCGCCAGCAGCGAGTGGCCGCCCATCTCGAAGAAGCCGTCCCCGGTCCCCACCCGCTCCACGCCCAGCACCTCCGCCCAGATCCCCGCCAGCACCTCCTCCGCAGGCGTGCGCGGCGCCACGTACCGCTCCGCGTCGGCCGCATGCTCCGGCGCCGGCAGCGCCCTGCGGTCCACCTTGCCGTTCGCCGTCAGCGGCAGCCGCTCCAGCACCAGGAGCGAGCCGGGCACCATGTACGCCGGCAGCCGCTCCCCCAGCCAGGCGCGCAGCGGCGCGGGAGCGCAGGGCTCCCCCTCCGCGGCGGTGACGTAGCCCACGAGCCGGGCGCCCCCCGCGCCCTCCTTCACCACCACCACGGCCTCGCGCACCGCCGGGTGCGCCGCGAGCACGGCCTCCACCTCGCCCGGCTCCACGCGGAAGCCGCGCACCTTGACCTGGAAGTCCGTTCGGCCCACGAACTCCAGCGTCCCGTCCGCCCGCCAGCGCGCCCGGTCGCCCGAGCGGTACAGCCGCGCCCCGGGCTCGCGCCCGAACGGGTCCGGCACGAACTTCTCCGCCGTCAGCTCGGGCCGCCCCAGGTACCCCCGCGCCACCGCCGGGCCGCCCACGCACACCTCGCCCGACACGCCGATCGGCACCGCGCCCAGCTGCCGGTCCAGCACGTGGACGCGACGGTCGCCGATCGGCCGGCCCACCGGGAGGGTGGGAGCGTCGAGGCCCGCCGGGACCACGAAGCAGCTCGCGAACACGGTGGTCTCGCTCGGCCCGTAGCCGTTGACCAGCCGCAGCCCCGGGTACAGCTCCAGGGCCCGGCGCGCGTGCGCCGCCGAGACCGTCTCCCCGCCGGTCATCACCTGCTCCACCCCCGCCAGTACCTCCGGATGGGTGTCCACGATCAGGTTGAAGTACGTGGAGGTCAGCCACAGCGTGTTCACCCCGTGCCTGCGCACCTGCTCCCCCAGCAGCGCGGGCTCCGCGGCCGTCCCGGGGTACAGGACGCACGTCCCGCCCGAGAGGAGCGCCGGCCACAGCTCCAGCGTCAGCGCGTCCCACGAGGTGGAGGAGTGCTGCAGGGTGACGGTGCGCCGGTCGAACCGTGCGTAGGCCACGCCGCGGAAGAAGCCCGGGATGGCGCGGTGCGGCACCTCGGTGCCCTTGGGCTGCCCCGTGGTGCCGGAGGTGTAGATGACGTAGGCGAGGTGGTCGGGAGACGGCGAGTGCGAGAGTGCGAAGGTGCGAGAGTGCGAAAGTGCCGCATCCGCGGGGGCGATGCTTTCCGGCCCGTCCAGCGCCACCACCTCGCCCGCGAAATGGGGCACCCGGCCGCGCAGCCGGTCCTGGACGAGCAGCACCCGCGCCTCCGCGTCGGCGAGCATGTACGCCAGCCGCTCCGCGGGGTGGGCGGGGTCCAGGGGCAGGTACGCGCCGCCGGCCTTGAGGATGCCCAGGAGCCCGACGACCATCTCCAGGCTCCGCTCGGCGCAGATCCCCACGCGCGAATCCGGGTCGACCCCCCGCGCTGCGAGGACGCGCGCCAGCGCGTCGGAGCGCCGATGCAGCTCCGCGTACGTCAGCGCCTCGTCGCCGAAGACGAGGGCGAGCGCGTCCGGCGTGCGCTCCGCCTGCTCCGCGAACGACTCGTGCACGCAGCGGCCGAGCGGGGGAGGCTCGTCGGCCGACCTGCTCCACGCGTCCAGCACCTGCGCGCGCTCCGCCTCCCCCAGCAGCTCCAGCCCGGAGAGGCGCGCGTCCACGTCCTGCGCCACCTGCTCCAGCACCCGCTCCAGGTGCCCCCGCATCCGCGCGATGGTCTCGCGCTCGAACAGGTCGGTGGCGTAGCTCAGCTCCCCCAGCAGCCCCTGCGGCGTCGCCGCCAGCCCCAGGGTGAGATCGAACTTGGCGCTCCCCAGCTCCGCTTCCACCGGCTGCAGCCGCAGCCCGGGGAGCGTGCCCTCCGCCGCGCCGTTCTGCAGCGTGAACATCACCTGGAAAAGCGGAGAGTGGCTGAGGCTGCGCTCCGGCCGGAGCTCCGCGACCAGCCGTTCGAACGGCACCTCCTGGTGCTCGTACGCCCCCAGCGTGGTCTCCCGGACCCGCCGCAACACTTCACGGAAAGACGGGTCGCCCGAGAGGTCGCTGCGCAGCACCAGCGTGTTGACGAAGAAGCCGATCAGCCCCTCGGTCTCGCGCCGCGTCCGCCCCGCGATCGGGCTGCCCACCACCACATCCTCGCTCCCGGCGTACCTCGACAGCAGCACCTGGAACGCGCCCAGCAGCGTCATGTACAGCGTCGCCCCTTCGCGCCGCGACAGCGCCTCCAGGCGCTCCAGCAGCTCCCCGTGGAGCGCGACCGGCTCGGCGGCCCCGCGGAACGTCTGCACCGCCGGACGCGGGTGGTCCGCCGGCAGCTCCAGCAGCTCCGGCGCGCCCGCGAGCCGCTCCTTCCAGTAGCCCAGCTGCCGCTCCAGCACCTCGCCCTGGAGCTGCTCGCGCTGCCAGACGGCGTAGTCCGCGTACTGCACCGCCAGCTCCGGCAGCGGCGACTCCCCTCCCTCCCGGTAGGCCGCGTACAGCGCCGCCAGCTCGCCGAAGAGAACGCCCATGCTCCACTCGTCGCTGACGACATGGTGCATGCACAGCAGCAGCACGTGCTCCTCCGCCTCCAGCCGCAGCAGAGCCGCACGAAACAGCGGCCCCCGGCGCAGGTCGAACGGGCGCGCCGCGTCCTCCGCGGCGCGGCGCTTCACGGTCGCCGCGCGCGCACTCTCCCCCAGCCCCGAGAGGTCCTCCACCGGCAGCGCGAAGCCGCCGAACGGCGCGACGATCTGCACCGGCGAGCCCTCCGCCTCCGCGAACGTCGTCCGCAGCGCCTCGTGCCGCCGCACGATCTCTCCCAGCGCCATCGCCAGCGCCCGCGCGTCCAGCCCGCCGCTCAGCCGCAGGGCGGCGGGAACGTTGTAGAAGGCGCTCCCCGGCTCCAGCTGGTCGATGAACCAGAGACGCTCCTGCGCGAACGACAGCGGCACGGCGCCCGCGCGCCCGACCGGCACCACCGGCGGCAGCGCCGGCTGCTCCGCGCGCCGCAGCGCCTCCACCCGCTCCGCCAGCCCCGCCACCGTGGGCGCCTCGAACAGCGCCCGCAGCGGCAGCTCCACGGCGAGCACCTCCCGGGTGCGCGAGACCACCCGCGTCGCCAGCAGCGAGTGCCCCCCAAGCTCGAAGAAGCCGTCTTCCACCCCCACCCGCTCCACGCCCAGCACCTCCCCCCAGATCCCCGCCAGCACCTCCTCCGCGGGCGTGCGCGGCGCCACGTACCGCTCCGCGTCGGCCGCGTGCTCCGGCGCCGGCAGCGCCCTGCGGTCCACCTTTCCGTTCGACGTCAGCGGCAGCCGATCCAGCACCACGAAGCCGCCCGGCACCATGTGCTCCGGCAGCCGCCCCCCCAGGTGCGCCCGAAGCTCCGCCGGCGAGACCGCCGCGCCCTCGGCCACCACGTAGCCCACCAGGCGCCTGTCGCCCGGCGCGTCCTCCCGCACCACCACCACCGCCTCGCGCACGGCCGGGTGCTCGCACAGCGCGGCCTCGACCTCCCCCGGCTCGATGCGGTAGCCGCGCAGCTTGACTTGGCTGTCGATTCGCCCCAGGAACTCCAGCGTCCCGTCGGCCAGCAGGCGCACCCGGTCTCCCGTGCGATACAGCCGCGCCCCCGCTTCGGCCGGGAACGGGTCGGGCACGTAGCGCCCGGCCGTCAGCGCCGGACGCGCGTGGTAGCCCCGCGCCACCGCCCCGCCCCCGACGTACAGCTCCCCCGGCACCCCGGCCGGCACCGGCTCCCCCGCCCGGTCCAGCACGTAGACCGCCGCGTTCGCCAGCGGCACGCCCACCGGGAGGTTGGACCAGCGCGAGCCGTCGTCGCCCGCCTCCAGGCGCAGCGTCGTCGTGGTGACCGTCGTCTCCGTCAGCCCGAACACGTGCAGCAGCGGCACGCCCAGCGCGGCCCACTGCTCCAGCCGCTCCGCCAGGACCCGCTCGCCCCCGACCAGCACCAGGCGCAGGCTCTCCGGCAGGCGCGCGCCCTCCTCCGCGACGACCCGCACCCACTCGTGCCAGAACGCCGTCGGCAGCTCCACCACGCTCACCCGCTCCCGCTCCAGCAGCCGCAGCAGCTCGTGCGGAGAGCCCAGCAGGTCGCCCCGGGGGAAGACCACGCAGGCGCCGCTCAGCCAGGCGGGGAACACCTCCTCGATCATCACGTCGAAGGCCGGCGAGGCGAACTGCAGCACCCGGTCGCCCACGCCCAGCTCCATCCGCTCGCGCATCGCCTCCGCGTAGCAGAGCAGCGGGCGGTGGCCCACCATCGCCCCCTTGGGCTGCCCCGTGGAGCCGGACGTGTAGACCAGGTAGGCCAGCGCGTCCGGTCCCACGTCGAGGGCGTCCGCCCCCCCGGCGGGCTCCTCCCCGGCGTCCACGCACACCACCGGCGGCGAGCCGGCCGGGAGCGCGCCGGCGAGCTCGGCGCGGGTGAGGACCACCGCGGCGCCGCTGTCCTCCAGCAGGTAGGCCAGGCGCCCGGCCGGGTACCCCGGGTCCAGCGGGACGAAGGCGCCGCCGGCCCGGAGGACGGCAAGCAGCGAGACGGCCAGCTCGGCGGAGCGGTCCAGGAAGACCGCCACGCGCGCCTCGGGCCCCACGCCCCGCGCGCGCAGGCGCAGCGAGAGGCGGTCGGCCCGCTCGTGCAGCTCGCGGAAGCTGAGCGCGGAGCCGCCGCACGCCACGGCGGGGGCGTCCGGCCAGGCGGCGGCGCGCGCGGCGATCACCTGGTGCACGAGGGCGTCGCCCGGGAAGGGCCGCGCCTCCCCGCGCCCCGCGGCCAGGAGCTGCGCGCGCTCCCCCTCCCGCAGCAGCGACGTCGCGGCCAGGGGGCGCTCCGGGTCGGCCGCCATCGTCTCCAGCAGCGTCTCCAGGTGGCGCGCCATGCGCGCGACCGTTGCCGGCTCGAACAGCGCCGCCGAGAAGGTGAGCCCGCCCGCCAGCGCCTCACCGTCGTCCACCAGGCTCAGGTCCAGGTCGAGCTTGGCGGTCGCTTCGCCCTCTCCGAACCACTCCAGCCCCACGTCGCCCAGGCGCAGCCCCTCGCCCTCGGACCGGTCGAGCGCGAACGTCACCTGGAAGAGCGGCGCGTGCGTGAGGCTGCGCTCGGGCGCCAGCTCGTCGACCAGCCGCTCGAAGGGCACGTCCTGGTGCGTGTACGCCCCCAGCGCCGCCCTGCGGGTCCGCCCCAGCAGCTCCGCCCAGGTGGGCTCGCCCCCGAGGTCGGAGCGCAGCGCCAGCATGTTGACGAAGAAGCCGATCACCCCCTCCAGCTCCGCCCGCGTCCGCCCCGCGATCGGAGAGCCGACGACCACGTCCTCCTGTCCCGCGTACCTCCCCAGCAGAGCCTGCCAGGCGGTGAGCACGGCCATGAAGAGCGTCGCCCCCTCCCGGCGCGAGAGCGCCCGCAGACCCCGCGTCGCTTCCGCGGACAGGGTGAAGGGGTGGGCCCCTCCGCGCGCGCTCTGGCCCGGGATGCGCGGCCGGTCCGTGGGGATCTCCAGCAGCGGGGGGGCGCCTCGCAGCCGGTCCTTCCAGAAATCGACCTGCGCCTCCAGCGCTTCGCCCGAGAGCCACTCCCGCTGCCACACCGCGAAGTCCGCGTACTGCACCGGCAGCTCGGGGAGCGGCGAGGGACGGCCCTCCGCAAACGCCTCGTACACCGCCGAGAGCTCGCGGAAGAAGATGCCCATGCTCCACCCGTCGCTGACGACGTGGTGCATGCACACCAGCAGCGCGTGCTCCCCCTCTCCCGACTGGACCAGCGCCGCGCGCAGCAGCGGCCCGCGCGCCAGGTCGAACGGCCGCCACGCGTCCTCCGTCGCCAGCCGCCGGGTCTCGGCCGCCCGCGCCGCCTCCGGCAGGGCGCCGAGGTCCACGGCCGGGAGGGCGACGGGCGCCGCGGGGAGGACCACCTGCGCCGGCTCGCCGTCCACGGCGGCGAAGACGGTGCGCAGCGACTCGTGCCGCCGCGCCAGCTCCGACAGCGCCGCCGCCAGCGCGCGCGCGTCCACGGTCCCCCTTACCCGCAGCAGGACGGGGATGTTGTACGCCGCGCTCCCCGGCTCCAGCTGGTCGATGAACCACAGCCGCGCCTGCGCGAACGACACCGGCAGCGGCGACCCGTCCCGCGGGGTCGGCACGATCGGCGGCACCTGCACCGCGCCCTCGCGAAGCGCGGCCTCCGCGTGCTCGGCCAGACCGGCGACCGTCGGCGCCTCGAACAGCGTCCGCAGCGTCAGCTCCACCCCCAGCGCCGCCTGCGCCCGCGCCACCACCCGCGTCGCCAGCAGCGAGTGCCCGCCCAGGTCGAAGAAGTTCTCCCCCACCCCCACCCGCTCCACCCCAAGCACC
>DASVQR010000133.1:0-7858 GCA_036389055.1 Longimicrobiaceae bacterium | reverse complement strand
CCGACCAGGACGTGCGGCTGGCGGTGATGGTGCCCACCGCGGCGGCGGAGCTGCTGCGCGGCGGCGGCATCCCGCGCAGCGTGCGGGCGTTCAACCTGGGGGGGGAGGCGCTCCCGGCGGAGCTGGCGCAGGCGCTGTACGAGCTGGGCCACGTCCGGGCGGTGCGCAACCTCTACGGTCCCACCGAGGACACCACCTACTCCACCTGGTCGCGGGTCCCGCCCGCGAGCGGGTCGGTGCGCATCGGGCGCCCCGTGCCCGGAACGCGGGCGTACGTGCTGGACGGCGGGCTCCAGCCGCAGCCTGTGGGCGTCCCCGGCGAGATGTACCTGGCGGGCGAGGGGCTGGCTCGCGGCTACGCCGGGCGCCCGGAGCTGACGGCCGAGCGCTTTCTCCCGGACCCGTTCGGCCCGGCGGGGTCGCGGATGTACCGGGTGATGGACCGGGCGCGCTGGCGGCCGGACGGCGAGCTGGAGTACCTCGGGCGGACCGACCAGCAGGTCAAGGTGCGCGGCTTCCGCATCGAGCCGGGCGAGATCGAGGCGGCGCTGCTGGAGGAGCCCTCGATCCGGGAGGCCGTGGTCGTGGCGCGGGAGGACCGGCCGGGGGAGCGGCGGCTGGTGGGCTACGTGGTGGCGCCGGGCGGGGACGCGGCCGGGCTGCGGGAGCGCCTCCGCGGACGGCTGCCGGAGTACATGGTGCCGGCCGCGATCGTGGTGCTCGACGCGATGCCGCTGACCGCGAGCGGCAAGCTGGACCGCCGCGCCCTCCCCGCGCCGGACGCGGCCGCCCCGGCCGCGGCGTACGTGGCGCCGCGCACGCCCGCCGAGGAGGTGTTGGCGGGGATCTGGGCCGACGTGCTGGGGGTGGAGCGGGTGGGGGTGGAGGACGACTTCTTCGACCTGGGCGGGCACTCCCTGCTCGCCACGCGGGTGGTGTCGCGGGTGCGGCAGGCGTTCGGGACCGAGCTGCCGATGCGGACGCTGTTCGAGGCGCGGACGGTAGCCGGGATGGCGGGGCGCCTGGAGGAGCTGGGTGCCACGGCGGAGACGCCGGGACCGGCCATGGTCGTGGTCGACCGTTCCGCCAGGCGCAGGAGCAGGGAGCGGCCGCGGACGTAGCGCGGCCGGCCGCCCGGCCCGCGGAGGGCGGAGGTGGAGGAGGGCAAAGGCGCGCAGGCGGACATCGGGTGCCGCCTGCGCGCCTTCCGTGCTTCACGGCGGACCTGCCGGTGGATTTCCCTCAGCAATGAGCCTGTTCCGGTTCCTTGCGCCCCGTGCGAGCGTCGGTAATCTTTTGCGTCTTCAGATTTCGTGGCGCGTTTTGTAGGGGTTGTAACGGACACGCGACGGCACCTGTCCCTTTGCCGCGGCCCCTGCCGCCGGACCCGTGCGGGCTTGCCCCGGGCGACCGGCGAACGCGACCGAACCCCGTTTCCGGGCCACAGGAGAGATCCGAGCCGATGAGCAGCACCCTCGAGCCCGCCGGACAGCGACTCTCGGCGGCGGAAAAGCGCCGCCTCCTGGCGGAGATCCTCCAGCAGAAGGCGACCCGCGCCACCCGCTTCCCGCTCTCCTTCGCGCAGCAGCGGCTCTGGTTCCTGCACCAGCTGGACCCGGCGAGCCCGCTCTACAACATGCTCTCGGCGGCCCGGCTGCACGGCCCGCTGGACGCCGCGGCGCTGGGCCGCGCCCTCGCGGAGATCGTGCGCCGCCACGAAGCGCTGCGCACGGGGTTCGCCGCGGACGCGGGGGAGCCGGTGCAGGTGATCGCGCCGCCGGGGTCCTGGCGGCTGGAGGTCGAGGACCTCTGCGGGCTGGACGAGTTGGAGCGCGAGGCCGAGGTGCGGCGGAGGGTGCAGGCCGAGGCGACGCGCCCCTTCGACCTGGCGGGGCCGCTCTTCCGTGCCCGGCTGCTGCGGGCCGGCCCGGAGGAGCACGTGCTGCTCCTGTGCATGCACCACATCGTCAGCGACGGCTGGTCGATGGAGGTGCTCGTCCGCGAGCTGGACGCCCTCTACACGGCGTTCGCCCGGGGCGAGCCCTCGCCGCTCCCGGAGCTGCCGCTCCAGTACGCCGACTACGCCGTGTGGCAGCGGGAGCGGCTGCGGGGCCCCGTGCTGGAATCGCACCTCGCCTTCTGGAGGGAGCAGCTGGCCGGGGCGCCCGCCACGCTGGAGCTGCCCACGGACCGGCCGCGCCCGGCCGCGCAGAGCTTTCGCGGGGCGTCGCTGCCGGTGGAGCTGGACGCCGGGCTGACGCAGGCGCTGCAGGGCCTGGCCCGGCGGGAGGGGGGCACGCTCTTCATGATGCTGCTCGCCGCCTTCCAGGTGCTGCTCGCGCGCTACGCGGGGACCGATGACGTGGTGGTGGGCACCCCCCTCGCCGGGCGGACGCGGCGGGAGACGGAAGGGCTGATCGGCTTTTTCGTCAACACGCTGCCGCTGCGCGTCGACCTGTCGGGGGACCCGGCCTTCACGGAGCTGGTGAGGCGGGTGCGCGACGGCCTGCTGGGGGCGCACGCGCACCAGGAGCTCCCCTTCGACAAGCTGGTGGAGGAGCTGCGCGTGGAGCGCAGCCTCGGCCACAATCCCGTCTTCCAGGTGCTGCTCTCCCCGCAGGGCCTCGCCCGCCCCTTCGAGTTCGGAGGCGTGCGGGCCGTTCCCTTCGCGGCGGAGTCGGGGACCTCCAAGTTCGACCTGTCGCTGGTGCTGCAGGAGGACGGCTCCACCCTCTTCGGCTACCTGGAGTTCAGCACCGACCTGTTCGAGGCGGCCACCGTGGAGCGGATGCGGGGGCACCTGCTCACCCTGCTGGGGCAGGTCGCTGCCGATCCCGCCCGGCGCATCTCCGCGCTGCCGCTGCTCTCCGCCGACGAGCGGCGCCGGGTGGTGCGGGAGTGGAACGCGACGGACCGCCCGCGTCCGGCCGGTCCGCCGGTCCACGTGCTGGTCGCGGAGCAGGCCCGCCGCCGCCCCGCCGCGCCCGCCGTCGTCACCGGCGACGCGGCGCTCACCTACGCCGAGCTGGACGCCCGCGCCGACCGTCTCGCCGCGCGCCTGCGCGAGCGGGGCGTCGGGCCGGAGACGCGGGTCGGCGTGCTGCTGGAGCGCACGCCGGAGCTGGTGGTGGCGCAGCTCGCGGTGCTCAAGGCCGGCGCCGCGTACCTGCCCATCGACCCGTCCGTCCCGGACGAGCGCATCGCGTACATGCTCGCGGACGCGGGGGCGCCCGTCGTGCTGGCGTCCGCAGCGACGGCGGGGCGGGTGGAGTCGTTCGCGGGCGGGATGGTGCTGGTGGCCCCCTCTCCCCCCGGCCCCCTCTCCCCCGCAAGCGGGAGAAAGGGGGAGCACGACGGTGTGGAGGCTGGCTCCGGCGCGCCGGACGGGGCCCTCACCCCCCGGCCCCCTCTCCCAATGCTGGGAGAGGGGGAGCACGACGGTGTGTCGGTCGAGCACACCGCCGAGGGTCGGGAAACCCTCTCCCAGAATTGGGAGAGGGTGGCGAGCCTAAGCGAGCCGGGTGAGGGCGACCCTGTGGACGCCAGCTCGGCGCCTGCCGTCGCGAGTGCAGTTCTCCCCTCCCCCCTTGCGGGGGATTGGAGGGGGCAGGCCGTGGGGAGGGGGCCTGCGGTGTCTGCCGACTCCGCCGCCTACGTCATCTACACCTCGGGCTCCACCGGCACCCCAAAGGGCGTCGAGGTCACGCACGGCGCGCTGCTGAACCTGGTCCACTGGCACCGCGAGGCGTTCGCCGTCACGCAGCACGACCGCGCGACGCAGCTTGCCGGCCTCGGCTTCGACGCGTCGGTGTGGGAGCTGTGGCCGTACCTCGCCACCGGCGCGGCGGTGCACCTCGTCGCCGACGAGGAGACGCGGACGTCGCCGGAGGCGCTGCGCGAGCTGCTGCTCGGCAGGGGAATCACCGCGGCCTTCGCGCCCACGCCGATGGCCGAGGCGCTGCTCGCGCTGGAGTGGCCGGCGGCGGCGCCGCTGCGCGTGCTGCTGACCGGCGGAGACGCGCTGCGCAGCCGTCCCCGCGACGGGCTGCCGTTCGCGCTGGTGAACAACTACGGGCCTACCGAGAACACCGTCGTCGCCACGTCGGGCGCGGTGGCGGCGGGGCAGGGGAGCGGGCGGGCGCCGGGGATCGGGCGGCCCGTGGACAACGTGCGGGCGTACGTTCTGGACCGGCGCGGGGAGCCGGCGCCCGTGGGCGTGCCGGGCGAGCTGTGCGTGGGCGGCGCGCAGGTGGCTCGCGGCTACCTGGGCCGGCCGGAGCTGACGGCGGCGGCGTTCGCCCCGGACCCGTTCGCGGTGGAGCCCGGCGCGCGCATGTACCGCACGGGCGACCGGGCGCGCTGGCTGGCGGACGGCACGCTGGAGTTCCTCGGGCGGCTGGACCGGCAGGTCAAGGTGCGCGGCTTCCGCATCGAATTGGGCGAGATCGAAGCGACCCTGCGACAGGCGCCCGGCGTGGCGGACGCCGTCGCGGAGGTGCGTGCGGACGCGCGCGGCGAGGGGCGGCTGGTCGGCTGGGTGGTGGCGGCGGAGGCGCTTCGCGACACGATCCTGGCGTTCGCGCGGACGCGGCTGCCGGAGTACATGGTGCCCGCCGCCCTGGTCGCGCTGGACGCGTTCCCGCTGACGCCGAGCGGCAAGACGGACCGGCGCGCGCTGCCGCAGCCGGAGCCCGCCGCCGCTGCCGATGCCGGCGCCGCTCCCTCGACCCCGGTCGAGGAGGTGCTGGCGGGGATCTGGGCGGAGGTGTTGGGGCTGGGGACGGTCGGCATGCGCGAGAGCTTCTTCGCGCTGGGCGGGCACTCGCTGCTGGCGACGAGGGTGGTCTCGCGCATCCGGGAGGTGCTCGCCGTGGAATTGCCGGTGCGTGCGCTCTTCGAGGCGCCCACGGTGGCGGCGCTGGCGGAGCGGGTGGAAGGGCTGCGGCGCGCGGAGCGGCCGGCCCTGCCCCCGGTGGTGCCCGTGGAGCGCACGGGCCCGCTGCCGCTGTCCTTCGCGCAGGAGCGGCTCTGGTTCCTGGACCGGCTCCAGCCGGGGAACGCGTTCTACAACGTCCCCGTCGCGCTGCGGCTCGGCGGACCGCTGCACGTGGCGGCGCTGGCGACGGCGCTGGGGGAGATCGTGCGCCGGCACGAGGCGCTGCGCACCGTCTTCGCGGAGGTCGGGGGCATCGCCGCGCAGATCGTCGCGCCGTTCGGCGGCTTCGCGCTGCCGGTGGAGGACCTCGCCGGGTTGGAGGAGGACGAGCGCGAGGCGACGGCGAAGCGCCGCGTCGCGGAGGACGCGGCGCGCCCGTTCGACCTGCGGCGGGGCCCGCTCTTCCGGGCGGCGCTGCTGCGGCTGGGCGCGGAGGAGCACGTGCTGCTGCTGGGCATGCACCACGTGGTCGGCGACGGGTGGAGCCTGGGCGTGCTCTTCGGCGAGCTAGCGGCGCTGTACGCGGCCTACCGGGAGGGCGGGGAGTCGCCGCTGCCGGAGCCGGCGGTGCAGTACGCGGACTACGCCGTCTGGCAGCGCGAGCAGCTGCGGGGCGATGCGCTGGAGCGGCAGCTTGGCTGGTGGAGGGAGCGGCTCGCGGGCGCGCCGGAGCTCCTGGAGCTGCCCACGGACCACCCGCGCCCCGCGGTGCAGACGTTCCGCGGGGCCGCCGAGCCGGTCGCGCTGTCCGGGGAGCTGCTGGAGCGCCTGCAGGCGCTCGCGCGCCGCGAGGGGGCGACGCTGTACATGGTCCTCCTGGGCGCGTTCCAGGCGCTGCTGTCCAGGTACGCGGCGAGCGAGGACGTGGTGGTGGGGAGCCCCGTCGCGGGGCGGACGCGCCGCGAGACCGAGGGGCTGATCGGCTTCTTCGTCAACACGCTGGCGCTCCGCACGGACCTCTCGGGCGATCCGTCGTTCCGCGAGACGCTGCGGCGGGTGCGGGAGACCACGCTGGGCGCGTACGAGCACCAGGACGTGCCGTTCGAACGGCTGGTCGCGGAGCTGCGGCCGGAGCGCAGCCTCAGCCACTCGCCGCTGGTGCAGGTGATGCTCACGCTGCGGGACGCCGAGGTCGCGGAGGACGTGCTCCCCGGCCTGCGCTCGCAGTCGATGAATGCGCAGCTGGAGAGCGCCAAGTTCGACCTCTCGCTGAGCGTGGCGGCGACGCCGCGCGGGCTGCTGGGAGAGCTGATCTACGCCACGGACCTGTTCGAGCGCGCGACCATCGCGCGGATGCTTGGGCACCTGGAGCGGGTCCTGGAGCAGGTCGCCGGCGACCCGGACGCGCTCCTCTCCGCCCTGGAGCTGCTGGGGGATGCGGAGCGCGCGCAGGTGCTGGACGAGTGGAACCGGACGGAGGCGGAGTACCCCGCGGAGCTGTGCGTCCACCAGCTGTTCGAGGCGCAGGCGGCGCGCACGCCCGACGCCCCCGCGGTGGTCTTCGGGGCGGAGTCGCTGAGCTACGCCGAGCTGGTCGCGCGGACCGGCCGGCTCGCGCGCCACCTCCGGCGCCTGGGGGTGGGGCCGGAGGCGCGGGTGGGGATCTGCCTGGAGCGGAGCCCGGAGATGGTCGTCGCCGTCCTGGCCGTGCTGCGGGCGGGCGGCGCCTACGTCCCGCTGGACCCGGCCTTCCCGGCGGAGCGCCTGGGGCTGATGGCCGCGGACTCCGCGATCGCGGTGCTGCTGACCCAGGACAAGCTGCGCGGGCTCGTGCCGGACTTCGCGGGGGAGGTGGTGGTGCTGGATGGTCCGACGGACCTCACCTCCGAGGACGGGGCACTCCCGCACTCGCCGTCTCCCGACAACCTGGCGTACGTCATCTACACCTCGGGCTCCACGGGCACGCCCAAGGGTGTGCTGGTCACGCACCGGGGACTCGCCAACTACCTGGCGTGGTTCGACCGAGCCGTCCTCGGCCCGGACGGGTTCGCCCTGCCGCTGGTGAGCCGCCTGGGCTTCGACGCGCACGTCCGCCAGCTCTTCCCGCCGCTGCTGCGCGGCGAGCCCGTGTGGGTGCTCCCGGAGGAGACGGTGGCGGACCCGGACGCGCTCCTGGACGTCCTCGCATCGCACGCCCGGGTGTCGTTCGGCGGGGTGCCGTCGCTGTGGAGCGCCACCCTGGAGCGGGTCCGCTCCGGCGCCCGGCCCAGGCCCGAGGGGCTGAAAGCCGTGCTGCTGGGGGGCGAGGCGCTGCCGCGGGAGCTGGCGGAGCGCACCTTCGCGATCTTCCCGGACGTAGCGGTCTGGAACCACTACGGCCCCACGGAGGCGACGGTCAACACCACCGTGGCCCGGGTGCGTCCCGGCGAGCCCGTCACCCTGGGGCGTCCGGTGGGCAACGTGCGGGTCTATCTCCTCGACGCGCACGGCTCCCCCGTGCCGGTCGGCGTGCCCGGCGAGGCCCACGTGGGCGGCGCCGGCGTGGCGCGCGGCTACCTGGCGCGGCCGGATGCGACGGCCGAGAAGTTCGTCCCCGATCCCTTCGCGGGCGAGCCCGGCGCGCGGATGTACCGCAGCGGCGACCGGCTGCGCTGGAGGGCGGACGGGCAGCTGGAGTTCGTCGGGCGGGTGGACGAGCAGGTCAAGGTGCGCGGCTTCCGCATCGAGCCGGGGGAGATCCAGGCCGTGCTGCGCCGGCAGGGCGGGGTGGACGACTGCGCCGTCGTGGTGCGGGAGGACCGGCCGGGCGAGAAGCGGCTGGTGGCCTACGTCGTCCCGGAAGCGGGGACGGAGCCGTCCGCGGCCGAGCTGCGCGAGCACCTGCGCGGGAGCCTGCCGGACTACATGGTGCCGGCGGCTTTCGTGATGCTGGATAGGCTTCCGCTCACCCCCAACGGCAAGCTGGACCGCGGGGCGCTCCCG
>DASVQR010000132.1:0-24626 GCA_036389055.1 Longimicrobiaceae bacterium | reverse complement strand
ACGCACAGTTGTATCGTGCGTTACGGAGCCGAAGCCCGACCCCGGCGCCAGCCGGGGGCACGCCCGAACCCGCCGTTGCAGTCCCTAAATCCAGCCCCGATCGTACCGGCTGCGGTCCACGCGCGCATTGCCGAACGACCGGTCGTACCCGCGGCCCTGCCCGCCGAAGCCGCGCCAGTTCTCGCCGCGCTCCGACCCGCCGTACCCGCTGCCGAACCGGCTCCGCCCGCCGGGGTTCATCCCCCCGAACGGCGACGGCTCCCGGTCGCGCCCGTAGTCGCGCCGGTAGAACTCGCGGTCGTACCCGGCGCCGCCGCGATAGCCGCGGTCGTAGCCGCCCCGCCCGCCCGACCGCCCGACGATGCTGTTGTACAGCCCGTCCATCCCCCAGCCGCCGCCCTCGTAGCCCCGGTCGTAGCCGTGGTCGCCGCCCGTGCGGAACCCGTCGCCGCCCTGCCCGAAGTAGCCGCCGCCGCTCCGCCCGCCGAAGCCCCTGTCGTATCCGCCGCGCATCGGCCCGAAGTCGCGTCCGTAGCGTGCCATGCTTCCGCCTCCTTTGCTCGCGAAAGGGTTGTCGTACGCACCGCTCCGCTGGAGGCAAGTTGCAAGCCCGCGCGGGCACCTCCCCCGGGCGGACCCTCTTGCGCTTCCGGGTCCCGCCGCGCAATCTCGCCTTCCCGCGCCGCGGCGCGACGGCACCCGCTCCCCCACCCGGACCTCCATGCGACACGACCTCCGCCCGCTCCTCCTGGCCGGCGCGCTCCTCCTGGGCGCGGCCGCGCCCCGCCCCGCGCTCCCCGCCCCCGCCGACACCCCCGCGGCCCGCGGAGCCCCGGCCCCGCAGGGACGCGCCGCCTACTATCCGGGCCCTGGCGACCGCTGGGAGCGCCGCCGCCCGGAGCAGGCGGGGATGGACTCGGCGCGCCTGCACCAGGCGGTCGAGTTCGCCGTGGCCAGCGAGAGCCGGGCCCCGCGCGACCTGGCGCTGGCCCACTACCAGACCTTCGGGCGGGAGCCGTTCGGCGAGGCGGTGGGACCGTTCCGGGAGCGCGGCGACCCCACGGGGATCGTGGTGCGCGGCGGCTACATCGTGGCGGAGTGGGGCGACCCGCACCGGGTGGACATGACCTTCAGCGTCACCAAGAGCTTCCTGTCCACCGTGGTGGGCGTCGCGGTGGACCGCGGCCTGATCCGCAGCCTGGACGACCGGGTGACGGAGTACACGGGCCCCGTGCTGGCGCTGGAGGACGACGCCCGCAGCGACGCGCCGGGCCGCGTGGGTCGCTCGCCCTTCCTGGAGCCGTTCGCCTCGCCGCACAACCGCACGGTCACCTGGAACACGCTGCTGCGGCAGACCAGCGACTGGGAGGGAACGCTGTGGGGCAAGCCGGACTGGGCGGACCGGCCCGCGCAGAACCCGGCCGAGTGGCTGACGCGGCAGCGGAACGCGCCGGGCGCGGCGTACGAGTACAACGACGTGCGGGTGAACGCGCTGGCGCTGGCCGCGCTGGAGGTGTGGAGGCGTCCGCTCC
The DNA here is from genome assembly GCA_036389055.1 of Longimicrobiaceae bacterium. Taxonomy (GTDB): domain Bacteria; phylum Gemmatimonadota; class Gemmatimonadetes; order Longimicrobiales; family Longimicrobiaceae; genus JAFAYN01. Next base: position 23,094 of record DASVQR010000132.1, on the reverse strand, counting down.
CGGAGGTGCTGCGCGAGGAGGTGATGGACCCCATCGGCGCGTCGAACAGCTGGCGCTGGTACGGCTACGAGAACTCGTGGGTGGTGCTGGACGGGCGGGCGGTGCAGTCGGTGAGCGGGGGCGGGCACTGGGGCGGGGGGATGTTCATCAGCGCCCGCGACATGGCGCGCTTCGGCCTGCTGACGCAGCGGCGCGGGCGCTGGGCGGGTCGGCAGGTGCTCTCGGAGGCGTGGGTGCGGATGGCGACCACGCCCACCCCCGCGCAGACGGACTACGGGTTCATGAACTGGTTCCTGAACACGGGCCGCAAGCGCTTCCCGGCGGCGCCCGAGTCGGCGTTCGTGCACCTGGGGAATGGCACGAACATCATCTACGTGGACCCGGAGAACGACCTGGTGGTGGTGGCGCGCTGGATCGAGAACGGCGCGGTGGACGACCTGGTGGAGCGGGTGCTGGCGGCGGTGAGCCGGCGGGGGTGAGCGGCGTTCCTGACCGGGGGAGAACCGGGCAGGCATGACGAAAGAGCGGGGCCGTGGCAAGCACGGCTCCGCTCTTTCGGCCTCCCGGCTCCTGCGTTCGGCTTGGCGTGGCTGCCTGCGCGTGCGTCGGCAGCTGCGCCACGACGGCGAACCTCAGAGGAGGGGCTGGATCTCCCTGCCGTCGCCGCAGTAGTAGTAGGCCCCGCTGCTCGCCTGGGCGCCACTGCTGTCCGTCACGCTCGCGGTGACGTAGATGTAGCCCGAGAAGTAGCAGCTGACCGAGGCCCAGCTGTACCCGTCCGCGTCGTGCTGCTCGAATGCCTCACCCCAGGTGAAGCTGTACCCGGACCCGGTCCCGCCCGAGGCATAGGCTTCACAGTACCCGGACCCGTTGTAGCAGTACACGCTGATGGCGGGCGGGTTGGTCGGCTGGGGCTGCGGGGTCGGCGCCGGGGTCGTGGGCGCCGGGATGAACCCCGTGTACAGCAGGCGGTTCGGCGAGTACGAGCCGATGCTCGAAAGCTTCCCGTAGGTTGCCCCGTAGGTGACGTCGTAGGCGACGGTGCCCGGAGCGGCGCTCGGGTTGTACTCCAGGTAGAGCGCCGCCACCCCCGCCACGTGCGGCGAGGCCATGGAGGTGCCGTCGAGGGTGTAGGTCTGCGTGTCGCTCCCGTTGTACGCGGAGGTGACGCCGGTGCCCGGGGCGAAGAGGTCCAGGCAGGACCCGTAGTTGGAGTACGAGGCCCGCGCGTCGGACGAGGTGGTCGCGCCGACCGTGATCGCGCCCGACACCCGCGCGGGCGAGTAGTTGCAGGCGTTCGCATTGCTGTTCCCGGCGGAGACCACGTACGTCACCCCCGAGTTGATCGAGTTCTGCACCGCCTGGTCCAGGGGGCTGTAGCCGCCGCCGCCCAGGCTCATGTTGGCCACCGACGGCCCGACGTGGTTCGTGGTCACCCAGTCCACACCCGCGATCACGCCGCTCCAGGTGCCCGAGCCGTAGCAGTCCAGCACGCGCACGGAGATCAGGTTGACGCCCTTGGCGACGCCGTAGGTGGCCCCGCCGGCGGTGCCCGCCACGTGCGTCCCGTGGCCCTTGCAGTCCTGCCCGTTGTACCCGTCGCCGACTGCGTCGTAGCCCACCGAGGCACGGCCGCCGAACTCCGAGTGCGAGGTGCGGATCCCGGTGTCCAGGACGTACAGGTTCACCCCCGCCCCGGTCCGGTTGTACGTGTAGGTGCTGTTGAGAGGGCGGGAGGCCTGGTCGATGCGGTCCAGCCCCCAGGTGGGGTAGTACTGGGTTGCATCGATCGTCACCACCCCGTCCGGCTCGATGGACTCCACGTGGGGATTGTGGCGGAGCGCCGCGACCTGGGCCGCGTTCAGCTTCGCGGCGAAGCCGTTCAGGGCGCTCCGGTACACGTAGCGCGGGGTGGCGCCGGTCGCCTTGAGGATGCCTCCCACCGACGCACCCTTCTTCAGCACCACCACGTACTGGTCCCTGACCGCGGCCTCCGCCGCGCTGGCGGCGAGCGCGGGCGCCTGGGCCGCCTCGGGCGCGAGGGGCGGGGTCTCGTCCGAGCATGCGGTGAGCGCGGCGACCATTCCTCCGAGCAGGACTGCACTGCGACGGTTCATGGGTCCTTCTCCATCGGGGGGTGAAACGGGAGGGGGGGCCCTCCCCGGACGGGTTGGCCCCACGTACCGCATCGGACGGGCCCGAAGAGACAAAATTCCAAGTGTTTGTAAACGGATGAATTGCGGATTTCAGCGGGAAATGAGGGTGGTGCAGAATTGTGCAATGGTGCGAGGCACTGCACCGTTAAATGTCGTTTGGAGAGCTGCGCTGCTGGATCGGCGCGTATGCGGGCGGAAGCTCGAGGCCGGGAATCCTGCCGGAGGTCTGCGGTCAGCGCGCCAGCGCGAACAGCCCCAGCCAGGTCACGGCGATGACGAGCAGGAAGAGCACGCACAACGCGCCGGCGGCGGCGTGCAGCGTGCGCCAGTAGGGGGAGGTGAGGGGCGGCGGGCGGATGCCCCGAACCCGCGGCTGCTCCCACGGCAGCTCGGCGGAGGCGACGGCGCCCGGGGGCACGACGCCGGGCGGAGCGAGCGAGGGCGCCTCCTGCGCGGGCGGGGGCGCCTCTTCGCCGTCGTCGGAGACGAGGCGCGGGAGCTCACGGGGACGGAAGTCGTCCGGCTCGGGGAACCGGACCGCGGCGTTGGCTGACATGCGCGCACCCTCCGGCCGAAGGGGAGCAGAGGCCGGAGCCGACTCGCGAGGATTCGCCGCCGTTCCTGGCGTTCGGCGGCAGCCGGCGGCCTCGGCGGCGGGAGCCGCAAGATCGGCACCGCTCGCGCCCGGACCTGCCGGCCGCCTACTCCTCCACCCGCCCCACCACCAGCCGCACGGGGATGCCGCCGTTCCGGGTGCGTAGCGCCTCCGCGAAGCGCACCCGGACCTGCCCCTCCAGCCCGCGGTCCGCCGAGAGCAGCCCCAGCGTCCACCCCGGCATCTTCGCGCGGGCCACCCTGCCGAGCGCCGCGTACAGGTTGCGGAGCCCCTCGGTCTCGCCCACGCGGACGCCGTACGGCGGGTTGCTGAGCAGCCAGCCCGGCCCCTCCGGCGGCTCCACCGCGGAAAGGGCTCGCACGTCCAGCGCCAGGTCGTCCGCCACGCCCGCCCGCGCGGCGTTGGCGCGCGCCGCCTCGATTGCGCCCGCGTCGCGGTCCGACGCCTGGATCGGCGCCGGCGCGGCGGGGAGGACCTCGTCCGCGGCGCGCTCCACCACCCGCGCCCAGAGCCGCGCGTCCGCGTCGGGCCAGTCCAGGAAGGCGTAGCGCCGCGGCGTGCGCTCCGACGAGGCGAGCCCCGGCGCGATGCGCCGCGCCAGCAGCGCCCCCTCGATCGCGACCGTTCCCGCCCCGCACATGGGGTCCAGCAGCGGCGCCGAGCCGTCCCACCCGCTCCCCAGCAGCATGGCCGCGGCGAGCGTCTCGCGCAGCGGCGCCTTGGCGAGCGCCTGGCGGTAGCCGCGCAGGTGCAGCAGCGCGCCGGAGGCGTCCGCGCTCACGGTGCAGCGGTCGTAGTGGAAGCGCACCACGAACAGCTGCCCCTCCCCCGCGTCGTCCTCCTCGTCGTCGCCGCCCTTGGCCGCGCCCGCGTCGCGCAGCCCCGCCACGCTCCGCCCCGCCGCGTCCAGCAGCCGCTGCGCGATCGCGCCCTCGTGGTACAGCTTGCTCTTGCGCGAGCTCACCCGCAGCCGCAGCGCGCCCCCGGCGGGGACGAACCGCTCCCACGGCACCTTGCGGGCGTGCCGCTCCAGCTCGAAGAAGGTGCGCGCCCGGAACTCCGCCACCCGCACCAGCACCCGGCTGGCCGTGCGGAGCCGCAGGTTGGCGTCGTACAGCTCCTCGCGCGTCCCCTCCCACGCCACCCCGCCCGGCTCCGCCTCCGCCGCCACCCCCATCCAGCGCAGCTCGTGGGCGCACAGCTCCTCCAGACCCGGGGCGGTCACCGCGAACAGCTGGAGGGTTGGGTCGGCGGCAGGCATGGGCGATCCGGGCAGAGTGTGAGGTGACGGCGAAGATGCGTCGGCAAGAGTCCCGACGCCAGGCGCGTGCCGGGGGAGGGGAACGGCAGTGCGAGAGTGCGAGAGTGCGAAACGGCGCCCCCACCTCCAAGCCGAGGCGGGGGCGCCGTTCGCGGTCGCGTGAGTTCACACCGTCTGCGCCGACCCTGTCGCATGAAACATTTGTAGCGCGGCTAAGGTGCCTTCCCGGCTATAGATGCGACCTTTGAGTTCGTTCTGAACCCGGGGTTGTTTCTATTCAGGGATTTCGGCCCGAAGGGGCGAGACCCGGCGGCAGTTTGCCGGGGCTCGACTCCGTTACGCACGGTCGTATCGTGCGTTACGGAGCCGAAGCCCGACCCCCGCGTCAGCGGGGGGCACGCCCAGATCTGCCGTATCCGTAAGCCGTTCCTACTGGTACTGGATGTACAGCGGCCTCGGGTGCAGCCTGAGCAGGTCCGCCGGCGACATGATCGGATCGCCCTTCTTGGTGTCGTTGTGGTAGAACAGCTTGAACCCCGTGAACTGCACCGGCTCCTTGACCACGTAGTCCCGGTACGAGTCCCGCTTCAGCCAGGGCGCGCCCCACCCGTCCATGTCGATGACGACCTGCACCTCGGGACGGAGGATGATGTCGCGCGAGCCCGTCACCATGTTGCGGGTGAAGCGGTGGATCACCAGCACCTTGGGCGGCAGCCGGTTCTCCCGGACGATGCGCGCCAGCTCGCCCGACACGTAGTTGATGTCGGAGGCCGTCATGGTGCCGATCTTCCGCCCCGGCACGATCCCGCCGCGCATGTAGAACTCCGGGTCCACCGCGAAGTGGATGTCCGGCTTCTTCAGCATCTCCTCGAAGCGCGGCATGATGTTGCGGATGTCGTCCGTTCCCACCTGCACGTCGATGAAGAAGATCCCGTTGATGCTGCGCGCCATCTGGTAGATGCTGTCCACCTGGGTGTCGCGCATCTGCGAGCGGTACTTGCCCGAGGGGCCCGGGTCGCCCTGCGCCACCACCGAGACCATGTGCAGGCAGGGGATCGCCGGGGTGGAGGGATCGGCCCGGTTCCAGTTCTGCACCTCGCGCTGCAGCCGCCGCAGCATGTCGTCGCGCGGGTACTCGCCCAGCGCGCCCATCCGCTTGGAGTTGGGGTTGCCGTAGTAGCAGACGATCCGCTTGTCCGGGAGGATGGAGCCGGGGAGCGGCCGCGGCGCGTTCACCGGCCACCCCATCTCCCGCGCGAAGTCCGGGTTCTCGCCGGCGTTGTAGCGCTGCTTCGGGGCGGCCGCCGCGGCGCTGTCCGCCGGGGGCGCCTTGCCCAGCGAGTCCTTGACGAAGGCCAGGCGCTGGGCGATGGCCTCGGCCACCGTGCGGGTGGCGGTGTCGGCCGGGGCGAAGCTGGCCGCGCCCGGCGCCGCGGGCGCGGCGCCGCCGGCGGCGGTGGAGCCGCCCCCGGCGGCGGTGGTGTCGGCGGCCTTGCCCTCGGCCTTGGCGGCGCCGCCCTCCCCGGCCGCTTCGCCGCCGCAGGCGGCCAGCACGGTCGGGGCGGAGAGCGCGAGGGCGAGGGCGGCGGCCCGTACGAGAGTGCGGTGGAGGTGGATCACGAAACGTCTCCTCGGGGACAAGGGGGAGCCGGCCCCTTCGGCCGGCCCTGATCTCGTTCATTCTACCACACTTGGGGCGATGCTACCAGCACCCGGGGCGGAGCCCTCCGCAAATCCGGTGCTCGCCGCTCCGGCGGGGGCGGGCGGAGGAGCGGCGGCTTCCCCGCCGCCGGGGGGCGAGGTAGATTCGGTGCTTTCACGACGTTTTCCGGACACGCAGCGAGGCCCCTCGATGGCGGCACCAGGCACGGACGGAGCGGATCCGGCTTTCCCGGGCGGCGAGGACGCGGCGCGGCGCATGTCCGACCTCTTCGACCGCTGCGCGGGGGCGGAGGCGGCGCTGGCGCGGATGGTCGCCGCCGAGCAGGACGCGCGCGCGCTGGCCGAGGCGCTGGCGGGCCGCTCGGACCGGCTCCAGGCGGTGACCGCCGCCCTGTCGCGCACCCTCACCCCCGAGCAGGTGGCGGAGGTGGTGGCCGCCGAGGGCGCGGCGGCGCTGGGCAGCGTCGCGGGGACGCTGTGCACCCTGGAGCCCTCCGGCGAGCTGCGCATCCTGCGCGGGGGCGGCCTGCCGGACGACCTGCGCGAGGCGTGGGCCCGCTTTCCCCTGGACGCGCCGGTGCCGACGGCGGCCGCGGCGAGGAGCGGCGAGCCGCTGTACATGGGGACGCTGGACGAGGTGCTGACGCGCTTCCCCGCGCTGGCCCTGGCGGCGGAGCGGCTGGGGGCGCGCTCCTGGGCGGTGCTCCCGCTGTCGGTGGGGGAGCGGCGCCTGGGCGCGCTCTCCCTGTGCTTCCCGGAGGAGCGCGCCTTCCTCCCGGCGGAGCGCGCGTTCCTGGAGGCGCTCGGCGACCAGTGCGCCCACGCGCTGGAGCGCGCCCGCCTGTACGGGGCGGAGCGGCGCGCCCGGGCGGCCTCCGAGCGCCTGCAGGAATTGACCGCCGCGCTCTCCGAGGCGGCCACGCCGTGGACGGTGGGGCAGGTGCTGATGGGGCAGGGGGTGGCCGCGCTGGACGCGTACGCCGGGGTGCTGGTGCTGCGGTGCGGGCCGCACGTGGAGATCGTGGGCTCCATCGGCTACCCGCCGGAGGCGTGCATGGCGGAGGGGCGCAGGTGGCCGCTGGACGCCGGGATCCCGGTGGCGGAGGCCGCGCGGACGGGGGAGCCGGTGTTCGTGGAGTCGCCGGAGGCGTGGGGCCGCCGCTACCTGGACGGGCGCGCGCCCTCCTCCGGCGCGAGCGCGGCGTGGGCGGCGATCCCTCTCCTGGCGGAGGGGGAGCCGGAGGGGGCGCTGCTCTGGGCCTTCGACCGGCCGCGCGAGTTCGACGCCGAGGACCGCGCCCTGATGACCGCGATCGCGCGGCAGGGGGCCCAGGCGCTGGAGCGCGCCCGCCTGTACGAGGCGGAGCGGCGCGCCCGGGCGGACGCGGAGCGGGCGGTGCGGCGCATCTCGCGGCTGCAGGCGCTCACCGCCGCGCTGGCCGGGGCGCTGACCCCGGAGCAGGTGGCTCGCGCGGTGGTGGAGCAGGGGACGGCGGCGCTGGGGGCGGAGGCCGGGGTGGTGGTGTTCGCGGCCGCCGACGGCGAGTCGCTGGAGGTGGCGGACTCCGTCGGGTACCCGGACGAGCTGGTGAAGCCCTGGGGGCGCTTCCCGGCCGCCGCCGACGCCCCCATCGCCGAGGCGTTCCGCACCCGCGAGCCCATCGTGCTGCGCAGCCGCGAGGAGTGGGCGGCGCGCTACCCCGGCCTTCCCCACCGCCTGGACTGGCACGCCTCCTCGGCGTCGGTGCCGCTGCTGGTGGAGGGCGAGGCCGTGGGGGCGCTGGGGATGACCTTCGCGCGGCACGTGGAGTTCGGGGAGGAGGAGCGCGAGTTCCTGCTGGCGCTGGGGCGGCTGTGCGCGCAGGCGGTGCGGCGTGCCGGGCTGTTCGCCGCGGCCGAGGCGGCGAACCGCGCCAAGTCGGAGTTCCTCGCCACCATGTCGCACGAGCTGCGCACCCCGCTGACCGCCATCATCGGCTACGGCGAGCTGCTGGCCGACGGCATCACCGGCCCCGTCACCGGCGAGCAGTCGTACCAGCTGGGGCGCATCAAGGCCAGCGCCATGCACCTGCTGGGGCTGATCGACGAGGTGCTCACCTTCGCGCGGCTGGAGGCCGGGCGCGAGACGGTGCGGGCGGAGGCGGTGGACGTGCGCGGCGCGGTGCGCAGCGCGGCGGAGCTGGTTGCCCCCATGGCCGCCGCCAAGGGGCTGGCGCTGCGGGTGGAGGCGCCCCCCGGCCGGGTGCGGCTGGACACCGATCCGGGCAAGCTGCAGCAGATCCTGGTGAACCTGCTCTCCAACGCCGTCAAGTTCACCGACGCCGGCACGGTGGAGATCGCCGCCGAGGCGCCGGACGGAGCGGCGGTCTTCCGGGTGCGCGACACCGGCATCGGCATCCCCCCGGAGCAGCTGGAGCGCGTCTTCGAGCCCTTCACCCAGGTGGAGTCGTCGCCCACCCGCCGCTTCGGCGGCACCGGGCTGGGGCTGAGCGTCAGCCGGCGCCTGGCCCGGCTGCTGGGCGGCGACCTGAGCGCCCAGAGCGTCCCCGGCGAGGGGAGCGCCTTCACCCTGGTGCTGCCGCGGGAGGGCGACGGGTCCGTGGTCTGACCCCGCAGGGCGGGGCGGAGCATGTTCCTTGCGAGTGCGGACCCGGCGTCCCGTCCGGGACCCCAGTCGTCCGGGAAACCCCCACGCCGGAGGAAGCCATGCGTTACGTCCTCGCCCTGCTCGCAGCGGTGCTGCTCGCCGCGCTCCCCGCCCCCGCGGCGGCGCAGTCGTTCGCCGACGCGGCCCCCGCCGTCTCCGCCCCCGCCGCGCCGCTGCCCGCGACGGACGTGGCGGCGACCACGCCCGCGCAGGAGGAGAAGGTGCAGGAGTCCGCGCGCGCCGAGAGCCTGGCCCGCGACCTCCGCGACGACCGCCAGCTCGCCCAGCGCGGGAGCTTCTGGTGGCTGGTGGGGGTGATCGTGGTGGCCGGAGTTCTGCTGGCCGTCCTCCTGGACTGAGCTTCTGGACTGAGGCTTTGGACTGAAGCGATTTCCGCGGGGCCCCGGCGACTTGCCGGGGCCCCGCGCCGCCCGTTACCATGTCGGCCTGCCCCGGCGAGCTTCCGCCCGCTCCCCCTCGCGCGGCGGCGCCCGGCGCTCCGCTTCCCCCCGTCTCGCCCGAATGAACAGCAACGGCGACCGCCCCGGCGGCGCGCGCGCCAGCAGGGCGCCCCAGCTTTCCGCGGCCCGGCTCCCCGAGCCGCGCCGCATCCTGTCGTGGGTGTACGTGGGCCGGCTGTGCCTGGCGGTCGCCATCTTCCTGGCCGCCCTGCTCGCCTGGAGGAACGCCCCCACCGGCCTCACCCTGTCGGCGTCGCTGATCCTGTTCCTGTCGGGGGCCTTCACCGCCGGGTCGTTCTGGCATTCCCACCTGGCCCGCTCCACGCCGGGCAAGAACTTCCTGTACGCGCAGGTGCTCTTCGACGTGGGGATGGTCACCTGGGTGATCCACCTCACCGGCGGCGCGGGGAGCGCCTTCGCCCCGCTGTACATCCTGGTGATCTGCGCGGCGGCGGTGCTCCTCCCCATGCTGGGGGGGATCCTGGTGGGGCTGCTCGCCAGCATCCTGTACTTCACCGACATCGCGCTCAGCGCGCCGCAGGCCCTGCTGGAGCCCGGCGTGCTCCTGCAGACGGCGCTGTTCGCCACCGTCGCCATGGTCACCGGCTACCTGGGCGACCGGCTGCGGCAGACGGGGACGGTGCTGGGGGAGATCGAGACCGAGCTGCGCCTGCTGCGGCTGGACACCGACGAGATCCTGGGGAGCATGAACTCGGGGATCCTCACCGTGGACGGCGGGGGGCGGCTGGTGTACATGAACCCCGCGGCCGCCGAGATCCTGGGGCTCACGCGCGAGGAGTGGGAGGGGAAGGAGGTGCTGGACACGCTGGACCGGGCCGCGCCGGGGCTGGGCGGAATCATCCGCCGCTCCGCACGGACGCGCCAGGCGATCCACCGCTCCGAGACGCACGGCACCCCGGAGGAGGGGACCATCCTGGGGGTGAGCACCACGCTGATGGAGCGCCCCGACCCGGACGGCCCCCCGGTGACGGCCATCTTCCAGGACATCACCGAGCGGATGCGGATGGAGTCGCTGCGCCGCCGCGCCGAGCGGCTGGAGGCGGTGGCCGAGCTTTCCGCCTCGCTGGCCCACGAGATCAAGAACCCGCTGGCCTCCATCCGCAGCGCCGTGGAGCAGCTCACCGGCCCCGGCGTGGACGCCGAGGACAAGGAGGTGCTGGAGCGGCTGGTGGTGCGCGAGTCCGACCGCCTCAGCCGGCTCCTGGCCGAGTTCATCGACTTCGCGCGGGTGCGGGTGCGCGACGCCGCCCCGGTCCGCCTGGCCCAGGTGGTCACCCACGCCGTGGACATGGTGCGCGCCCACCCCGACGCCTCCGGCCGGGCCATCCGCCTCCTCCTCCCCGACGGCGACGGCCCGGCCGTGCGCGGCGACGAGGACCTGCTGCACCGCGCCGTCGCCAACCTGGTGCTCAACGGCGCGCAGTGGGCCGGCACGGGCGGCGGGGTGGAGGTGTCGCTGGACACCGTCCAGTCGGACGTCCTCGCCCCCCAGGTGGGGGTGGCCGAGCTGGTGAGGCTGCGCGTCACCGACACCGGCCCCGGCATCCCCGCCGAGGACGTGGACCACGTCTTCTCGCCTTTCTTCACCTCCCGCCCCGGCGGCACCGGGCTGGGGCTCGCGCTGGTGCAGCGCGCGGTGGACGTGCACGGCGGCGCCGTGTTCGTGGACCGCGCCCGCGCCGCCGAGGGGGAGGGCGCCACCTTCGTCGTGTACCTGCACGCGCTCCGCGAGCCCGCCGCGCTGTCCGGCACCCCCCACCCGGGAGTCCTGAAGTGAGCAACGCCCCCAAGATCCTCGTCATCGACGACGAGACCGCGATCCTGGACACCCTCCGCATCCTCCTCAAGCGGGAGGGCTTCGACGTGAGCACCGCGATCGGGGGGCGCGAGGGGCTGGAGCGCCTCCCCGAGGTCCGCCCCGACGTCCTGCTGTCCGACGTCCGCATGCCCGGGGTGGGCGGCCTGGAGATCCTGCTGGCCGCAAAGGAGATGGACCCCACCCTGCCGGTGATCCTGATGACCGCGCAGGCCTCGCTGCAGACGGCGATCCGCGCCGTCAACGAGGGGGCCTTCTACTACATCCAGAAGCCCTTCGCCAACGACGAGCTGGTCGCCATCTGCCGGCGCGCCGCCGAGTCGCGGCAGCTGCGGGTGGAGAACCAGGCCCTCAAGACCGAGATCCGCCGCCGCGACCGCTCCGACACGGTGAAGCCCATCGGCAAGAGCCGCCGCTTCCTGGACGTGCTCAAGCTGGCCGAGACGGTGGCCCCCTCCGACTCCACGGTGCTGATCTCCGGCGAGTCCGGCACCGGCAAGGAGGTGCTCGCCCGCTACCTGCACGAGCGCTCCGAGCGGGTGGACGGCCCTTTCGTGTCCATCAACTGCGGCGCGCTCCCCGAGACGCTGCTGGAGTCCGAGCTGTTCGGGCACACCAAGGGCTCGTTCACCGGCGCGGTGCGCGACAAGCAGGGACTGTTCGTGGCGGCCAAGGGCGGGACCTTCTTCCTGGACGAGGTGGGCGAGATGGCGCCGGCCACGCAGGTCAAGCTGCTGCGCGCGGTGCAGGAGCGGGAGGTGATCGCCGTGGGCGCCACCGAGACCACCCCCATCGACGTGCGGATCATCGCGGCCACCAACCGCGACCTGGAGGAGGAGATCCGCCGCGGCGCCTTCCGCAGCGACCTGTACTACCGGCTCAACGTCATCACGCTGCACCTGCCGCCGCTGCGCGAGCGGGCGGACGACGTGCCCATCCTGGTGGACTACTTCCTCCAGCGGTTCTCGGCGCGGCGGCGCTCTCCCGTGCGCCTGGCCGAGGAAACGCTGGAGACGCTGCAGTCGTACGAATGGCCGGGGAACGTGCGCGAGCTGGAGAACGCGCTGGAGCGGGCCGTTGTCTTGACGCCCGAGGGGGAGGAGGTGCGGCCGGGGACCCTGCCGACGCGCATCTCGGAGCGGGCGGTGACGCCTCTCGTGTCGGACCGGCTGCCGCCGAATCCCACGCTGGAGATCATCGAGCGGGCGTACATCTTCTGGGTGCTTCAATCCGAGGGTGGGAACAAGTCGCGGGCGGCGGAGGTGCTTGGAATCGATCCGTCCACGCTGTACCGTAAGCTGATGCGGTACGGGATGGAGGCGTAGACTCAGGCGTTCGCGGCGGGCCGCTCCGGAGCCGGACGATACTGCTGTCCGTCTCCTCCGCGGGCTCCGGGAACCCCGCCAAACTGCCGGCGGGTTTCCCTCCGCCGGAGTGAGCCAGGCCAAACTGCCGGCCTGTCTCCCTCCGTGACAGGATGTGGGAACGGCAGGGAACTGCAACCGCTTCGTTCGTCGGACTCCGTGCCGCTCCCCCGGCACCGCCTCGCACCCTCCACCTCCGGTGCGCCATGGTCCGCTTCGTCACGCTCCCGCTCGTCGCACTCGCCCTCCTCGCCGCGCCCGTTTCCGCCCAGCAGCCGGGGCGGCTGGACGGCATCTACTACGGGCTGAAGACCAACCTGGTCACCGGCCGGGTCGGCCAGGCGTACCTCACCTTCCTGCCGGACGGCCGGGTCTCCACCGACGACCCGGCGGAGGGGCTTGCGGGGCCGCTGGACTTCGAGCGCGACCTGTGCCGCTACGGGCAGTGCGGCACGTACCGGCTGCGCGGCGGCGAGCTGCGCATCCGCTGGCGCGGGGGTGACGAGGAGGTGTACGACCGGGCGGCGTCCGGCGAGCTGAGACGGCAGGGGAAGGCCCAGAGCTACCGCCCGGTGTCGCCGCTGGACGGGATGCAGCTGGAGGGCGAGTTCGCCATCGTGGACCCGGAGACGGGGAAGGCCGTGGTGGGGATCCGCTTCGAGCCGGGCGGCGGCTTCCTGGAAAACAACCTGATGGGGTACACGAACTGGGAGATGCTGGCCCGGCCGGGCGAGCGCCGCGTCGCGCTGCCGCTGGGCTACGGCCGCTACACCATCCGCCGCAACACCATGGAGCTGCGCTACGACAACGGCCCCGTCGCCCGCTTCGTCATGCTGATCCCGCCCGGCGAGCCCCAGACCCCCGCCGCCCGTACCATCGTCATCAACCAGACCCGCCTCCCCCGCGTCCGCTGATCCGCACTCTCGCACTCTCGCACTCTCGCACTCTCGCACTCTCGCACTCTCGCACTCTCGCACTCTCGCACTCTCGCACTCTCGCACTTCCGTTCCGCGGTACAAAACCTGCCCTGTTCACCCTTCCCGCCCGGACCCCGTCCGGGCGGCCCGCGAGGGCGGGGGGAGAGCGGCCCGGACTCTCCCCGCGGGTGGCGCGTGGCTCCCGGGCGGGTGCCGTGGAGGAAGGATGCAGATCCTGCTTGCCGGGGAGCGCGCCGGGGCGGCGCACGCGCTGCGTGCGCGGATGGAGGCCCTGGGGCACGGGGTGCTGGGGCCGGCGTCCGGGGCGCGGGAGGCGGCCGCGGTGCTGCGCGCGCGGCGCGCCGACGTGGCCGTGCTGGTGCTGGACGACGCGGCGGGGGCCGCGGAGGTGGGGGGCGCCTGCCCGCTGCCGCTGGTGCTGGTGCTCCCCGCGGGCGACCCCGCCGTGGTGGAGCACACCGCCGGGCTGCCGGTGTTCGCCTGCCTGGCCGACGCCGTGGCCGAGGAGCAGATCGGCGCGGCGGTGCGGCTGGCCCTCGCCCGCTGGGACGAGCTTGCCGAGCTGCGCGGCCGCGTGGCCGAGCTGACGCGGAGGATGACGGAGCGGCGCGACGTGGAGCGGGCCAAAGGGGTGCTGATGGAGGCGCGGGGAATCTCGGAGAAGGACGCGTACCGGCTGATGCGGCGCGAGAGCCAGAACCTGCGCCGCTCCATGGCGCAGGTGGCCGGGACGGTGCTGGCCATGGAGGGGGTGCTCCGCGCCCGTGGCGCGGCGGAGCCGCTGCCGGCCGCGCGTGCCGGATAGCGCGCGCCGCGGGCTGGAGCTGGTCTCCGTCGGCGGGGCGGGGGAGGGGCTCCTGGGCGCGCTCGGCGCGGCCCTGGACGCGGTGTTCGGGACGCGCTCCTTCCGCGGGCCGCCGCTCCCCCTGCTGGAGGACTGGCGCGACCCGGACAGCGGGCAGGTGCGCTCCGGCGACGTGGTGGACGCCCTGATCGCCCGCGGCGACGCGCTCCGGGCCGACCCGTCGCGCCTGTGGTCGCTTGCCGTCACCGACGCCGACCTGTGCGCCCCGGAGAGGAGCTTCGTGTTCGGGGAGGCCACGGTGGGCGGGTGCTGCGCGGTGGTGAGCCTGGCCCGCCTGGACCCGGGCGAGGGTGCCGCCTCCGCGGCCCTCCGCGCCCGCCTCCTGGCCGAGGCCGTGCACGAGCTGGGGCACGTGGCCGGGCTGGACCACTGCGACCGCGGCGCGTGCGTCATGCTCCCCTGCCGCACCGTGGAGGAGGTGGACCGCCGGGGGAGCGGCTTCTGCTCCCGGTGCCAGGAACTGCTGCGCGCGGGGGCAGAGGGCCTTCCTGCTTGATCTTGCGCCGTGTGACACTTACCTTGGTCCCGTCAGCCGTGGCGTCCCGACGTACCCGCAGGCCGAACCGTTCCCCTTCCCGGCTCCACGCGCGGGTTCCAAAGTGACCGAAAACGTATCTCCACGTTCGCTTCGACGCGCCTACCTGGACTGGGTCGAGGAACAGGTCGAGGCGTTCAAGGACAGCATTCCCCGCAGCGACATCCTCCGCCTCGCCGACGAGGTGGTCAACGAGCTGCGCGTCAGCGCCGAGGGCCAGTACCAGCTCACCGAGCTGCTGCTCTGCACGGCCATCGACCGGCGCATCGTCCGCATGCTCAAGCTGCCCGGCTACCGCGCCTGGTGCGCCGAGCGCCGCGAGCGCGCCGTCCGCCTGGGCGAGCTGCCCCCGGCCGTGCCTGCCGCCGCGCCGGAGCACGAGCCCCTGGCGGGGGCGGTGGAGGAGCTGGAGCCGCTGGAGAGTGTCGCTTAGACACGCGCCGCGCGTTGCATTCCGACACGCCCCGCCGGGGCGGGCGGATGCGGCCGCGGCGCAACTCTTTGCTCTCTATGGTGTTGTAGAAAGGTGGACGCGGGGTATGGCGCGTGCGTAGCACAGCGGTCAGCGCGGAGTGCGCTGGCCGTGTCTTTTTCAATCAGGTTATCCGCATGTCCGACGATACCGACCGGGACGACGCCTCCTGCTGTGAGGCCCGCGACCGGATAGAAATGACCATGCAGGAGGTGGCGCAGGGCCGGAAGCGCGCCCGCGCCGTGGCGTTCGTGTGGGGCCCGGAGGTCTCTCCGGCGCCCTCGCTCCCCTTCGGCCGCTGGAAGGCGCAGGTGGTGTCCGCCGCGGCGTAAGGGAAAACGACGGCAGTACGAAGTGAACGGCGCCCCTGTCTCGATGTCGAGGCAGGGGCGCCGTTCGCAGTTCAGGCAGTACCGGGTGCGGTGCCCGGTTGGCCGGAGAAGATCATTGAGATCCTCCGCTCGCCTGTCCCACCGGGTGGAGTGCCGGGCCGGGTGCCCACGCGGAAGACGTAGGAGCTCGTCCGGGAAGCAGTCAGAGGGGTAGCGGGAACGGAATTGTTGCCAGGCGGCAAAATGGCGCTTAACGTGCTCGCTCCCTGCTGTGCTGCACCTCGCACCCGGAGGACGTCATGAGCCGTTCGTTCATCAACCTGCGTCGCGTGCTGTTCGGAGTTTCCTGCGCCATCGTGTTCGGCTTCGGGCCGTCCCAGGCGTTCGGGAACCCATACCCGACACAACGGGTGTCGTGTGAGGTAACAGGTGAAGACTATGCCTCGTACTATTGCAAACTCGCCCTCCGGTGCAATTACGGCGGGTGGTGCAGCTCGTATGGTTCTTGTGGGTGTGGCGATCTGCCCTGACAAGCACGTCTGGTAACCGCACCCTGCCCCGAGACCGCATCACGGCCTCGGGGCCGGGTGGCTGCCGTGTACCCGCCTGTTGCACCTCAGCGAGCTTCACACCCCCGGAGCGGGGTTTCGCCAAGTACTGCTTCCGTTCCTATTCGTGCTCCGCAGCGGCTCGCGAGATCTCAACGAAGCGTCGCGATCCGCTCGATCAGCGCGGGGTCGTTCGGGAGCTGGCCGGCGGCGGGAAGGCGGCGCACCAGCTCGCGCCAGGCCGTGTCCTGCGCGAAGGCCCGGCGGAAGAGCGGCAGCGACTCCTCCACGCGGCCGGCGTTCACCAGCATGGCGGCGTGCCAGAACGCCATCTCGCCGTTGGTGGCCGAGTCCGGCACCATGGCCTCGGCGGCGGCGTACTCGCGGATGGCGGCGGCCACGTCGCCGCGGGTGACCGCCTCGTCGCCGGTGTTCATGTGGCGGTAGGCGCGGGCCAGGTGCACCAGCCGGCGCAGCTCGGCCACGGGAGCCGGGTCGTCCTCCACGCGCAGGTCGATCGTGCGGTCCGCCCACGGCCTGCCGGTGGACTTCGCCGCCACCACCACGATCGCCGCCGACTGCCGCCCGCGGATGTCGCCGCCGGCGCGCTCCGCGGCCTCCAGGGCCGCGAGCATACGCTCCGCCAGGTCGCCGCGCGCCGACTCGAACGCCTGCGCCATGGGGTCCCACACGTTGCCGCGCATCAGGTTGGCCTGCACCGAGTAGTTCTTTCCGACGTGGTGCCCCGCCGCCTGCACCGCCTTGCCGCCCGTCCACGCGTCCACGTTGCAGCGCGCGTCGATCATCGCCACCTGCCGCACGTCCGTGTGCGCGTCCGCCGCCAGCAGCGCCCTGAGCGCCTCCGGCCCCGTCTTCCCCGCGCGCATCAGCTCCAGCCCCAGCGGCCCGTACGACGGCTCCACGAACGACTGCGTGGCCACCGCCCCCACCCCTGCCTCCGCCCACGGCACGATGGGCCCCACCGAGAACCAGTGCGACTGCACCGCCGCGCCCAGCTCCCCCGTCTCGGGATCGCACGCGACGATGGAGTAGGTGTGCACCGGCCGCGGCGGCAGCGCGCTCCCGAAGGGCGCCTGCGCCGCGGAAGCGGCAGGCAGCGAAGCGGCGGCGAGAGTCATCGCGAGGGCTCCGAGGAGGGATCTGTGCATGGGTCGAGGAAAGTTGGAGGGCAAGGAAACGGCGACCCACCCGGGGCCGCCGTCCCATCGTTCCCAAAGGATGTCGCGGAGGGAGACTCGCGCAGGCTGTATCGCGCGAGGCTCACGGAGCCGGAGCGGAGACACCGGGGCAGTTTCCGGTGGCTCCGCGACCCGCGCAGGAAACAGGCCGGCAGTTTGGCCTGGTTCCGGAGCGGCCCCAGGGCTCAGGCCATCGCCTCAGACCGCGTCCGACAGCGACGAGAACGTGAAGTCCTTCACCTTGAGCGCCGGCACCACCACCGGCTGCGACACGTCGCCCGACTCGGACGCCGACACCGCCACCGGCTCGCCGATCGCCTCGATGTTGTTGAGGATGAACACCGGCGACTCGTTGTAGCGCAGGTTCTTGACCGCCGACACGATCTTGCCGTTCTCGATCAAAAAGGTGCCGTCCCGGGTGAGCGCCGTGTACAGGATGGTGCGCGGGTCCACCGGCCGGATGTACCAGAACCGCGTCACCAGCAGCCCCCGCTCGGTGGAAGCGATCATGTCCTCCACGCTGGTGCCGCCCCCCCGCATGGTGTAGCCGTTCGCGCCGCCCGTGGGCCGCGCGTTCTGCCGCTGCGCCCAGAACCGGTCGTAGGTGAGGTTGCGCAGCACCCCGTTCTCGATCCAGGTCACGCGCCGGTTGGGGAGCCCCTCGTTGCTGAAGGGCGCGGTGGCCAGGTTGGGGTCGGACGGGTCGGACCAGATGTTGACCCGCGCGTCCAGGAACTTCTCGCCGATGCGGTTGCCGCCCCCCGGCTTGGAAAAGAAGGAGCGCCCCTCGTCGGCGGTGCGCGCGCCCAGCGAGCTCATCATCAGCCCGATCATGTTGGCGGCCGCGGTGGGCTCCAGCACCACCGTCCACTCGCCGGGCTCCACCGCCTGCGGGTTGCGCGACAGCTCCGCCTTGCGGATGGCGCGCTCCGCCAGCTGGTCCGGGTTCACCTTGCTCCAGTCGTTCTGGCCGGTGCCGGCCCACCCGGACCCGGTGCCGTCCTGCGTCCGCACCGTGGTGGTGTAGTTGACGCGCGAGCTGCGGTTGTACGCGAACAGCCCCTTCTTGCTGGCGACCGCGCTGGCCCCGGCGCTGAAGGTGAGGAAGCCGGTGGAGACCAGCCCCTGCCGCTGCGACGGGCGCGTCACCGCCGTGACGGCGCGGGCGCGCTCCTCGGGGGTGAGGTTCGCGGTGGACTCGAAGAAGCCGGCCGACTCCGGGTACTGCTGCGGCCCCAGCTCGCCCAGGTACTCGGGGTCTTCGGGGACCAGGCGGGCCAGGCGCTCGCTGGTCTCCACCACCTGGCGCAGCGACTCGTCGTCGAAGCGGTTGGTGGTGGCGGACGCCACCTTCTTTCCCCAGGCGCTGGTGACGGTGACGCTGCCGTTGCGGGTGTCGCCCGAGGTGCTGACCTGGTTCTGCGCGAAGCGGGTGTTCCCCGTGACGGTGCTGCTCAGGTTGACGCGCGCCTCGTCCGCCTTGGAGAAGCCGAGCACCTTCGCCGCGATGGCCTCGGCCTCCGCGCGGGTGAAGAAACGGTTGTCGGCCATGCGTCAGGCTCTCCGTCCGGTGTTGATGACGTTGATCTTGCGGTGGCGGGTGGGGACGCACCCGTGCGAGACCGCGTTGACCTGCTGGGGCTGCCCCTTGCCGTCGAAGAAGGAGCCGCCGGCGAAGTAGGTGCTGCGCCCGCCGATGCCGTCGATCGCGTTCCAGAACTCGGGGGTGCGCATCTGGTAGGCGACGTCCTTGAGCATCGCCCCCACCTTGCCGTTCTTGATCTCGTAGTACGCCTGCCCGCCGAACTGCGAGTTGTAGCGCTGCTGGTCGATGGAGAAGGAGCCGTCGCCGTCGATCATGATCCCGTCCTTGACGTCGGAGACCAGCTCGTCCAGCGACACGTCGCGCTCCGGGTGCGGGAGCAGGTTGACGTTGGGCATGCGCTGGAACTGCACGTTGGACCAGCTTTCCGCGTACGAGTTGCCGTGCGACTTCACCGGCCGGCCGCTCTGCCGGTACCAGTCGGCCAGCAGGGGCGCCTGCTCGCGGGTGGTCTGCAGGTCGTTGAGGATGCCGCTCTTCACGATCAGGTAGTCCTCGGGCTTCACCCCCTCGTCGTCCCACCCCACGGTGGAGAGCCCGCCGGGGGAGGAGCGCTCGCCCTGCACGTTCATGATCTCCGGGCCGTACCTGAACTTGCCCAGGAACTGCTCCACGGGGGAGATGAAGGAGGTGCCGGCGAAGTTGGCCTCGAACCCCATGATCCGGTCCAGCTCGGTGGGGTGGGCGATGGACTCGTGGATGGTGAGCCACAGGTGCGTGGGAAGGAGCACCAGGTCGTAGCGCCCCGGCTGCACCGGCTTCGCGGTGAGCTTCCGGACCGCCGTCTCCGCCCAGCGCGGCGCGTTCTCCACGAACTTGGAGTCGCTCACGTGCTCGTACCCCAGCCCGCGGGGCTGCACGTCGGTGGAGGTGAGCGTCTGGAACTCGTTGTTCCCCACCGCGGTGACGGTCATCCGCGGGAAGGTGCGATAGATGGTCTGGTGCGTGAAGGTGCCCTCGGTGGAGGCGAAGGTCTTCTCCTCGCGCAGGAAGAACATGTTCATGTTGACGAAGCGCGCGCCCTGCACCCGGAGCGCGGCGTCGCTGGCGGCGAGCATCAGCGCCACCTTGTCCTCGATGGGGACGTCGAACGGGTCCACCCGGATGGGCGACTGCCAGGTGGCGTCTGGGTACTTCTCCACCGGGGCGAGGACGACCGGGCGGAGCTGGGCGGAGGCGTTGGCCTTCGCCTGCGCCACCGCCTGGCGCGCCACCGCGGCGGCCTCGTCCAGCGACAGCTCGCGGCTTGCGGCGAAGCCCCACCCGCCTCCGGCGAGCACGCGCACGCCGAAGCCGTAGGTCTCGTTGTCGGCGAGGCTGGTGATCTGCCGCTCGCGGGTGGAGAGGGACTGGTTTCGGTTGCGGGAGATGCGCACGTCGGCGTAGCTGGCGCCCGCCAGCTTGGCGGCGTCCAGGGCGCGCATGGCGATCTCGCGCACGGCGGGGTCGGCGGCCGGCGCCACCCGCGCCGCCGGGGACACCGCCGCCAGGGCCTCGGGCCCGAACGCGGTGAGCCCGGCCGCCACCAGGGCGCCCTGCACCAGGAACTCTCGACGGTCCATGGGAACTCCGGAGGATGAAGTGGAGGAGAGCCAGAATTTTAGAACGGGCGTTCGAACCCGGCAAGGGCGGCGGTGCGGGTGCGCGGCTTGCTGTCGTCCCGCGCCATGACCCAGTCGCACGCTCCCCGCATCGCCGTGGTGGGCGCGGGCCCCGCCGGGGCCGCCGCCGCCCACACCCTCGCCCGCGCCGGGGCCCGCCCCGTGGTGCTGGAGGCCGCCCCCGCCGTGGGCGGCCGCACCCTCACCGAGGAGCTGGACGGCGTGCGGGTGGACGCCGGGACCCAGCTCTTCGGCTCCATGTACACCGAGACGTTCCGGGTGCTGCGCGAGGCCGGCGCGGGGGGGCTGGCGGTGCGCTCCCCCGGGCGCGACGCGCTGCTGCGCGGCGGGCGGGTGCACGAGGTGGTGTACGGCAACATCCCCAGCATGCTCGCCTCGGGCGCCCTGCCGCTGGCGCTCAAGCTGCGCATGGGCGCGCAGTACATGCCCTTTCTGGCGCGCCACGGCTCGGCGCTGGACATGCACGCGCTGGAGCGCGCCGCCGAGGCGGGGCTGGACCGCGAGAGCATCGCCGCGTGGGGCGCGCGGGAGCTGGGGCGCGACTTCGTGGAGTACCTGGCCTACCCCTTCCTTTCCACCGGCTACGGCGTGCTCCCGGAAGAGACCACGGCGGCGCTGTACCACATGCTGGCGCACTACGGGACCAGCGTGGAGATCTACGCCCTGCGCGGCGGTGCCTCCGGCTTCTGCGAGGCCGTGCTCGCCGGGGTGCGGGAGCGCGGCGGCGAGGTGCGCACGGGAACCGCCGTGCGGCGCGTGGAGGCGCGCGGCGGCGGGGTGACGGTGGCGGGGGAGGGGTGGAGCGAGGAGTTCGACGCGGCGGTGGTGGCCGTGCCGGCACCCACCGCGCGCGCGCTGCTGGCGGGGAGTCCGGCCGCGGACGCGCTCGCGGCGGTGCGGATGCGCCCGGCGGTGTCGCTGGCGCTGGCGCTGGACCGCCCGGCGGGGGTGCGCTGGTTCGGGCTGTCGCTGCCGCGCGGCGAGGCGCGCGACGTGGCGACGGTGGCGGTGCAGGAGAACAAGGGGCCGGGGCTGGTGCCGGCGGGGCGGGGCGCGCTGGTGGTGTTCCCCACGCCGGAGGCCGGGGAGCGCCTCGCCGAGGCGGAGCCGCGCGCCGTGCTGGACGCGCTCCTCCCCGAGGTGGCGCGGGTGCTCCCCGGGCTGGGCGCGGTGACGCGCGCGCGGGTGTTCCGCTGGCGCGAGGGGTGGACGCTCTTTCCGCCGGGGTACCCCGGGCGCCTGCCGGAGCTGCGGCGCGCCGTGTCCGGCGAGCCGCGCATCGCCGTGGCGGGGGACTACCTGTACGCGCCCAGCGTGGAGGGCGCGGTGGTGTCCGGGGTGCGGGCGGCGGAGCGGCTGCTGGGGGGTGTGGCTTCGCGGTAGGGTTCCGGACAGGGGAGCGACAGGGCTGCCCCGAGCTGGGGCGACCCTGCGCTCGTCAGAGTCCCTCCGCCGTCAGTACTCGAACAGGCAGCGGCAACGGCCCCGGATGTCGCAGGCTCCAAAGACCGCCTGCCCCGGGAAGATCGACTCGCAGGCCATCTGGCAGCTCTCATCGGTGCACGCCGCCACGGCGCGCACGGCAGGCGGCCCCGCGAAGGCCTGGCTTGCACCGAAGGCAAGGGTCAGCGCGACGGCTGCGGCGAACACGCTCCTGATCGGCCGGCTGAGACGTTCCATGGTGGCTCCTGCTCCGCGGGTGAATAAGGGGTTGCGCCAGCGCCGGTCGGATGGGGATCAACCGGCAGTGAATCACGTGCGCAATTATCGTGACATTTAGCGTGTGGCGATATACATTCGAAGGCGCGAAGATGTGCAATCCCCCCGCTTCCCAGGAGGCTACCATGAAGCACCTCGCTCGGCTCACGGCAAAGGGCGTCTTCTCGCTCGCGATCGTCGCTTCGCTCGGGTTCGGCGCCACGCAGGCCGCCCCGGCGCTCGCCACCGCCGTCAAGGCGCCGCCCCCCTGCACGGACTGGTACTGCAACGACTACTGCACCGGCCGGGGCTACAGCTACGGCGTGTGCAACACCACGACGCTGCGCTGCGACTGCCGCTGACCGCCCGGCGCGGGGCCGGGCGGCCCCGCGTCCGCGCCGCTCCACCCCGACCCCCGGTTGACTCGCCGTCGCCGGGGGTCCATCTTGCCCCCTCCGAAACACTCCGCCCCGAAGCAGTCCGCCGAGCGCCATGTCCAGGCCCGAGCTGTCCGATCCCGACCGCTGGTCCGCCCTGTCCGACCGGGAGCGGCGCGACGTCCTCGCCGCCGCGCTGCTGGAGGCGCTGGAGGGGGCGCCCGGCGTGCAGGGAACGCGCATCGAGGTGGGCCCCGTCCACCAGCCGTACGACCTGACCGCGGTGGCCGAGACGGACGTGGGCGACCTGCGCACACCGCTCTGGTCGCACGCGCGCGCCGCGATCTTCGTGGACGAGTCCATCCACCCCGCGAACCGGGCCCAGCTCGCCCCGGAAAAGGCCGTGCGCGAGGCCGCGGAGCGCCTGCGCGCCCGCCTGGCCGTGCCCTTCACCCTGGAGTCGCGCGGCCTGTCGGCCACACTGACGCCCGAGGCAGGCGTGGAGCGCACCTGGACCGCCGAGCGCAGCCGCTTCCGCAGCCGCACCGCGGTCACCCGCGAGGACGTGGTCGCCGACGCCGCGGAGGTGGACCTGCGCGACCTGCTGGCGCACTTCTACACCGGTCCCTCGCTGCGCATGGCCGCCGCCGACGGCAGCGCCTTCCTCCTCCCCGCCGCGCCGGAGGCGGAGGGCCCGCTCGTTTCCCTGTGCCCCGCCTGCCATCGCTACGCCGAGGGAAGCGTCCCCGCCTGCCCCGACTGCGGCGGCCCCGCGGACACCGTGATGGCGGTGCGGCCGCCGAGGCAGTAGGGGCGGGACCCCCTCCCCCGACCCCTCCCCGCAAGGGGGAGGGGAGAACGACGGAGTGACGGGGCCGGCTCTCAGCGAGGGGCTACCCCT
>DASVQR010000131.1:0-46473 GCA_036389055.1 Longimicrobiaceae bacterium | reverse complement strand
CCCTTCGCCACCCTCCGGCTCCGCCGCGCCCATGCTCTACATGGTGATCGAGACGTTCCGCGACGGCGCCCCGCGCCCGGTCTACGGGCGCTTCGCGGAGCGGGGGCGCCTGGCGCCCGCGGGGCTCGGCTACGTCGCCAGCTGGGTGACGGACGACCTGCGCCGCTGCTTCCAGGTGATGGAGTGCGAGGACCCGGCGCTGCTGGAGGAGTGGATGGCGCAGTGGCGCGACATCGTGGACTTCGAGGTGGTGCCCGTGGTCGCGTCCGCGGATGCCGCCGCGGCAGTGGCCGCGGTGCACTGCCGTAGGCGCGTCAACGAAGACGTAATCGAGCACACCTCCAGCTGCCCGAAACCTGGCGATGAAGGATGAGTGTTCCGGATCGAGCGCGGGATGCGTGGGTGAACCGGCGAAAGGTAAAGCTCAGCGGCGAAGCCCGTCTGAGTGGCGGCGGCATGGGCGGAACTCAGCGGGCCTCGTCCGCTGCAGCGATTGGTTCGGCATCCGCGCCACACGAACCGGACCGAGATGCCTACCATAGCATCGCTGAAGGTTATGCCCTGCCGGAGGGTCACCCTGCTACTTGTTGGACTTCCTCCGGTTGTCGTCCTTGCACAGCATCTGGCAGTTCGCGGCGTCGGTCTTCCCACCCTCACTCCACGGCTTGACGTGGTCGCCCTCCATCTCCTCAAATTCGAACCGCTTTCCGCACTTTGCGCAGATACCTCGCTGCCGCTCGTAGGCCTCGCGCTTCATGCTGTCAGCGAAGGAGCGGAGGTTGAGGTGCCGCTCGTCGCCGCCCAGCACATACGGGTAGATGCCGGCCTTGCGCTCGATCTCCTCGTCCTTCATCAGCGCCGCCACCTGCTTTTCGAGCTTCACGGGGTCGAGCGGCGTCCCGCCGAACCGGTTGTAGAGCGGCCCCCACGGCAAGCCCTTCATCTCCTTGCGGTACTTCGGGAACGTCGCCTTCACCCAATCGATGACGCTCCGGAAGTAGTTCCACAGCGCGACCGCGTTGGGGTCGAGTTGGTGCTGAGACATGTATTCCTCAATGGTCTTCACGCCCTCCTTCGCGGCGTGCCACTCGATCGCGGTCTCGAAGTAGTCCTGCCGGATCGCAGCACCGCGCAGGTACTCGCCCGCCAGCATGTAGGCGGGGCACCCGGTCTTGCTGAAGTACCGCTTGGCGTCGGCGGTCCACGGCCCAGCGAACACGGCGTTCCGCATCTCCTGGTCGGCCAGTTCCTCGCCGGCGATGTTGATCGTCTTGAACCACTCCAGCTTTTCGGTGGGCGTGCCGGTGCAGAAGTAGACGAGCAGCTTATAGTCGAGAATCTGGTTCTGCCGGTCGTCCTGGAAGCTGTGGAAGTACATGCCATCGATTGAGTAGTCGCCGTTGACGTACTGGCAGATTGAGATCGTCCGCTGCTGTCCGTCGATCACCTCAAAGCCGCCGTCGTCGCGGACGGCCCAGTACATCACATTCAGCGGAAAGTCCTTCCGCACGGTATCGATGACCGCGTTACGCTGCTTGTCCTTGTAGATGAACTCCCGCTGGTACGGCGGGCGGATGTCGAGCTTCCCGCCGTACCCGGCCACGCCCTGCTCGGCGTTGTCTTGATAGCCTTCGGACAACTCACGGATGGTGATCTCGCGGAGTTCGATCTTCATTTATGTCGTCCCCTTCCGGCGGATGAGTATGCGCTTGAACACCTTCACGTCGTTGATGACGCCCGACATGTTCAAAGGGATGGTTCCAGGCTCGCCGAAGCGACGAAAGTAGGCGTCTTTCTGGTCCTGAGCCGAGTACCATCGAGTCCGATACGGGTTCTCTGGGTCACTCGACTCCAGGGTTCCCACTATTTCGAACTGGTCCGGGTTGTGGTGTTCGAGGAACGTGATCGGGACGCCCATCACGCCGGCGTAGTCCAGCGGGATCTCCTTGTACTTCGGCACGTCGATCGCGTCGTAATTGTCATATCGGGGATGCTCTTCGGGCGAGTACCGTTTAATGAGAATGAGGTCTTCGTGGCGCTTCGCAATGTCCAAATTCGTGAACCAGCAAGCGTTCCCGAGGCTTCGCCAGTTGGTGCCGTTCTCGTCCCGCCAGCTTCGCGACTGTCGCATCTCGTAGTGGCCCGGCACGACGAAGGCAACCGGGTGCGAGTAACCGAGCCAGAGCTTGTTGTCCTTGATGTAGCGGAATATCTCTTTGTACGTGATTGCGTTGTGATTCCCGATGATAAGGAACTTCTTGTCGTGCTCAATCAACTGCGCAACGTACTCGCTGAATAGCGAGAACGGCGGGTTGGTGACGACGATGTCGGCCAACTTCAGCAGTTCGACGCACTCGGGGCTGCGGAAGTCGCCGTCGCCCTTGAGGTCGCGGATGGCCGTCTCGTCCGGACCCGGCCTGCGGTCGCCGTCCTTGTCCCCCTCGTAGACGAGATACTTGCCCTTTTCGGGGGTGTGCGTGCTGAACAGGTCGGCGTCGTTGCTCTGGTAGCAGGTGGTGATGAGTTTCTTGAGCTTCAGCCTCTCGAAGTTGTGCGAGAAGTAATGGAAGAAATTGCTGACCCGGGGGTCGTCGCAGTTGCACAGGACCGTCTTGTCCTTAAAGTGGGCGGTGTAGTGCTTGAGCTCCTTTTCGATGTCCGAGAGCTGCGTGTAAAACTCGTCCTCTTTTGCCGTTCTTGCGGCCTGCAGACTTCGGTTCAGTGACTTTCGTCCCATGTTTCAGGCAGCCTCCTCTATGCCGTGAGCTCCAATGGTCTTCCCGCCGTCTCCATCGCCGAACTATGTATTAAGTAGCCGGATTTCCATCTAACACGCAACCCAGGTCACCCCAAGTCGCCGCAAGCACAGCATTTCAGCGGAATAGCAGAGTTGCGAACCTGGCCGGATTTCCATCTAACCCGCCGTAGTTACGCGTTCTGGCGTCCGCCAACCACCCTGATGCCTGGCGCTTACCCTGCCGACACCGGACGACTTGGATTCGGTCGCAATTTGTGTCCCGCCACACCCTCCCCGCAACCCGGATGACGCCACCCCAAGCTGCTGGACCAGGTCCGCGAAGCCGCGCGCCTCCGGCACCTGAGCCTGAGGACCGAACAGGCTTACCTGGGGTGGATCCGCCGCTCCGGCCGGAACCCAAGCCCCAGCAGGAGGTCCGCCGCCACCGCGCCCTCCACGGTCAGCGCGTAGCCGCCGTCGAGCAGCCCCAGCGACTGCGCCCCCTGCACCGCGTATGTCCGGCTGGCCTCCGCCGGGAGGTCCGGCCACGCCGCGGCCAGCGCCTCGAACGGGGACAGCTCGGGCCGGATGACGCGCAGCACCGGCACTACCAGGTAGTTGAGTGGGTGGTTGAGCTGCAGGTGGCGGAGCGCCGGGATGCCGCGCAGCGCCGCGGCCGTGTTCTCCAGCTCCCAGGGGATCGGGCGCGGGTCGCGCGGGGCCATGCGCTCCAGCCAGGCCCCGTCCTCCATGTAGAGGACGCCAAGCCCGCCCTCGCCCGCGTCCTCCTCCAGCGTGCGCCGGTGGTGCGCCGCCCCCTCGCCGGGGAGCGCCAGGTACGCGTGGTGGACGCCGGCGCGGTAGCTCCGCGCCTGCGTGATCCCCTTCTGCCACAGCGAGAGATCCGCCTTGACCTCGAAGGCCACCACCAGCGGCCCGCGCGCCGTCTGCGCCATGCAGACCAGGTCCGGCCGATAGGCGCCGATGCGGACCGGCGCCATGGGCTCCAGCTCGCGCGCGAGCCGCGAGTTCCGGTACGAGCCGTCCGCGTCCACCACGATGTCCGACACGGGCGAGCCGCGCAGCCCGTGGTCGAGCAGGTGGAGCTTCAGGGAATGGACGACCTCTACCTCGCGCAGCGCGACCATGGGCCCGGGAAAACGGGGACGAAACAAGGGCGGAGCGTGATGGGCGAGCATCCCGTCGGAAGCTCGCTCACCCCCGGGCTGCATCGCCGTGCCGCGGGGCTTCCGGCCGTCGCGCGGGTCCGTGCGCGGCGCGGCGGCGGATGCGCGTCCCCTACCGGATCGTGATGTCCACCCGCGCGCTCCCGTCCGCCTCCACCAGCGTGGCGAGCGCCGTCCGCGTGACGAACACCCCCACCGGGCGCAGGCTCTCCACGTGCCCGCTCAGCTTCACCGCCCTGCCCAGGTCGCGGTTCATGGCCGTGTTCACCTTGTCGCGGATCTCCGCCACCCGGTCGCCCACGGCGAAGTGCGCGGCGCCGCGGATCCGGTCGCGCAGCTCGTCGTGCAGCAGCCAGTCCGCGCTGCGCCCCAGCACGTTGCGGCTCTCCACCGAGAAGTCCAGGTCCGGCACCACCACCGTCTGCGAATTGGGGTTGTAGAGCGGCGTGCCCACGAAGTACAGGGTCCCGCGCGCGTCCCCGCCCACCCGGACGCGCAGCGCCAGCCGCCGGCCGCCGCCCGGGTACAGCTCCACCCCGCGCACCTGCACCCGGTGCCCGCGCAGCTCCACCTCCTTGCCGACCAGCTCGTCCGCCAGCATCCGGTTGGCCGCCTCGTAGGGCAGCTCCGCCACCAGGTTGACGCGGAACCCGCCCGCCCTGGGCGCCGTGCGCGCGTAGTCCGGGAGCGGCGTCGGCCGGGTCTCGGGGCGCTCGCCCAGCACCACGCGCGGCCGCACCGTCACCGAGAGCGACGTCCGCATGCGCGTGCCGCGGGCCGTGGGCTCCGCCAGCGCGACCGCCTCCGGGCGGAAGAGCAGGAACACCCCCTTGCCCGCGGGGATCGGCTCCTGGAGCCGGTCCCACACGTCCTCCACCTGGGGGCGCAGCACCAGCGCCCGGCGCAGCTCCGCGTCCACCTGCGGCACCGCGCCGTCCAGCAGCCCCTGCACCGCGCTCCGCACCCGGTCGCTCACGTCCACGTTGGCGCGGGTGAGCCGGCAGGGCGCGCCGGCCTCCACCGGGCTGGCGGTGGTGGACGGCTCCACCGTCCAGTCGCGCCGCCAGCGCAGGTCCGTGCGCAGCCCCACGCGCAGCGAGGGCATGGGCCCCTCGTGGCCGCACCAGGCAAGCTGCACCCAGCGGCAGCCCAGGCGCGGGAGGCACGTCTGCTCGGCGATGCGGGCGCGGTAGCGCACCCGCGTGCTCACCCTCACCCCGTCGCCGTCCAGCCCCACCTCCAGCGGGTCGCGCTCCCACATCTCCTTGACGTACAGCGTCCCCAGCACCGGCACCTTCCCCATGGGGTGCCACTCGTCCTCGCGGCTCTGCGTGCGGGGGACGGCGCCCTCCACCTTGCGTACCACCGCGCCCAGCTCCACCGAGACGGGGAGGTGGACCACGGAGGGCGGGGGCTCGGGGAAGGGGACCGCGGCGGCCGCGGTGTCCGGCGCCGGCACGTCCACGCGCGTCCCGCAGGCGGCCAGCGCCAGGGCCAGCCCGGCGGCGGCGTACGGGCGGAGCCGGAGGCGGGCGGGGGAGCCGGACGCGGCGGGCGGGGACGGCGGCGTGGGGTCCCGCATGTGGACGCTCCCAGGAAGCGGATGATCCCGCAGAAACCTTCCCGTGGGGGCAAGATAGTCGCGCCGCGGCGCGCGCGCACGGATGCTCCCGCGGCGCCGGGATCGTTGCGGGAGACGGGGCCGCGGAGCAGATTGCGCGCGGTCCGCGTCCGTCCGCCCCGGGCACGTCCGTGCCGCTCCCGCATCCCGCCATCCCCGGATCCCGCATGAAGACCCGCCCGGCCCTCGCCGCCGCCGCCGCGCTGCTCCTCGCCGCCCTGCCGCTGCGGGCGCAGACTCCCGCCGCCGCGGCGCCGCCCGCGCAGCCGTCGCCCCTGGAGCAGGTGCTCGCCCTGGGGCTGGACTCGCTGGCCGGGCCGCTCCCGGTCTACCACGGTGCCGGACAGCGGGCGCACGCCGCCGAGGTGCAGGCCATCCTCCGCCAGGGGGCGCGGTTCTTCGCGGACTCGCTGGGGCTGGAGACCCCGGTGCGTGTGGCGCTGCTCGGGAAGCCGGAGTGGGAGCGGGTCTCCCGGATCCCGTACGGCGTGCCGTACGTGCAGGGCGGCGTGGTCTTCCTCCCCGCCACGCCGGACGGGGCGATCGCGGAGGACTTCCTGCGGCTGGAGGCCGGCGCCTCGGAGGCGGCCCGCGCCCGGGTGGCGGCCACGGGGTGGAGCTTCGCGGAGAACGCGCGGCGGATGACCGACCTGATCGGCTACCACGAGCTGGGCCACGGCTACACCACGCGCTACGGCATCCGGCCGCACGCGCGCTGGCTCAACGAGCTGCTGGCCAGCTACTTCGCCTTCGCCTTCCTGGAGCGCACCAGCCCGCGGCTCGCCCTGGCCTGGGAGGCGATGCTCCGGGCCAAGCTGGACGGCCCCGCGCCGGCGCACACCTCGCTGGACGACTTCGAGCGGCTGTACATCGGGGTGGGGCCGGAGAACTACAACTGGTACCAGGCGGCGCTGGGCGTCCGCGCGGCCGAGCTGTTCCGGGCGGAGGGGCTGGGCTTCCTGGCGCGGGTGCGCGAGCGCTTCCCCGCCGGCCCGGGCGAGCCGCTGCCGTCGGCGGCGGTGCTGGAGCGGCTGGAGGAGATCCGCCCGGGCTTCCGCGCCTGGGGCGGGAACATCGCCCCGCGCTGAGCGCCGCGGCGCCGCCGCCTCAGGGCGGCGGCGCCAGCTCGAACACGCCGATGGGGCGCGGCGTGCCCTCCTCCCCCACGTTCCACTTGGCTCCCGCCACCGTCCACCCGTCCGCCTCCATCGCCTCCAGCAGCCGCAGGCTGGTGGCCCGGAAGGGGTCCGCCAGCAGCACCCGGCCGCCGGGCGCCAGGTTGCCCCGGAAGATGGCGCGCAGCTCGGGGTGCAGCGCCTCGCCGTAGAGCACGTCCGAGCCCAGGATCCAGTCGTAGCGGGCCCGGTCGTCCCACGCCGTCCAGTCCGCCAGCCGGTGCTCGATCCCCCGGGCGCCGTTGCGCTCGCCGTTGAGCCGGCACACCTGCATCGCCACCTCGTGCCGGTCGGTCTGCACCACCCGCGCGCCCAGCGTGGCCGCCACGATCCCCGGGAGCCCCGTCCCCGCCCCCAGCTCCAGCACCGTCCTGCCGCGGAACTCCTCGCCGCGCGAGGCCACGTCGTGCGCCAGGGCGATGGCCGCGGGCCACAGGGCCACGCCGTAGGGGAGGTGCTCCCGCAGCTCGCGCAGGAAGTGCTGCTCGTCCGCGGAGCTGAGCACGGACGCGGTGTGCAGCACGCTCCACTCGCGCCCGCCCAGCCCCAGGCGGAACTCGTTGAGCGGGAACTCCCCTCCCGGGGTCTTCAGCACGGTGGGCGGCGTGGCGGACGTGCTCATGGGGTGCCTGCGGGTGCGGCGGCGGCCGGCCGCGGTGCGGCCGGAGCGGTCGCGGGCGGCGCCCTCAAGAAGCTTGCCGGTGCGGGGCGCGTTCCGGCCGCCGCGTCTTGTTCCGCCGCCCCGGCGCGCGTAAGATCGGGGCCGCGCCGGCGCTCCGCCGCCGGCGGGAGGGCCGCAACCGCGAAGGGGAAGGGCATGCAGGAGGTCGTGTATTCGGCGGACTCGCAGCTCCGCTCGCCGGGGCGCTTCGCCGCGGAGCTCCTGGCGGACCTGCGGGTGGCGCCTTCCGTGGCGCGGCACCTGTTCCTGCGCAGGCTGCAGGCGGGGTACCGCCAGAGCCGCCTGGGCTACCTGTGGCTGCTGCTGCCGCCGCTGGCGACCTCGGGCGCGTGGGTGTACCTCGACGCGGCCCGCATCCTGGACGTGGGCCCCACCGGGCTCCCGTACCCCGTCTACGTCCTCGCCGGCACCCTGCTCTGGCAGGTGTTCGCGGAGGCGCTGGAGGCGCCGCTGAAGGGGCTCTCGGCCGCGCGCGGCATCCTCACCCGGAGCCGCATGCCGCACGAGGCCACGCTGCTGGCGGGGATGATGGAGGTGGCCTTCAACTTCGCGGTGCGCCTGGCCGTGCTGGCGCCGTTCCTGTTCTGGGCGGGGGCGCGCCCCGGCGGGACCGCGCTCCTGGCGCCGCTGGGGGTGGCCGCGCTGCTCCTGCTGGGCTTCGCCCTGGGGCTGCTGCTCGCGCCGGTGGGGCTGCTCTACCAGGACGTGCCGCGCGGGCTCACGCTCGCTGCGGGCATCTGGTTCTTTCTCACGCCCGTCATCTACCCGCCGCCCGCGTCGGGGCCGGGCGCGCTGAACCCGGTGGCCCCCCTGCTGGCCACCGCGCGCGGCTGGCTCACGGGCGGGCCCGCGGCGCCCGCCCCGGGGTTCGGGGCGGTGGCGGCGGCGAGCCTGGCGGCGCTGGCCGTGGGGTGGGCGTGCTACCGCCTGGCGCGCCCCCACCTGGTCTCGCGGCTGTAGGCCGCTCCCCCTCCCCCGCGACACGAGCTTCGCATGTCGATCCTGCAGCGCGCCCTCCGGCTGGCGGGGCGGGTGCGGCGCCTGGCGGCCCGCCGCCCGGCGCCGCCGCCCCAGCCGGTGGACCTGGTGCACCCGGCCGTGGTCCAGGACCCGTACCCGTACTACGCGGCGCTGCGCGGGCGCGGCCCCGTGCACCACCTGCCGGAGCGGGGGGTGTGGCTGGTGGTGGGGTACGAGGAGGTGTCCCGCGCCCTGCGGAGCCCGCAGCACTTTTCCAGCGTGCACGCGGAGCTCCGCTTCGACCCCTTCCTCAACGAGGCGGACCCGCCCGGGCAGACGCGGGTGCGCCGCGCCGTGGCGCCCTACTTCACGGCCGCCGCGGCGGAGGCGCTGGAGGGCCATGCCCGCGCCGGCGCCGCGGCGCTGCTGGCGGAGCTCGCCGGGAGGGCGGAGGTGGAGCTGGTGTCCGAGTTCGCCGCGCCGTACGTGGAGCGGGTGGTGGGCGGCTTCCTGGGGCTCACGCCCGCGGAGTGCGAGTCGCTGCGGGCGCGGCTCGCCCGGCACGGCGACGGGGCGCACGAGGAGCGCTTCCGCGAGCTGGACGCGTGGTCGCGGGAGCAGGTGGAGGCGGCCGCCGCGGCGCCCCCGCACGCCATGGCCGGGCGGCTGTTCCGCGCCGGGGACGGCGCCGCGCACACGGCGGAGGAGGCGGCCGGGCTGCTCCGGCTGTTCTGGGTGGCGGGGACCGTCACCACCACGCGCCTGGTGGCGGCGTGCGCGCTCCACCTGCTCCGCGACGCCGGGCTGCGCGCCCGCCTCCGGGCCGACCCCGGCCTGGTCCCCGCGCTGGTGGAGGAGGCCGCCCGGCTGGACCCGCCGGAGATGCTGCTCTGGCGCACGGCGCGGCCCGGCGCCGAGCTCGCCGGCGTCGCCGTCCCCCCCGGCGCCGCGGTGCGGCTGGGCGTGGGGGCGGCGAACCGCGACCCCGCCCGCTTCCCCGACCCCGACCGCGTGCTGCTGGAGCGCGCCCCGAACCCCCACCTCGCCTTCGGCGCCGGGCCCCACGCCTGCCCGGGGGCGCGGCTGGCCCGCATGCAGGTGCGCGTGGCCGTGGAGGCGCTGCTCGCGGCCTGGCCGGCGTTCCGCGAGACGCGCCCGCTCGCCGCGCTCGCCTACGCGCCCTCCCCCGACTACCGGGCGCTGGACGCGCTGTTCGTGGCTCCCGGCGAGGGCGCGGCGTGAGCGGAGACCGGGCCACGGTCCGCGTCGAGCGGCTCTCCAAGAAGCTGTGCCGGGAGCTGAGGCGGGCCCAGTGGTACGGGCTCCGCGACATCGCGCGCGAGGTCCTGCGCCCCGGCGCCGCGGCCGCCCCGGCGGAGCTCCGCCCCGGCGAGTTCTGGGCGCTGCGCGACGTGTCGTTCCAGGTGGCCCCGGGCGAGTCGCTCGCCGTGGTCGGGGCGAACGGGGCGGGGAAGAGCACCCTGCTCAGGGTGCTCCACGGGCTGGTGAAGCCCGACGGGGGGACGGTCCGCCTGCGGGGGCGGGTGGGGGCGATGATCGAGCTGGGGACCGGGTTCGACCCGGCGCTCTCCGGGCGCGAGAACGTGTACGTCAACGCGGCGCTGCACGGCTTCTCCCGCGGCGAGACGTCCCGGCTGATGGACGAGATCGCCGACTTCGCGGAGCTGGGCGACGCCATGGAGGTGCCGCTCCGCTACTACAGCTCGGGGATGCAGGCCCGGCTCTCGTACGCCGTGGCGGCGCACCTGAAGCCGGACGTCCTGCTGGTGGACGAGGTGCTCGCCGTGGGCGACATCGCCTACCAGCGCAGGTGCATCGCCCACATGCAGCGGTACCTGGACGGCGGGGGCTCGCTGGTGTTCGTGTCCCACGTCCCGCACCAGGTGCAGGCCGTCTGCCGCAGCGGCATCCTGCTGGAGTCCGGGCGGCTGGTGTTCGCCGGCACCGCCGTGGAGACGCTGGGGCGCCACCTGGAGGACCAGCAGGCCGCCGCCCGCGCGGCCGGGGGGGACGCGCCCGACCCCGCGGCCGCCGCGGACGCCCCGGTGGAGATCCGCGGGATCGCGGCGCGCGCCGCCGGCGGCGGCGAGCCCCGCACCGGCGAGGCGCTTCACCTGGAGCTGGCGTACCACGCCCGGGCGGCCGCCGAGGTGGAGTGGGGCTTCAGCATCTGGACCGCGGACCAGTGGGTGTGCGTCACCGGGGCGAGCGGCCCCGGCCGGCACGCCCTGGCCCCGGGCGAGGGCGTGCTGCGCTGCACCGTCCCGCGCCTCCCGCTGGTGGCGGGGCGCTACGTGCTGCGGGCCCTGCTGCGCGACGCCGCCACCCGCTTTCCGCTCGCCACGTACGGCTGGACCGGCCCCCCCCAGCCGCTGCGCGTCCACGCCCCGCCCTCGCGGCAGGGCAACGCCGCCATGGCCACGCACCAGCTGACGACGATCGATGTGGAATGGGAGTGAGGGAGTGACCGGCGCCGCCCTGGACGCCGCCGTGGAGCGGGCGCTCGGCTGGCTGCACCGCGTCCAGCTCCCCTCGGGGGAGTTCAGGTCGTACCTGTCCACCGACCACTCGCTGGAGCGCGACCGCGTCTTCGACAGCTCCCCCTTTCCCACCGCGCTGATCGCGTACTCGCTGGGGTTCGCCGGGGGAGCGCGGGCGCGGGAGATGCTGGGCCGGGCGGTGGAGTTCTTCCTGGCCGAGATGGAGCCGCCCGGGGTGTGGAGGTACTGGACCCGGGAGCACCGCCACCGCTCCACCATCCCGGCCGACCTGGACGACCTGGCCTGCGTGTCGTACGTGCTGCGCCGGGAGGGCGCCTCCTTCCCGGACAACCGCGAGCTGGCGCTGGCCGCGCGGAATCCGGCGGGGCTGTTCTACACCTGGCTGGCGCCGCGCTGGCCCGCGCCGCGCAGCCGCGCCTACTGGCGGGTGGCGCTGCGCCACTGGAGGAACCCGGCCAGGGCGTACTACTTCTGGAAGCTCAACGAGTCGGGGCTGGACGACGTGGACTGCGTGGTCAACGCAAACGTCCTGCTCTACCTGGGGGAGGGGCCGGACACCGCGGCGGTGGCGGGATACCTGGCCGACGTGTTCCGGAGCGGGGGGGAGGCGTGCTGCGACAAGTGGCACCTCAACCCGTTCACCTTCCAGTACGTGGTCTCGCGCTGCTTCGCGGCGGGCGCGGCGGCGCTGGGCGCCGTCCGCGACCAGGCAGTGGCCCGGATCGCCGCCGCCGCCGGGCCGGACGGCCGCATCGGCGACAACGAGCTGGACACCGCGCTCGCCGCGTGCGCCCTGCTCTCGTGGGGGTGCGCGCCGCCGGAGCTGGAGCGGGCCGTCGGCTACCTGCTCGCCGCGCAGCGCCCGGAGGGGGACTGGCGCGCCGCCTCCCTGTACTTCGGCGGCCCCAAGAAGTACTTCGGCTGGGGCTCCGAGGAGCTGACCACCGGCTTCGCCGTGGAGGCGCTGGCGCGCTACCGGGACTCCGCCGCCGCTCCGCCCCGGGGGGCTCCCCGGGGATGACGCGCCACCTGATCCACGTGGGCTACCCAAAGGCGGGGTCCACCTTCCTGCAGGCGTGGTTCGAGCTGCACCCCGCGCTCCACTACCGGCCGGGCGGCATCGCGGGGTTCGGGGACGTGTACGCCATGTGCGGCCCCCTGGACCCCGCGTACCGCTGGCACGTGACCAGCTGCGAGGGGCTCTCCGCCCCGCACGACGAGCTGGGGTGGCTGCGGGAGCACCGGCCCGGCGCCCCGGCCCGGGCGCCGGGGCGCCTGCGGGAGCGGCAGGAGGAGGTGTGCGCCCTGCTGCGCTCCCTGCACCCGGAGAGCGTGGTGCTCATCGTCACGCGCGGCTTCCCGGGGCTGGTGCTTTCCGGCTACTCCCAGTACGTCCGCTCCGGGGGGACGCTCCACCCGGGGGAGCTGTCCCCGGCGGCCACGGAGTTCCTGGGGCTCGACGAGCGCCACTACTGGGACTACTCCCACCTGGTGGGGCTGTACCGGGCCGCCTTCGGGGACGGGGGCGTGATCGTGCTCCCCTTCGAGCTGCTCCGCGACGACCCGCGGCGCTTCCTGGAGGTGCTGGAGACGAGGCTGGGGATCGGGCACGTGGAGCCGGAGGTGGGACGGGTGAACCCGTCGCTCTCCCCCGCGGAGCTGTACTGGTACCCGCTCCTGTCCCGGGCCGTCTGGGGCGCGGCGTCCCGGCTGGGGGGGAGGGCCGGGGAGCGGCTACGGCGGTGGTACGCGCCCCGCGTGCTCGAGGGGCGGCTGGGGCCGCTGGTCCGCGCCCTGGAGCGGCTCCGGCCGGGGAGGCGGGTGACCCGGGCGGACTTCCCGCCGGACGTCCTCCGCCACTTCGCGGGGAGGGCGGAGCTGCTCCGCGGCGACCCGCTGTACGCGCCGTACGCCGCCGAGTACCTGTGGGACGGGGACCCGGCCGGGGCGTGACGCGCCGGCTCAGGGGCCGATCACCAGCTCCCGGACGGGGCGGAAGGGCGCGCCGCCCACGTGGCGGACCGTTCCCGGCGGCTGGACCGCCCGGAAGCCGGGGGCGAGCCGGAGGAGGGCGCCGACCGCGGCGGCGAGCTGGGCCCGGGCGAGCGGGGCGCCCACGCAGCGGTGCACCCCGCCCCCGAACGCCAGGTGGGGGCCCGGCGGACGGTCCAGGCGGATCGCCGCGGGGTCGGGGAAGCGGGCCGGGTCGCGGTTGGCGGCGAACAGGCACAGCTGCACCACGGCGCCCGCCGGGATCCTGGCGCCGCCCAGCTCCACCTCCTGCGTGGTGGTGCGCGTGACCAGCTCCGGCGGCAGCAGGCGGAGCACCTCGTCCACGAAGGGGCCCACCAGCCGCGGGTCGGCCGCGACGCGCGCCCGCGCCCCGTCGTCGCGGAGCAGGAGCAGCACGGCCGACGCCAGCACCCGCCGGGGCTCGCCCGTGCCCGCGATCCAGAGGAGGCGGAGCAGGCTGCGCGCGGCCGCGTCGTCCAGCGCGCCGTCCGCGCCGCGCAGCAGCGCGTGGTACAGCGCCGAGCGGTGCGCGACCGCGTCGATGGGGGCCCTGAGCTCCGCGTACAGCCGGGCCGTGTCGCCGCCGGCGGCGAGCGTCGGCTCGCGCAGCGTCGCGACGGCGTCGGCGTCCAGGCCCAGCACGTCGCCCCCCACCGCGTCGGCCAGGGGGTCGGCGAGGTCGCGCACCACGTCCAGCTCCCGCCCCTCCGCCAGCGGCCGCAGCAGGCGCTCGGCCGCGGCCTCCGCCAGCCGGCCGCGCCGCGCGACCGTGGCCGAGGAGAAGTGCTCCGCGAGCAGGCGCCGCACGGCCGTGTGCGCGGGGGGATCGCTCCCCAGGAGCACCGGGTCGATCCGCTCCAGCACCGGGAGGGCGCTGGAGAACCGCCTCCAGTCGGCGAGGGCGCGCTGCACGGGCTCGAAGTCCAGCACCAGCCAGAAGCCGTGGCGCTCCAGGTGGTGCACGGGGCCCCGGCGGCGCAATTCCTCGTACACCTCCGGGAGGCGCCCCGCGACGGTGGGGTCGTCCAGGTGGAGCGTCCGCGGCGTCCACGCCGGGGGCGCCGCGGGGCGCGGCGCGCGGAGCGGCCGCACCGCGGCCCTCGCCCGCTTCCACGCGCCGGTCTCGTCGCCCTCGCGCGCCGTGTCGACCAGGCTCA
Source organism: Longimicrobiaceae bacterium (assembly GCA_036389055.1). Taxonomy (GTDB): domain Bacteria; phylum Gemmatimonadota; class Gemmatimonadetes; order Longimicrobiales; family Longimicrobiaceae; genus JAFAYN01. Next base: position 32,419 of record DASVQR010000131.1, on the reverse strand, counting down.
CCGCCCGGCCCCGGGCCCGCGCCGTGGCCGCGACCTGCGCGGCGGTCGAGGGCGCCGCGCCGATGCTCACCACCAGGTCGAAGCCGTCCTCCAGCGCCGCCGAGACCGCGTCCGCGAAGTGGAAGGGGCGGCTCAACGCCCAGGCGAAGAAGCGCGCGTCGAACGGGGTGCCGGCCGGGAGCGCGCCGCCGGCCGCGGCGGAGTAGACCGGGCACGCCGGGGGCCGCTGGGCCAGCCCGCGCAGCCGCTCCTCGGCCCGGGCGAGGTCCATGCCCAGCCGGGGGGTGTGGTAGCTCGCCTCCGTCGCCACCTCCCGGGTGACGGAGCCGCCGAGGAACGCCCGGAGCGCGTCCGCGTCGGCCTCGCGGCCCAGGACGGCGGCGAGGCGCGGGGCTGCCGACCCCAGGTAGTCGAGCGGCGCCGGCGCGGCCCGGCAGAGCCGCCGCGCCCCGGCCTCGTCGGCGTCCAGCAGGAACATGCGCTCCGGCGACCGCCTGCGGGACACCTCCTGCGCCATGACGGCGAGCGCGCGCGCGCAGTCGCCCCGCGAGAGCGCGCCCGCGGCGTACGCGGCGGCGATCTCGCCCATGCTCACGGAAACGACGCCGCCGGGCGTCACCCCCGCCTCGCGCCATAGCTCCACCTGCGCGATCTGCATCGTCCCCAGCAGGACGAACCGGTTGCGGCGCGCCAGGAGCCCGGGCGCGTCCGGGGCGTCCTCCTCGCCGCGGAACACGGGGGCGGGGGACCAGCCGAGCACCTCCTCGACCACCGCGGCCGAGGCGTCGACGGCGTCGCGGAAGGCGGCCTCGCGCCGGTACGTCTCGCGCCCCATCCCGGGCCACGCGCCGGACGCGCCCGCGAACGAGAAGAGGACGCGCTGCCCCGGCGGCGCCACGCGCTCGGCGACGCTCCGGGCGATGCTGCGGATGCGGGGGAGGAGGGGCATGGACGGCGTCGGCGCTCAGCGCAGGCGGGGGGCCCGCGGGGCGCGGGACAGGCGCCGCAGGACCCCCGCCGGCGCGCGGGCCGTCCACCGGAGCAGCTCCCACAGGTCGGCGGCCGCGTGCAGGACGGGCCCGGCGAACACCAGCACGTGCAGCGCCGCCAGCGCCAGGTACGCCGGGTGCCGCGCGGCCAGTAGCAGCGCGAAGGCCAGCGCGGGCCAGGTGCGGTAGAAGGCCAGCAGGGGGACGTAGCTCCCCCGGTCCGCGGGCGCCGGGTCGGCCAGGGAGTGGGGCTGGGCCCCCGCCCAGCGCGGGAGCTGCGCGAGCAGCCCGTACCCGGCGAAGCAGGCCACCGCCGCCGGGGCCACGGGGAGGAGGGCCGCGCCCAGCACGGCCAGCGCGGCCAGCTCGGCCGGGAAGACCCGGCGGCGCGCCAGGGCGGCCGCGCGCTCCGAGCCGTGGGTCGTGACCCAGGTGCTCACCCCGGCCAGCCGGTCGCCCGCCTCGTCCACGCGCTGGTGGTAGAGGATGCCGCGCAGCCCCACCAGGAACGACCACGCCGTCGCCGCCAGCGGCACCGCCCCCCAGGGCGAGGCGCCGGCCACGTCCGCGAACAGCGAGAAGCAGTACAGCGTGGGGAGCGCGTGGGTGTGCAGCGAGTCCGCCGCCAGCCCCCAGGCGCCCCGCTCCTTGAGGCGCACCGGGCGCAGCGCGTACAGCGGCTGCAGCGCCACGATCCCCGCCAGCAGCGCCAGGGTCCGGGCGGAAAGGCCCGCCCCCGCCCACACAGCCACCCCGCACGCGAGCGGGAGGAGCGCCGCCGCCGCGCGCCACCCCGGCGCCAGCGCGCCCACCCGGCTGGGCTTGCCGGCGAGCGCGTCCTGCTCGGCGTCGGCCGCGTCGTTGACGACGTGCGAGTACGCCGCGATGAAGACGATGGAGAGCAGCAGGCGCAGCAGCGCCGGCAGCGCGGCGCCCGGCGGGGTCGCGTACAGGACGATGGCCGCGTAGGCGGCCGCGAGGAGCGGCAGCAGGTGGAACTGCCACCAGTCGCCGGCGCGGACCAGGCGGAGCAGGCCGCGCCCCCGGCGGGCGTCGCCGCTCACATCCGCCCCGCGATGTACAGGATGCGGAACGCCAGGTCGTCGCGCAGCCCGCGGCGGTGCGAGTCCAGGGAAAGGGCGTAGCGAACCCGGCGGGGGAAGCTGGTGCGGCTCTGCAGCAGCCGGTCCAGGGCGCGCCGGTCCTCGCCCTGCAGGCGCGCGCCGTACTGGCGCTCGAAGTGGGCGGCCTGGCGCAGGTGGGGCCAGTTCCACCCGCGGCGGACGAAGCGCGCCACCCGGTCGCGCCACCCCCGCGGCCGCCCGATGGTGTTGGAGGCGTGCTGCCGGTAGAGCACCATGGGGACCGGGTCGTAGATCACCGTCCCGAACGCCGCGATCACCAGGTACGCCCAGGCGTCGTGCATGAACACGTCCTCCGGGGTGGACTCGGCGAGCAGGTCGCGGGCGGCGCGGTTCATCACCATGGTGCACCCCGTGGCGACGTTCTGCATCAGGGCGTGCTGGAACGTCAGCGGCCGCGCCGGCAGCTCGGACAGGCCCAGCGGGCGGAGCTCGGCGTCCACGTACTGCGTGCGCCCGCAGTACATCGCCGGCGCGGCGGGGTCCGTCCCCGCCAGCATCTCCGCCGCGCGCGCCAGCTTGCCGGGGAGCCACACGTCGTCCTGGTCGCAGAAGGCGAACAGGTCGCCGTCGGGGCGCGACTCCCGCACCAGCTCGAAGTAGGTGGCGGGGAGCCCCAGGTGCGAGCCCGCGCGCAGCTCCGGCCGCACCCGGCCGGAGTGGGCGCGGAGCAGCTCCAGGGTGCCGTCGGCGGAGCCGTCGTCGCGGACCAGCAGCTCCACGCGCGGGTGCGTCTGCTCGTCCAGGCTGCGAAGCAGCGGCTGGAGGTACTCCGCGCCGTTGTAGGTGGAAAGGAGGACCTGGACCGAGGGGGAGGACCGGCTCACGGGGCGGGGTGCGGGACGGATGGGAGGGACGGGGGTCACGACGCGCGGATCTCAGCGGCGGGGCGGTCCCCGGCGCGGGGCGGGGTGCGGCGCCGCGCGGCGCGCCCGGCGAGGAGCTCGGCGTACACCGACTCCAGCCGGTCCACGTGCTCGCCCACGGCAAGCGGCGGCCGGGTCTGCCCGGCCAGGGCGGCAACCAGCGCGCGGTCCTCCGCCAGCCGGAGCAGGGCCCGGGCGAGCGCGTCCGCGTCGCCGCGCGCGAAGAGCAGGCCGTCGACGCCGTGGCGGACCACCTCGGCGATCCCCTCCACGTCGGAGGCGACCACGGGGCAGCCCGCCGCGAACGCCTCGTACACCACCAGCGGGGTGTTCTCGTGCCAAACGGAGGGGACCACCAGGGCGTCCAGCCCGGCGAGCACCCCGCCGACCTCCCGGTTCCGGAACGGCCCGTGGAAGCGGATGCGCGGGTCGCCGCCGGCCAGGGAGCGCACGGCGTCCAGGTAGGCGCGCCCGGCCGGGCCGTCGGCGGGGGCGCCGTGGACGGCCAGCTCCACGGGGAGCTCCGGGGGGAGCCGGCGGACCGCCCCCACCGCCACGTCCAGCCCCTTGTGCTCGGTCAGGCTCCCCACGAACCCCAGCCGGAGCGCGGGCCCGGAGCCCCGGTCCGTGCGGCGCTCGATCCCCGCCGTGTCGATCCCGTAGGGGAGGAAGCTCACCCGCCCGGGGGCGATCCCGCCCGCGGCCAGCGTCCGCTCCATCAGCCGCGAGGGGGCCAGCACCCGGTCCACCCGGCCCAGCTGCTCGCGCACGAAGCCCTGCCTGCGCGCCAGCGCCGCCACCTCGTCCAGCACCGGGGGCGCCAGGGGGAGGCGCATCTCCGCGGCGCGCACCCCCAGGCCCAGCATCCAGTCCGGGGCGTGCCGCGCGAGCCCCAGCACCGAGGCGCGGCGGGCGCCGCTCCCCGCCACCAGGTGCCGCACGCAGTTGAGGGCCCCCGGGCCGGGGCCGGCGCAGATGGACTGGTCGGGCAGGCGGAGCTGGCTGAACGGGCACACCGCCCAGAAGTCGGTGGCGGTGAAGACGGTGGGGATCCCGCGCTCCACGCACGGCCCCACCAGCGAGGCCGAGAGGCGGGCCAGGTGGACGAAGTGCACCAGGTCCGGCGCGAACCGCGCCAGCACCGCGCCGAACTCCTCCGCGAACAGCCGGTTGTCGTACGCCATCTCCGTCACCGCCCGCTGCGCCCCCATGGGGTGGGGCGAGTGGCGGAAGCGCTCCACCGGGATGCCGTCGTACTCGTACCGGTCGAAGCGCTCGGCGTCCGGCAGCCGGCGCGCGTCGGGAAAGCCCGTGACCACCAGCACCCGGTGGCCGCGGGCGCGCAGCTCCCGGGCGATGCCCAGCGCGATCACCTCGGTCCCCGTGGAGAATTCCGGGAGGAACTGGTGGACCGTGATCAGGATCTTCATGCGCCCGCCGCCCCTTCGCTCGTGCCCGCTACCGCGCCGGGCTCCATCCCCGTATTTTGAGACGGGAAGCTCGCTAGGACATGGCGTCGTTGTCAACAAGTCCGCTTCCGTGCGGCCGTCCCGCGCCGGTGTATCCCACATTTCCAGCCTCGTTACGCGACCCAGATGCCGGAAGCCCTGAACCTGGAAGCGCCTCTCGGCGCGCTCGGCGCGCCGCTCACCCCCACGCCGAGCTTCTACCGCCGCAGCCACTTCCCCGTCCCGCGCGTGGACGCCGCCGCCTGGAGGCTGCGGGTGGCGGGCGAGGTGGAGCGGCCGCTCGCGCTCGCGCTCGCCGACCTGGCGGCGATGCCGCGGGCGACGCTGGCGGTGACGCTGGAGTGCGCCGGCAACGGGCGCAACCTGATGACCCCCGTCCCCGAGGGGATCCCCTGGGGGCTGGGCGCGGTGAGCACGGCCGAGTTCACCGGGGTGCGGCTGCGCGACGTGCTGGAGGCGGCCGGGCCCGTCCCGGCGGCCGTGGAGGCGCTCTTCCGGGGCGCCGACCGCGGACCCGTCGCTCCGGGCCGGGAGGAGTGCTTCGCCCGCAGCCTGCCGCTGGGCGCCGCCCGGGGGGGCGACGCGCTCCTCGCCTGGGAGATGAACGGCGAGCCGCTCGCCGCCGAGCACGGCTTCCCCCTGCGCCTGGTGGTCCCCGGCTGGTACGGGATGGCCTCGGTGAAGTGGCTGGTGGAGGTGCGCCTGATCGCGGAGCGGTACCGGGGCTACTTCCAGGCCGAGCACTACGTGTACGTGGGGGAGGCGGGGACGCCCGACGGCACCCCGGTCACCCGCGCCCGCGTGCGCTCCCTGATCGCCGCGCCCGCGGACGGGGCGGCGCTCCCCCCCGGCCCCGTGGAGCTGCGCGGGACCGCCTGGTCCGGCGCGGCGCCCGTGGCGAGGGTGGAGGTGAGCGCGGACCGCGGCGCCACCTGGGCCGACGCCGAGCTGGAGCCCGCGCCCTCCCCGTACGCCGCCGCGCCCTGGCGGCTGGCCTGGCTCCCCCCCGCGCCCGGCGAGTACCTGCTGATGGCGCGCGCCACCGACGCGGACGGGAACACCCAGCCCGCGGCCCCGGTCGCCAACGCCCAGGGGTACGGCAACAACTGCATCCAGCGGGTGCGCGTGTCCGTGGCCTGACCCGGCCGCGGACCCGGCCGCCCGCGCGGCGGCCGGCCCCGGCGACCCCCGTCACCTCCGCCTTCGCTCAGCCACATGTCGCACCACCCAAGCCCGCTCCCCGTACGGTCCGGGCCGGAGCCCCCGGAAGCGCCGCGCCCCTCCTATCGCAAGGGCCACCTCGACCAGCTGGAGAGCGAGGCGGTGTACGTGATGCGCGAGGCGGCCGGCCAGTTCGAGCGCCCGGTGCTCCTGTTCTCGGGCGGCAAGGACTCCATCGTGATGGTGCACCTGGCCCGCCGGGCGTTCTGGCCGGGGCGCTTCCCCTTTCCGCTCCTCCACGTGGACACCGGGCACAACTTCCCGGAGACGCTGGAGTTCCGCGACCGGCTCGCCGCCGAGGCGGGGTGCGAGCTGCTGGTGAGGACGGTGGAGGACTCCATCCTCCGGGGGCGCTGCCAGGAGGAGCCGGGCCCCAACCCCAGCCGCAACTCGCTGCAGACCGTCACGCTGCTGGACGCGCTGCGGGAGATCCGCGCCGACGCGGCCTTCGGCGGGGGGCGCCGCGACGAGGAGAAGGCGCGCGCCAAGGAGCGCTTCTTCAGCCACCGCGACGCCTTCGGGCAGTGGGACCCGCGCAACCAGCGCCCCGAGCTGTGGAACCTGTTCAACGGCCACCGCCGCCCCGGCGAGCACTTCCGCGTCTTCCCGCTCTCCAACTGGACCGAGCTGGACGTGTGGCAGTACATCGCCCGGGAGGGGATCGCGCTCCCGGATCTGTACTTCGCGCACGAGCGCGAGGTGGTGCGCCGCGACGGGATGCTGCTGGCGCTGGGGGAGCACAACCGGCTGCTCCCCGGCGAAAGGGCAGAGCGGATGCGCGTCCGCTGCCGCACGGTGGGCGACGTCACCTGCACCGGGATGTGGGAGAGCGGCGCCGCGACGGTGGACGAGGTGGTGGCCGAGGTGGCGGCGGCGCGCGTGGCCGAGCGGGGCGGGCGCAGCGACGACCGCCGCGGCGACACCGCCATGGAAGACCGCAAGCGGCAGGGATACTTCTGACCATGCAAACGACCGAGAGCCCCGTCCTGCACCCGCCGCGCGCCCCTGGCGCCCCCGACCCGCGCCCCGAGCCGGACCTGCTGCGCGTCAGCACCGCCGGGAGCGTGGACGACGGCAAGTCCACCCTGATCGGCCGGCTGCTGTACGACACCCGCAGCGTCCCCGAGGACCAGCTGGAGGCGGTGGAGCGCACCAGCCGCCAGCGCGGCGAGGCGTACCTCAACCTGGCGCTGATCACCGACGGGCTGCGCGCCGAGCGCGAGCAGAACATCACCATCGACGTGGCGTACCGCTACTTCGCCACCCCCCGGCGCAGGTTCATCGTCGCCGACACGCCGGGGCACCTGCAGTACACCCGCAACATGGTGACCGGGGCGAGCACCGCGGACCTGGCGGTGGTGCTGGTGGACGCGCGCCGCGGGGTGCTCACCCAGTCGCGGCGCCACGGCTTCATCGCTTCGCTGCTGCGCATCCCCCACGTGGTGGTGGCGGTCAACAAGATGGACCTGGTGGACTTCTCGCAGGAGGTGTTCGAGGGGATCGTCCGCGAATACCAGGACTTCGCGCAGAAGCTGGACGTGCAGGACCTGTCGTTCGTCCCCGTCTCGGCGCTGCTGGGCGACAACGTGGTGGCCAAGAGCACGAGCATGCCCTGGTACGGGGGCGGCACGCTGCTGCACCTGCTGGAGAGCGCCCACACGGGGGCGAACCGCAACCTGGTGGACTTCCGCCTCCCGGTGCAGTACGTGATCCGCCCGCACCAGGACTACCGCGGCTTCGCGGGCCGGATCGTCTCGGGCACGCTGCGCCCCGGCGAGGAGGTGCTGGTGCTGCCGGGGAGCGTCCCCACCCGGGTCCGCTCCATCGACACCCCGGACGGGCCGCTCCCCGAGGCGGTGGCCGGGGACTCGGTGGTGGTGACGCTGGAGGACGAGGTGGACGTGGCCCGCGGCGACATGCTGGTGCGCCAGCGCAACCTCCCCACGGTGGCCGACCGGCTGGACGCGGTGGTGTGCTGGATGGACGAGCGGCCCCTGGACCGCTCCACGCCGTACCTGCTGATGCACACCACCCGCGAGGTGCAGGCGTTCGTCAGCGAGCTGGTGTACCGCATCGACGTGGACACGCTCCACCGGGAGCCGGCGGCGACGCTGGGGCTCAACGACATCGGGCGGGTGGAGATCACCACCGCGCGCCCGGTGTTCGTGGACCCGTACGCGCAGAACCGCACCACCGGCAGCTTCGTGCTGGTGGACCCGCACACCCACCTGACGGTGGCGGCGGGGATGATCCGCGGCGAGCCCCGGGAGCTCCGGGACGACGCGCGGCCGGCGTCGCCCAACGTGGTGTGGGAGGGGTGGAACGTCCCCCGCGCCGAGCGCGAGGCGCGCAACGGCCACCGCGCGGCGGTGCTGTGGCTCACCGGCCTTTCCGGGGCGGGGAAGAGCACCATCGCCCGCGCGGTGGAGCGGGAACTGTTCTCGCGGGGGTGCCAGACCATGTTCCTGGACGGCGACCAGCTCCGCCACGGGCTGTGCGGCGACCTGGGCTTCTCGCGGGAGGACCGGCGGGAGAACGTGCGCCGGGCGGGGGAGGCGGCGCGGCTCTTCTTCGAGGGCGGGTCGATCGTGCTCTGCGCCTTCGTCTCGCCCTTCCGGGAGGACCGGGACGCGGTGCGGGCGCTGTTCCCGGAGGGCGGCTTCCTGGAGCTGTTCGTGGACGCGGACCCGGACACCCTGCGGCGGCGCGACGTCAAGGGATTGTACGCGGCGGCGCTGCGCGGCGACGTCCCCCACTTCACCGGGGTGTCCAGCCCCTACGAGCCGCCGCCGGCCCCGGACATGGTGCTGGACACGGCGGCGCTCCCGGTGGAGGCGCTGGCCCGGGCCGTGGTGGAGCGCCTGCGGGCCGACGGGATCCTCCCCCCGTCGGCCCCCGGCGGCTGACCCGGCGCCGGGCCGGCGGTCAGAAGATGCGCCCGCCCAGCGGCACGTCGTGGGTGGGGGTGAGCAGCACCACCTCCCCCCGCTCGTTGGGCGCGCCCAGCACCAGCACCTCGGACATGAAGCCGGCGATGCGCTTGGGGGGGAAGTTGGTGACGGCCACCACCAGCCTGCCCACCAGCTCCTCCGCCTGGTACAGCGCCGTCACCTGCGCGCTGGACCAGCGGGTGCCCATCTCCCCGAAGTCGACGGACAGCTTGTAGGCGGGCTTGCGGGCGCCCTGGAGCGGCTCGGCGCTGAGGATGCGCCCCACGCGCATCTCCACCCTGTCGAAGTCGGCGTATTCGATCTGGCTCATCGGAAGGGAAGCTCTCCTGTGAATGAAAGGGGCGACGGCGGGGACCGGGCGGCGCACAAGCTATCCGCGCGGGGCCGGCCGGGCCAGGGACGCGGCCCGCGCGGGGTTCCCCGGCCGGCGGCGGCGCCCGGCGCCCCGGATGTTTGCCGGCGGAAAGCGGCCATTTTGCTCGGTATGCGCCGCCGCGCCGGGCGCCGGCGGGCTCCGCGCGGATGCCCGGGGACGGATAAAACCGGCGCATTTCGCGCCAGCCTTGACACGATCCGAAAGCTCCGCTATCCTGGGACGCATTCCACGGCTGGCCCTGCGGATCCGCTCGTCGTTCCGGGTGACGGGATGAGCGGAATCACGTGTCCTTCCCCGCCGCATCGCCCGCTGCCGCTCGGTTTGGGCCTGTCACCATACGATCCGAAGCGTGGACGCCGTTCCGCGCACCTCACCGCCGTAGATCCTGGTTCGAGGCACGCCCCGTAAGAAGCGATCCGACGCCCGACGGCGTGCCTGGACCAGGCCCGCGAAGCTGCAGCAGCCCTTTCTCGCCGGGAAGCTCGAAACCCATGGAGAGCGTTGCAGGTCGCATGGCTGAAGCCCAGGGGCCGCGGGCGCCCGCGATCGGGGGCGGGAGGACGGGGGCGGCCGCCCGCTGCGGCGCGCCGGCCGACGTCCCCGCCCCGCAGTCGGATGCCCAGCGTACCGGCTCCCGGCCGGGTGCGGGCGTGCCCCGCCACCACAGCCATGCAAGCATGAGAGGGGAAATGACGAGGGAGCTCAGGTTGCGGTTCGTGCGATCGTTCTACGAGGAGGGCGGCGGCGATCGGCTCATGGACCCCGCCTGCCATCCCCCGGCGATCACCGAGTTCCTTCGCGAGGAGCGGCAGGTCCTGTCGGCGATCAGCGACAGCATCGACGTGCTGGTGGAGGTCGGGTGCATGGACGGGCGCAACCTCGACTGGGCCTTGTCGCACGGCAAGCGCTACATCGGGGTGGACCTGAACCACCGGCACATCGACACGGCGCAGCGCACGGCCGAGGCGCGCGGCCTGCAGGAGCGGGTCCGGTTCGTGGCCGGCGACGCCCGCCAGATTGACACGGTGATCGCCCCCGCGATGCAGGGCCTGTCCCCCTCGCGCGCCCTGCTCTTCTTCCCGTTCAACAGCTTCGGCCTGATCCCCGGGCCCTCGCGCGCGCTGCGCCGCATCCAGGCGAGCGGGCTGCTCTTCTTCATCAGCTCCTACCAGGTGTCCGCCGTGGCGACCGCCTGCCGGGCCGCCTACTACCAGCGCTGCGGCTACGGCTCGCTGTCCGTGGCCGAGGACGAGCGCGGGGTGTGGTTCACCAGCACCGAGGGGCTGCGCAGCGTGGCCTACCACCCGCGCTACCTGCTGGGGCTGTGCGCGGCGAGCGGGCTGGGCGTGGCGCCCACCACCTGGGGCAAGATCAACCAGGCGTACGCCACCCCCAAGCTGGTGGAGCAGTGGGAGGCCGCTTCGCGCTTCGCCCGGAGCATCTCCGGCAACGGCAGCGGCAACGGCGGCCGCCTGGCGGCGCAGCTGTAGGGAGGCCGCCGGGCGGGATCCCCGCCCCGGCGCGAACGCAGAGAAACGCAGAGAGGAGCCGCTCCGGTCGTCCGGGGCGGCTCCTCTCGTTCGTGGCGGCCGGCCGGAGCGGCGCCCCGTCCGCGCGGACGGGGCGACGCTCCGCTCAGTACACCACGAAGTCCGTGTCCTTTTCCAGGCGCCGGATCCGGAACAGCGGCTCGCTCAGGCGGCGGTCGATCTCCCCCGGCGCGACCCACCCCTCCACGGGGGCGGTGCGCAGCAGCAGCCCCGTCTCCAGCATCCAGGCCAGCGTCCCGGCCGCCCCGGGGTGGTCCGCGAGGGCGCCGCTCAGCCGCTCCACCGTCATGGCGGGCTCCTCGCGCAGCGCGGCGAGGACCGCCCCGAACGCTCCGCGGTGGGCCCGGGGGACCTCCAGGTCGAACGGGTACATGGGGTCGTCGATCACGCACGTGCCGTTCTCCCCGTCGGTGACGGGGGCGGCCAGGCAGACGACCTGCCCGGCGTCCAGCGCCTCGCCGTGGGGCACCAGCTGCGCCGAGGGCGCGGTGATCGGGTGCATGAGCTCCTGGTACAGCTCGTACGACCGCTCGCCCCGCAGGTGGGGCGCCCTGCCGGCCCCGCCCCAGAACTCCTTTCCGAACTCGCTCGCCTGCAGGGGCTCGGCGGGCCGCGCGCTCCCCTCCTTCATGGCGTCCAGGATCTCCAGCAGGGTCGCCTGGTGGCGGGCGTGCGAGTAGTTCTCCACGGCGTGCCGGACGGACGACTCCCGCAGGCGCTCGCGCTCGGCGGGGTCCCGCAGGATCGCCACGATCCGGTTCACGGCCTCCCACCAGTTCGCCTTGATCCCCATGGGCGTCACCGACGTGCTCACCTTGTAGCCGGAGACGCCGTCGACGACGGTGTCCTTGAGGCCGCCCCACGCGGTGCCGACCACCGGGGCGCCGCACGCCATGGCCTCCACCTGCGACAGGCCGAAGTTCTCGTCGTGGTGCAGGGTCATGTTGACCTTGACCTCGGCCAGGTTGTACAGCATGCGCAGGGAGTCGGGATGCAGGTTGCCGAACATCTGGATCCGGTCCTCGGGGATCTGGAGCTTGGCGATGAGCCTCTTGACGGTGCCGGCCAGGTTCACCGGGGTGATGCCGAACTCCGGGGAGCCGTGCTCCACGGTGGGTCCCGCGATCACCAGGCACGCGTCGGGCACCACCTTCTGCACGGCGCTGAACACCTTGAGCAGCGTGTGGACGTTCTTCTGGAGCGTGATCCGCCCGATGTAGACCAGGAGCCGGTCCTCCGGGCGGAAGCCGAGCCTCTGCCGCAGGCTCGCGCGCTCGGCCTCGTCCACCGAGTAGTAGGTCTTGTCGTCGTACGCGAAGGGGAGCACCCGGGAGCTGGCGTTGACCACGAACTTGTCGAGGAGCTCCTGGTCCGCGGTGCAGTTGGGGACGAGGATGTCGTTGGTGTTCAAGAAGGGGACCTGGACGTCGAAGCCCCAGCCGCCCCGGGGGAGCACGCCGAGCAGGAGGCCGGCCATGGGCACGTTCCGCCCGAGCCGCTGCCGGATCGACAGCAGCTGCCCCGAGGGACAGCCCACGATGACGTCGGAATTCTGCACGAACTCCTCGCACATCCCCACCGCGTCCCGGCGCGAGGCGTAGCTGTACGCCGGCGGCAGGAAGACCACCTCGTGGCGCGCGGCGATCGCCTCCGTCATGCTCGTGGCCACGTGCTTGATGCTGTCCAGCTCGACGGGCGAGATGGGGGTCCCCAGGTACAGCGTGACACCGACTCTCATCTGGCACTCCTGTGGTGTTCTGGGCGGCGTGCAGCCGCGGTGCAGCCCGACGGCCGCGGCCCCCGTCCCCGGGGCAGCGGCCGGCGCGAAAATGCCGTGGGCCGGGCCCGAAGGCCCCGCCCACGGGGACCGGGAGCCGGACGCCCGCGCGGCCCGGGGGCCCGCGGGCGCCGGCCGGGAGCCTACCGCGCGGTGAGCGTGGCCTGCTGCGACTGCCCGCCGCGGGTGAAGGTGAAGCGGACCTGCTGGCCGGGGCGGATGCCGGAGAACCGGGGCCACCCCGCCTCGCTGGTGAGGGCCACGCCGTCCACGTGGGTCAGGCGGTCGCCCGGGCGAAGCCCGGCGCGCGCGGCCGCCGAGCCGGGCTGCACGCCCCCCACCACCGGCGGCTGGCGGAAGCGGAACTTGCCGCTCTCGTCGTCGCCGCAGTCCTGGCAGTCGATGGTGAACCCGAACCGGGCCACGGGCAGCAGGTCGTCCGGCGCGGGCGCGGGCGCGGGCGGCGCATGCGGCGGAGCGGAGGCGTGCGGGATGCAGATCTCGGTCGCGGTGACGGTCACCTCGCGGACGCCGCCGTCGCGCCGGACGGAAAGGCGCACCGCGCGCCCCGGCTCGGTCTCGAAGTAGCGGCGCGCGCCCGCGGGCGTGGTGACCGGCTGTCCGTCCACCGCCACCAGCAGGTCCCCGTCCTGCAGCCGCCCGGCCGCGGGGCCGTCGGCGCGCACCCCGGTGATCCGGGGCTCGGTGCGGAAGCCGCTCGGCGCGGCGTGGGGGCCGGCCGGCAGCGGCAGGCGGCGGAAGCCCAGGTCCGTCATCAGCCCGCCGCGGCCGTTCTCGCAGCCGCCCGCCTGCGCCTGCACCGGCGAGGCACCCAGCGCGGCCACTGCCAGCGCGGCGATCGCCCATCCATGTCCCATTTTCATCGGATCGTCTCCCGTTCGTCGTCTCATGGCGAGGGACCGGCGGAAAGGCCCGGCGGCCCCGAATCGTTCTACGGTCGTCCTACGGTCTCGCGGCCGGGGGCGGGGCGCCGTCCCCGTCGGCCCGCGCGCGGACCAGCCGATCCGGCGTGAGGGGGCCGAGCCCCGCGGCGGCGAGCTCGCGGACGTACTCCGCGGTGATCCCCACCCGCTTCAGGTCGGCGAGCGCCGCGGCGTCCAGCGGGCCCAGGCCGGCGCTCCTCATCCCCGCCGCGTAGGCGGGGGTGACGCCCACGGCCTTGAGCCGCGTCGCCTGCTCCACCGACAGGTCGGCCAGCCCCTCCCGGCGGAGCCCGCGGACGTACTCCGCCCGCATCCCCACCGAGGCGAGCGAGACCAGCTGCTCGGCGGTGAGCCGGCCCCACCCGGCGCCGTTCATCTCGGCGGCGTAGCGGGCCGACACCCCTGTGGACTTCATGCGGACGAGCTGCCCGCCGGTGAGGCCGCCGTACCCGGCCGCCCGCATCTCCGCGGCGAAGGCGGCGTCCACCCCGGCGCCCCGCATCGCCATCACCTCGTCCAGCGGCGCGGCGACGGCCGGGGCGGAGCGGAGCGCCGGCGCCGGCCGGGGGGCGACCATGGCGCCGGGGGAGGCGGCCTCCACCGGCCGCAGCGCCGAGAGGGGAGCCGCCACCAGGAGCCCGGCCAGCGCGGTGAGCAGCGTGGCGCGGGCGGAGGGCACGGAGCGGGCCCGTGCCCCGTCCAGCACCCAGAGCAGCCGCGACTCCAGCTGCGACGGCTTCGCCATGCTCACCAGCGCCGGCGCGGCCAGCCGCATGCCGCGGTGCGCCCCGGCGATCTCCAGCAGGTGCGTGGCGTAGTCGGAGGCGCGGGCCCCGGCGGCGAGCACCAGGTCGTCGCAGGCGCGCTCCCGCTCCACCCGCAGGCGGCGGGCGGCGTACCACACCGCCGGGTGCCACCAGAGGAGGACGCACGCCACCTGGGCCAGCGCCTGCGTCAGGCAGTCGAAGCGCTTGACGTGGGCAAGCTCGTGGGCCAGCACCGCGCGGCGGCGGTCGTCGGTCCACCCGTCCGCGGTGGACGGGAGGACCACCGAGGGCCAGAGCAGCCCCCAGGTGGCCGGCATGTGGGCGCCGCGGCTGCGCAGCAGCAGCACGGGGCGGCGCAGCCGCAGCCGGTCGGCGGCGTCCTGGGCCGTGCGCAGCCACTCCGGGTCCCGGATCACCTCGGCGCGCCGCCCCAGCCGCGCCACCCCCCAGAAGCCGCCGGCCAGCCAGAGCATCCCCGCCAGCGCGCCGCCGGCGGCCAGGGCCGCCGCCAGGCCGGGGAGCCACGCCGCGCCCGCGGGGGGAGCGGCGGCGGGGTGGGCGGCGGCGACGATCGCGTCCGGGATGCCGGCCGCCTGCGCGGCCGGGGCCGCGGCGGCCGGCGCGGGGAGCACCGGCAGCGTCCAGGCGGGGAGCGCTGCCGAGAGCAGGGGGAGCGCGAGCACGCACAGCACGCCCACGCACCACACCATGTGGCGCACCGCGGCCGAGGAGCGCCACAGCAGCGCCGACGCGGCGGCCGCCAGCAGCAGCACCAGCGTCGCCTTGGCGGCGAGCTCCCCCAGCAGGGGGAGCCACTCCGCGCCGGCGAGCAGCGGGGAGCTCATCGCCCCTGCTCCCGCGCCTGCTCGATCATGCGCGCCAGGGTGTCCAGCTCCTCGCCCGAGGGCGGCTCCTCGTTGGCGTCCAGCAGCGCGGCCATGGCCGCCGACATGGAGCCCGCGAAGAAGGTGCGCAGCACGTGCTTCATGGTGGTGTCGCGGATGTCGTCCCGCGCCACGGTGGGGAAGTACACGTGCCGGATCCCCTCCTGCGTGTGGCCCAGGTGTCCCTTCTCCTCCAGCAGGCGCAGCATCCCCCGCACCGCCGAGTAGCTGGGAGGGTCGGGGAGGTGGTCGCGGACTTCCGCCGCGGTGGCCCGGCCCAGACGGTAGATCACTTCCATGATCTGCCGTTCTCGCCGGCCCAGGTCCAGGGGGGCACTCTCTGCCATCGGGTCACCTCCGGGGTGGGTGCTAGTGTGCTAGCACGTGCTAGTGTATTGGCACGTGTCAATGTATTAGCACCTCTGCTCCCGGTCAAGCCTCTCGTCCCCGCGGGGGATTCACACCGCTTCCGCCACCAGCGGCGCGGGCTCCACGGCGGTTTCCTCGATCAGCCGGCCGGCCAGGGCGATCCCCCGGCGGGTGCGCTCCATGCTCTCGGTGCCCACCGAGACGCGGATGAAGCGGTCGCACGAGGCGCCGTAGCCGATCCCCGGCACCGTGCTGACGTGGTGCTCGACGAGCAGCCGGGTGCAGAACTCCTCGGACGACAGGGAGGAGCGGGCGATGGAGACGAAGAAGTAGAAGGTGGAGTCGCCGGGGAGGTAGGACATCCCCAGCCCGTCCATGAAGCCGGCCAGCTCGCGCCGCCGGCGCACCACGTCCTCGATCTGCGGCCGGGTGATGTCCAGGATCCGGTCGAAGTTGTGCTCCAGGTAGTGCTGGAGGATGGTGGGCGGGCAGGTGACCAGGTGCTGGTTGATCTTGAGCACCTCGTCCACGATCGACGCCCTGCCGATCACGTACCCGATCCGCCACCCCGACATCCCGTAGTTCTTGGACATGGAGTTGCACACCAGGGTGTGCTTCTTCTCCGGGTCCAGCGCCCCGCACGAGATGAACGAGTCGTCCAGCAGGAACTCGCTGTACGCCTCGTCGGCGAGCAGGAACAGGTTGTGGCGGTCCGCCAGGGAGTGCAGGTGCTCCAGCTCGTCCCGGGTCAGCACCTTGCCCGACGGGTTGTTGGGGTTGTTGACGATGATGGCCCGGGTCCGCGGCGTGACGAACTCGCCCAGCTGGAACACGGTGCAGTCCTGCGGCACCATCACCGGGACCCCGTGGCAGAGCTTGACCTGCTCGGTGTAGCTCACCCAGGCGGGCTCCAGCACCAGGACCTCGTCGCCCGGGTTCAGGATCGCCATCAGCGACATGTGGATGGCGATCTTGGAGCCGGCCGTGACGATGATCTCGCGCTCCGGGTCCACCGGCACCCCGTAGTGCGCGTCGTAGTACGCCGCCAGGCGGCGGCGCAGCGCCGGGACCCCCCGGGAGTGGGAGTAGTGGTAGCTGTCCGGCATCGGCATCTCGTCGAAGCCGAACAGCGGGATGTCGAAGAAGGCCTCGCCCAGCGACAGCACGATGACGTCGTCGCCCCGGGCCTTCATCTCGTACACGAGGTTGTTGTACCGGATGGAAAGGGCCTGGGCGATGTCGCCGAGGTGCGCCGCCGGTGCAGGCATGGGAGGTTCCTTGGTGAGGAGATGGGATCCGGCGGCAAGGGCGGGGAGGGCGGGAGCCGCTCCCCGGGCCGCGGTTTGTTTCCGGACAGGGTTTTCTGAAGTATAACCGACAAACCCGCCTGCGTGAAGCGCATGGCGGGTTTCCGGGGCGGGCGGCGGACCCGTCCGTTTCCGGCTGCGCTACGGCGCGGCCGGGCCGGGCGGGGCGGCCGCCCCGCACAGGGCCAGCCCCTGCACGGGAAGCCCCCTCGCGGCGGCCAGCGCCGCCTGGACGGAGCGGATCAGCGGCGGGTAGGCGTCGAAGGCCTCCCGGGCCGAGGCAAGCTCCAGGCGCTCGCGGTTGGTGTGGGCGAGCGCCTCCTCCCCCGGCGCGAAGCCGATGGTGGGGACGCCGTGGGTCCCGCAGGTGTGCCCGCCGTCGGTGCCGAACTTCCACTGCCGGATCGCCGGCTCGCGCCCCAGCGACGCGCGCAGGGCCCCGGCGGCGGCCCGCACCACCGGGTGGTCGTCGGCCAGCAGGTAGCCGGGGGTGAAGTTGCTGTGCTCGTCCACCCACCCCGTCCACGCCCGGTGC
The DNA here is from genome assembly GCA_036389055.1 of Longimicrobiaceae bacterium. Taxonomy (GTDB): domain Bacteria; phylum Gemmatimonadota; class Gemmatimonadetes; order Longimicrobiales; family Longimicrobiaceae; genus JAFAYN01. The sequence goes on along the minus strand of DASVQR010000131.1, from coordinate 15,272 downwards.
GTGGCCCGGCCGGGGAGCACCTCCACGCGCATCCCCTCCGAGGGCGGCACCCGCTCGGCGAGCACGGCGCGGATCCGCTCCAGCGTCCGCTCCTCGCTCCACCCGGGGAGCACGCGCAGGTCCAGCGTGATCCTCACCCGGTCGGGGATCACGTTGCCGCTCTTCGGCCAGCACTCCACCACGGTGGGGGTGAAGGTGGCGCGGCCCAGCACCGGGTGCGTCGGCTGCGCCCGGGCGAGCTCGTCCAGCGCCAGCAGGACGTGCGGGAGCAGACCGTTGGGGTTGCGGCCGGTCTCGGGCGCGCTGGCGTGCGCGGCCCTGCCGTGGATCTCCACGGCGAGCTCGGCGTGGCCCCGGTGCCCGGTGTACAGGTTGCACCCGGTGGCCTCGCCCAGGATCACCGCGCCGGGGCGCAGGCCGGCCGACTCCATCAGGTGCATCATCCCCCAGCCGCCCTTTTCCTCGTACACGGAGAACACGACCAGCAGGTCGCCGGCGGGGCGCTCCTCCACGAAGCGCGCCGCGGCGTACACCTGCAGGGCCAGCGGCCCCTTGAGGTCCATCGCCCCCCGCCCGTGCAGGCAGCCGTCCGCGACCACCCCGCCGAACGGGTCGTGCTCCCACCCCTCCACGTCGCCCACGTCCACCACGTCCATGTGGCAGGAGAGCATCACCGGGGGCGCGCCGCCCGTCCCGGCGATCCGCCCGATCACGTTGCCCGCGCGGTCCGTGCGCGCCTCGTCGAAGCCAAGCGCGCTCATCTCCTCCATGATCCGCCGCGCCACCTCCCCCTCCTCGCCGGGAAGGCTGGGGATGCGGATCAGCTCCGCGGCGAAGGCCACGGCGCGCTCGAAGCCGACGTCGCGGCGGTGCTGCGCCCGCTCAGGCATACGCGCGCGCCTGGAGCTGGTACAGGGAGGCGTAGAGCCCGTCGCGCAGCAGCAGCTCCTCGTGGCTCCCCAGCTCCGCCACGCCGCCCCCGGCGATCACCAGGATGGTGTCGGCGGAGCGCACGGTGGAGAAGCGGTGGGACACCAGCACCGTGATGGCGCCGCGCTCCGAGCCGGTGCGGGCCTCCCGGGTGTAGTGCTCGAACAGCGCGTGCTCCGCCAGGGCGTCCAGGCTGGCGGTCGGCTCGTCGAAGAACACCACCAGCGGGTCCCCGCGCATCAGCGCCCTGCCCAGCGCCAGCTTCTGCCACTGGCCGGTGGACATGTCCACGCCGCCGTCCCAGCGCGAGCCCAGCCGGGTGGCGGTGCCCTCGGGGAGCTTGCCCAGGACGTCGGCCGCGCCCGCCCGCTCGAGCGCCACGCGCACGGCGCCCTGGTCGTCCAGCCGGGGCAGGTCGCCCACGCCCACGCTGTGCTGCGCGGTGAGCTCCAGGCGCACGAAGTCCTGGAACGCGGCGGAGAGCCGCTCGCGCCACGCGCCCACCTCGATCTCGGCCAGGTCCACGCCGTCCACCAGGATGCGGCCCTCGGTGGGCTCGTACATCCGGCTCAGCAGCTTGACCAGCGTGGTCTTGCCGGCCCCGTTCTCCCCCACCAGCGCGATCACGGAGCCCGCGGGGATCCGGAACGACACGTCGCGCAGCGCCCACTGCTCGGTGCCGGGGTAGCGGAAGGACACCCGGTCGAAGACGATGCCGTCGACCAGGCGGGCGGGGGCCGGCCGGCTCCCGCCGCGCGTCAGCGTGGCGCTGCGGGCGTAGTCCCGCAGCCAGAGCACCCGCCCCGCGGCGCGCAGCGCCTCGCCCAGGCTGGAGATCCACCAGATGGGGGCCACGATCCTGCCCCGCAGCTGCTGGGTCAGGTAGATCGCCATCACCACGTCGCCGACGGTGGCCTGGCCGCGGCTCGCCCGCCACAGCATCAGCCCCACCGCCCCGGTGAAGCCGACCACGAAGATCAGGTCGGCCACGGTGTCCAGGAGCATCATCCGGCGCTCCACGTCCAGCCCGATGGTCTGCGACTCCATCCAGCTCCGCCGGAAGCGGGCGAGCACCTCCCGCTGCAGCCCGAACACGCGCAGCTCCATGCCGGCGTTGCGGTCCACGGTGAGCTCCTGGAGGTAGCGGGCGCGCCGGGCCACCGGCGCCCCGATCTCCTCGGCCTGGCGGAACCAGCGCTGCTTGATGGCGGCGAAGGGGACGGCCGGGAGTGCGAAGGGGACCAGGAACAGGAGCCAGGGGGTGGCGAACAGGAGCAGCACCAGGGTGCCCACCCCGGCCACCACGGCGTTGGCGGTGTTGATCAGGCTGTTCAGGGAGTTCCCCAGGACCCCCTGCCGCTGCCGCAGCAGCTCCAGCTGGTCCATGTAGTCGGCCCGCTCGTGGTGCTCCACGCCGGGGATGCCGGCGGTGAGCGTCGCGATCTCGCGGTCCAGCACGAACCCCACCTGCTCGCTGAGCCGGAGCCGGATCCAGCCGCCGGCCCACCCGCTCATGAAGCCGATGGCCCGCACCAGGATGATCCCCCCGGCGCCCAGGGCGATGAGGCGCATGTCCTGCCGGGTCGCCCCGTCCACCATCATCTTGAGGAACCAGGCGAAGAGCGGGGCCGCCAGCTGGCCCACGGGCTCCAGCAGCAGCCCGGCCGAGCGCCAGGGGTCCGCCCGCCAGGCGGTCCCCACCAGCAGCCTCAGCCCGCGCCAGTTCTCACGCATGCCCCACCTCCTCTCCCACGGTGTCCTCGGAGCCCGGGACGGCGAAGCGCTCGGCCTGGAGCAGGAACATCTCGGCGTAGCGCCCGCCGGCCGTCATCAGCTCGTGGTGGGTGCCGTCCTCCACCACGCGCCCGTCGGCGATCACCACGATGCGGTCGGCGTGGCGCACGCTGGAAAGGCGGTGCGACACCAGGATGGTGGTGACGTCGCGGGTCAGGTCCAGGAACCGCTCGAACAGCTCGGTCTCGGCGCGCACGTCCAGGCTGGCGGTGGGCTCGTCCAGGATCAGCAGGCCGGCGCCGCCGCGGATGGCGGTGAGCGCGCGGGCCAGCGCGATGCGCTGCCACTGCCCGCCGGACAGGTCCACGCCGCCGTCGAACTCGCGGGAGAGCACGGTGTCCCAGCCCTGCGGCATCTTCCCCATCAGCTCGGCGCCGCCGGCGTCGCGCAGCGCGCCCTCCAGCACTTCGCGCTCGCCCACCAGGGGGAGGTGGCCGAACCCGACGTTCTCGCGCAGCGGCAGGCGGTAGCGGACGAAGTCCTGGAAGATGACCCCGATCCGCCCGCGGGCCTCCAGGGGCGACACGCCGCCGTCCAGGGTGACGCGCCCGGCGTCGGGGTCGTACAGCCCGCACAGCAGCTTGATCAGGGTGCTCTTGCCGGCGCCGTTCTCGCCGACGATCGCCACGGACTGGCCGGCCGGGATGTCCAGCTCCAGCCCGTCCAGGGTGGGCTGCTGGCGCCCGCGGTAGGTGAAGCGGAGGTTCTCCAGGCGCACCCCCACCGCGCCGCGGCGCCCGGCGCCGGCGGCCGACAGCCCCGGGGGGAGCTCGGCGGGAGCCCGATCGCGCAGCTCCTCCAGGTGCTCCGCCACGGCGAGCGTCTGGGAGAGCGTCCACTGCGCGTCGCCCACCAGCCCCAGGTCGCTGAGGGCGAGGGCGGCCTGCACGAACACGAACAGCGCGGCCACCTCGATCTCGCCGCGGCTGGCGGCCAGCCCGAGCGCCCCCAGCACCAGCGTGTGCGACACGAAGAGCAGGATGGTGGAGACCACGTTGAGGCTGCCGTTCTGCTTGCGGCCCTGCCACATGATGCGGTGCGCTTCCAGCCAGGTGTCCGCGTACCGATCCACCATCCAGCTCCCCAGCCCGAACACGCGGACCTCCTTGGCGGCGAAGGGCTCCACCGCCAGCGACCGCAGGTACGCGGCGCGGCGCATCCGCGTCGCCCCCTCGGTCATCTGCACGTTGACGCCCTGCTCCGTCACCCGGAGGTAGACCCAGTTGGTGAACTGCCAGGCGACGGTGAGCACCAGCGGCGCCCACCAGTTGAAGCCGAGCAGCACGACGAACGCGCCCAGCCCCCGCACGCGGGTGCCGACGATGCTGTTGAGCACGGAGGCCGGCCGGCCCATGGCGCCGCGCCGCCTGGCGTCCTGGATGGACTCCAGCTGGTCCGCGAGCGCGGGATCCTCCAGCGGCGCGACCCCGGGCGTCCCCAGCGTCATGCGGGCGACCACCTGGTACCCGTCCAGGCCGCAGGCGTAGTCGATCAGGCGCGACACGTACGCCAGCGCCTTGCCGGCGAGCGTCGAGGCGGTCATCAGGAAGGCGAGGGCGGCGAGCGCCAGCAGCGCCGGCTTCCCGGCCGGGGAGTCCAGCCCCTCCCGGACCGCGGCGGGAACGGCGTCGATCAGGGCGCCGGTCGCCAGGATGGTGGCGTTGGGGAGCAGCCCGGTGACCAGGACGAGCACCCCGAACAGCACCATGCGGCCGCGGCCCACGCGCCAGAGCTGGGCCAGGAAGATGCGCCAGCGTTTGAGTCTGACCAGACGTGCAGTCGTCATGAGTACCTGTTCAGGGTTGCCCTTCGTCGTGCCGCGCCGTCGCAGCCGGGACCTCTTCCGCCAGCACCGCGGCGACGGCGGCCGCCAGGGCGCGGGACCCGTCCTCCCAGCCGCGCGAGCGCTCCCGCAGCCGGCGCGCGGCCCCCGCCCACTCCCGCCGCAGCTCCGCCGTGGCGCGCCGCAGCGACTCGCCGCCGGGGCCGCCGCCGAACGCCGCGGCCTCCGCCACCGCGGCGGGGTCCAGCCAGGCCCGCTCCGCCGGGAGCCCGCGCTCGCGGAGCATGGCCTCCGCCGCCTCCTCCAGCGACTCCCCCCGCTCGCCCGCCCGCGTCACCAGCGCCCCCACCTGGTGGTGGGCGCTGCGGAAGGAGATCCCCGTCGCCGCCACCAGCCGGTTGGCCAGCTCGGTGGCGGCGGTGAACCCCTCGGCCGCCCGCTGCCGCATGCGCTCGGGGCGGGGGCGGGCCCCGGCCACCACCAGCCGGGCGAGCAGCACGGCCTCCGTGACCTCGTCCAGCACGCCCCACAGCGGCTTGACCCCCTCGGTCCCCACCGCCACCGAGTTGCTGAAGGGGGTGGCGTGCATCGCCATCGCCGCGGCGGTGAAGGCGCCCAGCGGGGCCCCGCCGCGCCCCTTGATGTGCTCCAGCAGGAAGGCGTTGCGCTTCTGCGGCATCATGGAGCTGGAGCCCACCAGCTCGTCCGGGAAGCTCACCAGCTCCAGCTCGGCGGTGCTCCAGAGCTGCAGGTCGGTGGCGACGCGGCTGAGCGTGACGCCCAGCACCGCCATGGCGGCCAGCAGCCGCAGCACCACGTCGCGCGAGGCCACGGCGTCCAGCGAGTGGCGCACCCCCTCCGCGAAGCCCAGCAGCCGCGCGGTGCGCTCGGTGTCGATGGGGATGGTGGTTCCCCCCGCGGCGCCGGCGCCCAGCGGGCAGCGGTCCAGCTCCGCGGCGGCGTCCTCGATCCCCCGCAGGTCGCGCATCAGGGCGGAGGCCACCCCGGCCAGGTAGTGGCCGTAGGTGACGGGGAGCGCCGGCTGCCAGTGCGTGTAGACCGGCATCACCAGCCCGGCGTGCCGCTCCGCGCGCGACACCAGGACGGCCAGCAGGCGCAGCGTCTCGCGCACCAGCCGGCGGTACGGGGCGCGCAGCCTCAGCCGCAGCACGGTGGCGTTGATGTCGTTGCGCGAGCGGGCCAGGTGCACGGCGCCGCCGGTCTCCTCGCCCAGCGTCTCCACCAGGAAGCTCTCGTACAGCAGGTACAGCCCGCGGGGCGCGGCCCGCCCGCGCAGCGGCGCGTAGTCGCCCGCCACCAGCTCGTCCATCACGGCCAGCAGGCGCCGCCCGGACTCGCGCGGGAGGATCCCCCGCTCCAGCAGCATCACCAGGTGCGCCCGGTCGACCTGCACGTACCAGGGGAGCTCGTCGCGGATCGCCCCCTCCACGTGGTCCCCGAAGACGACCTGCCGGGCGCGCGGGTCCAGCGGCCTGCGGATCCGTCCGGTGTCCGACATCAGGCCGCGCCCCCCACCGGCAGGGGGGCCCCGGCGTCCGCGTGCGCCCCCACGACCACGCGCACCGCGCCGCGGGCGCGCTCCGCCGCCGCCCCGGCGGCCTCCGGGTCGCCGGCGCAGGCGACCACGTGGCCGATGCGGTCGCGGAAGTCGTTCTCCACGGTCAGCTCGTCGCCGGGGCGGCGGTACATCGCCACGTCCACCACGTGCTCCGCGGCGCGCGCCTCGTCCATCCCCTCCACGGCGTCCAGCCGCCCGGGGCGGGGGGCGAACAGGAAGCGGATGGAGGCCCAGCGGTGGTGGGCGGGCTCCAGCTCCGGCGCCTCGCCCACCACCAGGCGGAGCGTGGCGCGGATCAGGTCGATCCCCCGGGCGTGGCGCACCAGCTCGGGGATGAAGCCCCCGGCCAGGCGCGGGTTGACCTCCATGGGGAAGGCGAGCCCGTCCTGCACGCGCAGTTCCCAGTGCAGCGGCCCCCACCCCAGCCCCAGCAGCGCGGTGGCGCGGCGGACGGTGTCGGCGAGGGTGTGGGCCAGGTCGTCGGAGACCGGGGCGGGGTAGTCGTGCCCGGCCTCCACGAAGAAGGGGGGCTCGCCCAGGTGCTTGCGGGTGATCCCCACCACCCGGCCGGAGAACACCTCCACCGAGAACTCGGGGCCGTTCACCATGGCCTCCACCAGCACCCGCCGCTCGGCGGGGGTGGCGGCCTGCGCCAGCACGGCCGCGGCGTGCTCCGCGGCTTCCCGCGCGTCGGCGCACGCCCGGACGCCCACGCTCCCGCTCCCGGCCACGGGCTTGATCACCACGGGAAAGCCGATCTCCGCCGCGGCCGCGGCGGCCTCCTCCGCGGAAGCGGCGACGCGGAACGCCGGGGTGGGGATGCCGCCGGCGGACAGGGTCTCGCGCTGCCGCGACTTGTCGCGCGCCGCGGCGACGGCCGCGGCGTCGGGGCAGGGGAGGCCGAAGCGCGCGGCCAGCGCCGCCGCCGTGGCGATGAAGTACTCGGAGCTGGAGGTGATCCCCGCCACCTCCGCGCCCCCCGCGAAGCGCTCGCCCACCAGGGCGTACAGCTCGTCCCCGTCGATCCGGGGAACGACCATCACCTCGGGCGCCCCCTCCTGCGACAGGTACGCGTACTTTTCCGGGCGCGCGGTCACCAGCACCGGGCGGAATCCCATCTCCCGGGCGGTGTGCACGAAGAGCCGCCCCGTGCCGCTGGTGTTGCTCTCCACGAACAGCACCGCCCTGACGCTCGCTCCGCTCATGACAGCGCCAGCTCCAGGGCGGAGGCGGGCGACCTCATCACCTCGGCGAAGCCGCGGCGCCCCCAGCGGTAGAAGGACCAGGGGTCGTCGCCGTCGTGCGGGCGGTCCCACTCCACCGGCTCCCGCGGGAGCACGTCCAGGCGCAGCCCCTGCGCCTCCAGCCAGGCGTCGTCGTAGACGGTGTCCTGGTAGCGGTACCCCTCGTCGGGGAGCACCACCGCGGTGAGCGAGTCCGGGTTCTCGCGCGCCCACCAGTCGGCCACCAGCCAGGCGGCGCCGCTGGTGGGGCCCACGAACAGCGCGTGCTCACGGTGCAGCCGGCGCGTGGCCAGGAAGGCCTCGGCGGCGCCCACCCAGTGCACCAGGTCGAAGGCGGTGTGGTCCACGTTCTGGGGCATCAGGCTGTTCCCCAGCCCACGCAGCTTGCGCCCGCCGCCCGCGTCCGACTGGCCGAAGATGACGCTGCGGTGCGTGTCCACGCCCACCACCGTGAGCTCCGGGAACAGGAGCCGCAGGTACGAGGAGATGCCGCACACCGAGCCGCCGGACCCCACCGTCCCCACCAGGCAGTCCACCGCCCCGGCCGCGGCCACCAGCTGCTCGGCGCAGGGGGCGTAGCTCCCCGGGTTGTGCGGGTTGGTGTACTGGCGCGGGCAGAAGCTGCCGGGGTTGGAGGCGAGCACCCGCTCCAGCACCTCCAGCCGGGCCTGCTGGTAGCCGCCCGTGGGCCCCGGCTTCTCCACGATGTGCACCGTGGCGCCCAGGTCCTCCAGCCGGCGCTGCAGCGGCGCGTCGATGGCGGGGTCGCTCACCAGCGTGAGCGGGTGCCCGCCCAGCCGCGCCACCATCGCCAGCGCCAGCCCGAAGGTGCCCGAGGTGGTCTCGGCGATCAGCCCGCCCGGCTGCAGCGTGCCCTCCTCCAGCGCCTTGCGGACGATGAAGCGCGCCGGGAGCAGCTTCATCAGCGTGAAGGAGAGCCCGATCAGGTTGGGGCGCAGCCAGACGATGCGCGGGAGCGCGATTGCGTCCACGAAGTTGGCGTTGATCACGGGTCCGCTCACGACACTGCCTCCGGCTGTGGGGAAAGATCGTTGGAGAACTCCCAGCTCCCGTGCAGGCCGATGCGGTGCAGCCCCGCGCGGGCCTGCTCCATGCGCTCGGCGGCGCGGCCGTCCGGCTCGAACAGCAGGCCGGCCACGGTGCCGCTGTGGGCCACCTGCACCCCCAGCGCGCCGGTCTCGCGGGCCAGGCGGAGCAATTCCGGCATGAAGCGCTTGGGACGGTGGCGCTGCATGAGGGTGGTGCTGGCCGTGGCCACCCGGCCCAGCAGCGCCGGGTCCTGCTGCTCCACGGCCCGGCGCAGCAGCCCCAGCACGGGCTGGAAGGCCTCGGCCTCCCAGGCGGAGTACTGGCAGGGGGGGAGCGACAGCGTCTCCACCCCGCGGTCCTCCTCGGTGTTGAAGCCCAGCACCTGCACCCGGGGGAGCGGGCCGCCCAGGTCCAGCAGCACGCTGCCGCGCCGCTGGGCGAAGAGCACCGCCCGCTCGGGGCCGTACATCAGCGAGTCGGACGCGGTCTCGGAGGCCACGGAGAGCCGGGCGATCCACTCGGGCTCCAGCACGGCGCCGAAGGCGTCGGCCACGGCGCGGATGGTGGCCAGCACGTCGGTGGTGGAGGAGCCGCACCCCCAGCGGAGCGGGACGTTGCTCTCGATGCGGATGGAGCCGCCCCACCCCGTGCGCCCCAGCGCGTCCAGCGTCATGCGGGCGGCGGTCCGCGCCCGGGAGCGGTCGCCCGGCTCCACGACCAGCGGGCCCGAGGGCATGGGGCGGAAGCGCACCCGCGTGCCGAACAGGCTGCACGGCAGCGTGACCAGCCCGTGCTCCAGCCTGCCGTCGCTGGAATAGAAGACGCCCTGGACGATCTCGCCGTGGTGCGCGTGGATCCGGCCCGTGCCCACGCGGGCCGACGGCGCGGCCGCCTTGAACATCACCGGTGCCATCGCCGTCCGGGGGCGCTGGGTGGGTTGCGTGCCCATGTCGCGGAGGAGTGCGGCTGTTTCCATCGTGTCCCGCCGGGGCTCAGGGCTCGTCCCCGACGACGCCGGCGCCGCACCACTCCATCACGGCCATGGCGCTGAACATCTTGTGCTGGGCCTGCACCCAGGCCAGGCTGCGCGGTCCGTCCAGCACCTCGTCGTCCACGTCCTCGCCCCGCACCGCGGGCAGGTCGTGCATGAACACCGTTCCCGCGTGGGAGACGCGGTCCATCAGCGCCTGCGTCACCCGGAAGGGGGCGAAGCGCTCCTTCCAGTCCGGGTCGGGCTTGCTGACCCCCATCTCCTGCCAGCGGCTGGTGTAGACCACGTCCACGCCGGGCTCCACCGAGTCGATGTCGTGCGTCTCCTCGATCGCCGCCCCGTGCACCGCGGCCAGCGACCGCGCCGCGGCCAGCTTCTCCGGGTCCAGCCCGTAGCCCTCCGGCGTCGCCAGGATCAGCCGCGTCCCGGGGATGCGGCTCATCGCAAGGGCGAGCGCGGCGGCCGTCTTGTTCCCCTCGCCGCAGTACAGCACCGAGATCCCCTCCAGCCGCCCGAAGTGCTCCAGGATGGAGGCCAGGTCGGTGAGCGCCTGGGTGGGGTGCTCGTCGGAGCTGAGCGCGTTGACCACCGACATGGCGGGGTGCGAGGCGAAGGTCTGCATCTCCTCCACGCTCTCGTTGGTCCGCATCACCAGCACGTCCAGGTAGCCGGCGAGCGTGCGGGCGGTGTCCTCCAGCGTCTCGCCGGTGTTGGTCTGCAGGTCGCCCGGGCCGAAGTAGACCACGGTGGCTCCCAGCCGCCCGGCGCCCACCATGAACCCGGTGCGGGTGCGGGTGGAGGTCTTGCGGAAGTACACGCCCACGGTGCGGCCGCGCAGCGTCTGCGGGGTCTCGGGGGCCTGCTTGATCCGGATGGCGCGCCGGCAGAGGTACAGCACCTCCTCGGGCTCCAGGTCCAGGATGGAGAGCACGTGCCTGCGCCGGCCCCCGGCGGGGGCGTGCATGGCGACCGGGGGGAGCGGGCGGACGTCGGCGGCTGCTTCAGCGTGTCGGCTCATGTGCGGTGCGGTGGATGGTCCGGGGTGCCGGCGGCGCGCGCCGCCGGCGGGGGTGTGTCGGGCCGCCGGGTCAGGCGGGCGCCGTGGAGCCGGCGCGCTCCCGCGCCGCGGCGAGCGACTCGCCGACGCGCTGCGCCAGCACGCGGACGTGCGGCTCGGTGCCGATGGTGACGTGCGCGCCGGGAACCTGATGCACCTCCACCGGGGCGGAGGCGAGCCGGCTCCAGCCCAGCGTGCGCAGCTCCTCCTCGGACGCGGTGTTCCGGGCCAGGAAGCCGCGGTGCTCGTCCTCCACCACGCTGGCGCGGAAGAGGGTGAGCGTCCCCCGGTAGGGGCCGGGGACGTAGCCCGAGAGGCTCACCTTGCGGAGCCGGATGATGTCGCAGCTCTCCTGGAGCGCCGCGGCGTCGTAGTCGGGGGGGGCGGCGCCCTGCGCGTGGAGCGCTTCCACCACGCGCCTCACCTGCTCGTCGGGGTCCAGCCCCTCCAGCGCCGCGCGGTCCACGGTGAACGGGCGGCCCACCTGGGTGGCGACGTCCACGGCGTTGGAGATCACCAGCTCCAGGTCGTGCCCGGTGGAAAGCTCGCACTGGGCAAGCAGGGGGGACATGGTGTCCATCAGCCCCACGAACGCGGCCCGCTCGCCCTGCCGCTCCAGCTGCACGGCCATCTCGTACGCCACGAACCCGCCGAACGACCAGCCGGCCAGGTAGTACGGCCCCCGGGGCTGCACGGAGCGGATGGAGGCCAGGTGCTCGGCGGCGATCTCCGGGATGGGGCGCGACAGGTCCTCGGCCAGGTCCGGGATCCCGAAGACGGGCTGGTCCGCGCCCAGGTGGCGCGCCAGCCGGACGTACGCGGCCACGCTGCGGCCGGCCGGGTGCACCCCGAAGAGCGGCGGGAGGCCGCCGTCCGGCTGCACCGCGACCACCGGGGACCCGTCCGCGCCCGCGCTCCGCGTCCGCTCCTCGATCGCCTCGGCCATGCCGCGCACCGTGGCCCCCGCGAACAGCGTCGCCAGGGGGAGGTCGTGGCCCAGCCTGCGGTTCACCTGGGCGAACAGGCGCAGCGCCAGGAACGAGTTGCCGCCCACGTCGAAGAAGTTCTGGGTGGGGCCCACGCCCTGGATCCCCAGCACCTCCTCCCAGATGCGGATCAGCTCCACCTCGGTCTCGTTCCGCGGCTCCCCGGCGTCGGCGGCGCCCGCCCCGTACACCGGGGCGGGGAGCGTCTTCGGGTCGATCTTGCCGGTGGGCGTCTGCGGCAGCGCCTCCAGCGGCACGAAGGCGCCGGGGACCATGTACTCCGGCAGGCCGCCGCGCAGGTGCTCGCGCAGCTCGGCGGCGTCGGCGCCGCCCACCACGTACGCCACCAGGCGCCGGTCGCCCGGGCGGTCCTCGCGCAGCACCACCATGCACTCCCGCACCCCGGGGTGCCGCCGCAGCACGGCCTCGATCTCGCCCAGCTCCACCCGGTAGCCGCGCACCTTCACCTGGTTGTCGACCCGGCCCAGGATCAGGAGGTCGCCGCCGGCCAGCCAGCGGGCGCGGTCGCCCGTGCGGTACATGCGCGCGCCCGGCTCCGCGAACGGGTCGGGGACGAACTTCTCGGCCGAGAGCGCCGGCCGGCCCAGGTAGCCGCGCGCCACCCCCACGCCGCCGATGTACAGCTCGCCCGGCAGCCCCACGGGCACCGGCTCCAGGTTCCGGTCCAGCACGTGGAAGGCGAGGTTCTGGATGGCCCGGCCCACCGGGACCGGGCCGGCGCGGTGGCGCCCCGGCTCCAGCACGTACGCCGAGCACCCCACCACCGTCTCGGTGGGCCCGTACTCGTTCATCAGGCGGACGCCGGCGACGTGGTCCTGCCAGAACAGGGTGGTCTCGGCGCTCAGGAAGTCGGCCCCGATCACCAGCGTGCGCGTGGACGCGCGGGCCTCCTCCGCGGTGAGGAGCGGCGTGAGCAGCGACAGGTGCGTGGGGGTGATCTTGATCAGCCCGAAGCCGGGCCCCGCGCGCAGCGTCTCCGCCAGCGCCTCCACCGGCGACTCCTCGGGGAGGAAGGTCAGCGGGTGCCCCGCGAACAGCGGGAGCAGGTTGGTGATGGTCAGGTCCACCGCCATGGACGAGAACACCGGGGCGCCGGTCCCCGCGTCGGCGCCGTAGAAGCGCACGCCCCAATCAAGATAATTGCAGACACCCCTGTGGTGCATCGCCACCCCCTTGGGACGGCCCGTGCTCCCGGAGGTGTAGATCACGTAGCACAGGTTCTCCGGGCCCACGCCGGACTCCGGGAGGGTCGCGGGCGACGCCGCGATGGCGTCCCACTCGCGGTCCACGGCCACCACGCGCACCCCCTCGCCCACGGGCACCCGCTCGCGCAGCCGCTCCTGGGTGAGCAGCACCCCGACCGCCGAGTCCTCCAGCACGTAGCCGATCCGCTCGGCGGGGTGGGCCGGGTCCACGGGGACGTACGCCCCGCCCGCCTTCATCACGCCCAGGATGGCCACCATCAATTCCAGGCTGCGCTCCAGGCAGATCCCCACCCGCACCTCGGGACCCACGCCCATGCCGCGGAGGTGGTTGGCGAGCCGGTTTGCCCGCCCGTCCAGCTCGCCGAAGGTGAGCGACCGCCCGCCGAAGGTCACGGCCGTGGCGTCGGGGACGCGCTCCGCCTGCTCCCGGAACAGCTCGTGGATGCAGCGGTCCGCGGGGAACTCCGCCCCGGTGCGGTTCCACTCCGCCACCTGCTCCCGCTCCGCCGGGCCCATCAGGTCCAGCCCCGAGAGGCGGCGGTCCGGGTCGGCGGCCGCCTGCTCCAGCAGGCGCTCCAGGTGCTCCACCATCCGCACGGCGGTGGAGCGCTCGAACAGGTCGGAGCTGTACACGAGCTCCCCGGCGATGCCGCGCGCGTGGGCGGCGAGCCCCAGCGTCAGGTCGAACTTGGAGGTCCCGCCGTCCACCTCCACGGCCCGGGCCCGGAGCCCACCGCCGCCCGCGGTCCCCTCGCCGGCGTCGTCCAGCTGGAAGAGCACCTGGAAGAGCGACGCGTGGCTGAGGCTCCGCTCCGGCTGCAGCTCGGCGACCAGGCGCTCGAAGGGGAGGTCCTGGTGGTCGTAGGCGCCCAGCACGACTTCGTGCTGCCGCCGCACGGCCTCGCGGAAGGAGGGGTCGCCGCCCAGCTCGGCCCGCAGCACCAGGGTGTTCATGAACAGCCCGATCAGCTCCTGCACCTCGCGGCGGGTGCGCCCGGCCACCAGGGTGCCCACCACCAGGTCCTCGACCCCGGCGTAGCGGGCGAGCAGCGCCTGGAAGGCGGCGAGCACCACCGTGAAGAGCGTGGCGCCCTCGGCGCGCGCGAGCTCGCGCAGCCCCCGCAGCACCCCGGCCGGGACGCCGACCGGCACCATGCCGCCGCGGAACGACGGCACCGGCGGCCGCGGGTGGTCGGTGGGGAGCTCCAGGAGCGAGGGGGCGCCCGCCAGCTGCCGGGTCCAGTAGGCGACGTGCTTCGCCTCCGCGTCCCGCTGCACCTGCTCCCGCTGCCACAGCGCGTAGTCGGCGTACTGCACCGGCAGCTCCGGCAGCGGCGAGGGGCGTCCCTCGCGGAAGGCGTCGTACAGCGTCCACATCTCGCGGAAGAGCACGCCCATGCTCCAGCCGTCGCTGACGATGTGGTGCATCCCCAGCAGGAGCGCGTGCTCCTCGGCGCCCAGCCGCAGCAGCCGCGCGCGGAAGAGCGGGCCGGCCGCGAGGTCGAAGGGGCGCGCCGCGTCCTCGGCCGCCTGCCGCCGCACCTCGGCCTCGCGCTCCGCCGCGCCCATGGCGGCGAGGTCCTCCACCGCGAGCCGGAAGCCGGAAAAGGGCGCGACCGCCTGGAAGGGGACGCCGTCCTCCTCGCGGAACACCGTGCGGAGCGCCTCGTGCCGCCGGACGATCTCGCCGAGCGCCCGCTCCAGCGCGCCCTCGTCCACGCCGCCCTGGAGGAGCCGCGCCACGCAGATGTTGTACGACGAGCCGCCCTGCTGCACGCGCTCCAGGAACCAGACCCGCTCCTGCGCGAACGACAGCGGGACGTCGCCGCGGGCGGAGCGGGGCACGATCGCCGACACGACCCCCCGGCCCCGGAGCCGCTCCTCCAGCAGGGCGCGCTTGGCGGCGGAAAGCTCGGGACGTGGAAGCTCGATCGTCTGCTCGGAAGACATCTTCACTCTGTGGTGGCGTGGTTGGCGTCGGAAGCCGCTCCGGGACGTCTCACTCGCCCGCCGCGGGAATCAGCTCGACCAGCTGCTCGGCCTGCACCTCGGGCATGGCGGCGATGTCCTCGTAGACCAGCCGCTCCACCTCCAGCGCCATGGCCTCCACCGTGGGCATGGAGAACACGGTGCGGATGGAGAGGCCGAGGCCGAACACGGCCTGGATCTCGGCCAGGAGGCGCATGATCAGCAGGGAGTGGCCCCCCAGCTCGAAGAAGTCGTCGTGCGCCCCCACGCGCTCCACGCCCAGCACCCCGGCCCAGATCTCCGCCAGCACCTCCTCCACCGGCGTCCGGGGCGCCACGTACCGCTCCTCCGCCGCGCCCAGCTCCGGCGCGGGGAGCGCCCGCACGTCCAGCTTGCCGTTGGGCGTGAGCGGCAGCTGCTCCAGCGCGACGAACGCCGCCGGCACCATGTACTCGGGCAGCGACCGCCGCAGGTGCTCGCGCATGGCGTCCGCGTCGGCCTCGCCCACCACGTACGCCACCAGGCGCTGCTCGCCGGGCTCGTCCTCGCGCACGATCACGCGCGCCTCGCTCACCCCCTCGTGCGCGCACAGCACGGCCTCGATCTCGCCCGGCTCGATGCGGAAGCCGCGCACCTTGACCTGCTCGTCCACGCGGCCCACGAA